>JAPZRK010000058.1 GCA_027531445.1 Leptospira sp.
TATGCTAGGTGTCAACGTGCGAAATTTTCCGTTCATTGTTATGTGGAAACGTTGGAAGGATTCCACATGGGCTTTTTTCCTTTTTTTTCTCTTCACCCTCCATTCCCTCTTTTCCCAGGCCACCATTCCGACTCTCCAGCTCACGGAGTATGATTCGAACCTGATGAGCGAGATCTACGGGCAGACCTATTTTATGAATTCAGTCTCGGCATGGGAAGAGACGGTGAAATACTACCAAGGACTCATCCGTGCGGCATGGGAGTCTTCCGCCGACCAAGCGATCTACGATTATGTGGATAGCATCACGATGAGTGATACGTATAATGATGTTGCGGCTTACAAAGAATATGTGGAGACAGCGCTCCGTTCCCAACAAGAAGCGGCAATGAACACTTGGGAAGAACAGGCGAATTTGGATCTGCTTAGCAATAAGAATGAATACCTAGCACGTCTTATGACAGGTAGAGTGGATGAGATCTATCTCGACCGTTTGACGGTCCAAAGTGGTATGGCAACGCAGATTCAGTCGGCAAGGACATCTTGGGAGAATTCCATTTCTGATCAGTATTTCCAAGGGATCAATGAATTCAGCGCAGGTGCCAACCAAATCCAAAACAATTATGAACAAACACTAGCTGCGTTAGATGCTTCGGATGCCGTATTTCAAAACAATTTACAACAAATCGATTTGTATAAAAAAAATGTAGAGACGGCGATATCATCGATGTTGACTGGATTTCAAACGGATTTGGACACGGCATGCAACAGTTCCATCGATTGTGCCTACCGTTATGCAAATCAGGGTTCTTTGAATAACGCTGGTCAATTATTACAAAAGTACATTACAGACATCAAAGCTGAGTTAAACAAACCAGCAACGGAAACAACATTTTCGCTAACGAATCTTTCTAAACAGATCAATACTTTCTTGAGTGACCAAAGGGTATTTGCCAATGGGAAATCCAATACTTACGACAAACTCACCTACACCTTCCAGACGGGAATTACACCCAAAATCATAGAGGAACAGTCCTTACAAAACGTAAGTTTGCTCGACCAAAAAACAAATGATGTGCGGTATCTGAATTTTGATTATTGGAGTCTACTCAATGGAGAAACCCAATGGAGCACACTTCCCGACCGAGAGTTTACTTTAGAAACAATTGGCGGTTATTCCAGAAATGGAACGGCAGACATTGTCAATGCGATCTTGAACAAAGGGACATTTCCTACAGAACAAGCAAGTATCAAACACTTGATTCAGAGTAAATTGGGGTCGGGCCAAACGATCCAAGGTGATGTTATGTTTAATCTACTTACCAAAGATAAATCTTTAGGCAATAAACATATCGCTGGAGACCGACTTGCATGGGTGTCTGTGAGCAAGGGAGCTTTTGATTGTGGATTTGGATGCAGTGATGCCTCACAAGCTTTCCAAGGTAATATGTTAGTTGATCAGGCTCAAGGTGTAAATTACCAGGTCTACCGAGTCAATCGACCAGGTTTTTATAACGAATACAGAATGGATCATATCACATACGCCATCAAATACAATGTGCATGATGCAACTAGCGAAAGTCATGCTACTTATTGGAAGGGCATCTCCGGTTCCATGGGCAAACAATTCGATTCGTATTCAAAGGAAATCACACCGGCAATCAGTGCATGGGAAACCCAAGTCAATGAATACCAAAATTTTTATAACACTTGGAAAATCGAAGCAACGCAGGCCCGACTTCAGGCAAAAGTGGATTTTGAATCTTCTATGGCAAGTTTGGACACAAACCGACAAACATGGATGGCAAAGATCCAAGACGAATACCAAGCGGGCTCAACCAATTGGACAGAATTAGAAAGCAAATCCAGATCCGTTGCGGATGCAAGCGCACTCGCCTCTCTGCAATCAAATATACAAACCGCGATGGCTCCTCCTACACTTACTACAGGTGTAAGCCAGGTGTTGGAATCTTATCAGTCTTCATTAAACACTTTGAGTGCCCGCGAAGTTGGTAATACTTCTCTTTTTGATGCCGCCAATACAAAATCCATTGCCACATCGATAAGCATAGGCGGAAAGGACATCTCACAGATATTCCAACTAACAACCAATGGCATCTACCAGTATTCTCAACTGATGTCCATAAACGAAAACAATGATCGTTCCGCTGTGGCAGAACAGGAAAAAATACTGAACCAACAAGTTTACGGGATTCGTTGGGATTCTCGTGCAGTGGCAAAGTTTGGAGACGATGGGCAATACACGGGAGATGCAAAATTCAAAGACATTCTAAAAGATCTCACAAATTCCAAAAAGTATGAATCAACCATCGCCGCATGTAATGCGGCAAATGACGCTACCAGAAATTGTTTTAACGAAGCACATGCGGATGCTCTGAAAAAATTGAAGGATATTGATGCCAATTTAGAATTCCAGGATGGAATGATTGTCAAATCCTTCGACATGGAAAATCGAATCAAATTGAACCTCTTTAACAAAGAAGAATTTGCGGCTCTCTCCAAGGCAGACCAAGCAAGGGCTGGTTCATGTTATGCGAATCCAGCAAGCTGTGGCGATCTGCTAAGAAAGGATTTTGATTTAACGTTTGATAAAAACACAAAATTGGTGACCCTTTCTAAATTGATCAATAATGGGAGGGTCGAAGGCAAAAACGAAAAGGGAGAATATTTCTCAGGTAAAGAAACTCAAAGTCGTTCTTTTACCTTGGCGAGTGTAAAACCCGTCACCGCTCCCAAAAACAAAGATCTATTCGATGTTTGGGGGAATGAGGATTGGAAAGATGTAAGCGCCCAAGCAAATGATGTGATGAACCAGTTCTTCTCCAAAAGTTTAACTGAAGATAATAAAGCCATTTCCTTTGCTACAACAAACATTCGTTCGGTAGAAAGCACCAATGAACGGAAATTCCAAAAAGAAAAACAAGCACGTGAAGCCCACGACTCTCTAGTCAAAGACCTGCTAATCGCCTACATCTCTGGTGGTATGGCTGGTGTTAAGGGTGCCATCAAAAACAAAGTCGAAGATCAAATCAATACAGGTCTTGCAGAAGCCTGGGCACGTGCTACGGGTGCGGATGATGACCAGATAGCCATGTTATCGCAGGCAGTAAGCTTTATGCGTGGGAAGATGGCGGAGAAAAAGATCAAGTCGCAACAATCTATGAATAACTTACAAAATGCAGGAACGGCTCTTGTGGCAACAGCCGCCGCATTTGGAAATAGCTTTGTTCAATTTGGTGCGAGTATGGCGGCGATGAGGTCGGGCAATTTCGCCGCGGCTGGAGCTTCATTCACGAATGGAGTCAGATCAATGGGCCAAGGATTTACGACGATGGGTAATGTCGCAACTTCGCTTGTTGCCACCACGCAAAGCCAAATTGCAACGGGTCTCTTTCTTGCAGGCGGGAACACCATCGCAACGGGAACCGCCGTGGGAGCTTACCGCGAAATCGCAGGAGATGCCGCCGCGGATCACTTGAACAATCAGATCTCAGGAAGACAGTCTCGACTAGCGGAGATTAAATCCCAAAGAGAGTCAATCCTTCAATCAGCAGTAACAACTGCCGCGGCAACAGCGACAGGACTTCCTGCGGAAGTGATTGGGAATATGATTACGGATTATAAGGGTAAAAAGGAAGCAAGGGCTGTGAGACGTGCCGTAGACGCAAATCCAGTGGCTGGAGTTGCCAGTCGTATAGCATCTGCTACACTAGGTGTGTATAAGACGGCAGTTGTGGCAATGGGAATGCCTGATCGCAAAATTGCACGTGCACTGGCTGATGGGAATGCAATCGCGTTTAGCGGTATCACAGACAGACGTTTCCAACAGGCAAATCTAGCATTTGCGAGCCAAGCGCTGGGAATGCAAACTCCAGGCACAAGTTATACAAGTTCTACTCCCTCTGATGAAAAAGGAATCGTCAAAGAACTCGGACAACGTATGCTCGTAGACCGGCTTTCTGTCGGGATGTCTGCCGACGAGAAAGCAGTGTTAAACGCCGCCATCCGAGGGCAAGTGAGTAAATCCGAACAAAAGAAAGCGGAAAGAAAAGCACAAACAGCCGCTATTCGTTCGACGGTAATTACAGCAGTTACAATGGGTGCCGGTTCAAAGTTTAAGTCATTGAGCAAAGCGCAACAGGCTTTATTCAAGGGCTCAGAAAAACTTTTTAAGGCATCCGTAAACCTAGTTGTTCAAACGGTAGATGGATCCCGTAATGGGAAAGAAGGAGCACTCGCTGGTTTTGCAAACGGCGCCATTGGAATGCTAACAGCAAATGGTAATTTGGATTTTGCGAGTGCAGTTCGTGATAATGCTGGAAACTTAATACAAGGTGCGACACTAGGACTTGGTGTTACCTATGACAGAAAAGCCGGTTGGGGTGGGATGATTGGAGTCGGTGGAGACCGAACGAATGCGAGCATCTCCTTCTCCCAGGAAGGGAATACAACTGTGAACGGATCGGCACAAACACATATTGAGGGCGTTCAGCTAACAGCGTCTTCGACGACAAATGGCTCAACAACTATAGGCGCAGCGTTCAACCCATCCAATGAAGGTCCACGACGAGGCCAAAACTATAGCATCAATTATGATACAGACAATGGTCAATTCTCTGGAACGGCCGGATATACCGATCCAAACTCTGGAGCGGGCTTTACCACCAACGTAGATGCAAATGGGGTTTCTTTGTCGACTCAGTATAACGGAGTAAATGTGGCAACCGTTAGCAATAATGGATTCCAATATGACGAGTTCAATTGGGCAGAACAGAATATAAATCTTGCACAGGATATGACGGGAGATGCGGAACGGGCGCAGAAGGCAAGGGAGACCTTGCTAAAAAAAGGGCTTAAAGCTGATGCAATCGACTCGCTCTCTCCTGCCGATAGGGAAAGTCTCGCAGAATCATTTAACGAAATCGACGACAACAATCGATTGGTCTCTGCAGATTCGATCGCGAGCTCAGCGTTAGCTGTTATCGGAGGCAGTGCGGCATTGTTCGGATTTATGGGATTTGCAGGGAATAGAACTGGGTCAGGGCAGACACCGACGAATACGAATGCAAATGGACCGGTTGTGGGAAGAAAGCCGAAAAGAGAGGAGAATGGTGATACCGATAGTAATCCTACAAAACCGTCTAAACCTCCGAAGTGGCGGGAACAGCAAAAGCTGTCAGCGAATCCAGACGGAAAGGCAGGAGAAGCAAAACCTGGACAACCAAAATCTCCAGAAAAGCCAAAGGCGCCAGAGCCAGATGATGGGGGAAAACCAAAGCTACAAGTAAAGAGCTACCAAGAGATCAAAACAGGCTTACTTTCCACAATGCCTGCTCAACTCAAAGATTCGGTCACGAAACAATTCTACAAAGAACTGTCTGGGAAAGAAGTCGATATGTTAGCTGCTTCCGAAAGTACATCTAGAAAAAATATTGGGGATGAGAAACGAAAAATAGAGGCAGACAAAAAGACAATAGAACGCTGGTCAGATGGTGGTAAAATCACAAAGGAAAAAGATCTAATCGCCAGAGGCGTTGAGGAAAAATTACGATCAACAGATTATTCAAAAGTATTAGAAAAACAAAAACAAATTGATGCAGAAAGAGCAGGTTTTATCGATATCGCAAAAGGAAAAAATCTATTAGAAGTCAATGAGCTTAAAGATAGAAATATTGATTTCCAAACGGACATGATTGCAACAACAGCAGAGGCATATTCTCGCGCAGTGGATGCAGGGCAGATGACGCATGGCGAAGCAGAAACTCTGTTAAAAGAGCATGCGCAGAGTTTGGAAAGACAAAGAGATTTTGCCGTAAAGAATATTTCAAGCTCTACCTTTTTGAAGACAATTCAAAGCTTAAATGAAACTATTTTTCCGGGTGGAAAAACTGAAAAAGCAACTTACTACACTGCAACAGAAATTAAATCGACTTCCGATCGTTACCATCTTGGTAAGTTAAATTATGAATTGATCTCGCCAAAAGATCGAAATGCAATCGAAGCAAAATTGGAGAAAGCAGGACTCAAACCTCCAGCCGAAATGCTAAAGTCCACTCCAGAGATGAAGTCTGCCTACCAGGATTTAGTAGTAAACTATGCTTTAAAAGAAAGACAAATTCTCGCCAAATCGCAAGAGTCTGCGATCAATCAAAAGAAACTCGAAAGTATAAAAAACTCGACAGTTAAAGAAGTGACTACGCAAGTCACCACATTGCAGAAAAGAGAAAAAGCTGCATTCGAAGTAAAGATTTCCTACAAAGATCCAGAGAGTGGACGAACGATCACGAAGACTGTGGATAGTCGAGATACTTCTCTAACCACGGAACAATCAAAACTTGCAGAAAAGGCACTGGCAGAAAAGGAAGAAGCGAGAGTTCTCAAAGAACGTGACAAGGCAGAGGCGGAATGGAAAGCAACGAACGAGAGGATTTTGGATCAAAGAATCCTGGAAGCAGCTGCTGACGCAAGATTGACAGAATTAACTAGAGTAACTGATGCTGATATGTTTGATGCTATTTCAGAAGAGTCTGATCCAGGGAAACGAGAAGCCTTACTAAAAGAGCGGAAAGAACAACTTATGCGGGAGCATGCGTCAGAAATTAAGGAGATAGAGTCGATCTCTGGCTATAAAATCGTTGATTCGTATGTCGAAAGGGCAAATACTATTTTCAAACAGACGCCTGACTTAAAATACTTATTATCCCTGGATACTGGAGAGTCCATAAAATTAGAAACTCTGTCAGACGCAGATGCAGCATACCTTCGTAGCAAATGGTGTGTGGCTGTCTCAACTTGGAATATGTTAAAGGGTAATTTCGGCGATGAAATACCAGATTTCATTCCATTTGTAAAAGAAATGCACGAGAAAGGATGGATCAACAATTCGAATATGAAATTGAAAGCAACGAATAATATTGTGAACCATTATGCGAAGGAACATGGAAGAGCCTTCGATCGCGTTTCTCTTCAGAGTATAGCAAGTAGAGGAGAGCGATACGAGCAACTGGCGAAAGACTTAATCAAAAATAAACCGGAAGCCATCACCCTTCGAGTAAAAGAAGACGCAAACGAACATGGGCATACGATTTCCATGTTTCGACTTCCGAATGGCACGTATAAGGTGGTTGATACCGCACAAACAAGTATCAATGGAACTATCTTTGATCCAGCGAATGTGGAAGGGTCGCCGTTGGTAGAAGAAATCTCAGGAAATAATCCTTACGCTAAATTGCCTCCCAAAGGATATGATTATGTTAAAAATAAATAGTTCATTCAAAAATTTACTCTCAAAAGCCATTCTTTTAAGTTGTATCTATATCAACTTTGACTGCAATCGCAAACTAGACCTTCCATTGGATGAAATGAAAGCAGCTGTTATTTTAGAAGAGAAAGGTTATAAGATAAATCAAAAAACTTTAAAGTCAGGACAGCATATACATACGATTGAAATTGGTTTAAAAACAAAATATGAAAAACAGGATTTATCCGCAATATGTGACATCCCGACCCTCAAAAACCTATCCTTTGACGGTATCAATTTCCCAGAGATATCTGAAGATGCACTTTTAAGTTGTGGCAAAAGTAATATAAATAACTTTATTTTTGGAAATGTAAAGTTTCAGAATGATAGTTTTTGCTCTCTTTTAAAAAAGAAAGAGAATTCAGAATTGAAGCTATCTTTTTATTACTCTATGATCAATCAAGAGCAAATACGATGTATCTCCGAAATTGAAACTTTAACAAATCTTGGACTTGATGGCGATTTAAATATTACAGACGATGACTTCTGTGCCTTTTCCAAAAAATCAAAAAATTTAACATTTCTTCGGCTTAACTATTCGAATTTGGGGAAAAAAAGTATGGAGTGCATATTGAATTTTCCAAAATTAACAAGCGTCATGTTGCAAGACTGGAAAAATGTCCCAAGCGCAGAGCATTTTAAAACAATGGAAGAATACGAAGAAAAGTATGGTCGAAAGATTGAGAAATTGATCAATGATACGTATTGACCAAGTATCAATGGAACTATCTTTGATCCAGCGAATTTGAAATGGTCGCGATTGCGAAATGGCGAGGATAGATTAAACCCTTATAAAGAACTTGTTCCAAAAGGATATGATTATGTCAAATAACCAGTATATTCAATTAGCTACTGCTAGTGTTTTATCGTCAATTTGCTTAATATTTTTTTCATGCAAAGGGAGCAAGACATACAAAGATTTTAAGGATGAGGCTGAGTTGAATCAATTTTTAACTGCGAGAGGATATATCATCAAGACTAATGGCGGAAAATCGGCTGGGCAAATTGAATCAGTAAAGATAACTAAGTCTACACTTTATGAAAGTGGAGATTTTAAAATTATTTGCACAATTCCTACGTTGAAACAAATCGTATTTGAGTCTGCAGACGTTCATAATCTCAGAGAAGATGGTCTTAGTTTCTGTGCAAATATCTCTGGTTTGGAATTTTATTTTCGAAAAGTTAAACTAAACGAAGAGCAAATTTGTGAGATTTCAGAAAAGACTAGAGAGTCTAAACCATCGTTCTATTTTTCAAACACAAACTTAAATGATAATATGCTCAACTGTTTGATGAAAATACATACTATGCAATCGTTTGGAGCAGATGTTGCCTATGAAATCACAGAGGATGCTGTATGTAAATTATCCCAGAAAATCACATCCGTAACCTACTTTGGTTTAAGTGAAGCTCCTTTTTCTAGAAGAGCGCTCGAGTGTATTTTTTCTTTGCCAAATCTTAATTTTGTTTTCCTACAGCACTGGTCGCAAGTTCCTGGTCAAGAGATATATGATTTACTCCATGAATATGAGAATCGACACGGACGAAAGTTAGAAAGCGTTATCGATGATCCAACTAGCATAGATAGTACAGTGTGGCCCAAGGAAAATCAGTAATGCTTAATCAAGTAAGATGAGCCTCGCAAAAGCTACGATCTTATACATTTTGTTCGTTAAATCGTTAGTTGCCCCCGCACCAGCGATAGCAACGGAAATCCTTTGCGTAGCAAAGATTGGAGCGTATAGCGCGATCGGTTAGTTAGATGAAGTCACGATCTGCTAACATATCCGAGGTGCCGGTCATAAACGATTAGCCTACCTCTGCGGGGTTTTATACGCAATACGTGTAAACCCCCACCACGACACCACCTCACTCTCGTACGCCACGACACTACCCTCTAACCCTCACCCCCGCACTACCGGCACCGGCCCCACAACACAATCCCCCCACTCTCCGTTTCCAACTAACTCTTTTAATTTGGCAATCTCAATGATAGAGATCCTTTTTTTTATCGTTATACGCCACCATTCAATTTCATTCAATAACCATCTGAACCACCGAGAATGATCAAATCATTTTAATCTTTGGTAAAGATTGTTTTGCAAAGCAAACGTATCGTTATCCTCGAACTCAGAATTACGAAGGCAGAAAAATCTAATTCGATAAGGATATTACCTATTTTGGAGAGGGAAATGACAAGAAATTGATTGGCAATTTTAAGGGTTGGGCAGCTACTTCACTGAGATTGATGTTTTTCCTTATATAGATAAAGTTCAATTTGTAATTATGATAAACGAAACTTACTTCGACGACTTCACAAACAATGCTTATTCAAAAGCAGGGGAACACCATAGTTATACTGATAAAAATGGATGGCCTAGACCAAAGTTTGCCTGTGATGATTTCTTTTTTCATGCTTTCTCATTAGAAACAAGTCGAGGAAATCATAATGATGCAAGATATGCAAACAACTCCGATTGTGATTATGATCCCAAATATTGGGGGGACACCATTTATCAGCCGATTTGGAATCCAAGAGAAATGGGCACATTAGAACAACTTGGAATCAAGGAAGTAAAGTAATTAAAGAGTCCAATCCGCCTATTCAATCTTTCTTCCAAATGATATGAGCAGATTCGAATTTTCAAAAACAATGAGAATGAAATGGGATTAAGAAAAATATTTATTCTAGTGATTATAATTTTGATAAACCAAAGATGCGACAAAACCGAGCAGAATAATTTTCACAATTCCGGAAAATCTAACTTAAGCTATAACGGTTTAAAAGAACTTACATCTTGTGAAAATATGGTTCTCAATTTGCTCATTGAAAAGAATATCAATGGTTTAACTCCGTATTTGGCCAAGGAATTTGAATTCATTATTCCTTATGGCGAAATTATTTCCAAAGAAAATCTCGTAAAACAATTAAGACAAAAGCAAGGATTCTGGTATTCATTACTTTTTTCTGCGAAAAAACCTGCAGATTTTTCTATATCAGAGAATCCTGATTTAACTTTACCTGAGTTTTCCGTGAGTGATATGTTGAAAAGAGGTAATATTTCTGTCGATTTCTCAAATCCAGAAGCCAATTATCGAGATGTAATCACAAAATACAATGATTACAAGAAGAGTGAAGTGGGTTACGAATATCGTTTGAAATTTAATACTGTAGATAATGAAAACTGTGTTTTTTATGCAGTTGGATTTTGATTTTATTGACGATCATACTGTTTCACCAGAGCGATCAATGTTAGTAGCTGATGGAGCTAACTGGATGAAACTCTCTCAAGCAGCAAAGGAGTCGGGAATAGAATCTCTAGGACTGACTTCTGTGAAGCGCGATGATTCTAGTAGCCACGGGGCTGGTTACTCTTTTGACGTGGGTTCGGTAACTGACGCGAATGGCAATGAGATTTTTATTAAATATAATGAAGATTTTAAAAAAGACCAAATCATAGACCTTAAGCCGCCGATGGATAAATTTCTGGATAAAATTTCGAGCGAATCCTCAAATAAAATATCATATAACACATATTATATGATTGATGGAAATGGAAATAAAACGCCGAATTTTTTCACTGCAGTGGGTGATAAAAATTGGGAAATGATTGGGACGGTGCAAAAAAAGGATTGAGTGCCGAACAAAGAAAGGAAATTTCGAAATTGAAGAGGGAAATGGCTGCAAAGAACGAACCTCCGTTTATACTCACCGCTGAAGATATAAAACAAATTTGGGATCATAGACATCATTTGCATATATCTGAGAGTGGATATTATCAATACGAGAAAAAATGAAAAAAATCCTTCTTTTATCTTTCTTTGTAATCGCTTGTACTTCTGCACCAAACGAAAAACAAGGGGAAGGCACAAGTCAACGAAAGGAGACGGATCTTTTGGAAATACTGGAACATTGGGGAGTTGTGTTCCCAAGAGAGCAGAAACAAAATTTCAATCAATCTGGTGGTCGGAAAGATATAGGATATGTTCTGTATAAACAAATTTCTATCGCATTAAGATCCCAGGATAGAAAAGAATATCTGTCGCGTCGGTGCAGCGTTTTATGGAAGTTTAGTGACACTGGACAACCAAGTGACCTTGATATTGAAAAACGGTATAGTATTGTCGATTCTGAAATTAGAGAGGTATATCAAAAAACCGAAGTATTTAAAGAACCTGCCCTATATCCAGTGGAATTCGGATATCACTTTATTTTTAAGGAGGGAGTGTTAGATGAGGTGACTTGCCATCAACCTATCACATATTTTAGCGAAAAATGCGATGATTCCATGTTTCTGAATCCAGACGGCACTATTCGAGAGGTTAAAACACATAAAACCAAGTGCAAACAAGGATGCGCTCAATTCCAGCCGATACGACTACCCGGGACCTATTATATAGCCACTAACCAAGTTCGGATCAGAGACAAAGCATCTACTAAAGGTAAGATATTAAGGGAGTTGTCTAAAGATACAAAAGTCGAAGTCATCGCAGATGCAGAAACTTATGAATATGTAGGATCTCATTTTGCAACCTGGGCACAAGTAAAGTTAGACGATGGCAAGGTAGGCTATGTTTATGGAGCATTTTTACGTGCACCAGGAGAACCAGATGTGGTTGCGATCAAAGAGAAGGCCGAGATTTGGAAAAAGGAAAATGGGATGAAGGGGAAGTAACCCCCGCACCAGCGATAGCAGCGGAAATCCTTTGCGTAGCAAAGATTGGAGCGTATAGCGCGATCGGTTAGTAAGATGAAGTCACGATCCACTAACATATCCGAGGTGCCGGTCATAAATGATTATCTTATCTTCGCGAGGTTTTATACGCAATACGTGTAAACCCCCACACTACCTAAACCCCCACCACGACCCTCTAACCCCCACCCCACACCACCACCGACTGCGGGCACGATTAATGCCCGCCACCACCATGACCTCCCCCGCCTCCTGAATTTCCTCCACCAGAGGATCCGCCACCACTAGAGCCCCCACCCGACCTCCTTCCTCCTCCTCCTGAGCTTCTGGTCGAACCTGTTGAGGTCCTACGAGTTCCACTGCTAGAAATGGAACCGCAGTCGGAGAGACAGAGTGCAGTGATCAAATGACAAGCATTCGTCATCGAATCCCGAGCGGAAACG
The DNA here is from genome assembly GCA_027531445.1 of Leptospira sp. Taxonomy (GTDB): domain Bacteria; phylum Spirochaetota; class Leptospiria; order Leptospirales; family Leptospiraceae; genus Leptospira_A. Next base: position 12,456 of record JAPZRK010000058.1, read on the forward strand.
GATGTTTGGCCAGTTGCTAGGTAACACAAAGTTTGATTCACCAAACATTGGTTTCTACAAGAACTGCCTGTAGATTTGTTTCCTGAATTGGAACAATTGGTCAAAATCGAAATTGAGAGTAATAGAAAGGATGTTTTGATTAAATTTTTAAGCACTTGATGATTCATTACTTACCACCTTTTTCAGTTAGGAGGAGAATGATCTCTTCCTTATCGGAAAGAGTGACCTCGGAAAGTGCGGTGTGCCCTGCATTCGATTTGATATTGGGATCAGCACCCGCCTCAAGTAAGATCTTTACAATCTTCGGATAACGGTTATATGCCGCTATCATCAACGCCGTATGCCCATTTCGAGTTTTGGCATTCGGATTGGCATTAAAAGTCAAGAGCAGGTAAGCCATCGCATCGTGTCCTTCCTTTGCCGCAATCATAAGAGGAGTCAATCTTTCAAAGGTATCCTCAGGTTGGTTTACATCGGCTCCTTCTCGGATCATCTGCCTTACGCGATCTGTGTCTCCGATGGCAACCTGGTAAAAAAAATTGAAATAACGATCATCTGTTCGGCGTTGGTTCGGGAAGTTTACACACTGCAGTCCTAGTAACGCGATTAGAATCGGGATCACAAATTTTGGTTTCATGCTTCCATTATTGCTCGAAAATCAGAAAGAAAAAATGGCGGATCTCCACATTTGTGGAAACTACCTATATTATCCTTGAAGTTGACGGTGATTTTTGATTCTATTGAGCTATCATTATGGAGAAACCGAGCTACCGAATTCTATTTCTTTGGATATATGTGATTTCCCTTGTTTTATGGATCATCGAAGAGATTTATACGCTCACAAATCCACCCGAGATTTTTGACAAATTCCGCATTCTCATTGCAACCTTTGAGACATTCATCGCTGTCTCTTCTTTTCTCGCCATTTCCATTCTTTACCGTGAATTGAAGGCAGAAGAAATCGAAAATGAGCAGGCGCAAACAGCGATCCACGATCTCAAACGCACAAATCGCATCCTAAAGAATCCTGAGTCGAGTTTTTGGATTGAAGTAAAATCCCAAATGGACGCCTGGAAACTGACAGAGACAGAAAAAGAAATCGCCATCCTGCTACTTCGAGGTTTTTCCCACCAACAGATCGCTGGCGTCCGCAAAAAAAGTCTTCGTACCATTGAGAACCAAACCGCTTCCATTTATGAAAAAGCATCCATGAGAGGGAAATTGGAGCTCATTTCCTTCTTTTTAACCCCGCTTTTACCCGAAGAGGAATGAATATGCCTCAAAAAATCTTGACCTTGTGGCAAATCCGCAGATCCTTCATGCAAGGTCAATGGATCTCATGAAACGTTCCTGCATCGCCCTACTTTTCCTTTTTTCAATCGGATCCATCCATCCGCAATCCAACTTGGATGATAAAAGCAAAGATCTCCAAAACGCCTTGCTTGAAAAAAACAAAGCCTCCAGAGAACGTATTTTGGCTAAGTACGATCAGTTTTACAATCGCATCAAAAACAGATATCCTGGACTCGACTTTAAGTCTCTGCCGATGGACCCGAGTCTTGCAAAGGATGTCATTGACCACAACGAAGCTCCGGGTGGTAATTCAAAAAAAGTGAAACAAGTTTTTGGTTATGCGGCGGAAAATTTCTATTTAAAATCAGAACCCGATCCTCATACAAACTTTAACCTACCCACCAAACTTAAACGAGGCGAAAAGGTAGAAATCGTTATGGTTCTCAAAAATGACGGCCCCAATCGGAAAGAATCTTCCAATTGGTGTTTGATCAGAACTTCTTCCAAAAAGGAAGGTTACGTTCCTTCAGAATACCTTTCTCCTTCTAACTCTTCTGCTACTTTGCCAAAAAATAGAAATATCGAGCCGAACTTCTTTGACCCAACAACTGGCAGCTCACCGGAACTAGACGGACGTCACAAGGGCAAAACATATTGGGTCAGCGCCTCCATTCTCAATCTCAGAGCCAATCCAGATGTAAATTCATTCATTCTAGATCGCATCAGTCGCGGCACCAAAGTAACCATTGTCCAGTCTACAATGAAAGAAGATCAAATCGATGATAAATCGGATGTTTGGCACGAAGTCGAGAGTGGTTTCCAAAAAGGTTGGGTGTTTGGTGGTTATCTCAGTTCTTCAGAAATTACCGTAACATATGATGGAAACGAATCTGCAGGTCCCAGCTTCCCATCCGAAAATCCTGATGATTTAAAACCTGGCGAAAAAAGATACGTTAGATCGGCAACCCTTCGCCTTCGAGATGAACCGAATGATTACGGCACTGTCATCACAACCATTCCTGGTGCTGAAAGGGTAAAGATCATTGATTCCGCAAAAGAACTAGAAACCATCGGTGGAATTCGTTCCCGCTGGATCTATGTTAGCTGGGATGATACCTGGGAAGGTTGGGTATTTGGTGGTTTTGTTTCCAAAGAAAAAGGCGAATTGGTAGACAATGACGATATCTCAAAATACTTCCAACTCCCTGTTGACAACGACAGATATGTTTCTTCTTCTTTTGGCACGAGAGTCGATCCAGTCACGGGAAAAATTGGCGCATTCCATTCTGGCATCGACTTGCCTGCCGCAACTGGCACTCCCATTCGCGCCGTGAGCGATGGCAAAGTCTGGAAGACCGTCACAACTAGCGGCGGCTATGGGGTGTTAACTATACTCAGCCACAAAAACAACATCTACACATACTACGCTCATCAAAACGATCGAAAAGTAGCAGAAGGTGAATCAGTAAAATCAGGTGATATCATCGGTGAAGTCGGCAACACTGGCAAGTCAACCGGGCCCCACCTTCACTTTGAGGTCCGAAAAGGGCCATCCCAACAAGCACTCGATCCAGGCGCATACCTTCCAAAATAATATTATGAAAACAAAATTACATCTCTCCATTCTCCTGCTACTGATTTCCCTTCACGTTTCCTTTTCTTCCCAACTAACGGCACAGGATTCAGTGGTGTCAGAAAAACCTGATATGGTGAAGATTTTATTAAAAGGCAGTCCAAAAGACTTAGATTCGGCGATCCTTGTTGGTGGGGATATCAATTCCGCAGACCCCACAAATGGCAAAACATTGCTTATGTTAGCCGTCGAAAAAAACAAAACAAAACAATTTGATGCGCTGGTAGCCGGTGGGGCTGATTTGAATCGACGTGATTTAACAGGCAAAACCCTTCTTCATTATGTTGTTACTTCCAGATTCACAAATCAATTCAAAACATTGGTAGAAAAGGGAGCAGATCCCAATGCATATGACGGTGAAGGAAACACACCTCTCCACATAGCGATCTTAAAAACTCCTATCGGCATACAAAAGCTAATCGTAGAAAGCAAAGCAGATGTCAATCTTCGAAATAATCCACGAAAGTCTCCACTTTTCCTTGCAGTCGAAAAGGGCAAAACGGATAGCATCACCTATCTACTCCAAAATGGAGCCAATCCCAATCTACCAGAACTCACAGGCCGAACTCCTCTCTTTGTCAGCATAGATGCTAAAAACATAAAACTCATGACTACACTTCTAGATGCGGGTGCTGATCCGAATAGCAAGGATGCCAAAGCAATTACACCTATCCTCCTAACGATTGATAAATCCTTTCAAGCGGGAACAGAGCTTCTCTTAGCGCGCGGTGCAGAATGGGATATCCTAGATGGAGAGGACCAACCACTTACCTTTGCCGCCTACTCTAAAAAAAATTATGCCATTTTAAAACTTCTGTTTCAAAAAGGCGCAAATCCAAACTTAACAGGAAAACAAGGCAAATCATTGCTTGAACTTTCCATCGAAAGAAATGATCTCCCCCTTACGAAACTTCTCATCGAATTTAAAGCGAATCTAAATGCAAAATTCTCTACGAAACGATATCCATTGGAAGAGTCGATCGAAAAGAACCGCCCTGCGATCGGCGCATTACTGATACAAGCCGATTCAAATCTTTCCATTTTAACCGAAGGCGGATACCAAATGATCCACCTTGCCGCGAAAAAAGGTTCCAATCAAATCATTGAAGAATTGATCAAAAAAAATACATCCATCGAAGCGCTCACCATTCAAACAAACGAAACACCATTAGCACTCGCCTTAGAAGCAAAGCAGTATTCTACAGCAAAGCTACTCATCTCAAAAAAAGCAAATCTCAACCACATTTCAAAAAGCGGCAAGTCTCTGTTATCCGAGTCGATCGAAAGAAAGGATTTGGAAGCGATCAAACTGCTACTCAATTCAGGAGCCGATGCAAACGAAAAGAACTCCGAAGACGAAACCTTAGTAATGGTTGTTTGCAAATTAGAATTAGATAAAAAAGATCAAAAGTTTTCTACAGAACTCATGAAGTTACTGATTTCAAAAGGAATCAACGTAAATGCGAAAAACAAACGAGGCCTTTCCGCACTTCATTTGGCATTTAACAGGAACAATACCGAACTCATTTATACGCTAGTGGGCGCTGGAGCGGAGGTTGATTCAGCTGACAATAACGGCATGACCGTTCTGAGAAAGGCTGTGATCCGATTTTTACAAACCAAGGAGATTCTTGTCGCAGAGCAATATAAAAAATTAGTACTTTTCCTAATGGAGCGAAGGGCGAATTTGAACCTTCAAGATCGTGCTGGAAAAACTATACTTTCCGATCTCGCGCTTCAATACGATTCTGGTAAAAATGATGCAGTGTTAGAGCTTGCAAGAATCTTTATATTGAATGGTGCGAATCCCAAAATTGAAGATACCACAGGCAAATCTCCGTTAAAGTATGCGGAAGATAAAAGTTTAGTTGAATTGATTGATATTTATCGCGGAAACTAATGGCAAAAGAAAACACAATCAATATATTCGATTTTGTAAATACAGTTCCGACAAAATCCTTTAAACGCGGCGAGATCATCGTCCGAGAAGGAGAACCGTCTAACGAGCGGATGTATTTTATTTTGAGCGGGGTTCTTTCCGTTGGTATGGGATCACCTGACCAAAAGAACTTTCATGAAGTCCGCAAACTCAGCACAGGTGAATTTTTTGGAGAGATCGCTCTCATTTCTGCACGCCCCCGGGCAATGACCGTATTTATCGAGTCAGACAGAGCACAGCTTGGTATCCTGGATAAACAAAATCTCATTCGTATTGCTAATTCCAATCCAATGTTCGTATATGCATTATTACAAACATACGTAGAAAGACTCATCGAAGCAGAACAAAGGTTAAAAGATTTAACAGATGGGACTTAAAGAATCACTCGCAAAACTCACGATGATCACCATCAAAAGAGGCGAAGTTCTCTTTAAAGAAGGTGTGCCTTCCAATGGTGCCATGTTTTTTTTGTTTGAAGGTCAGTTAGATATTTTTAAACACATTGAAGGGAAACACACTCGTCTAAGAAGCATTTTACCCGGTGAGTTTTTTGGGGAAATGGCCATTATCAATAACAGCCCTAGGGCGGCATCGATCGTTACTGTATCCGAAACTGCAAAACTTGGCATCATCAACCGCAATACATTTGTTAAAATGAGCCAAGAGAGCCCTGAGTTTTTATTTCTTTTACTCAAACGCGTCATTGAACGTTTATACGAAACTGACTCGAAGATTCGAGCCATTACACGCGCAAAGGAAGAAGCAGAACAGACACAAACTCCAGCGGATTCGCAACCTGCCGCTGAAGAAGAAAGCACTGATGGAATACCGCTGATCCCAGTCGAAGACGTGATCCCGGACATGAAGTCCGACTAACTTTTCTTTTTTATTTTAAACCTTTCCGGTTGGATGATCATTTCGGAAATTACAGTTCCATCCCTCTGTTCAAGTACGGTCAAAACTGCATCTGCAATACAATCCGCATCAATAAAACTTTTAGGATCCTTGTCTGGTTCAAATCTTAATTCTTTGTAAAATTCAGTGGCGGTCATATCCGGAATGATATTGGTTACTTTTACCCCAGAGCGTCTCAATTCATGAAACAATTCTCGTCCAAAATGCACCAAACCAGCCTTTGTCGCCCCATAAACAGATCCCCATGGTGAAATTTGTACGCCAGCAACAGAACCAATCAAAATGATTCTACCTTCCCTTTCTTTCAATTTCCTTAGGAGTTTGTTTGTGATTACGAGAGGACTTGTGAGATTCAATGCGACCATTTCTTGGATTTGTTCTGAACCCAATTCTTCCATAGGGGCAAAGTATCCTTTACCTGCGTTCAAAACTAACAAATCCAAATGGAAGTCCTTTTGATTTAAAAGTGAGCGCAACCACTCTTCCGTCTCTTTCGCCTGTGTTAAATTTACTGACTGGAGAATAAAGTTTTTATGATGGAACTCACATTTTTTGGGATTTCGACAAACGCCGTACACAATGTACCCTTCATCGATTAACATTTTTACTATGGCAAGTCCAATTCCTGAGGAGGCACCCGTTACAACCGCGGTAGGGTTTGTAATTTGTTTTTGAATCATTTCTTCCATTATCATCTAAGCTAATTCACTCAATCATTTTTTCTAATTCTTCTAGTTGTCTTTTGTTTGCCTTCATCAAATTTTTGGCGGAGGCAAGGTAGCTCTCAAAATCTGAATACTCACTCGATCTGATCGTTCCGCAAAACTTAAAATGAATTTTTTTAATCTTTCGCAAATGTTTGTATTTTTCTTCACCTGAATATCCCATCATACCGCTGATCACAAAGATATCCAAATCTATACCAAATTTATATGCGATTTTGATAACGCCAGTCTGAAATGGCTGGATCTCTTCTGTGAATGTTCGAAGACCCTCCGGATATAAAAATATTGATCTCCTGGTAATCACATCTAAAACACTTTTTTTGAAATTGCGAAAGTCGGGTTTCTTATCCGAATAAATAACCGCTTCCACAATTCGCGAATGCATCATCAATGGGATAATTTTATACCTTTGAATGATATCACCTCCCAAATAAGAAAGATTGATATCTTTGGAAGAAGCTAGGTAAGGCAAAGATACCATAAAAGGAACTTCTAAGGCATTTGTATGATTGCAGATGAGAAATCTATTCTTCGCATCTGGTTTCCATTCTCCTGGCAGAAAAGTAAGCTTGCGCCGAGTCAACAGCAAAAACGATCTCATCCAAAAGTTTGCAAGATAATTGTTTATCCGATTCGAAGCTTTATCCAATTTGAATATCTTCAAAAAATACGAAAGTATTAGGCCCAGTGGAAAATGGATAAGCAGAACAGGGATCATATAACAAAGAATAACATAAAAATTAAGCTGGCTCATTCATCGGTCTCCAGAATCCGCAATTTGTAAAAATGGCACGGTTCTTTTTGAAATACAACTCAATTTGTCGATTTCGGTGTAACGCCTAAAAACCAAAAAAATGAATTGTATATTCTAAAAATTATGCCATTTTGCTCATTGGCAATTTGTTCTATACATTTTAGGAGAAAATATGGGAAAGGTGATCGGAAGTTTTTTAGGGATTTTGGTCTTGGTTGGATTATTGTTAGCTGGTTATACATGGGTAGTTCTTAACTGGAGTTATTCCGTTGGAGACCGCGCAGGTTATGCTCAAAAACTATCAAAAAAGGGCTGGATTTGCAAAACTTGGGAAGGTGAAATTGCCCTTGTCACCATGCCAGGTACAGTGGCGGAAAAGTTTTACTTCACTGTAAGAAATGATGCGATTGCCGAACAAATCAACGCATCTATTGGCAAACGCATTGTTTTAGAATATGAAGAACACGTGGGCATTCCTACTTCCTGCTTCGGCGAAACTGGATACTTCATCACAGGCATCAAAAGTATCGAATCGAGCCCAAACATCAACTAACAGGAAATTATTTAAGGATTAAAAGAAATCCTTTGTTTCGATTATTTATAGAGTTGCAAGACTTACGAGATCTACTTGACTTGGTAGGTCTTGCACAAAATTAGCTAGTTGTGTTCATTGTGTCTCTTTAGAAATTTTATTGGAAGGAAATCAGTGATTCTAGAAGCAGAAATCTTTATCCACAACCGATTAGTACACTCCCTTACCTTACCGTTCGATTCCATAAACACGGACAAGGTTGATATCGAGATCCCACTCGCCGAAATCCAACGAAATTCCGTTCAAAAATCTCCGGAACTTCAATCCATTGCACTCATCATCCAACAAAACATTCACAACATTCGGAAAGCTGTAAGTAGTGAATCACCATTGGCGGCACTGATCGAGTCTGGTGATATCTCCATACATTTAAAGGATTCTAATGGTAGGCATTACTCGATGCTCCAAATTTTAGATATCCACTATGGCATTTTGCCTTCTGCCATAGATTTTTTTGAATGTGACGCAGACATCGACTCTTTCGGCTATTATCTTCTTTGTTCTGTGCAGGCAGATGAAGAAAAAAATGCAATTTTTATTCAATTTCGACAAATTCGAGAAGCATCAACAATCAAAGCCGTTCTGGAATATAGAGAAAATCGTGACTTACGAATGTTAGATGTTGGATCAGGAATTTGCCTTAATGTAAAAAGTTTAACGCCTGATACAGATACAGAAGAAGACAATGATGAAATTGGTCAATTATTGATCCTCGAAAGACTTTTGTCCAAGATTCAAAGAAGTCGCATCTCTAAAAAACATCGTAAACGATATTATATTTTAGGAGAAAAAATCTTTAAATCGCTACAGTCTTTGACCTAACTTAATCAAGGTGATTTATCAGAGTTTTGCATTTTTACTTGCGATAGATAGCGGAAGCTTCAAATAGCTAGTTCCATTTGAATCGGCGGGTGGTATTTTCCCAGCATCTATATTGATTTGTATGCTTGGTAATAGGAGCCGAGGAGCGGAAAGTGTTCTGTCCCTTGTTTCTCTAAAATGAATGTATTCCAATTCAGTGGTTCTTTCATTCAATTGAATATTGGCAGATTTACATTCTCCAATCGTTGTTTCAAATTGCATTTGACGACCATTTGGTTGGTAGTCGTGTCCTACAAAAACTCGAGTTTCATTTGGTAATGTAAAGAGTTGGTTTTTGATCGAATGAAATAAATCCTTTGCACTTCCTTTTGGAAAGTCACACCTACCCGTTCCATAATCTGGCATAAATACAGCATCACCAGTAAAAACCACACCATCAAACAAATAACTCATGCAAGCTGGAGTATGCCCTGGAGTTGGCAGGGCTTTCATTGACAAAGAACCAAAATTAATTTCTTGGAAGTCTTTAAAAACCAAATCAAATTGAGAAGCATCCGTTTTTAAATATTCAATATTGAAGTGAGTTTTAAAAACTTCTTGGACGATTTTAATTCTTTCACCAATTGCAATTTTTAAATCAGGAAAAATCTGTTTCAAAATTTGTGAACTTGATAAATGATCTGCATGGGCATGCGTTTCTAACACTGCATGTACTTTTAAATCTTCTTTTTTAATAAAATCTAGCAACATGGATACACTATAGTCTTCAATTTTTCCCGAAGCTTGATCAAAATCTAATACAGGATCAATGATAACAGAGTCTTTCGTTGTCTCATCAAAAACAATGTAGGTAAGAGTAAAGGTGGCTGGATCAAAAAAATGCTGAACTTTCATTTTAGGTCTCCCAAATTTTAAATAACGAAATGATAACAATAACAGAAAATACCCATTTACGAATCAAATTTGCAATTTTTGCACTCACAATGTGAATGAAAAAATGGATCACAACGGCGATCAAAAAAATCCCAAGACACAAATCCAGCATAACAATGTTAGATGGCAAAACAAATCCACTTTGCCATTGAAATATAAGCGAAAAAAGTGAAGTAAAACCAATTGGGATAAAGCTTGTTGCAACTGCCCTTTCCGTAGAAAAATCAAATACCGAAACCAGAACAGGCATAAGAAGCACTCCTCCACCTAATCCAGTTAGTGTGGTAAGCGCACCTAAAAATAATCCAACAATTGGTGTAATCAAATTCGGATTGAAACTCGTTTCCGACGAATATGTTATCTCTTCCGTTGCGGAGTTGGTCGCTGGTTTTCGTGACCAAAGACTCCAAAAACTATATAATGCGATCGCAGTAATCAATCCCTTGATCAATATTTCTGGAGCAATCACTTTCAATGGGATCGAAAAATAACTACCCAAGATGGCAAAAGGGACTATGAGGAATCCTACTTTTTTGTTTGCAATTTGTCTTTGTGGGATGAAGTTAATGAGAGAGGCAAGAATTACGGCTACCAAAGAGAAACTGGTAGCATCTTTTAAGGACATTCCGAGAACATAAACAAATAGAGGAATCGCAACCAACGCACCACCAGATCCTGTTAGGCCCATCACGGCACCTACCAACAAACCTGATATAAAAACACCCATCTAAGCTTCCGCAGTCGCTTGGGAAAGGAATTCTTTCAATTCATCCATTTCTTTTGTAAAATACACGGGTCTTGGAGTTTTTGGATCCTTTAGAACAAAGGCAACACCTTGGTCATAAAAAACTACCTGCTCCAACTCATAAGACATATACGTATAACTAGCATTACCCGAATAAAAAACAAATTTTCCATCTTCTTCTTTCAGTTTTGCGGGACCAACTCGTTTAAAGCTTCGCAATACTTCATCATTTGAATCATTTGGTAACAACTCTTTTTGACCAAAAGGAATTTTCCCTGAATGATCCATATAAAGAATTCCTTCCATGTGAAAGGAATGTACTTTAGGCTCAATCACTGGAGAGACTTCTTCAAAGCCATCTTCCATATCTTTTAATACTGCTGTTTTTTCTATGATTGCTGGAGGAGGAACAGAGGGTTTGAGATCACGAATTGTCGGCTCTCTCCATTCGGGTCGGTTGTCCGCAATTTCTCGATCTCTGCGGATACGTTCATCCAGTGATGCAGATACTGCTTGCTGTGGGTTATGACGGAAGTTTGCACTATATCCTTGGAAAGAAGGGTTCCTTTCAGGAGAAGTACGTCTCGGGGATGTCGAACTTTGCGAAGAGTTCGGGCTAAGGGATACATATAAAAAGCAAAGTATCCCAACTACAATCATTGCTATTGCCGCATATAACATCCCCTTTTATTATCTCTCTTTTTGCGAAATCCCTTGATCACATTTTTTCTTTACACCCCGAGAACCGAAAGAAACCATTCCCATATATGTTTGAAGAAGAAGCCACCACGTGGAAAGAAAAGCTCACTCGAGCTGTAGTAGCCTTATTTTTATTTATACTCGTTTCGATGCTCGTGGTAACTTTTTTACCTGGTGATGCAGAACAAAGCTTTATTGGAGCTTTGACTGGTAGTTCTTCCACAAAAGCCGGTTCCATCGCTGGACGTTCTGTTCCTATGGACTATTTCAATGCCGCCAGAAGGGACTGTTACTATCGTTATGCCCAGTATTCCAAAGATATGGCAGGAAATGCGGAGCTCATTCAATCTTGCGCTTTTTCTACCACAAAAGAACTCTTTATCGCAAATGATATCGCCGAAGCGGTTGGATATCGGGTTTCGGAAACCAGCATCAAACGTGATCTTTCCTTACAAGCACGCCAAATACACAAAGAAACCCTCTCTCAAGCAGGATACGGCGAGGAAGACTCCCGCACTGTTGACCAGATTTACCAACAAATCCTCCGCACCACTCCGATGACCTACCGATTGGATTCTGCGACCGGCTTTTCCCTTTTCCAAAGTTTTCTAGACCAAAAGCTCGCACCATCTCCTGCCGAAAAGGAGATCGAAGTAGAAGCGAAATCAGCGAAAGTATCATTTCGATTGGTCGCGTTCACGGAAGTAAATCTACTTAACCAATTGGAATCCAAGATTCAAATTCCTGAGGCGGACCTCCAAGCAGAGTACGAAAAAGAAAAAAAGGAAGGAACCCTTTCCAAAGATGCGAATGGCAATGTTCCTAGCTTTGCCGATCGAAAGACAGTCCTTACATCAAAGCTCAAATTTGATCGAAAAAGGAAAGAACTGGAAGTATGGAAAAAGAAAATTCAGTCCCTTGTTCTTTCTGAAAATGCACTAGAAGCGATTGCTGGCGAAACATCCCAACCGATCGAATCCATCGCCGCGACTTCCCTTTCCAACCTAAAATCGATCCAATCCCCTCGTGGAACGAGTTTCCGCCTTGCCAATGACCCAAAATTCTGGGAAGAACTCTCGAGCAATCCATTCGGTAAGAAAAAAGTTTTGGGACCCTTTACTGACAATGACAAACAGATTTATGTTGAGTTTGGAGACCTTTCCTTTTCAGCCCCGGCTCCATCGGTTGCCAAACCAGTAGCCCAAACTCCTGAAGATTTTATCAAACAAAACCAACTTCTTGGGTTTTTTCTTGAAATAAACAAGTCCCTATCAGGAGAATACAACATCGACAAGCAAAAGGCCCTGTCCCTAGAATAATGCAAATCAAAGCAGACTTTATCAATCCTTTCCTAGAAGCGGCAACTATCGTTTTCCGTGATGTCCTTGGACAGGATCTCATTCGAGGGAAGATTGCGATCAAAGACTCTCCTACCCCTTCTCACGAACTTGCTATCGTAATCGGAGTCGTCGGATCCTTTAGTGGCGAGGTCGTTTACAGCATGAACCTTGATGCAGCATACAAGATCTCTCGAAAGTTGGTGCCTGGATTGTCAGATGAAGATGTTCAAAATGAGTATAAGGACATTCTGGGTGAGATTGCCAACATGACGACAGGTAATGCGATGAATATTTTCACCTCAGCGGGACAGTCTGTTGAGATCACTACACCTAACATCCAAGAGACAAAATCAACAACGGTCCGCTTCAACAAAAAACCGACACTTTCCATCAATCTTTACAGTAAGTTTGGTCGCGTTGAAGTGAACGTTGCGATCGCCTAAGTTTACAATCCAGTAGGAGTTTCTAATATTCGCCTTCTCTCTGTGGCATCTTTTCTAAAGTCATTGCCCGGAGTAGGCACTCCTGTTTCTGATTCTTTCAAATACATATCGTAGAATTTTTTGGCTCGTTCTAGATCTCGACTGGCCCAAGCGCTCTCATAGACTCTTCCCGCATAATAATGTGCAGGCGCAAATTCCTGTGCCGCTTTAAATTCCTTCATTATTTTTACCAGATGATGGAGCGAAGGACGGTATTCCTGTCTTCGAAACAAAAGTACTGCGATCGCCATATGCGTTCTTGGTGTCAATTGGGGATGGACTGGGAATGATGTCACGAGCTTGAGGTATTCTTTATATGCTTTTTCTTCAGATTCATTGTTTCCCATACGATCCAATGATCTAGCAAGTTCAAACTGAGCTTTGATTTTGGCATCTGGGTCTTCTATCTTTTCGACGAGACCGACCCCTTCCGTATTCTTTGCGTCAAGACCGAACAAATTTGCGTTTTCTGTCCGAGACTGATTTGCGCTCTCTCCTTCTTTGGAATACGAATCGGCAAACTCAGCTTCGGCAGGTTGCTTTTGATTCCGAGTTAATAATGCCTTGCCTCTTTTTAATGGAGGTTCTGTTGGATCGACATCATCTCCCTTGCCCTTTTTCTTTTTTTTCTTCGCTTTGACTTTTGACTTCTCTGTGGTGATTGTACCCACTTCGGATTTTTCATCTATCTTTTGTGCGGGTATTTCTTTTGCATTTGGGTTTAGATTGGTTTGATTAGAAGATTTCAGGTCCAACAAACTAGAATTAGATGAATTTTGATCTTCCTTTACCTGTTTGATTTCCGGGACTGCATTTTCTTCCTGTGGAAAGGGCAAAAAAATCTCATCGGTTGCAGTTTGGGCAATTACACCTTCAGATAAGAATAGATACAAACAGAATAAATAAACATTGCTTTTAGGCATAAAGTGAGACTATCTGGGCAATCTCTCCAACTCACGCTTTTTTTTCTCAGCGCTTTTTACCTCAAGATCTTCTAATCTTTTTTGAAGTTTATTGAATCTCAAATCATCTTCTGCATCTCGTTCGTCGATCAGCTGTAAATCGGCAGGTTTAGATACTTTTTTGTTCTCGGGCTTTGTTGCTGTTCTAGACAGTTCTTTAGGCTGACCTAACTCTTTAAGTTGATCGCTATTTTCCCACACACCCACAGATTCGATATGAACTGGTGAAGAGATCAATCCGTCGCCGGATGGAGTGGCAAGCGGTGGAGTTTTGGACTCATTTTTGCGGTTGCGAAAATCATTTTCTTTTCCGAGAAAGTCTTCTACTTCAGGGATTGCCTTTTCTTCTGGATTCGACATTTCGCGCTCAGAGACAAATTCAAATTGCATTCGATGATTGCTCTCATACTTAACATCTTCAGGAGAACTCATTCGAACGTCTTTTCGAGAACGATTGTATTCTTTCTCTATATCTACTGTAAAAAGTGATCGTGTATCAGATGCTAGTTGTAGGCCCTCTGGTGTTGCACTTTCCCAACCTTTTGTCCAACCAGTATAAACCCCCATCAGAATAAAAAAGATCAACAATGCCATAGCAATTTTTTTGAGAAGGTTGGCAATTTGCGGGGGGATTTTATCCACGAGGCCATCAACGGCTCCCATAACCTTTTTAGGGTCAACATGGACTTTCGGGATATTGATCTTCTTTAGATCTACCATATTTAATCTTCCAATATTTTGAAAACTACACGACGATTTTGTGCTCGCCCTTCATCCGACTTATTGTCTGCAATCGGATCTGTTTGACCTAGACCTTTTGTGGTGATGCGACCTTCTTCCAATTTGTGTTTCTGTTTCAGATAACCTGCCACGGATACAGCTCTTTCCACCGATAACTTTTTGTTCGCAGATTCCCCGCCGACATTATCTGTATGACCTTCGATCACAACTTTCAGTCTTGGATTCTTTTTTAGCAAACTTGCAAGTCTGTCTAACTCTGATTCTGATTCTTTTGCAATTTCAATAGAACGAAAAGCAAAAAATAAATTATTCAGAACCATTTCGTTTCCTTTTTTGATCTTTGGAAGGACAAGTACAATCGTTTTCTCTTCGTCCGTCTTTTCTTTCCCCACCAAATTTAGATTTTGTGAAGAAGGTAAATAGCCTTCCTTTTCCCCAAAAAATCCATAATTTTCGTCGTAAGGTAAAATGATCGAAAACTCACCCGTATTTGGATCCGAAATCGTCGATCCTAAACTTTTCTTTTTGGAAAGGGACTCATATAAAACTGATGCGGAAAGTGGATTTCCATCTTCATCAACAACCTTTCCCTTGATGACAACCACAGGTTCCGGTGAAAATGATTTTGGAATGGATGCCATATACAATTCGCCATCTCTGGAAACATATGCCCAATTTCCCTGAGCGGGAATCGAAAAGAAATTCACTCCACGTAGGTTTGGAGATAATTCCTGTGGTTCACTCCAAGATGTCCATTGGTCGTTCAATCTTCTTGTCACATAAATCGATACGCCTTCCTTTCTTCCGGAAGAGGAATAGTATAACGTCTTGTCATCTGGTGCAAGAAAGGGCGCCATCTCTTCTTCTGCTGAATTGATCATAGAACCGAGATTGATTCCTTCCTCAAAAAGCCCATTGTCAGATTGGAATGTTGCATATAAATCCAATTTACCTACGTTCTTTTTTTGTTGTGCAGAATAGATAATCGTACGTCCGCTAGATGAAAGTGCAGAACCACCGAAAACTTGTTGGTAAGGATTATCTGCTTTTCGATACCAGTTGTAAAAGGAAGGAAAATTGATAGGAACTGGTGTGGAAAAACCAACCTCCTTTCTATAAGATTTGTATAGTGGAGCTCGGTTTTGAATTTTTTCGCTACGTTCTTTGTACTCTATTTCCAACTTTCCAAGTTTTGCATGAAAGTCTTTTGGATTGATGGCTTCTCTAGATGCTTCTTGAGAACGGAAAAGCATTTCTTTCTTTAGCATTTCCATCATTTCTTCTTCACCAAAATTTCCAAAAACAAATAGTTCATTACCACCGGGCAATGCAGATATAACTGCAGAAGGCAAACGATTGTTTAATGGAGAAGGTAATTGTTCTCCTGCCATCCAGAACCCGTGTTGGTCTTTTTTTGCCGCCCATATTTTCTGCGTCGATCGTGACCCTTCTTTGATAAGTGCTGTCCAAAATAACATTTTTCCATCTGGCGTTACTTGAGGATTAAAAGAAAAATGCCCACCTGTCACATAACGTGGAATTTTTTTTAAGGTCCAGTCTGGTGTTTTGTTTGCTTCCAGTGGTGTCAATTCGTAACGCATCGGCGCACAGGTTTCCCCGTTTACATCACATAACAGACGAATTTGTTTACCGGTTATGAGCCCTAACTCTTCTTGAAGTGGTGACGGTGAAAGCCTCAATATCTGCTTTTCCGTCTTGAGCATATGACCCGTATTGATGAGTTCCCCAAAAAGGATTTGGACACCATTTTGAGTGCTCTGAGAGCTAATGAGCCCTCCTCCTAAGACCATGAGTAGAATGATGAGAATCCGTGCCATATCATACGAAATGTCGGTTGAAAAGAGAGTTTCCCTTAGAAAATTGACTGTATGATCTCTGCAACCGGCATAACCGTCTCCTTCGGCAAAAAACCCCTCTTTGAAAACGTATCCATCAAGTTCAAACCTGGATGCCGTTACGGCCTCATTGGAGCCAATGGATCCGGCAAATCGACCTTTATGAAGGTTCTAGCTGGTATTATACAGCCTACATCGGGCGTTGTGGCGATTGATAAGGACATTCGGGTCGGATATCTCAAACAAGATCATTTTGAATTCGAAAACGAAACCGTTCTCGGCACTGTCCTACGTGGAAATCCTGAACTTTGGAATCTGATGCAGGAACGCGATGCCATTTATGCAAAAGAAGAAATGACGGACGAAGAAGGGATTCGCATTTCGGAGATAGAGGATCGATTTGCAGACTTAGGTGGTTACGAAGCAGAATCCGTGGCAGGCGAACTATTGGAAGGACTTGCCATTCCAACAAACATTCACGATAGACCCATGAACTTTCTTACTGGTGGATTCAAACTTCGAGTGCTCCTTGCCCAAGTTTTGTTCCTCAAACCAGATGTTTTGCTTCTCGATGAACCAACAAACCACTTGGACATCAAAACCATACACTGGCTAGAAGAGTTGCTTCTCGATTATGAAGGTGTTGTCATCGTGATTTCACACGATAGGCATTTTATCAATTCCGTATCTACACACATTGCAGATTTGGACTACAATACGATACGCATTTTCTCAGGAAATTATGATGATTTCATGATTGCCGCCGAACAAACGCAACAACAACTTCAAAACGAAAACAAACGTGCAAAAGAAAAGATCAGCGACTTGCAAGAGTTTGTCTCTAGATTTTCTGCTAATGCCAGCAAATCAAAACAGGCCACATCTAGAGCAAAGATGATCGAAAAAATAAAAGCCGAAATGGTTGACGTTAAACCTTCCTCTCGCGTCGCGCCTTACATTCGTTTTAAGCCAAGAAGGGTTTTAGGAAAAGATGTATTCGAAGCAGTTGGAATCAGTAAGAGCTACGATAATGTATCAGTGATCAAAGATTTTAGTATTGCAATCTCTAAAGGCGAAAAAGTAGGCATTGTGGGAACCAACGGAGTCGGAAAAACAACCCTTCTCAAAATGCTTATGAAAAAACTAAATCCAGATTCAGGAGAAGTAAAATGGGGGGATTCGGTAGAACCTTCCTACTTTCCTCAAGACCAAAGAGATGCCATCGAACCTGATGCAGATACACTCATTGAATGGTTACTTCGCAATTCTCCACAAGGCACAGAAGTTCAAGAAATCCGCGCCATTCTCGGAAGGATGTTGTTTTCTGGTGATATGGCAAACAAATCCACCAAAGTCCTGTCAGGTGGAGAAAAATCAAGAATGATCATCGGTAAAATGATTTTAGCTGGCGACAATGTGATCGCACTCGATGAGCCAACAAACCATTTGGACTTAGAGACGATCGAAGCACTTAATTATGCACTTTCTCTTTTTGAAGGTACCATTTTACTTGTTTCTCACGATAGGGAGTTTATTTCGTCTCTTTGTACGCGAATCGTTGAGGTGACTCCCGAAGGAATCAATGATTTCAAAGGCACATACGAAGAATTTCTCGAACGTGAAGGTGCAGATTTTTACAAACGCCTTACAGGCGGCCCTGTCGTCTCCACTTAGTAATAGTAATGAATGCCGAGGTTTGCGGACTCGGTATTTTTATTTTTTAAGTATTCAAACGATATTCCAACCTGGTCCCATTTATACGAGAGACCCAATATTCCATAAAAATTGGAATCACGAACATTAATTTTCGATGATAATCTAATATCCACTGCGCTTGGATTGGATGAAAAATCATCTCGATTGATAGAAGATGAAATCAGTGCGATTCTTTCTACTTGAACTTGGGTATATCCGTGATTGTACATTCCACCAAGTCCAGCATATAGAGTAAGGTTGGACAAAGGAAGAGCATACCTTCCATCTATGGTGACCGAATTGATTCTAGAATCATATTTTAGATCATTGATTCCCAGCCACCTTCTCCTGTCCCCATCTAGCTGGAATCCCGTTGGTCGCCTGTCATAAGCATCTAAACTTATATTTTGATTTGTGTGAAGCAGACCAAGCCCGAATGAAAAACCATCTTTTGATGAGTCCTCTTTGAATGGGAAGTATCTAAGATTGAAACTAGCATTGGTCACCTGGCCCCCAACATTTGTATTTCGAATCTTCAAAAAAGGAATATTCGTTTCTGATAATTGATATGGAAAAAATTGGACAAAAAAATTCCACTTCTGCCATTCCCCTGCCTTGCTAAACATATGACCCAAATTGAAAGCATAACTAAATGATGGTGATGCCGCCAATCCTTGTGTTGGCAAT
Organism: Leptospira sp.; assembly: GCA_027531445.1. GTDB lineage: Bacteria > Spirochaetota > Leptospiria > Leptospirales > Leptospiraceae > Leptospira_A. The sequence continues at coordinate 31,269 of JAPZRK010000058.1, forward strand.
TCTCGAAGTTCAGTAATTTCAAAATAGAAATCTCTAGGTTTGATATTACTTCGAGACATCGAGTAGCCTGCGCTGATTCTGTTTTTTTCGATTAGCGTTCCGCCGACCATTGTCCCATTTATGTTTTGCAAAACGGCACTCTCTGCCATGGAATTCAAAAAATCTTTTGTATAGATTTGCCTGAGTACTGGATCCACCAAGTTTGCAAGTAACAGGGTTTCGTTAGATATTTGAGCGCACTCAAGACCAACACAAATCGCCGTCCCGTTAACTGATTTTTGAATGAAGATAAAAAGGATGAAGAAAAAGTAGATTTTTAAGTTTTTAGCCAATCGATAAACTGATTCATGGCAATCGCTCGGTGGGATACTTTGTTCTTTTCGGTTTCAGGAACTTCCGAAAATCGTTTCCCAAATGGTGGATAATAAAATACAGGATCATAACCAAATCCATATTTTCCCATTTCATCATAATCCGATGTAATTTGCCCTGAGACTTTCCCCTCAAATGATTTTTCTACATTTCCATTAACATAGGTTATCACACAAGAGTAAAATGCACTTCGATTCGAATTTGTACCTAACAAGTACAGAAGGTAGTTTGCCCTTTCTTTGTCGGTAAACGATGGCTCTCCGAAACGTGCGGAATAAACCCCGGGTCTTCCGTCCAAAGCCTCTACACAAATCCCCGAATCATCAGCAAACGATGGAAGACCACTCAATTTGTAGAGGGCTCTGGATTTGATAAAGGAATTTCCAAGAAACGTAGTTTCCGATTCGACCGGATTGAAATTGATACCCAAATCTTTGGGTGAAATTACGGAATAGCCCAGTGGCTCAATCAAAGATCTAACTTCTTTTAGCTTATGTTCACTACCGGATGCAAATGCAATGCGTTTTGACATCTAAACACAAAATCACTGATCTTCTGCGTCCAACTGAAACCCTTCCAATGCAGAGCCCAGATCAGGAAAAATCTCAAAGACCTTATCGAGCATGGTGATCTCAAAAAGTTGAATCAAATCTTCATCAACAACAATGACTTTGATATCTCCATTCATAGGCTTTAACTTACGCTTGGTGGCAACAAAAATACCAAGGGCAGTAGAGCATATATGATGAACCTTTGTTAGATCAAGGATGATCTTTTTGACGGAGCTTTGAGTCAAAGAGGAAAGCTCTTTTTCAATTTCGTCTGAATCAACTTTTAAAATCGCGCCTGAAAACTTTACGATTCTAATATCATTTTTAACTTGGACTTCCATTGAACTCAATCACCCTCATTGCTTAATAATACCATACAAGATACTCTCTCGGCACCTGCCGCAAGTATCATCCGAGCCACCTCATTGATGGAGGCACCCGTTGTGAAGACATCATCTATGATCAAGATATGAAGTCCTCTCATGCTTCTATCCTTTTTTGTTAAAACGAATGCCTTTTTTGCATGTAAAAATCGATCGTGATAGTTTTTCCCAGATTGTTTTTCTTTCGAGAGTTTGTGAACAGCGTTAATGATTGGGATCTTCCATCGTTTCGACAATCGATTTGCTAGAGGTTTTGCTGGGTGGTAGGTCCGATCGTGATCCAGATCCTTTGACGGAAGCAAAATGATACCATCTGGAGGACTTTTAAACGCGCGAAGGATTCGCAAGAAATCTAATGCAAAGTAAGAACTCAAAATCCTTTCATTTTGAAATTTGCAAGCCTGGAGTAACTTTCTCTCTCTTCCCAAACGGAAGCGAAGCGATAGAACACGGTCAAAGAATACAAATCTACTGGAACAGAACTCACAATCTCCTTCACTGTCTTGGTTCTGGGAACAGATCGGACATAATCGGGCAGACTCCATTGCTTTTTTTTGTAAATGGAAATTCAAGCGAATACATGATTTACAGATTCCAAAGCGATTGGAGTAGATATCCGTTCGATCACATTGGTGACATGGATTCGAATAAAAATAGGAAAGAATTCGGGCAAACATATATGTTCACCCTGAAAGGTCAGGAACCAGTCATACTGGTTCCCTAATTTAACAAATTGAGGTAATTATTGTGCAGGAGTAGAAGCAGGCGCTTCTGTAGTAGTTGCAGGTGCCTCTGTTTTTGCTGGCTCCACTTTATCTGACTTCTGGATTGAAGAATTTGGAGGAGTCAAATCAACGTTGAACTTAAGTTCTGCAACGTCTGACTGGTTTCCTACATTGTCTATTGCAATGGCTCGCAAAACGTGCTCACCTTGTGCTTCCACAACAAGTGCTTCTGTATACGGGCGAAACTCTGTTTCTGCATCCATCTTGATTAGAATCTTTTTCACGCCAGATTCTTTGTCATACGCATTAACATGAAATACGTTTCCACGTTTTGCATATGGTTTGCCATTGATGTCAACTAAAGGAAGGGAAGGAACGATCTCAACAGTTGGTTTGATATCATCTACAGAAATGACAAGAGAAGATTCTGGTGAAGAATTTCCAGATTTGTCTGTTGCAAGATACTTGATCAAGTTTGCGCCAGATTTTTCTAATTTAATAGGTTCTGCATATGCTTTTGAAGCTTCAGAATTGATGCTGTAGTTGATGACCTCAACGCCATTTTTATCTTCTGCTACAACCACATAACTGTTGTTTTTTGATGCGAATGGAACACCATCTAAAACAAAGAGTTGTTCAGATGGAACAAGCGTTACACGTGGAGCAGTGTTATCAACGACTACCACCAAAACTTTTGGTGACTCAGCATTTCCCGCTTTATCAACCGATCTGTAGTGGATCTCAGTTGCGCCTTCTTCAGACAATCGAATTGGTTGAGTGAATCTTCTATAATCGCCATTTTTTGGCTTCCATTCGATATAATCGATCATGGAGGAATCGTCTTTCGCTTCCAATGTAAAAGCAGTTTTGCTTGTTATAAATAAAGACTCTTTGTTTGCAGTCACGACTGCTTCGTTTTTCGACTTGTCTCCAAGAAGGTCTTTGACGACTCCTTCTGCCTTGTCTACGTTTGATTTTACAGAATCTGATGTAGCTTCTGTCTTTTCAATCGCTTGATCGTTGGTTGATGAATTCGCTTTTGGTTCAGCCGATTGTGCTGAAAGTTGGCCTACTAAAAATAGTGTGATAATGGCCAATGTATATTTGTGCGCCTGCATTATTAAGAATCTCCTTTTTACCGATAAAACATATATATCCCCCTTGTAAGGTATTATTGTCAACTTGATTGCGTTAAGAAACATAACTTTCCTGAGCATTTTTCTCATTTTGTCACAGACGATTGTTTCTGAAGTCATTGTCTGGAAAGAGATCTCTTTGGAGAATTTTGAAGACGACACATTTTCGCAAAACAATGTCCGAACCAAGCTAGAAAAGGACACGCCCCTTCCCGATCTGTCGCTTTCTCAGAATTTTACTGCCCCTATACCCAGCTCCAAACAAGCCCTAGTGATCCGAGTTCCCAAAAAATCAAATTTCCCGTTTGGGATCTACTTCCCAAAACCAATTCTTTTGGAAGGTTTTGTAAAAGAAATACGCATTCCCGTCTACTCCTCCCAATCCATCGGAAACCTAACATTGATTGTAGAAAACCAAGACTATGAGGTACGACAGCTTCCGATCACATCTTTGAATTATCGAGGCTGGAAAACATGCATTATCCCGATCGCACGTGCATTTGATCAAAATGATCGTATTTTTTTACAGGGATCCAACGTTCGCCTCATCGGCTTCTTTTATCTGCCAAATGAAAACAATGCCAGTAGCCAAGAAGTCCTCCTTGCGATAGACGACATAACTGCCATCGTACGGGATAAATATCGCCCTCTTCGTGACAAATCGATCCTCCTAGAAGATTGATTTTCAGTTTATTTCTCTGACTTCCATTTCAAAAATCTCTTTTCTTTAGAACCGAGAGCCTGAACCTGATCTTAAAATGAATGTTGAACTCTCCCTCGAGCAATACGAAACTCTGCTAAAACTCGTTTATATGGGGGATTGGGTTATCTCCACGCTACAAGCGAAAGACAGGCCTGATGATGAATTGGACAATGACACCAGGTTTGCGGAAGTTGTGCGTCATGTTTTCAATCATGCTGAAGTGGCCGGACTTGGTAGCATCGTGCAAATCGATCAAAACAACGGCGAACCCTATCTAACTCGTGAATTCGAGGAAGATAGTGGCCTTGTCGACATACTTGAAGACTATGAAGATGAAGTATTCTGGCAAGCCTTGATCGAAAGACTCGCACATAGAGATTTCATTCGACATTATGGTGAAACAGCTATCTCAGCTATGGCGATCGAAGAACGAATTGAAAAAGAAACACCATTTCATGACAAATGGGCAACCGAATTTCATGATAACGGCATCGAGAACTTGAAAATCTAAACAATAAGTCTCACCAAGCTCTCCTTTGCGAACTCGCAATTAAATCGATAAACCACACCTTCCCTCAGAAAAGAGGCAAGGTGAGTTCAAAACAATCTATTTTACTGATTTTGATTCGAATTTTGGTGTGTAAAATGTAAGATCTATCATTGGTTTTTCTACATTGCAGATTTTTACATTTGCGGCAGTCGAACACGAGGCCGTTCCCGATATTTTGCATCCTTTTGCTTCACACGCCTTTCTGTCAGTTCCTCGACACTGTTGACAACCGTTGGAACTTCCACTTCCACATAACAAACAATCTTCGGCGAAAAGCGCAGGTGCAGCGAACATTGTTAATAAACTGAGCAACATACTAATTCCAATCTTCATATAATCTCCTAAAGTGATCTTGTCACAATGTAAAGTATGAGTTGACTCCCATTTTTATGGAATGCTAGTGAAAAATGAAACTCTGATTGGTATAACTAAATTTTTTCCGATCGATGTTCTCTATTTCAATTTATAATGATTCAAAGATTCAATAAAGAGTGTGCTCGAGAAAGCTTTCCCCCTCCAAAATCGAAAATGGAAGTGGATACAATGAATCCTCCTATCACTCGTTTGTAAGATTTTTTGTAAGCTATATCTGGGAATCTAACATATAAGTTCGATCTATTACTTTCCCGCCTGAGGCTTGCTAACTTTCGGCCATAAAAGTTTATCTTCTCTTTGCTTTTTCTTCTCCAAAACATCTGAGAGTCGGTATTTCAGCACCATATCAATTCTGTCTCTGGCTATTGGTAAAATGAGACCGTGTGTATCTCTCAAATCACCGTCTTGCAATGCAAATAAGATCGACTCATATGCTTTTTGATTGAGAAAGTCATCCTCGGCAGTTTTGTTGATCTTAATCTTAGACCAATTTTGAATCGCCTCTCCAAGTAACGCATCATCACCCCTAAACATGCCTGCTTCCCACAAGATTCTACCTTTCTCAAAGTAAGCGTCATTTAATCTATATCCAGCAGGAGTGTTTGATATCAGGGTATCCATCATTTGCAATCGTTTGGTGGTATAGGCCAATTCTAAATCTTTTGCATTCAATATTTTCTTTTGTTTGAGGAGTGGTTTGTATTTTTCTACTACGCGGCGAAGAGTTTCAAAACGTAATGTTTGCTTTTGTTCCGGCGTTGCCGCATTAAGAAGTGCAAGAGCTTTAAAATACTCATTCAATGCCCGAGCTTGGATATCATAAATATTTTCAAGAGTAAACAAAATCTCCGTTCCCACTTTAGTTCCTAAATTTTGGGATAACAGAGCCATCATCTGTTTCAAAAAATCTTCTTTGTTTAAATTTTCTTGGAAGTAATCTATGATAAAATAACTTGGATCGCCACTGAAGTTATATGCTAATCTTTGTAAATTATCATAGTATAAATCTCTAACAAATGAAGATAAATCCCCTTTATTGGGATCATAACCTGCATAGCGAGAAATAAACTCATCCAACTGCCTTTCTTTTTTAAGCTTTAGTGTTTGATCCAAGTATTGGCTTCTGGATGGTCGACCCATTTCTAAGGGAGTACGCGGAGGTTTTTCACCTTCGGTCGATAATTTCATTGTGATTGGAGGAGAATTCTCTGTTCCTTTTCTGAATTCTTCGATGATACGATTCCGTTCTTTATGAACGGCTAGATTGTCCTCCGCCTCCTCTAGATCAACTTTAAAAGGATCACGAATGGTATACAATGTTGGGAATACATCCTTAACAATGATATCCTCATATTCTCGGTTTCGTTTGATGTAGGAATCTGAAATACCTGAATTGGGATAAACATTATCAAATTCGTTTGAAAAATTCTTTCTAAGCTCAGAAGTTGATTCCAAATCTTGAACCAGTTTATCCCATGTACCTCCCTCATACTTGCTTTTGGCGAATCCATTCGACTTTCCGCTTTCACCATCTGCATCTGAAAGGCCTTCCTCTCCTTCACCCTTTTTGCTAAAGACGTCACCGTTTTCGCCCGGTTTTCCAAATTCAAGACTGATCTCGCCTTCTCCAGTTTCTTCAGTCTCATAGATCCAAGGAGGACCACAAAACATTGTTTGATAAATGGAATCCGAATTATTAAAGGAATAAATCAAAAAAGACAAATGCAATACAATGGATGTGTATGCAGCAATCCATAGACGGTAATGAAAAAAGTATTTAACGAGACTTCCAAACATAAAAACCAAAGTAGATACCGGAAAGAATCAAAAAACTCCATGGTAGTAAATTTCCATATTCCCGGTAAAATGTCATCTCACCAGGTATAATATCCACAGTACCTTTTAGAAAAGCAGAGGATTCGATCGGTGTGAATTCGTTTTTTACGTTCCGGCCTAAATGATCCGTAAAAACAGATGTACCCGAATTGGTAGACCTTACTAACCACTTACGAAATTCGATAGCTCGCATTCGACCCAAGGTATGATGTTGATAGGACTCAACTGTATTCCCATACCATTTATCGTTCGTTACGTTTACAATAAAATCAGGATCCCCTTTGAATTTTCTTACAAATTCTGAAATGATCACCTCATAACAGATCAAGGGCAGGAAGGTGCCGTTGATTTCCTCATCTACTTTATGCGTTTTATAATAATCAGAAACAGCCGCCGGATAAAGATAATCCATATCCTTCCATCGGAGTGGATTGTTAGGTATCGACTGGGTTGTTGCAAGAGATTTTGATTTAGCATCCAAAGTGCTTGGTGATACCGTTTTAAAATACGGAATCAATTCCAAAGATTTTCCTGATGCAAATTTGCCAGTTTGACCACTCAATGCATACATCCATTCGAACGGCATGTATTCACCAAAGATCAACAAAAATACCTTTTGGTAACTTGCTCTCCTTTCACCATTGGGATTGTAGAGTGCAGATGAATTGTAAGTCACAAGATTGCTTCGAGATTTGACTTCTCCTTCAAAGCCTACATCAAGTTCATTGAAATAAACATTGGCTCTATGTCTTAGAGCAAGTGCCTTCATAAAGGATTCAAATTTTTCCCAATAAATGCCTGCAAGACGTGTCGCTTCCGTATTGTTTGTGGAAAAAAATGGAACACCTGATTCTGGTAAAACGATGAGATCCAATCTCCCCGTTGTTCCACCTTCCATAGCTAAATCATCAATACGTTTCATTAGGGAATTAATTTCTTCCACAACACTCCGGCCATCCCGAAATTCCAAAGGCGCGTTAGGTTGAATAATCAAAACTTCGCGGCTCGCTTTCGGTTTTACCGCATCCCATTTATGGAACAAATAAAAGCCGTTGGCAATAAAAATCAAAAGAACGAACAGAACACTACATATTCCATATATGGCTTTGCGATTTCTGAAAATTGTTACTCTGCGAACTTTGTTTGATTTAGTATGACGGAAATGTGAAATTAATTTTAAAAGTCTCTTTGGATTTCGAAATTGAAATAGAAGATAAGAAAAAATAAAAAGTAGAACCGTCAAACCATATGCACTCGCATATTCTGCGTTTTGTGCCAAAATATTATTTTCAGCAACCACACTTCCAAAGTACCATGGAAATACCTGCGGTGAAAAAAATTCTGCAAATAACATCGCTAAACCTGCAAGCCAAGGGAAAAACTTTTGAACCCGGACCGTTAGAAAAGAGAATAGAATCAAAAATAATGGAAATTTTAAATTTAAAAAAATAGCAGATAAAATAAAAATCGGGGTCGCAAGATACCAATCAAAGCCACCAAACACAGTGACCATGTAATAAATCCAATAGAATGAAACAGCATAAAATGCAATGGCAAAACCAAAGCCATGCCAAATGAGTTGTTTCCATTTCCCTCGGTATTTTTTTTCGATATAAAATAGCCCGAACGGTGCAACCCAGACAAAATAAGAAAGTGAAAGGGGCGCAAATGCTAGATGGGAAAAAACCGCCGTAAACAGATAACAGAATATGGCGATCAAACCTTCTTTTGAATATAAAAAACGAAAGAGAGACTTCATACGCACATACTCTGACAGAAAATCGTTACGATTTGTTGTAGTTATTGTTACCGTTTTGTACTTTTGTGAAAATCATTTTGCCTGCGGCAGTTTGAATGATTGAAGTCACAACAACTCGAACTTCTTTGCTTACCAAATGACCGCCGTTTTCGATGACAACCATCGTACCATCTTCCAAATAACCGATCCCTTGGTTTTCGTCCTTTCCTTCTTTGATGACAGAAATCGGGAATTCTTCTCCGGGAAGTACGACTGGCTTTAACGCATTTGCAAGATTGTTTAAATTCAAAACTCTCACACCTTGTAACTCAGCCACCTTATTTAGGTTAAAGTCATTTGTTACGACAGCGGCGCCTGTGTCCCGAGCCAGTTTTACGAGCTTTGCGTCCACTTCTCTTGTATCAGAGTAATCCGTGTAGGTGATCTTAACTTCAATGGATCCTTTTCTTTGGAGTTTGTTTAGCATTTCTAAACCTCTCCTTCCACGCGCCCTTTTGATTGGATCAGATGAATCTGAGATCAACTGGATTTCACGTAATACGAAGTTAGGAAGGATGAGTGGACCATCCAAAAAATGTGTGTCAGCTATATCCAATATACGTCCGTCGATCACAACAGAAGTATCTAAAATCTTTTCTCGGATGTTGCTAGCTGGGGTTTCGATTCCAGGAAGTGAAAATGCAGAACCAGGGGCACCAGTTCCTCCACCAAAAATAGCGATCCCTGGTTTTTTCGAAAAGCTAACGCCTGTCCTGACTCCTGTGACGAAGAAAAGGAAAACGAGAACCATCCCAAAGGAACGATATCCGTATTCGGAAAGCAAGGAAGCAGGATACCCTGCGATTGCAATTCCCAAAAGACCAAAGAGAGAGCCCAAAAGGACAACATCTGCTTTGATTTCTGGAAAAAGTTTTTTTTCACCAAATGCGAGTGCGATCGCATAGAGAAAGACCAGTCCCGAAAGGGAAAGCGCAAGAATTAGATTCTGTGATTCCGAGTAGAGAAAGAAAAATGATGCCATACCGACTATGATTGAGCCGACGGCTGCTAGGAGGTGTTTCATGTCTCAAACCTTTTTAGCCAAAAATTTGAGGATATACGGAAGACTATTCTAGATCAAGATCATCAACTTCTTTGGGTGGCGGAGGAGGAGCAAGGCCTTGAACCGAGGCGGCCAAAACATCAGATACAATGTTTCCGGCTTCTTCTTGAGGAACGCCTTTGCTGAGTGCAATCTCCATCTTTACTAAATTATATGCGCTCTCATAGAGCTTTCTCTCCATAATGGAGAGTTCTTTGCCATAGGCTCGTTTGTAAAGATTCCGACAGACATCTGCTACTTCAAAAATAGAACCAGATTTGATCTTGTTCATATTGTTTTGGTAGCGCACTTTCCAATCTTCTTCCGTGTCGATTTCATCCTTTTTCAGGAGAGTGAGAACTTTTTTGATCTCTTTTTTATCAATAATCGACCGGATGCCAACATCAATCGCACGCTCAACTGGGATTGAGACCTTCATCTTAGAGCCTTGAATCTCCATGATGTAACAGTCTTTTTTCTTTCCCAGAATCAGCTTTTTGCCGACTTCTGTGACTTCGCCTACACCATGGATGGGATAAACTACATAGTCTCCCACCTTGAATTTAGGCCCTGTACCTTTTTCAGTTAATTTTTTTATAGCCAAGTAAGTATAATAACTTCCGTAAATACTCTTGCCTTATTATATCCCAGAAATTCGCCTATGTCAAGGCAATAGAGAAAAATAGTTTAGAATCGAATTGTTTTTACCATGGCATCTGCGGCATTCGGCAATTTAGAAGTAATTTTATCCAAGGCCTCGCGTGCATCTTCCATTCGATAGAAATAACCTGCATACAATTTGCCTGTGGAAGTCCTGAAAATGCGACCTTGTAAGCTCGGTTCCGCCATCATCATTTGTCTTCCAATTTGAACCGCTTCCTCTGGTGAAAAATTACCAATTTGAACCATGTAGTTGATCTGGTCGTTTTTTGGAGGAAACTTTAAGTGAGTGGGAAATGCAGTATTCTCTGACCCGAATGCATCTTGAGAAGGACGCGATTGGGGAGTGGACTCATCCGTCACATCACTGGAAGCAATCCGATCCACCTGATTTCTGTTCCCTTTACCTACATTGGCAAAGGACTTCTCTTGGTTGGATTGGAATCCTTTTTCTTTCTGATTCATCTGGATCCCAACCACCATTCCCGAAGTAAATAAAAGTATGGCTCCAATCAAAAGAAAAAAAGCCGATCTAGGTTTTTGAGATTCTCGATTCGAATGGTAGTGATGAAATGTATTGGATTCAGCTGGTTCGGAAGCTGGAGAATAACCAACAGAACCACGGAGTCTACGTGAATAATCTATATTTTGCATGGACTTTCAGAATCTCTTTTCTTTAAAGATCGGCTTTTAAAGATGAAAATCCTAAAAAAAAACCCGCGCCTTTGCACGGGTTTTCCGAAAGATCGTAAGATTTGTAGGTCTTAGAAATACTTTTCTGCGGTGAATCCAGCCACAGGCAAAATTCGAGTAAAGATGTCTGTCATTGTAAAAGCAAACAAAAGGGCTAAGAATGCAAATGCAGAAAGGAAAATCACTCGATTCAACATATTGTCATACTTTAAGTGCATGAAGTAGGCAAGGACAAAGAATGCCTTAATCGATGCAACTGCCATCGCAATCGCCATATTGAGTTTTCCCAAATCAACCTGTGCAACTGCTACTGTAATCACTGTCCCAATGAAGAGGATTCCAAGGATAATCGCATAAGTCGAAATAGGGATGATGTGGTGGTCGTGCTCTTCCTCTTCATCACCTTCTCCATCTTCCACCCACATGGATGCAGAAGCATGGTCTTCCTTGTGCTCTTCTTCACCTAACACAAATTTCAGCAACTTATTTTCTTTGTTATCTGATTTAAATTTGTCGAAACGCTCAGTTTGGAAAAATTGTGAGAACCAGTTCACAATAAACCCTGCGATTGTAGCTGTGGCAATGCCTGGTGCGAAAATCCCAAAACCTAAAACTGGTGTAAAGACTGCTATGAGAGCAATCACATAAAGTCCGTAATTGATAACGTATTCCATAGTTCTTTCCTTTTAACCGACCAAGTAGAGTAGCGGGAAGAGGTAAATCCATACAAGATCCACCACGTGCCAGAACAGACCTACTCCTTCCACGACTGTGTAATATTCTGGTCCGACTTTTTTACGCATGGTTTTGATCATAATCCAGAAAATCAGGATCATCCCTGCAAGTACGTGTACCCCGTGAAGGCCAGTCATCACAAAGTAAAAGCCGTAGAACATCTCCCATTTTGGTTGTGAGATGATAGCTTGTAGCTTTGTCTTTTCTTCTGCCGATACATGATTGGCTTCCATTGCTTTTGGATCTTTGAGAAGTGCTGCAATCTTTGTTTCGCAGGTTGCACGTTTGCCACCAGCGGCACAAGAAGGATCGACGAGTGAAAACTTACCAGGTATTGTGCCCACGTGAAATTTGTGAGTGTATTCAAAGTATTTGATCACCATGAATATACCTGCACAAGCAATCGTAAGCGCCAACATAATGGTAGCAATCTTATGAAGTCCGCGTTGGACATAACTGATAGCGGCGGCCATAGTAAAAGAACTGATTAGTAGAACGACTGTGTTTACAGCACCCAACTTCCAATCGAGGGAATGTGAACCGTTCTTAAAGACAGTAGGATAAATGGAATGGTAGATCAAATATCCTACAAAAAGACCACCAAACATAAGGATTTCCGTGCATAGAAACAACCAGATCCCCTGCTTGGAAGAAGCGTACTGGTGTTCTGCACTCTTAAAATGGTGCTCGTGGTGAAATTGACTTGAGGTACTAACGGAAGTCATATGGGCCTGCAGTTACTTGTGGAGTTTCGAGAAAATTTTCGTGTGGAGGAGGAGAAGCAGTTTGCCATTCGAGTGTTTTTGCACCCCAAGGATTCGCAGACGCTTTCTCGCCAGCAATGATACCGTGTATTATGGTGATGAGACCGACAACGAAACCGAGTCCGATCAACCAAGAACCTACTGTTGAAATTTGGTTTAGGTTTGTGTATTCAGGAAGATAGTCAAAGTAACGTCTTGGCATGCCCATGGCACCTAATACGAACTGTGGGAAGAATGTTACGTTGAATCCTGTGAAGATAAATACCCAAGAGATACGTCCGCCCAGATCAGAAGTCATCCTTCCGAACATCTTTGGAAACCAGTAATATATACCACCCATAAGTGCCATAAGTGTTCCACCCACCATTACATAATGGAAGTGTGCGACTACGAAGTAAGTATCATGAAAGTGAACATCGATACCAGTAGAAGCAAGGAAAACCCCAGTCAAACCACCAATCGTGAACAAGAACATAAAACCAAGTGCGAAAAGCATCGGTGCTTCAAAGGAAACAGTACCCCGATACATCGTTGAAATCCAATTGAATAGCTTGATGGCAGTTGGAACTCCAACGAGCATAGTGATCACTGAAAAGAGAACACCAGCAAATGTGGACTGACCAGAAACAAACATGTGGTGTCCCCATACTAAAAATGAAACGGCCGCGATCGCGACAGAAGAGTATGCGATAGCTCGGTAACCGAAGATCGTTTTCTTTGAGAAGGCAGTAATAAGTTCAGAAATTACACCCATCGCTGGAAGGATCATAATGTAAACTGCCGGATGCGAGTAAAACCAAAAGAAGTGTTGGAAGAGAACTGGATCTCCACCGAGATCTGGATCAAAAATACCCACACCTAACGTTTTTTCTGCGGCTATCAGCAAAAGCGTAATCGCAAGTATCGGTGTCGCTAAAATCTGAATGATTGAGGTTGAATACAAAGCCCAAATCATAAGCGGAATCCTGTCCATCGTCATACCAGGTGCTCGCAACTTGTGAGTGGTTACAATAAAGTTCAAACCAGTCAAGATGGATGAAAATCCCATCGTGAACGCACCCATTACAAGTAGAATGACTCCATTTCCCGTTTTCGCTGTTGAATACGGGGTGTAAAATGTCCAACCAGTATCCACTTGATTGAAATACATTGAGCCTGCCGCAAGAAGAGCACCAGCAACAAAAATGTAGTAAGAAGCCAAGTTTAACCTAGGGAAAGCAACGTCTTTCGCACCTAATTGGATAGGGAGAATGAAGTTCCCTAGGAAGGCTGGGATACCTGGAATGATGACCATAAATACCATGATGGCACCATGGAACGTCATGAACTTATTGTATGTATCTGGATCTAGAAGTGGCGTAGAACCAAATTTTGCTAAATGCAAACGGATTCCGAGGGCGAAAAAGCCACCAATGAGAAATAAGGTCGCGACAGTAGCAAAGTACATCAGACCAATTCGTTTGTGGTCTTTTGTCGTGAGCCAAGACCAAATCCCCGGACTATGATTCAGGTAATTGTCGCCATGGGCCGTGTGACCGTGAGCTGTTTGTGTGTGTGCTGAACTCATCTTTTCTCCTCTATTTGATTGATTTGATGTATTCGATTAGATTTTCTACTTCTTCGTCATTTAACTGACCTTGAAATAGAGGCATAGCAGGAGCATATCCCTCCACTACTTTTGCAGTAGAAACCAAAATGGATTCTCTTAAATAGTTGTCATCAGCCTTTGCATTGGTTCCATCAGCAAATTTTCTTTCGAGACCGTATAGCCCCTTCATCGTAGGTCCGACAATGCGAGATCCGTCAATCGAATGGCAACTTGCGCAAGCTCTTTGAGCGAAGATTACTTTTCCTTTGTCGGCAGGCGTTTCTGCACCTTTCGATTCCGCATGATACCAAGCCGCATACTCTTCCGTAGGAACTGCTTTGATCTTGATCATCATACCTGAATGTTTTGTACCGCAATACTCTGTGCAAAAAACGATATAATCGCCAGGCTTTGTCGGCTCAAACCACATTTGAGTGTATCTTCCAGGAACTGCATCTTGTTTCGCACGAAATGCAGGGACGTAAAAGCTATGTATCACATCTTTCGAAGTTAGAATTAGCTTCGTTGCTTTTCCAGCAGGTACCACCAAAGGCTCATTTGCAGAGCTGTAGAATTCTTTGCCGTTTGCATATTTGTAAGTCCATGCCCACTGTTCTGCAGTTACGTGGATCTCCGCCGCAATGTCCGTCGGAGGAGTGCGAAGTTTTTCAAAGATAACCATACCCCAGTAGAAAATGACCATCATAATCACAAGAGGGATGAATGACCAAAGGAACTCGGCAAAATTATTGTGCGTGATGTAGGCGGACTTTTGGTCTGCAGAGTTTCGTTTGAACTTAATGAGGAACCAGGTCATTCCACCAATTAAAATCACAAACGAAATCAAGCTGGAAACGATGAGAAAGGCGTAGAGTAGATCCACCTCTTTCGCGATTTCTGTCGCCTGAATTGGCATGAATGAGGTCGCTGGGTAGCTTGTAATCCAAGACATCTAAATGACTCCTTGACGGTTGTTCTTTGATATTTTTCGCCAGTTAATAAATAAAAACGAAGCCAAAACGAGGAGTGTGACTCCCCCGCCCATTTGCATTATCCTGTATGCGTATATCGTATATTTATTTTTTCGGGGATCAAATTGAAAGCAAAATAAAGCAAATCTATCTACAAAACTTCCAATCTTGCCTTCACTCGCCTCAGTAAAGGCGAGTTTTAAGTCACGTTCATCAAATTGAATCCCTTGGAAGATACGCGATACTTGGCCAGATGGGGTAAGTACGTAGATTCCACTCGCATGGATGAATTGTTTTGATTCCTCGTCCCATCTATATCGAAACTGGAGTTGTGAAAGCAAAGCATTGATCGAGTCGTCATCTCCTGTTAGGAGGTGAAACCCAGATTCCGCTTCTTTTCTGCCATATTCTTTAAGATAAACTGCTTTTTTGGGTTTGGAAACTTGTGTGGTTTCTTTAGAATTGAAAGAAATGGCCAGGTATTCAAACTCTTTGCCAGCGGTAAAATCCAGAGCCTTTAGCACTTTCATCACACCATTCATATGGTAATTGCAAAGTGTGGGACACTTGAAGTAGACTGGTGAAAGTAGTATAGGCTTCCCTTTTCCAAAATACTGTGAAAGTTTTACCGGATTTCCTTGGTCATCGATAAACTCAATATCAAGTTTAAGCTGTTTGCCCGTGACATCTGAAAAGCCAATCCCTTCCAAATCTTTGGGAAGTTTGTTGTCTTTGGTAAGATTGGCGTGCGGATCATACGCAAGTAGATTTACGGATGTCAAAAATGATATAAAGATGAGAAAGGAAATTTTGGTGAAGTTCACTGTTTGGTGCTCTAAGATTCCTGCGCTTACTTAGACTGGCTGGATGGATCGCCAAAACCTGGGTTCTCTGGAGTTCCAGGATGAACGAAAGAAATATAAGCAAAGAAAACTAAATTCAGTGCTAGAGTGATTAAAAAGGTCCAGTAACCGCTTTTTACGTAAAGGTCTTGGTTTGACATAGATTGTAATCCTTTTGGTTGATGTTTAGACTATCTCAATCCCATAGAAAAAACTCCAACAATTTTTAGATTTATGCGGATTAAATTTATTTTCCTTGCGCTCCCCTCGGGAATCTTAGTGGAAACAGGACAGAAGATGAAAATCCAGAGAATTTATTTTATCCTTACGGGCCTCATCCTTTTTAATATGATTTTTGGTCCGCTGGTTCGTGCTACAGATTCAGGCCTTGCGTGTCCTGACTGGCCTTTATGTCATGGCAAGTTTGTGCCAGAATGGACCTTTCACATATTTATGGAAGTCGGTCATCGTTATTATTCTGGGATTTTGGGTCTGATTGTAATCTTCGGATTTATCGTAATTATGAGAGATAAAGAGGCAAAACCAAAGCTGAAGGTGCCCGCTTTCTTAAGTCTCATATTTCTTACGTCCCAAGTCATCCTTGGTGGCTTAACGGTTACAAAACTACTCCATCCTACAACTGTTAACCTACATTTATTAAATGCGATTTTACTTCTCGCGACCTGCCTTACGATCGCTTTGCTTGCAAAAGAAAATGGGAGCACAATTTTCAACGGAAAACCTAAAGCATGGTATTTGTTCGGATTGATGCTTTTTGCTCTTATTTATCAGATATTTTTGGGTGGAAGGGTAAGCTCAAATTATGCGGGGCTTGCTTGCCCTGACTTTCCTACTTGCTATGGTGATTGGTTTCCAGCATGGACAGGCACCATCCAATACCAAATGGAACACCGTTTTTTTGGTTATGCGGTTGCTTTGATTGTTTTCGGTGTCACTTCCTATGCAATATTTAGCCTGAACGATAAAAGAGTTAAACTTTTCTTAAAAATAGGTTCTTATTTAATTGTATTACAAATTTTACTTGGTGCTTTCAATGTTATTTACCAACTTCCAAAACTTTTAACGGGTATACACACATTGAATGCAGTGGCGACTTTACTTGCCTGTTATATTGCTTCCTTTTATCATTTTCGATCTACAAGGACGAGCGCCTAAATACACAATGTTTAAAATCTGGAACCAACTAACAAAACCAAGGGTCACCGTTCTTGTTCTCGCTACCGTTTTTCCAGGCTTATATCTGGGTATGTCTGGATTGCCTTCGTTGACTTTGATTTTGATTACGTTATTTGGGACCTATTTGATGAGTTCTGCGTCGTTTATTCTCAACCAATACATTGAATGGGAAAAAGATGCTGTTATGTACCGTACAAAGCAAAGACCCATTCCAGCTGGCATTGTTTCGCCTAACCAAGCTCTAATATTAGGCATTATTACAATGGGGATTGCCTTTTTAATATTGTTTTACTTTGTCAATTTGCTGACTGCACTTTGTGCATGGTCAGCTTTACTATTATACGTATTTCTTTATACAATTTGGCTGAAACCACGGACAGAACAGAATATAGTTGTCGGCGGAATTTCAGGTTGCATTGGACCATTGATTGGTTATGCGGCGGCGGCAAATGCTCTGCCCTTACCGGCCTGGATTTTGTTTTTGATTATTTTTCTTTGGACACCTGCACATTTTTGGGCACTAGCCATTTTTCTGAAGGAAGATTACGAATTTGCAGGCATTCCCATGATGCCTGTAGTTTCTGGCGTGGAAAAAACGGTTAAGCAGATCTTGTTTTACTCTATTGCCTATTCAAGTGCGGTGATAGGTTTTTATTTTGCTGATGATCGGATGGGATTCATCTATTTGGTCACTGCCGTTATCCTTACGTTTTTGTTTATTACATTCGCGATCAAATTATTAAAATCTAAGGAACCTTTGTTAGCCAAAAGATTCTTCTTTTTTAGCATTCTTCATTTATTTTTGGTAAGTTTTGCAATCGTCATCGATTCAAAACTCTAATGTTTTTTTGGTTGCCTAACTAAATCCTTTGCTTTAGAATTTGCCCAATGGGCATCCTATCAAAATATTTTTCACAAACAGATTTACAAGAGATCAAACAAGCAGTCCAATCAGCTGAACAAAAAACCTCTGGGGAAATAGTTCCTTTTTTTGCAGAAGCCTCCCATCATTATAAAGAATGGAATTGGCTGGGTGCATTTGTGGGAGGTGGTTTCGGCGGCCTTGCCCTGCTTATTATGGATTATCTTGATTATAAAACTTGGGATTTTTCATCTTTGGATGGCATCGCATTCATCTGGCTAGGTGCGGTTATTGGTTTTTTAACTACCTATTTTATTGCGAAGCTTCGCCTTATGATCGTACCACGAGAAGCCAAGTTATTCTTTGTGAATTTAAAAGCAAAAGAAGCATTTTTAGATGAGGAAATTTTCAGAACTTCTTCAAGAACTGGTATTTTGATTTATATTTCACTTTTTGAAAAAGTAGTTCGTGTATTGCCAGATACGGGTATTGCCAATATTGTACCACAAGCAGATTGGGACTACGCAGTCCAACTCATCGTGAAAGGTATGAAATCAGGAAATCGTAAAGAGGGAATCGTTGCCGCTATCTTATTTTGCGGCAATCTATTAGAAAAGTACGATATCAAAATTCAAAAAGATGATAAAAACGAAATTTCAGATGAAATTAGAGATGGCGGAAGCCAACTCTAAAATGAATCTTTTCATGTTGAAGTCGATCATCATTTCCATTTTCTTATGTTTCTCTTTACAACTTTCTGCCGTCGCCATTCCCGATCTTACACGTCAGGTTACAGATGAGGCACAAATTTTATCATCTTCAACGATCGATCATATTGAAGGAATATTAAAAGAGCATGAGGCAGCTACCTCCAATCAAATTGCGATCCTTACTTTAAAGTCTCTAGAAGGTGACTCTATTGAGGAAGTTGCAGTTCAAGTTTTTGAAAAATGGAAACTTGGACAGAAATCCAAGTCCAACGGAGTCCTACTACTCATTGCAGTGAATGACAGAAAGATGCGGATTGAAGTTGGTTACGGATTGGAAGGTGCACTGACCGACTTGCAAGCATCTCGAATTGTAAAAAAAACGATCAGACCCAAATTCAAAGCAGGTGATATGGACGGTGGAGTGTTGGATGGTGTGAACGCGATCATTGCAACTATCAAAGGAGAATACACTCCGAGCGAATCAGATATCGACACCACCACTTCAGTTTTTAAAAGCAAAGGACCTGGTGTCGGAAGCCTAATTTATGCGGCTATTTTTTTGCTAGTGGGACTATTTATCCCTGGTGTTGTCGGATATTTGTTTATGTTATTCGCCCTACCAAAACTATACGGAGGTTTGGTGGCGATGATGGCCTCTTTCTTTGCAATCATCATTGTACTTATAATTTTTGTTATCCTGTTTTTTATCAAAAAGAGTCTCGGTGGATCTTCGGGTGGAGGAGGATTCTTTGATGGTGGTGGATTCGGAGGTTACGGAGGGGGATCCTCATCCGATGGCTGGTCTTCTTCAGATAGTTGGGGAGGTGGTGGTGGTGATTCCGGTGGTGGAGGAAGTTCGGGAGATTGGTGACGGTTATTCCGTTTTGTATTTACCCACTTCCATAACTAAAAAGGTTACATCATCTTTCCATGTTGTTTTTTGCATTTTTTCAAATAACGTTGATTTGATGTAAGATGTTACATTCTCTAATGGCATTGATCTGGTTGCAGTGACGACATCCATAAGTAGTTCCATAGCTACCGAATTATCAGTTTCGAATAATTCTTCAAAGATACCGTCAGAAAATAAATAGATCCGATCGCCCTCCTCAATCTTTGCCTCCTGGAATCCATAACGATATTGTTCTAAAATTCCGATGATGGGTCCAGTATTTTGTAGAGAAATCAGTTCACCATTTGCTTTGTGTATGAATTGATCTTGAATGCCTGCTGCCGCATATCTAAGAGTTGATTGTGTAAAATCAATATCAACAAGTAAGGCCGGGAAATAAATTTTGAGATCTGAGTTTTTGTCATAAAAATGCTGATTCAAATAATATAACAAATCATTCGGCATCGTTGCCACCATGTTCAATCTTTCAAATTCAGACTGAATCATCATGGTAAAGAGTGCCGCCTGTAAACCATGACCCGTCGCATCACCGAGAAAAATGCGGACGAAGCCATCTTGAATTTTTTTGATAAAAAATATGTCCCCGCCCACATCCATAAATGGCTGATAGATCACTTTTACTTCTAAATAAGGTGCTAGGTTGGGTACCGTAATGAGACCATTGACGATACTTTTTGCTAGTTTCATATCTTTGTTGATCTGATCTAACTTTGTCTGGAGTTGAAGCGCTTTTTCATTCGCCTTCACTTCCAATCGTTCATTTAAATTTGTTAATTGTGAGCGTACATCCTCAAGATCTTTATTTCTTGTGGATAACTCGCCTGCAAATGCTTCAGCTTGTTGGAACCCTCTTGAAAAACTCCTCGCAATCGAAATCGACTGGAAGATAAACATCATAAAGATACCGTAATGAGATAAAAGAGAAGAGGTTATATATAAATTTGTAACCAAGATGTCGTTTACGACTGTGGCAATAAAGACGGTAAAACTTAGAAGAAATAACCTTGCTCCTGGTTGCTTTTCTCGAATCGAAATGACGACAACGTATATTCCCAAACATGCGGAAGACAAAGTAAATATTTGATAAGGAATCATAAAATATGTATATATTGACGAGTTTGTCAAAAGAACAAATGCTGATACCCACAATCCAACGTAAAAAATATACTTATATGCAAGCCTTGGAAAAAAGGACGGAAAGGTGAGATACATATAACGACAAAAAACGGGAGGAATCAAAAAGAAGGTAAGATAACTCATCTTCAAATGCATTTCCCATGGTAGGTTGGGAAAGATATTGACTAAATATTTATTTCCAGTTACAAATACTCGAAGGCAAATCAACAAACATGCCAATGCAAACCAAAAGGTATAAGGATCCTTTTTCCGATTAAAAAACAAAAACGTATGATAAACGGCCATAAAGAAAATGCTACCGACAAGCAACATATCCATTAAGATTTCCTTCTCATACTTTGCGTGAAGGGCATTGGAACGTCCAACGCTGATTACTTGGCCAGGACCCCCTTTTCTATGATGATAATTCGATATCTGTAGGATCACCTCAGACTCGTCTCGATCAGGCACAAAATCAACGATCTTAGGTTTGTATTCCGGTAATGCATTGATTTCATCCGGGGATACAAAACCATTTCGAGAAATGAGTTTTTCATCAACATACATAAGATAGGCGGTCTCCATTTCAGGGATCCGAAATGACAACGCCTGTCCTTTTAACCCATGTTTGAGATGCAATCTGAACGTCGCAAAACCATCTCCGGCTAAAAAACCTTTTTCAAAAAAGGAAACAGACCAGACACCGGGTACTTTAAAGAATTTTTGTTCGCCTATCGAATCAATCAGAGATACATCTTTTGGAAAAACAATAAGTTTTGAATAATAAAACCATTCTCCAAGTAAATAAACCAAGGCATCCGGTTTTTTAAAATACTCCTGCGCATCAAATATACCTTTTTCCGCTTTCGGTTGTTTGCTGGAAGGTGTACAAAAAAATGTGAAAGATAGGAAAATAGCAAAAACTAACCATGTTTGTTTTTTTAAGGATTTTAACATGGCTGTTTTCGTGAGCTTATAGTCTACTTTGGATTGGAATGTACTTACGTTGGTTTTCCCCAACATAAACTTGTTTTGGACGGATTTTACTAAAGTCCCCTTTCTTTCTCTGTTCTTTCCAATGTGCAAGCCATCCAGGCAATCTTCCAATTACTTGAAGCACCGAGAACATAGTTTTAGGAATACCTAGTGTATGGAACGCAAGTCCAGAGTAATATTCTAAATTTGGGTAAAGAAGATTGTCGATAAAAAACTGGTCATTCCATACCAACTCGTCGATTTGGAGTGCTGTTTCTTCAATGGCATCTAACTTGCGGTCTTTATAAAAATCCTTAATGATTCCTCTGGCTACTTTTGCTCTTGGACTCACTACGTCATAAGCCTTTTGACCAAATCCATTCGAATGTAGTTTTACTTCTCCTGATTTAAATCGTTCAAAATAATCTTTAACGGCCGTTCGGGATTTAATAATATCTTCAATCAATTCGATTGCGGCAGTAGGCCTTCCACCTTCTCTCGCTCCCCATTGCGCCATAATTCCGGCAGAGATACATGCAAACAAATTTGCCTTTGTGGAACCAACTACTTGAACAGCGGTGTTGGATACATTTTGTTCGTGATCCGCATGTAGGATCCACAATTGATTTAAAAGCTTATCAAAACTTTCTGGCACATCATACTGCTTGGCGGGGACAGAATGCATCATATGAAGAAAATTTGTACAATAAGGATTTTTATCGAGTGGATAGATAAAAGGATGTCCCACCGAATGTTTGTAAGTAAATGCGGCGATTGTTCTTATTTTTGCAAGCAACCTTGCGATTAGATCGACTCCCATATCTAATTTTTCTTCGTAGTCTTGTTGGTAATAACTAGAGAGAGAGGTAACCATAACCGACAAAACTGCTAGAGGGTTCGCAACGCCTGGGAAACCATCAAACAAATTTAGCATATCCTCATGGATCATTGAATGTTTAGATAATCTGCTGGAAAAGTCATTCAGCTCTTTTTTGTTCGGGAGATCTCCGTAAATCAAAAGATAAGAAGTCTCAACAAACGTGGAGTTATGCGCAAGTTCCGCAACGTCATATCCACGATACGTTAACTCACCTTTTTCGGGATCTCTCCTAGATACTTTTGATAATCCTAATGCGGTATTGAATAAACCTGGATCGACGGTTACGAGACCTGTCTTTCGGTAAAAGTCGGTAAGATCGATACCCTCTTTCCCATCTGTTCCGAGAATTATGGGAAACTGATAAGTCTTTCCCTTGATGTGGATCTCCACTTGGCTCATGATGAAAACCTCTGTACCACAATAGTTCTTATGTGATGTCAGGAATCTAGAAGAAATTTATGATTATGTTATGGCAGATTCTAAGGAGTCATGAATCAGGACAAAATCGGTAAGACCTACGATATCCATGACTTTACGAAAGTGGGAATTCAGCCCTGCAAACTCAATCTTACCTTGGTTTTCGGAAGATTTTGTGATCAAACTGATGAGTGTAGCGATTCCCGCTGAGTTGATGTAGGAAGTTTCGGCGAAGTTTAAAATGACGCGGACTTTTTTGTCTTGAGGAATCGAATCATAGGACTGAACGATTTCGTCCTCAGCTTCCGACGTAATTTCTCCAGAAATATGAATCACAGGCAGTGCTCCGCCGTTTTCAAATCCTAGTCGAACTTTAAATTCCTCGATCATTTCCCTCCAATCAAATCACATTCGGCACTTGGTCAATCAAAATTAGCGACTTGATTTTCTTTCTTCACTCGAGAGTCTTCCAAAAGGTTGCTTGCACTTTTTACAAACAAAATAGATATCCGTAGGCTTAGCGGAAATCCCGACAAGACCCATGGCAATCATTCCCCAAACGGAATATTTGACAACTTTACGTGCAGACTCTGAATCCCGTGTGGTCCCGCAATCGCAGGTAGCACGGTCAGCTTTTTGTGGATGGACAGTCATTCTGTCAGAATCCGACCCCACTCGCAAAAAACGAGCAGGATCGGCAGGTGAGATTAATTTTTTGTGAGGTATTCTACGTATTTTGCAACAACAGGAATGTTGTCACCAAGGTGCTTGTAAGCAACCATTGGAGATCCTTTGATTCCTTCATTCAATGTCTTTGTGATACCAGCGATTGTGTTTCCATTTTTCCACTCAGAGGCAGGCGCTTTGAAGTTTCTTGGCTTTGGGTTGAGGGCTGCAGCTGCTGCACCATCACCACCACCTTTTTCTCCGTGGCAAGATGAACAGTTTTGAAGGAAAATTTCTTCGCCCTTTGCGATTTCAGGATCCACTGTAGCAGCAGGTGTAGCTTCTGTAGTAGCAGTTGGTTCCGCTGGCTTGTCACCGCAGGCAATCATCGTGATAGCTAAAGCTAGCATCGATACAGTAAGTACGAGTTTATTAAATTTCATGTTTCACTCCGAAATATGGTTACTTCCATTAGATTGTCACAGAAGTGTTTTGGCGACTAAATTTCAACTTTTGCCTAGAAGATTTGTGAGAGCGCCCTCTAGATTTTGATACTGAAACTCATAACCTTCATCCAGCAATCGCCTGGGAGATACGAATTGTCCTTCCGTAATCACCTGCGAACCTTCCCCATATAGACCTTGTATGGCGATGGAAGGGATTTTAAATATACAGGGACGAAAGAGTACACGGGCCAATGTTTTGGAAAAAAAATGATTATTGCATGGATTAGGTGAGACAATGTTATACGCACCTTGTGAGGATTTCTTTTCCACGAGATAGTGAGCTGATGCTACAAAGTCAGCTATGTGAACCCAGCTCATTCCTTGTTCACCAGTGGCGATGGGACCTCCAACGCCAAATTGAAATGGGGGAATCATTTTTTCGAGGGCTCCTCCTTTGGGAGAGAGAACGATGCCAGTACGCAGGATGATGGTTCTGATTCCTATTTCTTGGAGAGGTTCAACCTCCTTCTCCCACTCAACACATAACTTTGCCAGATAGTCATCGCCAGGAGCATGAGATTCCGAATAAGGCTCATTATATGATTCCGACATTCCATAGTATCCAATGGCAGATCCTTGTAACATCACCTTGGGAGGTTGTTTGCAATCACGAATACGTGCAACCAACCCACGGGTAAAATCGATGCGTGAAGTTCGGATCATATCCTTTCTTTCTTGGGTCCATCGAACACCAGCGATAGGTTCGCCTACTAGATTGATTAAAACATCCAATCCTTCTAATTGGGCGCTCGTGGGGATCGTGGTCGTGACACACTCAATCTGCGCGTAAGGTTGTAGGTGAACGGGAAGTTCCGTTCTACGTGTAAAGACGCGGAATTGATGTCCTCGTTTGATCCAATAAGGAATGAGTTCGCTACCAATGAGTCCAGTGCCACCAAGGATACCTATTTTCATAATCACCTACTTTCCAATTGCTTCAAAAAAATAAGTAGAAGTTTTTTCTAATGGATACATAATTTTGGAATCAATGAAAGTAGCCATTTTAATTCCACTCTCACTTTGGGCATTTGCACTGATTTTTGGAAATTATCAAATTTTCTCAACGACCAATACAAAAATGGAAATCTTCCATTCGCAACCGCCATTTCGGATCGGTGCCGTCTCCAATCATAAAAATCTTGCTCTTGTTTTAGACGCAAATCTCGCAACCTATTGGGAAAGAACGGAAATACCTCACTCTGGAAGTGATTTTTTTCTAGAGATGAAACTCACTCATTTTTGGGATGGAAAAGTTTTTTCACCTTTTCCGACAAAGTCGATCGCCTGGAAGGCATGTCCTGGGCGCACGCTACCGAAGTTCCGAGCCAAACTTTATCTTCGTGAGAGCATCAATGTGGACAAGGAGTTACGAATGCCAAAAGATCAACTGATCACAGAAATCAAAAACGATTCAAATGGTCTCAAAGAACTTTCCTCTCCTATTTCCGTCGTGGACAATTTAAAACCTGAAACCAATTATCCGCATGGCATATCAATTTATACACTGGAGGTCAAACTTTCTGAAATACTTTCTCCAAATGACTGCTTTTCGGAAATTATGATTAGAGAATAAAATGGATTCACACCTTTCAAATAAAAAAGTTTCACAGTCACCGACTCTCCCCCACAAACAAGACGTTAAACGTAAATTTGACATTGCAAGTTTGGTTGAAGAAGGTCCCCTACCTGTTCAAAGTGGAGAATCAAACTCGTTAGGATTGGACGAAAAATTAAGAAAGGCATATTTTTGGATCACAAACTATGCGATAATCACACCTTTTTATGACATTGAATACAGCGATAGACCTCCAGTTCAATTTTTAATCGGAGATTTAAAATCAAAAATCACTCTCCCATCAAGTCAAAGTTATTCGAGTTTTGTTCTCTTACCATTATTGACTTTGGTTGTTCGTGGCAAATGCCTTCTCGTGGGAGGTCCAGGGCGTGGAAAAACTGCCTCTGCAATTTTAATGGGTGTCATCGCTGGTTATTCACTCAAAGAAATCAAAAGGGCAATTCAACATGGTCAACCCCAAATGACGATCACTGATCTCTTAGGGAATCCGCTTCCATCAGATCTTATGAATGCAAAGTCTATGGATGAAATCAAGATTTCCTGGAGGAAATGGCTTGGTATGCGTGTTAAAGTGATAGACGAATACAATCGTATCCCCACAAGAACACAATCAGCTCTTCTTACAATACTCGGAGACAACTATGCAGAGCTCTATGATCAAATCTTTGAATGTCCGGAAGCCGCCTGGTACCTTACTGCGAATGATGATGCAGGAGGCGGAACCTATCAGGTGATAGAGGCATTAAAAGATCGAATCGATATCGTAGTGAAGGCTTTGCACTTTAACACTCGTTTTATACGTGATTTATTACAACGCGTTGAAGAAAATTTTAAGCCAGAGGCGATGGTTCCGAAAGAAATTATTTTCACCGAAGCAGAAATCGAATCCATCAGTGAAGAAATCAGAAGTATAACGATCCCTTCACCGCTTCGTCGGAGAATGGAGTTTTTTGCTTCCCAATTTGAATTTTTTGAGTCTGGCGGTGAACAACTAGAGTATAAAACAAAAGATACAGTCAAACTTTCAATGACAGACTTAACCAGTCTCTCCTCACTTGAACAAGGAAAAGACCGAAAAAAAGATTTAGGATCCCAAACAAAAAACGGACTCTCAGTTCGAGCTATTTTTACTTGTATCAATTATGCGAAAGCTTTAGCTTACTTTCGAGGTTTACGTGAAGTTAAAATCGAAGATTTAGCACATATCCTACCTTTTGTTTTACATGACAAATTAGTTCAAAATTCGGAATCTCCATTTTTCGAAGAACCAGGTTATGCGGTTTATCGAAGCGATAGAGTTAGCTGGATACGCAAGTTATTTGAACTTTCCTGTGCTGAATATGATAGATTGGGTTTGGATAAAAATGATTCGGTCGCAGCGTTAAGTTCTAAATTCGAAGAAGGTTTAGAAGGACTCTCTCTTTCAGACACGAAAGCAAGAATTATAGCTATCGAAAAGGAAGTCGAAGCCATAAGCAAACAACGCAAAATCTATGGTCATGTGTACGACGATCTATTGAAATTGAAGTATTTGCATCAGCGTTATACAAACTATGCACACTGGCTCGAGGAAAATGGATGATCTCTGAAGAATGGAAAAAAATAATCATTCAAGAAAGATCTCACCTCAACCAATTGGTCATTCTTTTCAAACAGAACTACCAAACATTTAACGAAAGGGTTTTAGAAGAATTTACCGTTCCTTACTTCACAGCACTCTCTAAAAGTTTGCCAGATCCGAAGGATAACGATACAGTCAGCCATTCCTTTGAGATATTACTCAAATTGATTCAAAAGGGAGTATTCCGCAATCCGCATGGAGAAAAGGAAATGGCAATTTTAGATGTGATATCAAAAATACCAGGCCCATTGAATGAAAATCTGAACTTGACCCTATCCCATTTGGTCAATGCACTTTCAAAATTAAAAAGCTCATCCGAAATTAAATTCTTAAGTCGATTGTCATTGATATCATCAGATTTGTATAATTTAAAAGATCTCAATCATTCCCTCATCGTACTTGCATGGCTTGGTGGTCATCCTGAATATCGTGCCTCTGCAATGGAAGTTTTTGATTCGTTACCAGAAAGGATACGGACCAACGTTTCCAAAGAATTACAAATCCCAACTGATACCTTCGTCTCTATCTTTACGCATTCTCCTTTTGGAAATCAAAACGCAGAAACAGCTAAAACGGTGAGATACAAATTAATCTCAGGCTATCCACTGCACAATGGGAATTTTTACAAAGTTCCCACTTTACTGAATTCAGAAGCAAATACCATTGTTTGTTCTGGAGAAAATTTTTATGAAGTTTACTTTGACTCGTTCGGTGAGAGTATTTTTCCGACATCAAAAATAAAAGGAATTTCAAAAACACAAATCACCTCTCCATTCTGGAATCAGATTATCAAAAGTAAATTTCTAATAGATGATATTACATCGGTGATTGAATCTGAAGAATATCTCGTCATCACTTTAAAAAATTCATATATGATCTTTCTCTTTTATAGAAGCTGAATATGAACTTAATGATTCAATGGACAGAAAAATGGGAGGAAGCACTTGCACTTTGGAGTGACTATGTAAAATTAAGACCTCCAAAGTTCATCCTGACAGAAAAAGAAGAGAAAGAGCTGGGTATTACAGAAAGTTTTGCCGCCATTCGACTCGTTGACCACCAGATCGTTCTATCTGTACGAAAACTTATCAACCTAAAGTTAGAAGATTATCCACTGGAAATTATGGGTCATGAAATTGGCCACCATGTATATTGCCCTGGAGATCTTTCCGATCAAGGCAAATTGATTTTTATTACAAGAGAAGCATTGCCTAGGTTTGAGCACCTTGCACCTATGGTAGTGAACATCTATGAGGATTTATTTATAAATGATAAGCTAAAACGACAACATACGCTGAGAATGGAGGATATTTATAAAAAAATAGGCAAACAGGATGATCCATTTTGGAATTTCTATATGCGTACATATGAAATCCTTTGGGCATTGCCTAAAAACACTCTTACGACAGAAAGCATAACAGAGAACATCGACGCAGATGCCATTTTGGTAAATCGAATCATCCGAAATTTTTCCAATGATTGGTTAAGAGGTGCATTCGATTTTGCGAATATATGTTTTCCTTATTTTATGGGGAAAGATGCAAACAAATCTTTAAATCAATTCAGTGTTCTCTTAGACACAAAAAATATCGGTGAAGGAGCAGAAATGCCCAACGGTATAACTGACATAGAGATTGAATCCGTTTTGACTGATGGCCTCGATGCTTCTCTTGGGAAAAAATCGAAAACGAATAAAAAAGATGATAATGATGAATCCTCACCAGCTGAAAATTCTAAGGATCAGGTTCCAAAAATCTCACTCTCACCAAGTCAATATTCCGCTATTGGTGAGGCTCTTGGTATCAAAGCGACTTTATCTGAAATGGCTTACAAATTCTATAAAGAGCGTGCACTTCCATATTTAGTTTCTTTTCCAAGTATGATCACACCTGGAGCACCAGAACATATTCTTGAGGGAAACGATATGTGGGAAATAGGCTCTCCAATTGAAAATATAAATTGGATTGAATCCGTAATCAAAGGACCATACGTTATCCCTGGTTATACCACTGTTGAAAATGTATATGGCGAGATGCCTTCTTATGAAGTGGAGTCAAATCCGATAGACTTGGACTTGTTTGTCGATTGTTCTGGATCAATGCCTAATCCTCAAACAGACCTATCTTATTTAACACTTGCTGGCACAATCATTGCCTTGTCTGCATTACGTGTTGGATCAAAAGTGAGAGCGACTCTTTGGTCAGGCACAAATGAATATTTTACAACGGACTCATTTACCAGGGATGAAAAGTCCATTCTTCAAATACTCACTGGATATATCGGTGGCAGCACATGTTTTCCGTTAGATTTGTTTGAAAAAGAATATAAAAATAGATCAAAATCGAAACGTAAATCACATATCCTCATTATTTCCGATGAAGGAATCGATACAATGTATACCCAAGAATATCATACAGACACCCGTAAATTCGTTAAAGAAATGTTGGAAGGTGCCGGCGGAGGTGGATCCATGGTTTTGAATCTCTACTCTCAAATTCTTGGCAAAGAAATCGCGGAGATGAAATCCTCTGGCTGGAATATATTCACCATATCCAATTGGGATCAATTGGTTGAATTTAGTAAAAACTTCGTAAAAAGTACCTATGAAAGAAATAAGATATTATATAAAACGCATTAGCGAGTTCCCAACGCACTTGATTCAAATTGAATCCATCTCGATTGAATCTCTATGGCATGATACTATGGTGCGCCTAACGGGAGAATTAAATCAGGTAGATTTTTTAAAAACCCAGAATTGGAAACAAATTCAGTCTGATTTGAATATTGCTGGATTACACTCGATGATTAGTTATCTGTTAGTTGATGAGGAGTCAACACTTGAAAAATTTGATAATTTGGCTAAAGATCATTTGGCTTCTTTTTTAAAAGATCAACTTCCATTATTAGCGGAGGCAGTTTCTCCCTTTACTGAATGGATAAATGATGGAGAACGGAGTGAAGAACTTGTAAGATCTTTATTTCATTTCTTGGATGTACTTCCATCTGGAGAATCAAAGGATTACTTTAAAGACAGATACAAATCTATCGATACAATAGAACGATTTAAAATTTTAGAAGAATCCAAAAAAAGCCAAGAGAGAGCAAAAGAGATGTTAAGAAAAATAAAGCAGGCGGAGGAAGAAGAGGCTGCCTCAAAATACAATCGCGAATGAATCTTGATTTTGATTTGTATCGAAAAAACACTCCATTGATGAAGGATAAATGGCTTGAATCTCTTAAAAAATCCTTTTATTCGCAATACGCCCCAATGTGGAATGTCATCATAGGTGATCGTATAACAGAAGATGATTACCGATTTGTAAAAAAGTTTGAACAGGATTTATATGAAAACAGATCTCCTTCAAGTTCGGAACCAAATGATCGCATTTTAAAGTACATTCGCGGTTTGAGGTTCCACTCAATTTTTTATTACGATCGTCTAAACAAAATATCTTTGCCGTCCGACTTTCAAGAGATTCGTCCGATGACAAGGGATGACCTTCAAAACCGAATTACAGAAATTTTACCCATTGTGTCAAATCTCGACAGAATGGTTGTCAACCCCACCTCGGGCACAACTGGCATTCCCATACTCGCACCCAATCACCCAAAAACAATCGGATGTTATGTGCCATTGATCGAGTATTCCTTGGCTAGACATGGAGTAAAAACGATTCATCATTATAACGAAACTACAGCCATTCAACTTTGTAACCAACATAAAACAATTGTCTACATAACCCCCCATAGTTTGGCGGAAGGTGCAAAGTTTGCGAAAATCAATTTAACAAAGTCAGATTGGAAATCCCAAGATCATATCAACCAATTCATAAAAGATGAAGAACCTATTTTTTTATCTGGCGATCCTTATTCATTTGAGGGTGCCCTTGAAATGAATCTTCAGTATCAACCGAAAGCGATTCATTCCACTGCATTGGATTTGAGTGAAACTCTTCGAATTAAACTCAAAGAGCATTTTCAATGTCCCGTTATCAACTTTTATTCTTTGAATGAAACAGGGCCCATTGCCTATTCATGTCCAAACCATCCAGAACAAATGCATTTGATCTCAAATGATATATATATTGAAATTATTGATGAAACAGGAAAACCTGCAAGTTTAGGTGAAATCGTTGTAACAGGCGGAAGAAATCCATACCTTCCATTACTCAGATACAGGACAGGTGACTGGGGCGAATTGGACCATTCGCCGTGTGACTGCGGTGAGGTGTCAGCACGTCTCAAATTGTTGAAAGGTCGCAAGCCAATTTTTTTTACGGATACCCAAGGCAACAAAGTGAATCCAGTCGATATTTCGAGAATACTAAGGATGGATTCAAATATTTTAAATCATAGTTTTGTGCAAAAAAAGAATGGGTCTTATGAAATAAAAGTAAGATGGTATAACGTTCCAGGAAAAGAAAATACGGAAGAACTCGTATCCAAGTTTAATTTGCTCTTCGGCAATGATGCAAAAATAACGCTCATGGAACTACCTATCTCAAATGGAAAAAAACACAAGATGTTTATCAATGAAAACCTGAATGAAATTTAAACATGGATTGGTCTTGGGTAAATTCTATCCGCCGCACAAAGGTCATTTATATCTAATTGAAGAAGCAAAAAAAAGGTGCGATTTGCTGACAGTCGTTATATCTTCCTTGAAAGCTGAGCAAATTCCAGGCAGCTTGCGATTCGAATGGTTAAAAGCACTTACAAAGGGCAAGGATGTAAATATTGTTTGGATTCAAGATGAGAATCCACAGTATCCTGAAGAAGATCCGAATTTTTGGAATATCTGGAAACAATCAATACAGGAAGCACTTTATAAAAGTCAAAGTTCGCCTATCGATTCCATTTTTTCCTCTGAATTATATGGAGATCCACTTGGAAACGTTCTAGGTGTCCCCCACGAATTGATCGATCTAGGTAGGAAAAATTTTTCGATTTCTGCAAGTCAAATTCGTAACGAACCGAGCAAGTATTGGGACTTTATCCCAGAACTACTGCGCCCTTATTTTTTGAAACGAGTCGTCATTACTGGACCAGAATCTGTCGGTAAGTCTACGCTCACAAGGATGTTAGGTGAAGCTTTCCAAACTTCGATCGTTGAGGAATATGCAAGAGAATATTTAGAGTCGAAAGGTAGATATGTTATCGAAGAAGATATACTCCAAATTGGAAAAGGTCATCTTAAATTAGAGTTAGAGATGTCAAAACATGCCAATCGGATTTTGTTCTTAGACACAGACCATATAACAACTAAAATTTATAGCGAATACTATTTTAAAAATTGTCCAAAATGGATAGAATTTTGTGCCAAGAACTTGCAATATGATGAATCTATTTTTTTGGATATCGATGTTCCTTGGATTGCTGATCCACAACGAGATTTGGGTGAAGTTAGGGAGGAAATAAAATCAATTTTTCAACTTGAGCTTAAAAAAGCTAAGAGGAGTTATAAACTTGTATCAGGTAGTTTTTTGCAAAGAGCGGAAGTAGCTAAATCAATTATTGAAATGATTTTAAAGCAACCGATGAATCCGATTTATTTCACAGAAGAGCAAAGAAATCTTCGTACTCTTGAATGAGGGAAAGAGGAAGTTTTTTACCTGCTATCACTGATTTCATATCGATTAAAGTTGATCCGATTGATTTATTATCTACCTTAAGTGGGCCTATTTTTTGTTCGAGATGGGAATAACATACAAATCTCACTTCCAATGAAAATCTAGCAATTCCAGATACGTTAGCAGACGTTCCATGTAGATGGTGTGAAGAAAATAAAGTCAACTCGCCACTTTCACCAAATACATCTATAGTCGAATTATCCACTGGTTCGATTTTTGGAGACGGGAATATGCGTGTTTTTCCAACCGGAGTTTGATTGGCTTGGAATCCTCCCATTTCCATCCATTCGTTATAATCAAATAGATTTGAATTGTTCGGTATCGGATTTGTAAAGTAATGTGGATAAATGCGAAATCCGGCATCCTTCTTCACATCATAAATGGGTATCCAAAGATTCAGCTGGCACTGGGGATTTGCATACCATGGATCACGATGAATGTAAGAAACCGAAATGGCTTCCGGATTTTCATGATAACGATCAGGAACACAGCGAATTCGAATCGCATCAAAGTATAAGTCTTCCAAACTAAAACCTAATTCCTGCCATACGGGACAAAGCAACTCAGTAGATTCTTGTGATAACATAATTTGGTCACGAATTTGTTTCATTCTAGTCAATAATGCATCAGAAGAAAGTGTTCCAACCACTAACCTCGGATCGCCTTCTGGAAAAAATGATTCTAATTGAGATTTGATGTTCTCAAGAAATGGAGTCAAGCTAGGTGGTCGCACATGCAAATGCACTTTGCCCGCCAATGCAGATTCACCAAGGGTCAAAAAATTGCGGTTACTTGGATTCGGCTTTGAGAATCGCATCTCTCAGCTCAATAGAACTCATATAAAGATTTGAGTAGGTTTGAAGGTGATTGAGAGCATCTTGAAATCCAGCTTTGAACAAAAGACCGTTTTCCATATGTTCTCTAAAAATAGTGAGCGGATTTTCCAACTCCATTTCAGAAATCGTTTTGTCAAATGAGCTTTTCATTTCCCTCATCTCTTCTAATGAGAGAGGGATTTTCCAACCATTACTCAATCGACTTACTTCAGCCATGTGTAACGAGAATTATCTGCCCTCGACGTCCAATAGCTTCGTTGTTTTTACAATGAGTCGGACAGTAACGTAAAAGAATGCTCCAAATCCAAAAAATAATGAGTGGAAAGGCTTCCAAATTCCAGAGAAATTTTGAATGTGAAGATAAGGTTCTTGGTAATAAACTTGGATCAAATCAAAAAATGTAAATACTACTATGATCCCAAATAAACTTGGATACTCCCTTTTGAGAATATTTTTAAATGAGAATGATAGGGATGGTTTCACATACCCTCTCACTTGCGGAATAAATGCAGGTGTTTTGTCTGCCCAGGATAAGTAATCGGCACCGAACTTCCCACGTAAAAAGTATTCTTCCGCGAAAATAATCCGTTCGTAATAAAGATAAAAGAACATAATAAACACTAACGTAAATGCTACATCTCGTAGAATCAAGACTGGGCCAAGGTATAACAAAAAATTCCCAACATATAGCGGATGTCTCACAAGCGAATAAATTCCAGTCTGATTGACCATATCCGCTACCTGTTGTTTGGTGTTCCGTCCTGAAGTCCGCGCCGGTGTATAACCAATTGTAAAACACCGAACCCCAAGGCCCAAAAGACTGACAAAAAACGCAAATGCCAACCAATATAGGTTCAATTTGTAAATTCCCCCAAAAAAGGGAACATATGGTAAGTATGCTAGCGAAAATGCGAGTACCAAACCTGGTATGTAAGTTCGCCATCTGAAGAGAAAATTGCCTTGTTGGTTGAGTTCTTCTATGAGTGCCATGTGAAAACGTACTTGATTACTATCTAGAAACCAATAGCTTTCGTTCTATGTCAATCAAATCCTTCATTCCCGCTAAATTCAATTTGCCCGTTCTCTGGTTCACGGACCTAGCCTTACCCCTTCTTCTCAAAGTTGTGCACAATCTAGACGGAATTGACGTCACACCAGAGGATAAAAAGCTTTTGAAGTCTTATCAAAATGAAAGGATCATCTATATATCAAATCATCCTACAACGAAAGAACCGCCGATTGCTTACAATTCTGCCAACTTGATGAATTCGCGCTTTTATTATATGGCGGCACGAGAGGTTTTCGAATGGGGTGCAGGTATAGTTGGAGACTTCATTCAATCTATTGGCGCCTATTCCGTGCTAGCTGGAGCACCAGATCGCGAATCGTTAAAAGCTTCTCGTGAGATACTTGCAAAAGAAGCCGGTAAACTCGTGCTCTTTCCTGAAGGTGAGCCAACAAGCGGAATGAATGACACTTTGTTACCATTTCAACCCGGTGTAGCTCAGTTGGGTTTTTGGGGTTATGAGGATGCTCTCAAGGTCAATCCTAACGCAAAAATTACTGTCATTTTAACGTATGTTAAATACAGGATGACGTCTTCATTGGATTGGATGAGACGAGATATCGATCAAAGCCTAACGCGTATGGAAAATAAATTAGGTATCTCTAAAACGGGAAAAGATATTGTACATCGTTTTTTATCTGTTGGAAAAAGAATGATCGAGCGGGAAGAGCGTGAATATGGTTTAATGGTAGAACCTGAAAAAATAGAGGATTTTGATTACCGAATTGGAAGATTACGACATGCGATGTTAGATAACATTGCAAGTAAGGCAATGATACCAAAGTGGGATACGGAGGCCAATGCGATTGAAAAATTAAGGAAGATATTAACTACATTGGAACTTGTAAGTATCGGAACTCCAGATCCAAAGAATGAACTACCTTCTCTTGAAATGGCGACATGGGCAAGGAAAGCCGCACAAAAAGCATATGATTTTATATCAATCCAAACTAGTTACATCAAAGATTTACCATCGGCGGAGAGATTGTATGAATTTTTATATAGATATGAAGCGGAGATTTTCGGCGAAACCAACAATCGTCCTCACAAAGCCGTTGTTCGTCTGGCAAAACCGTTTTTGATAAATGATTTTTATGAAAGTTACAAACAGGAGAAAAGAAAAACTGTTGATGAGTTTACAAATAAACTAAAATCCGAAATGGAGAATCTATTAAACGAAGAGAAGTCAAAATCCATTCCACTCTTCCCATCCAACTATATCTTTTAATGGGTCTCTTTACCAGTGATTCCATTGAGTTGAAACTTAATCAAGGAGAGGATTTTTCGATTCGATCCTACGGACCTTCTGAAGAATTTGATGAGGGTCTAGCTTTTTTATTGGATCAAATCTGTAATAAGTATTCCTTAAAAGATTTTAGCAGTGTTCTATATACGATTGTAAAAGATTTGATACTCAATGGATACAAAGCAAATTTCAAAAGAGTCTTTTTTTTAGAAAATTCTCTGGACATAAGCTCAATTGCAGATTATGAACTAGGTGTAAGGATGTATAAAAGCTTTATCCTAGCTGGAAAAAGTTCTTCTTACACAAATATCGCAAAGAAAAAAGATTATTACGTAGATCTTCACATAGCGCATAATATCGATTCGATTACGGTTACCGTTTCCAATAATCACAAGCTTGCCCCAAGCGAAATGCATAAGATAAAAAATTCACTTTTGCATGCACAAAATTACAATGATATTATGGAGTATTACATAGAACGTGGTGATAATTCTGAAGGCGAAGGTATAGGCATTGCTTTGTGTGTCCTTCTTCTCAAAGGAGAAAACATTCCTACGGAAAACTTTAAGATATTTAGCAAAGCTCATGAAACTATAGCATCACTTTCAATTCCGATAAAGAAAAAGTAGCCTTTCTTCGCTTAGTAAAAATTCTGGAAATCAAATGCAAATTTCGATGTCAAAAGCAAAAGTAAAAGATCTTCAGCTCAGTTCCTTTTTAAATAGAGTTACGGAAGATTCACAGAAACACGCACGGTGGTTGAATACTCTTTCTCTACTAGAACACATTGGTTCCCGTAAAATTTTATTAACACAATCAAATGATGACACTTCGGAAATGATACTACGCCATGCCACCGAGGAAGCAAGACATGCTCTATTTTTTAAAAAAGCGTCGAGAGGGATCAGTAATGAATTCAGTTCAGGATATCATAAAAATGAACTCCTTCGTGGCACATCAGCCAAAATCTATTTCGCAAAACTTGATGCAACCGTTCGGAAAAATTTGAAAAACGAAAGATTTACCGATGATACGTTTACTTATTTGGCATATTTATATACAACAACGATCATCGAATTAAGAGCAATGGTTGTCTATGAAAATTATAACGATGTACTGGAATCAAAGGAGATGGAGTTTAATCTTAGAAACTTGATTTTAGAAGAGCAAGGTCATCTTGATGAAATGGCTTCAGAAATTTCAAAGTTAGATGGTCGACACCAAAGTCGCCTATCTGAACTTATCTCCAAAGAAGAAATATTGTTCAAACGATTTTTCAATCAATTGATGTTAGAAGTTGCCTAACATCAAAATACCTCCAATAATCCCAACTATAGTTTTGCATTAGAAGTGTCTGCTCATAGGGCATAATCACACTTACTTTTCCTGACTTGCTGCCCTGGTTTGTTTGATCATAAACGCTAATCGTCGTTTGAGATTCGTCATTTATCCTGTAAGTGACAGTCAATGCTTGCAAATTTTGATCACTAGTTGATTTGATGTTCTCTCGTCCTTTGGGTATCGACTCCCCACTCCAAGACAAAACACGTTTCAAAAAATCAGCGACTTTTTGTGAATCCAATTCCCCTTCTAGTGCAGGTGTTAATTGCCATCGATCGCCAATTTTCTCTAGAATGAAACCTTTCTCCTTGCCATCGTTAAATGTTACTTTTAGAACATCTTCTTGTTTGATATAGCCAAAGGGCAAGGTAGAATAAAAATGAGCCGCATCTTTTCCGATAAAGTTTTTCTGCATGGAAAATGGAATCGTATAAACAAAATTTGAATTCAATTCTCGCATCAAACATTCCGATTCAATCTGAAAACACCTTCCAAATTCAAGTTCTTTCAATACAATATCGCCTATAAATAAGGTTAAGCGAAGAGTTGTGTCTCCATAAAATTGATTGGAAGAAAAAATCATCCTATCGCGATCAAATCTACGCATCCCATTCAAATATCTTAATATATTTTTTATTTTCTCTAAGTCGGCAATTTTTTCTTTTTGATCTTCTCCCACTATCTTCCAAAAATTATTTTCTTTTTTAAATAGAAAGGAGGGAGTAAACTTACCGCCGACTTTAGAACCTTCATCTTGGAATTTCCACTCCATTTGAGTAAGATATTCGATATCATCTTCCAAAAACAAGGGCGAGGTTTCGTAGGTATTTGGAAAAAAATGAAATGGGTCATTCAGGAGGATCAAAGAAATAAACAAAATCAAATTTGTGTAAACGAGATAGCGAAGGCGATTAAACACTGGATTTACCTGAATAACGTTTTTGAATTCTTCTTACTGCAAATGCAATGCTCAAAAAGGTTACAAAAATCACATTAAACGCTGAATAGACATTTCGTTCTCGAGTAGAAAAAGGGTTGAGCGGAAGTACTGCAGTCTTTTTGTTTCGAACAGAGATGTACTCATTGTCATCTAACATAAAATCTATTACGTTTAGCATAAAATTTACATTCGTATCGCGATATGCCGCACGAAATTCAGGCAAAGAAAAAATATCCGATACTAAATAGGCGGTAGACACTAAAAAAATCCTGGAAGGGAAAATCGAGGTCTGGTTTGTAAATTTTGATTTCAATCGACCTTCAGCTAAAATACCAACTGGAACTCGTTTTTGAATCATTTCGGATTCTGTAAATTGAGTGTCTTCCTGCAACTGGAATACATCCTTTTTATGCCAAGATTGAGAATCGCTCCAAAGAATTGTCTCGTACTTCATTTCTGTTTGGTTTTTGATTTCAAGATCTACTGAAGAAATCCAAGGTAGAAAAAGAAAGTCTTTACCGTTTGTTAGGTCATGATTCAAATGCATATTGCCGCTAGACTTAAATGCATAATGCCATAGCGGATAATATTTTTTTTGAATGGTACCGCCTTTTGACAATGAAACTGGATGTTCAAAATCAAATATCAAATCAGAATTTAATGAAAAGCCATAAAAAGAAAGCAAATCGATCCAATTTCCAAAACCACGACTTACAGTTACAAATCCTTTTGATTTAAAGTTGAGCCCATCTTCATTACGCAGTGTTTCCAATTGAAACTGCATAGGCGAAAGCAAAAGTATAACACTTCCACCCTTGGCCAAAAAGGAATCGAACCTTTTGTTCGCATCCTCCGTCCACTCTGGCGAACCAACTACGATTAATAATTTAATCTGACTTGGAATTTCTGATTCATTCAATGAAACAAAAAAAGCCGAACCATATTCTTCGAGCATTGCTTGGTGGTAGAATACTCCCCAAGTGTAGATGCCCGATCCATTTCCGGGCTCTGGAAATGGTAAGATACCAGGATCAACGGCAATCGCAATGTTTTGAATCTTCCGCCTTTGTTCAATCTTTCGTATGGATCTCATCATCTTCATTTCCGCTTCTTCGACAAAAAACAAATCCGAAATCACATCAACACCTTCGTCATATTTTACGACGACACCCATAAAAGCTTCCTGAGAAGAAGCCGATGTATCAGAGGCTTTTTGAATTTCGTTGGAGACAATGCCTGCTTTCAGTGCTTTCTCTCGAATTTCAGTGGATTGATTTGGGTCATACATATTTAAATGAATCAAATCTGGGTTCTGCTTTTTAACTTGGTTCAAGAATTCACGAATGAGTTCTAAACGTACGTTATATTCTATAGGAAGATCTGAAGAGTAATAGGCATCGATGTACAAATGACTTTTTAATCTTGAAAGCTTGTTTTGAGTTTTTTGTGATAATGAAAGACGTTCCGAATTGGATGCATCAAAACGACATGACAGATGTTGAACCAACAAATTGGACAGTAAAAAGAAAAGAAGTAACTGTAAGGTGAGATGTTTAGTTTTTAGCGCACTCTTCATTTTGTCCTCAAATTTAGAATTGTGAGTGCGAGAAATAATCCACAAAATGAGATAAAAAAATAAAAATCCCTGGGGTCTAAGATCCCCATTCGAAACGACTCAAAATGCTTTGAAATTGAAAAAATTCCAATCCATTCCGAATAATTCCTTCCCATTAAATCTATCAACTTTTGGATCCCAATAAAAAATAAAAATGATAGACTGAAAAAACTTAACAAAAATGAGCCTATCTGGGAATTCGCGAACAAGGATATAAAGAAAGTTACACTAACAAAAGATAAACCAACTAACAATAGCCCTATGTATCCACTGAAGATAACGCCAAAATCAGGATATCCAAAAACAATCGTTGTTAATGGAATCATTATCGTGGAGAATAAAGCAAAGAGAACATTTGTACACGCTGCCAAATATTTTCCCAAAACTATTTCATATTCTAAAAAAGGAAGAGTCAATAGGATCTCCCAAGTTCCTGAATCTTTTTCTTCCGACCAAGTCCGCATGGATATAGCCGACACAAAAAGTAATAAAATTAGAGGAGAAATAGTAAAGAAATGATTTAAGTCAGATGTTTTTCGATCCCAAAAAGAATTGCCACCAATGCCATAAAAAAAAAGTAAATTTTCAACAAACATAAATAAAATGATAAATATGTATCCCAAAGCTGTGTTTGTCGATAGAATCATTTCCTTCTTATAAATTGCAAAAATTCTTTTCAGATTTTCCATATTTAGTTGCTTGTGATTGATGTAAAAATAGCTTTCAATGAAGCATCTTGTTTTCTCATTTCTCGAATGAGAATAGAACTTTTAGATAAATATAGGTAAAGCTCCTCTGGTTTTCGATTGTCAGTGGAAACTTCATATTCAGTGAAACCTTCATCCATGATCCTAATTTTTTTAACTTTCAACCAATTGTCTCGACTTAGAATATCCACAAAATCAATGTTAGCATCTTTCACTTCTAATGTGATTTTGTCCTGTTTTCGAATTTCTTGGACAGAACTATTTGCAACAATTTTGCCTTTGGACAGTATGATCACATGGTCACAAATCTCTTCCACTTCATCAAGACTGTGTGTGGATAACATTACAGTCCTCTCCTTACTTAGATTTTTGATGAGCTGTCTGATTTGACCCATTTGTTTGGGATCTAGTCCATAACTCGGCTCATCCAATATCAAATACTTAGGTTTCCCGAGCAAAACACAAGCCAATGCAACACGTTGTTTGAATCCTTTGGAAAGAGTGCCAGTAACAATCCCTCGCACTCCTCCTAAATCCATTTCTTCTAAAACGGTCGAAATGGAACGAGTAAGATTGTAAGGTTGAATGCCTCGAGCCCGGGCAACGTACTCCAAACTCTCCAAAACCGTCAAATCTTTGTAAGCTGGACCATTTTCAGGTAAATAACCAATTTGTTGTTGGATTTCTCTGCGAAAGGTTTGCAGATCGCGACCTTCATAAAGCACCTGCCCAGTTGATGGCGTAACAAAACCGGAAAGCAAACGCATAGTCGTTGTTTTCCCAGCGCCGTTGGGACCGAGGAGTGCCGTCAACTTCCCAGGCAAAATCTCAAAATTGAGTTGGGAGACCGCTAGTTTTCCTGGAAATTGT
The DNA here is from genome assembly GCA_027531445.1 of Leptospira sp. Taxonomy (GTDB): domain Bacteria; phylum Spirochaetota; class Leptospiria; order Leptospirales; family Leptospiraceae; genus Leptospira_A. The sequence goes on from JAPZRK010000058.1 coordinate 72,683, forward strand.
TTGGAAAGTTCCTCTGCCTTCATGTTTTTAATGGCCCAAACATACAATAGCAATCCAACAATAAAAAATGGCTTGCGAAAAAAGGTATAGGAGCCATTTTTCCACCAATCATGAGACATAATACCGTGATTGGAACATAACCCCGAATGGGCCTCGAAATCATATTTCTTCCTTTTTTAGCCAGTGTGGCAGTGACCATCGGACTCCGTCGTCTTGACAAGTCCAATGCCAAATTATCCCAACTGAAACGCTATGCATCCAAACTCACAGATGAAATTCATAATTCCGCACTCCAAAAAATACAGAATGTAAAGGATGCTGGAATTGATCTAGACATCTTAGTCAAGCAGTCAAGAAAAGTCGCAGAAGAAATACAATCCTTAAGCGGAGAGTCAAGAGAACTCTTTGAAAAAATTCGTGCGAGCAAAGAATACCTCTCGTCACTTTCTGGAGAACTTGAGCAGGTTTCCTCTCTAGGAATGGAAGTTAGACGAGAAACCGCCGCGATGGAAACTGGATTACATCAAATTCAGTCCCACAAACGAGAATTAGAAATTGTTACTGATGATATGGAAAGACTTCACGAAGAAAGTTCTTCCTTACTCGAAATGTTTCAAATTAAGCTGAACCAACGCTCGGACGAAATTTTACAATCCGTTGCACAGAAAATGGTGGAGCTAGAAGGTCTTCTCGAAAAAAAATCGGACTCCTTAGACCATTCGATTGAACATATTGCAAACAAGGCGAAGGAAAAGCTTTTATCACATGCAGATGTTATGGTGCATGAAACGACAGGTAGACTCGACCAAGCCCGTAAAGAGATGGACTCACTTTTTGATTCTATGCGAAATGCACAGAGTGAGATTGACCTGAAGTTAACGAAGTTTGAAGATACCTCATCTTTACTTTCCGATAAAGTGGATAAGTTTGATGATAAAATCGAAGATAAGTATATTCGAACCTCACAAAAGCTAGATGAAAAAGTTTCGATTCTAGAAAGAAAGATCCAAGAAAGATTCGATGGCATTTTTGAACAAGTAAGCCATACAAAAGAATCTTTTATGAAAGGACTTCACCAAGAAACGGAATCGATCAAAAGAGAGATTGAAGATATGTCTCTCGAAACGCTAACAAAACGTGACGAAATCATCAACGAAACAAGACGACAAGCAGATCAAATCAATCAGACAATCATTAGCTTTCAAGAAAAGTATCTAGAGGCAGAGAATAAACTTCTCCGACAAGCAGATTCAAGAAAACAGGATCTGATTCGAGAAATCGAAGCTTTCAGTGATGAGTTTCATAGAATTTCCGAAGAGCTGAGGGAAGAGGCGTCCACTTTGAAAAAGAGCGCCTTACAAGAACTGAAAGATTACGATAAAGATTTGGAAGAAGTGAGACAGAACCAAGAAAATCAGATCAAAACCGCCCTCTTCTCACTCAAAGGAGAACTGGAAGAGAAGATCAGATCAAGTTTCCAAGCCGCAGAAGAAGACATTCAATCAGAACTTCGTTCCCTTGAAAGCCAAATATCAAGTCTTGGAGAGAGTGTCTCCTCTCATACGAAAGATGTAGACGACTATGTGGAAGAGTTAAAAGGTGCGCTTCGCGAAACTGCAAGTGAAATTCTTGAAACTGCTGAAGAGAAGGCAAAGTCTTCCGAAGAAATCGTAACTGAAAAAATCCGAATCGCAAATGCCAATTTAGAACAATTTGTACACAAATGGGAAGATGCACTTTCCGATCTCAAGGAAGACCAAAACGACTCCATTGATTTATTGCAAGATCGCCTGAAAGAGATCCACATTGAAGGTAAAGAACTATTATTGGCCTTCCAAAGTGAATCATCAAAAGCATCAGAGGCACTTGAAGTATTGGCGCAAAATAAAGGCAAAGAAATTATCAATAAAATCGAAGAAGAATCAAAATTTGCCCATACTGAAGTCGAAAGAATTCTTAGAACACTTGAAGATTCAGGAAATGCATTTTTCAACTCACAAGAAGAAAAAATCGATCGTCTCAATGAAACAATCGATTCAAAGATATCCTATCAACTAACAAAGCTACTCGATAAAGGAAACATTCAACTGAGTCAACTGGAAGAGAAAATCTCTAACCATTTGATTGTAGTAAGGAAAAATTTAGAAGAAAGCATTAAACGAAGTAAAGAAGATTCCAAAAGACAGATCGAAACGTATCAAAAGGATTATGAAAAATCCTTTAAAGAAATCGCCAAAGACAGTCAAGAATTCTTACGTGAAACTCAAACTCAGTTTTCTGAAATCAAAGAAGAAATCTCTAACACCTTATCTGAATTATCCGATACTCGATCGGAAACGCTTTCCGAATTTAGAGGTGAAGTAGACTCACTTGGAACTCTGATCTCTGAGCTCAAAGATGATCTTTCTGAAATCAAAGAACATAAAGATCTTTTTACAAATGCAAAGGCGATTGCAGAACAGTCAGAAATAGCAGTCTCCGAGATCAAAAAAGCGCTATCAGACTTAAATAGCGAAAAACCAACGTTAGATATCTATAAAGAAGCCATAGAAACATTCTTAACATTACAAACACAGATTGAAACAGAACTTACAAAGCTAGAAAACACTGAGCACAGGTCTGCCGACCTGGATGAACAAATCCAAATTTTGGCATCAAGCTTAAACCATGTGAACGAGAGGATTTCCGTATTCCAAGAAGTATTGCCAGAAATTGAAGGAATCGATCAAAGACTGAATTCAATCTCCGAAGAACAGTCAAAAATCGAAACATTCCTTACTTCCTTAAATGAATCTCAAGATTCTGTATATCACCTAGCACAAAGTTTAGATGCCCAAAAACAGAACACAAGGGAAGTCCAGGCACGATTGGATATCATGGAACGGGAAATTGGTGTTGTGGAAGCAAGGGAGCGGGAGCTTGCAGAGTCGATTCGGGTCGCAGAAAACAAAACTTCCTTCCTTGTTGAAAAATCTGGCCAAATGGAATCAGTTGAACGAAAATTTGACAAAATTGAAGAATTGATGAGTGATCTGTCCGGACGTCACAAGCAGATACTAACGCTTCAAAAGCGATTGGAAGAGCTTCGGGAAACCTCCACTGAAACCAAGGATGATTTGGAATCCCTTTTGGAAGAAGCCGATGAAACCTTCGAAAAACTTTCTCAATTTTTGGACATCGTCCAAGGGTCTATGCATTCACCAAGCTTATCTACAAAGTCTGTAGCGAATTCCACTGCAAAACAAAGTCAGAACCCTCTCATTGAGCGAAAAAGAGCGACAATTTTGAGTTTATTTGACAATTACAAATGGTCCGCTGAGGCAATCAGCGAAAAATTAAATATTGAAAAATCCCTAGTGGATACGATCCTCGGAGCAAGAAAGAAATAAAACCTCCGAGGGAACCATGTCAGAAGACCAAAACGAATCTACATCAAAAGAAACACTCATTGTAGCATCAAAAGTAAAAGCATACATCAAATCGAAAGGATTTATGACTGCGGGTGATGCAATCGAAGGTTTAAACGAAGAAGTCTATCGACTCATCGATAAAGCTCTCGAAAGAACTGCTTCCAATAAAAGAACGACGGCAAGATCTACAGATTTTTAGTCCTTCGTGATTTACATTAAGAACAAATCAGAAATCGAAAAAATGAGAAAGGCGGGTGCTTTTGCGGCCAAACTTCTCAATTATCTTGCCCCATTTGTCAAAGTGGGAGTCTCGACCATCGAATTGAACGACCTGGCAGAAGCTTTTACCAAAAAACATGGCCATAGGTCAGCTCCACTTGGTTATAAAGGCTTCCCTAAGTCGATTTGTTCTTCCATCAACAATGTAGTCTGCCACGGGATCCCCAAAAAAGAAGATATCCTCAAAGATGGAGATATCATCAATTTGGATGTTTCTCCTATCGTGGATGGCTACATTGGTGATACTTCTCGTACTTTCTTTGTAGGTACACCCTCCCCTGAGATCAAAACACTCGTTGAAGATACAGAAAGAGCGATGTGGATTGGCATCGAACAAGTCAAACCGAACCAACGAGTGGATGAGATCGGAAATGCCATCGATGATTTTTTAACTCCGAAAGGCTATGGGATCGTTCGAGATTTGATGGGGCACGGAGTTGGGCGGAATTTCCATGAAGAACCGCAGATTCCTCACTTTCGAATGAATCGAAAACTGGCGAAAATCGAGCCAGGAATGATCTTCACCGTTGAACCCATGGTCAATCTTGGAACTTGGGAAGTTATTTTTGATCGGGCGGACAAATGGACTGTCACAACCAAAGATGGAAAATGGTCAGCTCAGTTTGAACACACCGTTCTTGTGACCGACAAAGGTCATGAAATTCTGACTATCGAATCCTGATTTTTTAATTTTTTTCAGCTGACAAACCCTTCTTTCTTCAGTCTACTTAGATAAGAAGGTTCATTATGAAATCACTCACAACAGGTTTTTTATTCCTCATCCTCACTACGACCAGTGCCTTTGCTGCGATTTGTCCAGGAAAAGAAAAGCGCTCTGAATTCTGTCCTGGTAAGGAAAAACGTTCCCTTTCTTGTCCGAACGACGGAAAGTGAAAATTCTCCAGTCCAACTAACACTTCTATGAATAAAGCCATTCTCTTCGTTGACGACGAACAAATCATTTTGATGAGTTTAAAGTCACAAATAAAAAAGCACTTCGGGAATGAATACCGTTACGAAACTGCACAAAACACAGAAGAAGCTTGGTCTATTTTAGAAGAGTTAGTTGAAGATGGAATTGAAATTCTAATCATCATCTCTGATTGGATGATGCCGAACCAACGGGGAGATGAGTTCTTCCGTGAGGTGCACAAAACCCACCCACAAATCAAAAAGATAATCATATCTGGTCACATCGACGAAAACTCCTTAAACCAACTGAAAGCGGATGTCAATCTACATAGTTTTTTAAATAAACCTTGGTCAGAATCAGATTTAATCAAAAAAGTAGAAGACGCTATCGCAAAGATTGCCTAGCTTCCAATCTGGAAGTCTAGAATATGAAAATTGATTCAAATTTTATAATAGAAGATTTAGCTCTCGTTCGAAATAACTCACCACTCGTCCATAATATCACAAACTATGTTGTCATGAATAACACAGCAAACGCTTTGTTAGCTGTAGGTGCATCGCCCATCATGGCCCATGCTATAGAAGAAGTGGAAGAAATGGTCAACATCTCTGGTGCATTGGTCATCAATATCGGCACATTATCTGCTCAATGGGTCGCCGCAATGGAAAAGGCGATGATAAGAGCAAAGGCATTGGATAAACCCATTGTTCTGGACCCAGTGGGTGCGGGTGCGAGTCAGTTTAGAAATCAAGTTTTAAAGAGACTTCTTGAATCTTCACCACCGACGATTGTGCGCGGCAATGCATCAGAAATTTTAGCCACCCTTTCTAGTTCGGGAAAAACAAAAGGAGTAGATGCGACAGACAGTTCCGAATCAGCAATCGAAACAGGAAAAACTCTTAGCGATATGACGGGAGGAACTGTAGTGATTTCAGGTGCCATTGATTACATTATAAATGGTGATCTAAAATACACGGTTGCCAATGGAGATCCGCTCATGACCAAAGTGACGGGCCTTGGATGTACGGCAACTGCGCTTAACGGAGCTTTTGCTGCTGTCCAAAAAGACCATTCACGTGCCGCCTTTTCTGCTATGGCTGTGATGGGAATTGCAGGCGAAATGGCCAAACGGATTTCTCAAGGTCCCGGAAGTTTTCAAATGCATTTTTTGGATGCGCTCTATCAAATGAACGAAGATGACATCCGCAAGTATTTCAGGAAAGAGTAAATGGATCATTCGTGGTTTGTATTTAGTTACAGACCGTGAATTATGCCTCAACCATTCTCTCGAAGATATCATAAACTTTTCGATTAAAGGTGGAGTCTCAGTTGTACAGTTACGTGAGAAGAAATCTACCACATCTGAATTCCTTCAGATAGCCTTGAACACCAAACGTCAGCTAATCAACACAAATGTCCCACTCATTATCAATGATCGAGTTGACATTGCGCTTGCTAGTCGAGCAGATGGCGTCCATTTAGGTCAATCTGATATGCCAGTTGCGGAAGCAAGAAAAATACTCGGACCAGATGCGATTATTGGATTATCAGTCGAGACGTGGGAGGATATCTACAATCTACCTGATCTTTCACTGATTGACTATATTGGTGTATCACCAATTTTTGCGACCCCAACAAAGTCGGATACGAAGGGCGAATGGGGTTTAGATGGTTTAAAAAAAATCAGAGCAAAAATTGGTATACCACTTGTAGCTATCGGTGGGATCAATGCAACAAACGCGAGTTCCGTTATCGAAGCTGGAGCAGATTCACTAGCAGTAGTATCTTACTTATGTTCTGCGAAAGACCCAGAAACGGAAGCAAAAAAAATAAAAAGACTATTTTAACTGTTTTTGCTCCATCTAACGTTTCGATTCCAGGTCTCAACTCCAATCCGCTTGATACTTGAGTCTTTAAATGTTTCCTCAAAAACATTCGATTCCATCTCTCCTAAATTCCTTCCTTGATTGTAACTATTATCAAAAATACCCTTTGGTAAAAATTCATCATTTGAAGTTTCAATTTGTTGCCTCTTTGCCATTCCAAAATTCCAAGGACAAACTTCTTGGCAGACATCACAGCCATAGATCCAACTATCCAATTTTGTATGGGCGTCGAAGTCCGGTCGTCTGTCCTCAATTGTATGATGTGAGATGCAAAGACTGGCATCGATTTCATATTCATTAAAAAGTGCACCTGTTGGACAGGCATCCAAACAAGCACGACAAGAGCCACAGTGATCCACCATTGGTTCATCTGTCACATCCCAATTTTGGTCTGTCAAAATTGTAGAGATAAAAAAGTAAGATCCTATTTTTGGATGGATTAGATTCGTATTTTTCCCCATCCAACCGATACCTGATTGTTTGGCGATCGTCTTTTCTGGGATCGGTAGACTATCTACTGATTGGCGAAAATTTGAACTTGGAAAAGTTGATCTCAAATATTGTAAAATAGGTTTTGCTTTTTTTCGTATCACCGTGTGATAATCGGTACCCAGTGCGTATCGTGATACCTTCTGTTTCATCTCCGCAAGCACGGCCTCCGCTTTCTCAGAACGATAAATCATTCCCAAACAGATTACAGATACGGGAGTAAAACCCAGATGTTTTAAATCCAACCGGATTTCCATACTTTGTTCTTTCGCAAACCAATCCATATTTCCATGTCTGCCTTGCTCACGCCAGTTTCGAATGTATTCACGATCCTTTGGCGAAATACTGGCTTTTGCAAAACCGACCAAATCAAATCCAGCTTCGATACAAACTTCTTTGATTCTGTTGGTAGTTCTATTCTTCATCTGATTCTAACTAATTGCTCTCATTTTTCTCAATTTGTCGAAAGTTATTTATTGTCTAGTCAGGAAATAAAAGGAAGCATTCTAAAATGGATTTTGATTTTCTGAAGCAGGCAAATTTAGCGCTCCCAGCAGATGAGAAGAATTTGAACTTAATTCAGAATTCATTTTTAGAGGTCGTCAAACAATCATTTCACGCAACCGAGTTGGACCCACTTTTGTTGGAAGGCATCAAAATTTCCATCTTTAGGAGTATTACGATCATCGTGGAGTTGGGTATATCTCCGCTTGACCCCGAAATTCTTCCTGAATACAAAGTACTCGTAGGCGAAATTAAGGAAGTCTATCATCACTTAAATCCTGAACCAAATTCAAATTGGTTGGAAGAATGTATCGCATACGGAGAAAAAAAGGCATACCATTGGGACTGGAAACACTTTGGTTCCAAAGAACTTTTTTAAAATTTATTCTTTAGTTAGGTGTCAACTTACGCCGAATTAGTATAAAAATACGAACATTTGCAAGCATTATTCTCTCTAGGAAATAAATTGTGTTGCTTGTTCAGATTTCTAATTTAAAAGAATTCACAAATGAAAAACCAAATTGTTAACTTTAAAATTGAAAATAAAATTCCTACCACTTTTTCAGTCTCAAAATGGAACACCTTACATTTACATGCAAGATTGAAACGACACGGAGACCTCTCAACTTACATTGACTATCTGCTAGATAAGTATGCGATTCGCATCTATAGAGGCTACCATCTAGAAATAGATACCAACCAACTCCGCCAAAAAACAAAGACAGAAGAAAACCTCGTCATCAAATGCAATATATCTGAAACAACTCTACAGGAATTCTCAGACTTGGCAAAATATGCCTCGATTGGAAGGATTTTATTATTTCGAATTTTGTTTAGTTGGGATCTAAAAGGCACAGAACCTTATATGAAAATGGTAGCTTAATTCGTTCTTAGCTCATTCAATAAATGCGCTTTGAATGATTCAGGAATTTGAGCTTTTGATTTTTGGTGATAGTTAAAATATACCTGTACTGTTTTTGCTACAGCATGACGTACCTTACGACTCTCATTCCAAATCAAATATTCAAAATCCCAGGAAGTATTACCGATCCGTGATACCCATATTTGAACTTCGATTTCATCTCCTGGTAAAATTGAAGAAAGCAAATCAAGTTCAACTCGTGCAAGGACAAAAGGAATATCTTCCAATGTATCAATACTAAGATACTTTTTACAAAAGTGCAATCGTGCGAGTTCTAAGTATGCAGAATAACTCGCATTATTGACTCTCTGCATAGGATCCATATCATTGAATCGAATTTGAATGGGAACTCGTATCAATTTATTTTACTTTTTGTCTTTTTTTTCGCAGATTTCTTTTTCGCTATGGATTTGGTTTTTAATTTTTTCCTTTCTGTCGCGATTACTACGTTTACTTCACTTTGTTTTGGCTTTATATGAAAAAAATCCCGTAACATTTTTGCGGCTTCTTCACCCTTTTTAGTTCCAAGTAACACAGTTTCATATAATTTATTTCTGACTGTCGTTGTCAGTTTTACTGGCAAAGGTGCGTCTGGAGCAATGGTATGAATTTGGATTCCTAGAGGTGGTCTTTTGGCTATATTGCGTGCATGGTTGAAATTGGAATGATGAAGTCTGCGCATGAGTCTGGCAATCTTCCAATTTCGTGGAAAGGAAAGTAGACCAGTAAAAAATCCAAGTGGTTTAGATATATGAGTCAGAGGTGAATTCATCACGACAATGATTTCTTTGTAACCTGCTTCGATCAAATCTTGCAGGGGCAATGGATTTAGAAGTGCGGCATCAGAATACAACTTACCTTCTATCCATTGTTTTCCTCTGGTTGCAATCGGTAGCGACGTTGCCGCTTTCAAAAGTTCAAAGACATTCGTTGAAGTGGCTTTCACATATTCAATGCTATGTGATTGTAAATTGCTAACTGCAATGCGAAATTCAGGAAGTCCTCTTTTGCCTAAAAATTCTGATTCTAGACGAACTTTTTTTCTGAAGATAAAATCGATCAGGTATTCTTGATCCAAAAAGGTTTTCCCTTGGAATGGGTGTAAGAGAGAAATCAACTGTCTTCCCGAAAGTTCACGATACCAAACACTCAATGCGCGTTCACTTTTCACTGGTTCTGGTTGTTTCATAGTGACATAATACGCTGCAGAACAAGCCCCAGAAGATACACCAACGACCAAATCAAAGTTTTGTGGACCTAAATATAAGTTCAGACTGTGTAAGACACCGCCAGAAAATGCCCCTTTCATACCACCACCCTCTACAAGTAGGGCTCGTTTGGATCCTTTCGCAATTGGTAATTTCAATCTATACCTCTAATTTAGTATGAATCTATTTGGAAGTCACGGTTGCAAAAACAATTGTGTACAAACATTACACAATCTTGATTTTTTTTCCTTGGATTACCTTTTTTTACGAAGAAAGCACAATAATTCATCAAAACCACGCAATCAACTTTACAGAGATGATTGGAATCAAGTGGATAGAAACGGACTTCGAGGGAACCATACTGCGGGGACACTTGCGCTTCGATGGAACAGCATTTTATACGTTACAAATTGTTGAACCGTTTTATGGACCTGAAATTTGTTTCCAGTTCCAAAGGATCAAAAATCACTTTCTTATCGAAGAAACAAAAGAGTTTGAAGATTTTTCCATTGCTCAGTTGATTTGCCTTTACCGTAATCTCACCAAACTCGTTTCAGGTGCTAAAGTTATCCCGGAAGATTTCCATCAATTTATTTCGCAAATGGAATCACTACCTTATGTGAGCAAACAAGAATGGACAGAGCAACGACTCTTTCTTCGAGATGCTCTCCGGGACCAACGCATCGACAAAATTACCTACGATGATGCGATCCAGAAGATTCAAAAATTGATGACAGCACAGTACAACGAAAGAGATGCTCTTTGTGCGGCCTTTTTACAATTACATTTCCCAGACGTTGCGGCACTGCCAAATCGTTTTGCTACACTCCAATTTATCAAGTCACACTTTTGTAATGATCTTCTGCCTATTCCTACCCTCACATAAACTGAACTTGAAACTATTCTAGTGCTCCAGTAAAATGTTGCCACGATTGGGATGCGATTGAATATCGCAGTATCAACCGAACAATTGGTTTGGTATGGGAGACTTGTTTTGAAATCAATACAAAAATTGTGCCTCTATTCATTCCTTACTTTTGCTCTGATTTTTCCAATTCAAAGTTCAGAAAAGGACTTCGTAATCCAAGATATAAAGATTGGAACAGGAAAAGAAGCATACTCTGGCTCGAATGTGACAGTCCATTACGTTGGAAGGCTAAAAAATGGCGTAAAGTTTGATAGCTCGCGCGACAGGAATCGCCCCTTCGAATTCAACCTTGGTGCTCGCGAAGTTATCAAAGGTTGGGACAAAGGTGTAGTCGGAATGAAAGAAGGTGGCATCCGGAAATTAACTATACCACCTGAGCTTGGTTATGGGGACCGCGCTACAGGATCGATTCCCGCAAACTCCACCTTAATTTTTGAAGTTGAGCTAATTAAAGTTTATTAGTCGGGGATGACTCCCGAAGGCATAGGGAAAGTCGGATGATTCTCGTTTTCCTATTCATAGTGGTATCAGAAGTAATCATGATTGGATCCATGATCGATGCGCTTGCAGGTGAAGAGAATGGTTTTGCAATCTTGTTCACGTGAACGGTGATGATTTTTTGAGTTCTTTAATAGCTGGTACCTCTTCCTTATCTGTAACCGTTCCTAGTTTGGAATGATTTCGCTAAGATCCACACTCAGTATCGCAGTAGGTCTCACGATACTTGAAGGAAGTAGGTTTTCAGAAATCTCGACCTCAATAAATTCACCGACAAGAATTCTAAAATTTCAGTTGACATCAAATAGCTTAATATCGAACTATCTAAAAGAGGAGATTTTATGAAATTCAAAACTTTACTTTCAATTGGCGTTCTTGCGTCAGCAATCACGCTCACAAACTGTGCTCCAAAACCAGCGGAGCTTGCTGGTGACGCATATCCCGTTGCAACTGCATCAGGTTCAGATTATTCGTTAGATACTGCGACATCTTCTATTGTATGGATTGGCTCAAAAGTGAGTATGAAACACACTGGCGCTGTAAAAATTAAAAGTGGAAGCCTAACTGCAAAGGGCGGTGCTATCACTTCTGGTAAATTTGTAATCGATATGCCAACGATGACGAATACTGACCTAGAAGGAACATGGAAAGCAAAATTGGAAGGACACTTAAAAAGCCCAGACTTTTTTGACGTTGAAAAATTCCCAGAAGCAACTTTCGAAATCGCAAGCGTAACAAAAAGTGATAAAGGCTATGATGTAAGAGGAAATCTTACAATCAAGGGAATCACAAAAGGAATTTCATTCCCTTCAGAAATTACATTTGAAGGCGAGACTCCTGTTTCAGCAAAAGGTCTTGTAAGCATCAACAGACAAAATTGGGGAATTACATACCCAGGTATGCCTGACGACTTGATCGGAGATACCGTACAATTTGAACTCAATCTTGTAACGAAAAAATAATCTAAACCGCATCAATCACCTTCGACTTGTCTGCATGTGCAACTGTCGAAGGTTTTCGTCAACTTTCAGCATTCGTGGTTCCAGGGATTTTTGGAAGGTGTGAAAATAGACAAAACGATCTCTCCCTCTCCTTTTCATCTTAAAAGACTCGAAACCAAATTCTCAGTTAGCAATACAAATGTATCATCCACTGATTCGGATAATCCAAAACCACCAGCGGCCTCTAAACTTACAAAACCATGTAAAGTCGATCGCATAATCCGTATCTTATGAATGCTCGATGAATCAACCTGACCGGAAAGACCAAGAGATTTCATACAAATCTCAATGATCTCTCTCGAAGAAGCTAACATATCAGGATATTTTTCTGCAGAAGGTAGAATTGCTGAATACACTCCCGAATATGCTTTGGCAAATTCTCTATAAGAGAAACATAGACTTTTTAAAATTTCCGCTTGATTACTCGTTTCCAGAGTTTTCTTCTCTACAGAACCCTTTAAAAATTCAGCAAGCTTGCTTAGAGTCAGAGTCGCCACTCCGATTTTTACTTCATCTATATCAGAAATATGATTGTAAATCGATGGGGGACGTATTTCCAATCTACTTGCAATCAATTTCATTGTTAAATTTTCGAAACCAAACTCGTTTGCTAAGTAGAAAGACGTTTCGAGTATCACAGTGCGATTTAATAATCTAGCACTCTTCTTTGGGCGACCATGAATGTGTTTTATTTTTTTTGCCATGTATCTAGAAGAATTGTTTTGAGCTTTTTCGGATCTTCTTTGTATGGATAATGACCACAATTTTCAAACATAAAGTAGGTTCCCTTTGTGAGTAAAGCGAGTTCCTGAGCTTCAAGAAGTGGATCATCAAAATCTGGATCCTTTGCTCCCATAATGATCACAACTTTGATTTTCAAATTCGCAATCGATTGTTCAGATTCGGGCTTTCGGGCTAAAAACATTTCTCTAACGGCTGCTAGCCTCCCCTCTTCTTTCAAATTTGTTTTGATGCGATCGCTGTGTTCTTCTAGATCTTTTGGCTGGTTCACTGGATACAATCCTTTGTAAAAAGATTTAAATAAAGAAGGTCCCCATGGACCGCGGAACATTACACCTATCCCCAATTTCAAAAAGAATCCAAGTTCCTTATCTTTTATAAAGGGACCAGTTAAAACAATAGCCTCCACTCTTTCAGGCAAACGTGAGGCAGCATAAAACGCCGAAGCGGCACTCATTGAATTGGCTACAATTGTTACATGTTCCAATTTCTTTTCGTGAATAAAAAACAAGATATCACGACCGGTTTCGTCAGCTCCGTACCGATCAAAGTTGGCCGAAGATTCCCCAATTCCCCTTAGATCTAAAGAATAAATTGTAGCATCATTTTCCATTTCTTTGGCAAAGTCGTTATAGTTTTCCTTAAGATCACCAATACCTGGCAAAAGGAGTAAGGTTCGTTTTCCAAATCCTGTTTTTGCAAATCCTAGTTCTCGACCCAAAGCATCCAATTTCAGAGTGTCCGAATTTAAATTTGAGGAAATCAATATAAGAAAAGCCGCAATCATGAGTATCTTTTTCAAAACTTTTACCACCATATAAACTAATCTAATTAGTTATTAAACTATGTCGATTAGTTTTTTAGCATTGAAAGCTACCTTACGATTCTAGTTTTTGTTATCCTTCTCGGACTGCATTCTATATGTATCCTCAGCAGAGAGACCGGAAAGTAAACATGCGTTTGCACAAAACTCCCTTGACAAGTTTAAGTGATCGTATATTTACGATATACAATGGCTGTAAATAAAAAAGCAGAGTTTGCCCGCGAAACACAGAATCTCGCTCTGATGTTCAAGGCACTCTCTCATCCCGCAAGGTTATCCATTTTGGAAACGCTAGCAAGGAGACAGGAATGCGTTTGTGGGGAGATTGTGGAAACACTACCGCTTGCTCAGGCGACGGTATCCCAACACCTTCGGGAATTAAAGGATGCAGGGCTAATTCGTGGGGAAATCGATGGCAAAACATCTTGTTATTGCATCGACTGGGATCATCTCACTGCTTTAGAAAATGAATTATCCCGATTTTTGAGCGAGATTTTCAAATTCAAAATAGAACAAAATAGGAGCTGTTGCTAATGACTTTAGTAAAAAAGTATATTCTAATTCTCTGTACTGGAAATAGTTGTCGGAGCCAAATCGCGGAAGGTTGGATGCGACATTATGTTGGGGAACTAGCAAATGTCTATAGCGCAGGGATTGAAACTCATGGTGTCAATCCAAGAGCCATTGCCATAATGAAAGAAGCAGGAATCGACATTTCGAAACATACTTCCAATCATATTGATGAATACAAAGAAATCCCCTTTGATCTAATGCTAACGGTATGTGACCATGCCAATGAAAATTGTCCGTACTTTCCATCTACGGCAACTCGGTTCCATCATAATTTTTTTGATCCTTCCAAAGTTAAAGGTTCAGAGGAAGAGATACATTCTGCCTTTTCAAAAACTTGCGAAGAAATTCGAGCTTATTGTGAGAATTTCGTCAAAGAACAAGTGTAATATCAGAATGAAAAAACTATCTTTTTTAGATCGCTATCTGACTCTTTGGATCTTTCTTGCAATGGCAATCGGTCTTGGTATCGGAAATTTTTTTCCATCCATTGTTGAGAATTTTTCAAATCTTGCTATCGGTACAACTAATATACCACTCGCGATTGGCTTAATTCTAATGATGTATCCTCCACTGGCAAAAGTGAAGTATAACAATCTTGGGAAGGTATTTACTGATGTCAAATTGCTCTCTATTTCCTTACTTTTGAATTGGGTAATTGGACCCATTCTTATGTTCACACTTGCAGTTCTATTTTTGCCTCATCATCCTGATTATATGGTTGGACTTATACTAATTGGCCTTGCAAGATGCATTGCAATGGTCATCGTCTGGAATGAGCTCGCGGAGGGTGACAGAGAGTATGCGGCAGGGCTAGTCGCATTAAATAGTCTCTTCCAAGTATTCTTTTACAGTCTCTATGCTTATTTATTTATTACAATTCTGCCACCTTACTTTGGATTAAAGGGTGCAGTAGTAGATATAAAAATGCTAGATATTGCGGAGACGGTGGGAATTTATCTTGGTATTCCTTTTTTACTTGGATTTTTATCAAGATTTTTCCTATCAAAGCTGAAATCTGAAACATTTTTTGAACAGACATATATTAAATGGATTTCTCCAATGACACTTTCCGCTTTGTTATTCACTATTATTGTTATGTTCAGTCTTAAAGGCGGAATGATTGTCACTCTCACAAAAGATGTCTTTGAAGTTGCAATCCCACTTGTCATTTATTTTGTATTTATGTTCGGAGTGAGTATTTGGGTTGGTTACAAACTAGGTGTAGATTATAGTAAAAATGCGGCCATTTCGTTTACGGCAACTGGCAATAACTTTGAACTTGCAATCGCAGTTGCGATCGGAGTTTTCGGAATCAATAGTGGAGCCGCATTTGTTGGGGTGATTGGTCCGCTGATTGAAGTTCCAGCTTTGATTCTCCTTGTAAAATTTAGCTTGTGGATTTCGAAAAAATACTACCATAAAGTAGTATGAGCAAACTCTTGCATATACTGGTTCACCCGACTTATGAAAAGTCGAAAGCGAACCTGTCACTTGTCGATCATCTTCCGAAATCCCCATCGATTACAAGTCATGATCTCTATGAAATGTATCCCGACTTTGATATCGATATCAAAAAAGAACAAGAGCTACTTTCCTCACACGATATCATCTTAATCCAGCATCCCATTTATTGGTACAGCTGTCCCCCTCTCTTCAAACAATGGATTGATCTTGTTTTGGAACATGGTTGGGCATATGGAGAAGGAGGAACTGCCCTACAAAATAAAAAATGGGTTCAAGCACTGACAACAGGTGGGGATAACAAGGCATATACGGCTCAAGGTTTTCACAAACATGAACTGAAAGATTTTTTACTTCCTTTTCAGAGAACCGCCGAGCTTTGTCGAATGCTTTATTTAGAACCCTTTGTTCTGCATGGAACTTTCAAACAAGATGCAAATTCCCTTTCGCAGGAAGGAAAACGGTTCGCTTTGTTTGTAGAAGATTTGATTTCGGGAGCAAAAAATGGAAGGTAATTTTTTTCTACAGGCTCTCGTCTATTTGAGTGCCGCTATCATCATGGTTCCCATTGCCCATAAACTTGGCCTAGGCTCAGTACTTGGCTACTTACTTGCCGGGATAGGAATAGGTCCAGCAGTTCTCGGTTTGGTGGGGGCAGAAGGACAAGCACTGATGCACTTTGCAGAATTCGGTGTTGTTATGATGTTATTTGTCATTGGTCTTGAGCTAGAGATCCAACTTCTTTGGAAGTTGAAGGTATGGTTGCTCGGATTGGGTGGATTGCAAGTAGTGCTTACCACACTTTTTTTTGCAATACTTGGATATATGTTTGATGTGGCTTGGAAACCAGCCCTTGCGATTGGAATGATTTTATCTTTATCATCGACTGCCATCGTATTACAAACATTAAAGGAGAAAGGACTGATGAAATCGCTATCTGGACAAGCATCTTTTTCTGTACTGTTATTCCAAGATATGGCAGTCATTCCGATGCTCGCGATTTTTCCACTACTTGCCTCGATTCACCTGTCTGCTGAGGATTCCCATTCAACATCTCTGATTCATCAATATCCAGCTTGGATCCAAACCATTATCGTCCTTTCAAGTATTTTTGGGATCATTCTACTCGGCAAATATGCACTCAGCCCCCTGTTTCGAGTATTGGCCAATACAGGACTAAGGGAAGTCTTCACCGGAGCGAGTCTCTTACTCGTGATAGGGATATCTCTTCTAATGGGAGCCATTGGACTGTCTGCGGCTCTCGGAACCTTTCTTGCAGGCGTTGTGCTTGCAAGTAGTGAATTCCGTCACGAGTTGGAAGGAGATATCGAACCGTTTAAAGGATTGCTTTTGGGTTTGTTTTTTTTAAGTGTAGGTGCTTCGATGAATGTCGATGTTGTCTTTCAAGATCCGATTAAAATCACGTTAATCGTTATTTCGATCGTCATTGGCAAAGCTCTCATCTTATTTTTATTAGGTTATGCATTTAAACTTCCCCTCGATCAGAATTTATACTTTTCTCTTGGTCTTTCACAAGTAGGTGAATTCTCATTCGTCCTCTTCAGCTACTCTGAACAAAATGGTATCCTTTCCCGTGAACTAGTCACAAGTTTGGTTGCAGCTGTTGCAATCAGCATGGCTCTCACACCGATTTTCCTACTGATATATGAAAAATTTATCAAATCGTTGATTGAGGATGACTCAAAAATTGTGAGAGAAAGTGACAAAATCGAAAATGAAGAAAACCCGATCATCATCGCCGGATTTGGAAAGTTCGGGAATATGGTTGGTCGTTTTTTACGTGTTAGTGGGATTCCCGTAACGATATTAGATTATGATGCCGACAGAGTCGAAATGTTACGTAGGTTTGATTTTAAGGTTTATTTTGGCGATGCGACAAGACACGAGCTTCTTTCCGGTGCTGGTGCCGAAAAAGCAAAATTACTGATCGCCGCTCTCGATAGCATCGAAAAACAAATCGAGCTCATTCACCTCACAAAAAAATACTTTCCAAACTTAAAAATTTTAGCACGGGCCGGAGACCGCGAAGAAGCATATACACTCAAAGAAATCGGAGCAGATTTTGTTTACCGCGAAACCCGAGAAACTGCAATCGAATTGGGTATAGATGCATTGAGACATTTAGGATACAGAGGATACCAGGCTAGGAGATCAGCGGCTACTTTTTTACGCCATGATACGGATTCGTTTGAAGAATTGTACAAACACAGGAAAGATCGCAATACTTACATTAGCTTAGCAAAGCAAAGAAATGCTGAACTCGAAAGATTGATGCGAGTTGATATCGGAGAAAGTGCCGTCGATTCAGATCAAGGATGGAGCAATCTCGAGAGATAGCTTTTAAGCCTCAGCTTTCTTTTTGATTTCAGGTGGTGGGAATTTATAGGGCATGTTTGATAGTTTTGCTATCTCCAACATTGATTCATACAAATACATCTCAGGATCATCTTTTTTTGAATAAGGTCTTGGGATTCCAAAACGAATGTATAAAGTCCTACGCGGGAACCCTGGTTTATATTCCAATCCAGTACAAATGGTCTGTATCGGCTCCACAGGTTTTCCTGCAATAAATCGAAAACCAGGTGATTTACCCTTTGCAACTCGGTGTGGATTTCTGGATTGTTCAGGAAAAATAACTAATAAGTTTCCTTCATGAAGAATCTTTCTTGCAAATAACAATTGTTCCTTGCTTTTTTCAGGATTGTTACGATCAACTGGAATCCCTCCGATCTTTAGAAAGAAGCCAAAAAAATAGGGTTTAACAAGGTTATCTTTGATGATGCACCATGCATCCTTTCTGCCTAAAAAGTCTGCCATTGCAGGCAAACCTAAAACCATATCATGATTGCTACAATGTTTTGATAATACAAGAAGTGAACCTTCAGGTTTGACTCCTTCTGGAATTTCAACAATCACACGAAATCGAAGTGCATAGAGATATTTACCAACATAGTAAAGAATCTTGGAAATAATTTGTGATTTACCTGGATGAGATTGCTTCTCGTTTTTCATACAATAACCCAAAAATGCAATAGCTTCATTCGAATGCTAGTGAGAATTCCCTCTATCGACTTAAAAATAAAAAAGCCTCGATCTTTTCAGAACGAGGCTTTCCAAACAGCGGTCTAGCTTTAATCTAACCTTTGTTTGATGCCGCTTCTTTGATTACATATGCTGCAATCTCATTCTTTTGGATTTGAGTTGTTCCTTCAAAGATAGTTAAAATCTTGGAGTCTCTCATCAATTTTTCAACAGGATACTCTTTTGTGTATCCGTATCCACCAAAAATCTGAACCGCGTCTGTCGCACACTGAACCGCACACTCAGATGCATATGCTTTTGCAATTGCAGAGTATTTTGGAAGGTTTGGATCGTTTGCATCCGAAAGACGAGCCGCCTTGTAAGTGATCTCTCTTGCTGTCTCAACCTTAATTGACATGTCAGCAAGGATGTGTTGAATCGCTTGGAAAGTTCCGATTTTTACACCGAACTGTTCTCTTTCTCGAGCGTAACGAGCCGCATGGTCTAATGCCGCTTGTGCAACTCCAACACCCATAACTGCGACGAATGGACGAGATGCATTTAAAGTTTGTAGAGCATAAACAAAACCTAAGTTTTCCTTACCAACTAATGCATCTTCGCCAACTTCACAATCTTCAAATATTACTTGGTGAGTAGAAGAAGCACGGATACCGAGTTTGTCTTCTTTTTTACCAACAGTCAAACCTTTTGCGCTACGTGGCACGTAGAAACAAGAAACACCTCGTGTTCCACGGTTTTTGTCAGTATATGCAAATACTGTAAATGCTTGTGCATCACCAGCACCAGTGATCCACTGTTTTGCGCCATTGATGATCCATTTGTCACCTTTCTTTTCGGCACGCGTTGTCATGCCAGGCACATCCGAACCAGCACCTGGCTCTGATAAACAGAAAGATACGCCAAATTTTCCATCAGCGATTTCAGGAAGCCACTTTAACTTTTGTTCGTGGGTAGCACCTTTAAGGATAGGAAGGATTCCAAGACCTGTATAAGCAAAACCTAATGCGATTCCAAGGCATCCGCGTGACAATTCTTCAATCGCCAAACACTGCTCAATCGCACCGAGTCCCCATCCACCGTATTCTTCTGGAATCACGAGTCCATTGATACCGAGTTCGGAACGCATTTTGTTGATGAGTTCTGTTGGATGTTGGTTTTTTTCGTCCCAGTGCAATGCGACTTCATGGGGGATTTCTTTTTTAACAAAATTTCTTACTAAATCTCTGATTTCAAGCTGTTGCTCTGTGAATTGCTGGTACATTCTGGGAGGTTCCTTCTAAGAATGGGTATTTACTACCTTTTTTCGTACATCTCATTCTATGCCAAGGGTTTTTCTGTCTTTACAAAGTATCTTGGAAAAGCTGAAATGTGCAATTGTATGTCAAAAATAAGTCGATCCCAAAATCTCTTTCAGAGGGCAGCAAGCCTCACCCTTCTCCCTATTTTCTTCCTCTTCGTTGCTTGTTCGGGAAGGCCAACTTACGAATCAAAACCTCTCACACCGTATGAAAGTTTTGACATTTATTTCCAAGCAAAGCTAGCTGAAAGCAAGGCCAAAGGCCACAGGCCTGGCAACGAAGAGCGTTACATTAGCTTTGGAAAAAAGACACCGCTAGCATTCCTTTACATTCACGGCTTTGGCGCTTCCCGTGCAGAGGGTGAAGCTGTCATGGAGGTTCTCGCCAAAAAATTCAAAGCAAATACCTACCTACTCCGACTACCAGGTCATGGTACAAATAAAGAAGACCAGGCAGCACAGAAATTTTCGGATTATTTGGATGCCTCTCGTGAGGCTCTCGAAATGATGCAAGGCCAGGGTGATCGGGTCATCCTGTTCGGTTCTTCCATGGGTGGACTCCTTTCCACTTGGCTTGCTTCTGAGTATCCGGACAAAGTGGGCGGCGTTGTCCTTGCCAATCCATTTTATGGCCCGGTAGACAAAAGTATGAACATCCTCAATTATCCAGGCGGCTTGACTTTCATTCATCTTTTGAAGGGAAAGATCCGCAACACAACTAAACAAAATGATCCAAATGTCCTACCTGAAAGGAATGATTACTGGTATGGAGAACAATATTTTTCCTCACTTGTTGCTGTGAATGATCTTCGGAATTATGCATCTGTGCCGGAAGTTTTCAAAAAAGTTTCCGCACCGAGTCTCCTTCTATACTACTACAAAAATGAAAAAGAACAAGACCCAACCGCAAGTGTTCCGCTTATGTTAGCTGGATTCAAAAGCTTCGGTTTGGAAAAAACACCTAACCCACAAAATAAAGAAATTCGAATCGAGAACGGTCGTCATGTGCTCATGTCGAAATGGATTATAACTGATAAAGCGCTGATCGAAAAAGAGACTGAGGCATGGTTAAAAGAAATTTCGAAAAAGTAGATATATGCTCAAAGAAAATAGAATCGCATTAGTTACTGGTGCCAACCGAGGTATTGGTAAGGAAGTCGCGTTGGAACTTGCTCATGCGGGTGCTTATGTAATAGTAGGTGCACGCAATGAGGAAGAAGGAGAAGAGACTCGGGATCTGATTCTAAAAAATGGTGGAAGAGCCGAGCACTTTCCTTTGGATGTTTCAAAAGAAAAAAGTGTTTTAGCTCTTAGTGATTTGATTGAAGGAACACATGGAAGGTTAGACATTCTTGTAAACAATGCAGGAATATTTATCGATAAAGGTGAATTTGTAAATACAACGATGGAAGAATTGAATGCAACACTACAAACAAATGTTGCAGGACCTTTCCGACTCACACAGCTTTTTTTACCTCGAATGATTCAAAACAATTACGGTCGCATTGTCAATGTTAGCTCCGGAATGGGCCAACTTTCAGATATGGGTAGTGGATACCCAGCATACCGTATATCGAAAACCGCAATCAATGCTATAACACGGATTTCCGCACAAGAGGCTGTTGGAAAGAATATCAAAGTCAATTCTGTTTGTCCTGGTTGGGTAAAAACAGATATGGGTGGACCCAATGCAAGTCGTTCGATAGAAAAAGGTGCCGAAACCATTATTTGGGCGGCTTTACTGCCAGATGATGGCCCTACTGGAAAGTTCTTTCGGGATAAAAAAGAAATCGAGTGGTGACTTTATCCCTACATTTCTAATTCTTCTGGGATACCGAAAATGGTTTGTTCTTTCGCAATTCCTTTCAGTTTGTGAACACTGATTTGCTCCCATTTGACTGTAATTTCCGTTGCAAATTCATCCGATGCAATTACTGCTTTTTTTAACTGACCGCACATTCCGGCAATGCGGCTGGTTAGATTAACAGCTTCACCTATCACAGTAAAGTCGAGCCGATCTTCCGATCCGATATTTCCATACATAATTTTTCCCATATGGATACCTACACCGTGGAGAATTCGTATTTTGCCCTCAGATTGGCGTCTTTCATTTAAAATTCCAAGTTCTTTGAAGGCTCTTCTAACTGCAATGAGCGCCTTGAATCCAACCCGTCTTTTGCTACCTTCTTCAAATGGAAAGACAGCGAGAATTCTCAGTAAAGGAATAGTAATAAGTAGCGGCAGTCTTTAGCACATGAAAAATCGGGCTTGAATTAAATTGACTGGATCGAAGCGATCCCAATTTAAATCGATTTTCGCTGATTCTGCCAGTTGAAAAATGATGGTTGGATTTTGAGTGTGATAAGGGATCTACTTGCGTACTTAAAGATTGTTCTGCGGAATGAGCAATCCATAGGTACGCCATTGATTTAACTTTTTTACTTAATTCTAAATACCACTCAATAAATTGCTCTAACATAAGAAATCGTATAAAGTATCTAAGCTGGCATAATCTTACTTGAGTTCCACTATCAATTCATAATCTCCCTCTGTTATATCTTTGGCACCGGAAACTCCAATAAAGACGCGATATGGATTCCCAACGGCTCTCAACTCTACTGACTGTGGCTCACTTGGTTTTGTAAAATCTGGTTGTCCGATCCAAGTAGGATGAGAGGCTTCACAGCTTACTGCTCCATAAACTTTTGGTGGGATATACTTTGGATCGAATCCACTAAATGCGTATAAGTTGATTCTTTTGTTTGTATTCTTGGGTTTGACTGTGATGATCATCGTACTTTTTTTAGGAAGGTCCGTCCAATAGAAGACTTGATTTCCTTCAAACTCTACGTTGCGTATGCCAGGCCAACAAGCCATACTGCTAGACTCTGCCCATTCCAAATCTTCTAAGATGGCACCTGTTTTTAAATTGCCCATAATCGAGACTGATTTCTTTTTTTCTGATTTTATAAATGTGACACCCTTGATCTCAGCCATTGGACTTATACGCTCCGAGGTAACCACTTCATCATAACTATCAGAATAACCGTCGTAATGAACCAAATATCCTTCAGGTTGGACTTTTAAAACCTTCCCACTATAAGATTTGTTAGTCTTAGGATCCAAGACTTCTACTCGATCTCCCGCTACAAAAGTTGGTGCAGAGAAAATACTAACTGCAAAGAAGAAATTAAATAGAATGAAAAAACATTTTTGTCTCATTGGATTGCCTACCTTATGAATCACTCAATATTTGATTATTAAAATCTATGAGCAAGAATATAATTTATAGAATCGGAAAGTAGAAAATCTGCGACAGTTAGAAAAAAGAAACTTAGGTAGCCGAAAGATTTTTTTCATTCATTTCTTCAGCTTGGGGAATCGCAAAAATCTTACGAGGTTGGGAGACTCCTTTTAGGTCATGAATACCCAAGTCTCGCCAATGTATGTCTACTTCATTTGCAAATTCTTCGGAGGCAAGAACTGCTTTACGTAATTTACCACAAAGACCCGCGATCCTACTACTAATATTGACTGCATCTCCGATCACAGTGAAATCGAGTCTTTCCTTAGAACCAATATTTCCATACAAAACTTTTCCGAAATGTAAGCCAACGCCATGTTCTATCGCTATCTTATTTTTTGCTGATCGTTCTTTGTTTTTTTTACGTAAATCAAGTAATATTCTACGTGCCGCAAGTAACGATTTGAAATGTGCCTTCACTCGATGATTCGGTTCAAATGGGAAAACCGCAAGCAGTCCATCTCCTAACATTTTCAAAACTTCTCCGCCTAAATCCTCGATGTGGCCAATACAAATATCAAAGTACTCATTTAACATTTCGACGAGCTCTAGTGGAGCTAGATTTTCGCTAATTCCAGTAAAATTTCTAATATCAGAGAACCATATAACAGATGATATTTCCTCAAAATCTCCTCTCAATATTTTTCCTGCATGGACTTCCTTTCCGGTCCGTTTTCCCAAGTAAACTTGTAACAAACTCTCTGTTGTCATTTTTTGTGCAAATTGATCTAATTTAATGGAAACTAAGTGACTGGAGCGCTCTAAAAAATCGAGTGCTTCGATGGAAAATCCGCTAGGGTTTTTGGTAGAGAAACTCATGTAACCGAACGGGGAATTATATGAGAATTGAGGGCAAAGAAAATAATCAGTTACTCCCTGCGAAAAGATTTCATCAAGGATTTCAAAATCTCTTTTTCCATCTATCTTTCCTTCATCAAGGAAGGAATACCGATAAGGTTTTTTATTCCGAAAGACGGACGGGATCGGACTTTTGGTATAAACAGAATCCAATAGACGTCCGGTTGGGAATTTTGAAACGACCAACTTCCCTCGTTCAAATTCTACTTGGGATTGATTGAAAAAAACGGTATCATCGCGAAATTGAAAGTCTGACTCCGAGTTCAGATTTTTCCAAAGATAAGTGATCGCGCTAACTTGCGGATGAAGAGCTCTTATACCATAGTTAACGCGCGCTAAAGTGATACCACTTTCAAAAAGATAGTTCACATAAGCGTTGATAAGTTCTTCCGAATTTGCCAATTGGCCGACAGACTTATAAATCCAATCTACAAAGTCTTTATAAGAGTAACTTTCGTTTGGTTTCATATGAAACATGACCATAGGATGTATGGTCATGTGTTTACTTTTATCCTAATGGATTATTTGAGTTTTGAATCCAATCGTTTTTGAACCGCTTCCATAAATTGGAATGTATCAAGTTCCTTTTTAGTCGCCGCAGTTGAAAGTGATAGTAAATCTTTTGTCATTTCTCCACCTTCAATCGTTTCGATGATAGCTTCTTCCAATTTGTGTGCAAAATTCACAACGTCAGGTGTTCCGTCGAGCTCACCGCGTTTTGCGAGAGCACCTGTCCAAGCAAAAATAGATGCAACAGAATTTGTAGAAGTAGTTTCACCTTTTTGGTACTTTCTATAGTGACGTGTCACTGTTCCATGTGCCGCTTCGTATTCATACTTTCCATCTGGAGACACAAGTACTGAAGTCATTAGTCCCAAGGATCCGAAACCAGAAGCTACCATATCACTCATAACATCGCCATCGTAGTTCATAAGTGCCCATAGTTGACCACCTTCATTCTTCATGATTTGAGCCACTGCGTCATCGATTAAGTAATAGGAGTAAGTGATTCCAGCGGCTTTCATCGCTGATTCTTGTTCTTTCGCCATTGAATCAAAAATATCACGAAATCTTGCGTGGTATTTTTTTGAAATGGTATCTTTCGTTGCAAACCAAATGCTGATCTTTTCAGAAAGTGCATAATTAAAACAAGCTTTTGCAAAGGATTTGATCGACTCGTCCAAGTTGAACATTGCCATCGCAACGCCACTTCCCTTGTATTCATTTACAACCAATCTTTGTTTTTCTTTACCTGATGAATCGGTGTAAACCAATTCAACTTTGCCAGGACCATCGATAGTCATCTCAACGTTTCTATAAATGTCACCAAACGCATGTCGTCCAATTGCAATCGGCTTCTTCCAAGAATTGACTGCAGCAGGTATGTTGTTGATAATGATAGGTTTTCGGAAAACAGTACCGTCAAGGATCGCACGTATCGTTCCGTTTGGTGATTTCCATTCTTGTTTTAAATTGTATTCTTTAACTCGATCGGCATTGGGAGTAATCGTTGCACACTTGACTCCTACACCATGTTTTTGAATCGCTTTTGCAGAATCAACTGTGACTTGATCATCTGTTTTGTCACGGTATTCAACACCAAGGTCATAATATTCTAAAGTGATGTCGAGGTATGGATGGATAAACCTGTCTTTAATTTCTTTCCAGATGATCCTTGTCATCTCGTCGCCATCTAACTCTACCAGTGGTGTCTTTACTTTGATTTTGCTCATTTTATACTCCTGAAAATTTTATAGTGAAATTATTTCGCTTATGATTCGTTTTTTATGTAAGGTGAGGCATGATTGTGCCAAAGTCCATGACAATATTCTGTCGAGACATTGATTGCCCCGGGAACTGTATGTAGACCCGAAAGGGATACATAACGCTTTCGATATGCATCCTCTTCTGTAAATCGAGACAATCTTTCCTCTATTTTAAGTAATGTTAGACGCCATTCTTTCATCAGCTTAGAAGTAGTAGGATCTGCCGGCGGCACCATTAAATCTTTTGCAGCA
This sequence comes from Leptospira sp., assembly GCA_027531445.1. Lineage (GTDB taxonomy): Bacteria > Spirochaetota > Leptospiria > Leptospirales > Leptospiraceae > Leptospira_A. The sequence continues at coordinate 98,859 of JAPZRK010000058.1, forward strand.
GTGATGTTGATATTAAAGAATCCATTTGGAAAAGCTGGCGGTGTAAATTTATCTCGGATGGATTCAATATCTTTTTCTATCTCCGCTTCATCGACTTTCCCTAAAAAGAAAAAGGAGGCAAAGCGAATCGAGATGGGAAGATAAAAGGCGAAATTGCGATCGAATGCGGCCATTTGATCCAATGCCCAGGAAATCGATTTAGGTCGATCCACTGAAGAAACTTCCAGTTGAGATACCGGAATTTTGCTAATTTCTAAAAAGCAATACTGGGTAAAACGGAGCTTTTCCATCCAAAAGATTTCAATTATGTGTGGCATCATATCCGTTTCGTTCATTCTCACCGAAGGAAACATTTTTTCAAGTGAGAATCCTTTTTTTACGGAAGAACCTTCAAATCGAAACCCTTCCTTCCAAAGGAGAAATTATGAAAGAATACCGTGATGTAGATTGGAGGGAATTGTTGGAAAGGAAGGATGATTTTTTGCATATATTACGTATCCTGAACCATTATTATGAAAATCAGTCCCAAACCAAAAATCAATTGTATCTATTTCGGAAAGAACTTGTAGAACGAAACCCAGAGACAATTCGAATCTTTTTGGCAAAGATTGGTACCTACGAATACTTTGTTTCCGCCAGTTTGAGTTTGGATCCGAATCAAACAGAAACTTGGATTCATGTGGACGGAATTGCGGAAGAAAGAGAAAAACTAAAGGCGATCCCAAACCTAGATCACCCAGTGTTTTCACTTGTCTGTATGTCTGATCTTTTTGAGAGTCACACGATCGAATTTAAGTTCATTGAAGAGAATAAAAAAATTGTAGCAAACCGAAGGAAGAAGATCAAACTCTAGCAAATGTTGCGCCCCCTCTTCCTTTGTATGCTGTTTCTTTGCCAGACAGTTCTGCATGCCCAAGTTGAACAAAAAGCTAGATTGAGTCAGTCCGCAGATTTTAGAACTCAGATCCACAAGGAAGAGGGTTATTTACAAGCTTGGAATTTTTCCTTCCAAAACGATTCTTACAAAATATTTGGCACATTCCTTGTTAGTAATTTTGGACCTGGAAGTAAAAATAATGGCATCAGCGTTCTAATCAAACGCAAAGACGATCCTATCTATTATAGCACAAAGGAGATGGATGAAAAAGATTTTCAAATGAAACCAGGTCAATTTTTCCAACAGAGCGGAGAGAGTTGGATGGATTATAAAAATGGGAAGTATTCGATTCATATGGTCTTTCCCGAATGGGTTTTGGATTTTGATTATTCTCCGACTCAAAAAGCAGGTGTTGCCATCTCTGGTGGCAAACTTATGCTTACGGAAGAAGGAAAATTTATACAAGCAGATATACCTCTATCATTTGCAAAAGTGAATGGTACAATCACAAAAGATGGCATATCGGAAAACGTACAAGGATTAGGTGGAATGGAACACTTGATCACAAATTATGAAGTCTATAAATATTCAAAAAAATGGGATATTATTAGAACTATTACAAAAGATGGAACTCGCATACTTAGCGGTGGGTTTTCTGGTACAGATAGAATTCCAGGCGGTTTTTTTAGAAAGGTAGCTGTTTTATCTAAAGACGGAGAATTGATACTAGAAGGTACCGTTTCAAAAGTTGAAGTTTTAGCGGAAGAATTAGAACCTATCTCTGGTTACGTTTTACCCTCAAAAGAAAGGCTTTATTTCGGCGAGGATGGTTCGTGCTATTTGGACATTCACAGGAAAAAGATATTAGCGGCAATGAGTGCACTAGAAAATATTTCAAGTTTTTTGCGTTTTTTTATCCAATTATTCTTTGCAAAGCCATACCAAATTCATGCAGATGTTCAACTAACAGTTAAATGCGATACATGGAGTGGAACCGGTAATGGATTTCATTCGTACTATTTGATCAATAAATAAAAATCAATCCAAAAGGAATGTCATACCTTCTCTAGCAACTAACACCTGTGTTTTTTCTGGTTGTTTTGCCTTGCCCTCTTCCAAGATGATCCGAATGACTTCATGATCATCATGATCCGGTTCGTGATGAGTCAGAACGACTGTTTTAATTTCCATTAGTTCTGCAAATTCAACCGCTTTACTAACAGCAGTGTGTCCCCATCCGATTTTTTTCTCCGCTTCCGATGTGCTGTACTGCGCGTCGATGATAAGTAAGTCTGAACCGCTGATGTGTGGCTTTAAACCAAGCAAGTGTTCTCTATCTTCTTCTCGATATTCAACATCGGTACAAAAAAGGAATTTTTTAGAACCCTGTCGGACTCTATATGCGGTACAACTTCCTGGATGTCTCAAAGAAATAGGGACAATTTTTAAATCTCCGATCGCATAGGATTCAAATTCCTTCCAAAGAGTGAAGGATTTTTTGGAAGCCATTTGATCAAGAGTAATCGGAAAATTTTCAGGATGCTGTTGGCGAATGAGCCTTTCTTCCAAATTCGGAATACATGAAAAAAATTGAATCGAAGTCGAGGGCGAATATCCAGGTTTAAAAAACGGCCAACCTTGTATGTGATCCCAATGTGTGTGGGAAACCAAAATATTGAGATCTAATGGCTGGCCACTGAACGCGAGCGGTGCCAGTTGGTTGCCTAATTCTCTGATTCCCGTTCCCATATCAAAGATAACTTTTTCGCCATTTTTGCCTTCCAAATAGACGCAAGTTGTATTTCCACCGAGATCTTGATCTAATGGTAACGGAAGTGACTCAATAAATTCTTGTTCGGAAAAAGTGTTGGGGTGCTTTTTCCACTCTTCCTTTGCCAGTTTTAAAATTTTTAGCAGTTTCTCTTGGTGCTCACGTTTGGTTGTGGGTGTTGGCAACGACCCACGAACGCCGAAAAGAGTTATTTTCATTCCATTCCTCAGGGAAATCTAGTTTCCACGTTTGATTCTGCACAGAATCTGTTCATACAAAGTATCGGTAAATAGGCAAATGTTCCCTTGATAGTAAATCCTGAAGTGAAACAAAAGCTGTGGAAGTTCGCGTTACGAACCCCATATTCCACAGAGTATCTCCTGCAACCTACGGAATGGGGAAAAAAAATCGACATAAAAAAATCTTTCTCACCAGAGATTCAGTCTCTTTGGTTAGAATTGGGATCCGGATGGGGAGAAGTTGCCATCGAACTTGCATCAGCGCAAAGCCAAGTTGGGTTTCTACTAATGGAGAAAAAAATTGACCGCATCAAAGCAACAGAGGTCAGGCGAAATCGATTGGGGTTGGAAAATATCCGGTACATGACAACTAACTTTCAGTGGTTTTTTTCTGAACTTCTGGAAACGGAAGTTTTCGACACGATTTTAATTAATTTTCCCGATCCATGGCCTAAAAGAAAACATCATAAAAATCGTGTCATGCAGGAAGGCTTTCTAAAGGAAGTACATGCTCTCCTAAAACCCGGAGGGAGATTATTGTTTGCAACCGACTATGCAGGTTATGCAAGGCATACGATTCGGTTGTTTAGAAGGATGACTCAATATTTTTCCCACGAGCAAGAGTATACTTTTGAAAGACCAGGTTTCCCGATCTCATTCTTCGAAACTGAAAAACGAAATGAAGGGAAACGCATTTACTATCTAGAACGAAAAAAGATCAATCTAGTGTAATCGTGCTTAGACGTTTGTTGTCTTTTTCGGGATTCCATGGATATGACTTTTTTGATGAACCTTTTATGATTTGAATTTCTTTCTTCTTTGCTTCAATGATGGCATCTGAAATCGGGTATCTAAAATCGCTTTCAGACGTGTAAACATCCGCCCACTTTCCACCTTCCGTCCAAACTAGAAGCTGATTCGATGTTTTGACCTGCACAGAATCGTCCATGAGATAAGATGTCACATAACTTCCTTTTGATGGCAAGGATACAAGTTTGCCAGTTGAATTCACCTCTGCAAGTAAAGAGCCGATGCGAACCAAACAGGATTCCTTCAAACAAGCAATGATCGAAAGAGTTTCACCTCTATCCTTTTTAGTGATCGTAATGGGCTTCGGTGTATCAGCCATTGAATCATCATTATAAACATGGAGTAAAAATTCTCCTTTTTTCTCTTTTGCCACAAGGATTTTACCAGTTGTAGTCTTTCCAAAGCTAAGCAACTCCGGATCGCTCACTGTTTTGATAGGTTCCCCATCGAGAGTCAAAATAGCTAATTTTTTAACATTGGTCTTAGAGTCAGCAGTCAATAAATACAAACGTTCATCCTGAACATCTGCTTTTAATATAGTTTCACCTTCGGTTAACGGTATCATGGTGCCGAACTTGCCCGTGTCTGGATAGATTTTTTGTATCTGTCCGGATCTTACGGCCAAAATTTGTTTGCTAGCCAACAAAAAGTCAAATCGATTGGGTGTAAAGATTTTCCACACAGTTTCTTTTGTTTCTCTCTCAAACCCAACAATGCTTTCACCATAATTTACGATCAATCGATTCGGATATAAAATTGGTATCTCAATTGGACTGCCGCTTAATTGAAGTTCGGTGATCACAATCTCTTCATCTTTATTTTCAGTCGGTAATAAACGAGCATACTTTGTTTCTGGATAATTTTGCCAGATTTCCTTTTGCAAAGATACTAACTTTGATTTTGTTTTTTCAGTTGGAGACTTTTTTTGTTTTTCGGAAAGAATGATAAAATGAGCATACAATGCTTCAGCTGATCGTTCCGACTTTAGCACATTTGTAATGACACTCTCTGCTTCGTCCAATTTACCCTCTTTGAAGTAAATATAGGATAAATGGATTTCTCCTTCAGAAAAGTCTGGATCTGATTTCCTAAGCTCTTCCAAAACAACCTTTGATTCACTTAGTAAATCTTCATTAAAATAAGCAATGGCAAGGTTATAAGAAGAGAGAGAAAAGGATTTGTCTTTATCTTTCGCTTTTTCGAACTCTCGTTTTGCTAGATCTGCATTGCCTGTCTTATAAAGAGAAAGTCCTTTTGCAACATTTGCAGGAGCAAATGCACCGTTCAATAAGACGGCCCGATCAAAATAATTGATCGAAGATTCATACTCCCTTTTTTTCATAGAAATAAGACCTAACATATAATAACTGTAAAAGGAATCCGGCTTTTCGAGTAGTAACTTTGTAAAACCTTCCTCTGCTTTTGTTAGCTCTCCTTTTTTGTAAAAGAAGGCATAAATACCTTCTTGAAAGGAGGATGCTTGGTCTTTGTTTTCCCGTGCCGCTTTTTCAAGGATAGATAGTCCCTTTTCTTCCTCTCCCTTGCCCATATAACATTCAGCAATTTTTACAAGTAGGGATGGTTTCTGAATTTTATTATATGCTTTTTGGTAAGATACAATCGCATCGTCATATTTCTTTTTATCGAAAGCTTTGTTTCCTTCTCGAACAAATGGAATGATCTCTGCGAATCGAATGTTTTCATTGATTGTTCTTTCTGTATCAATCACTTCCGGAATTTCATTGGATAACTTTTTGGACTTTTGGACGTATTCAGATGCTTTTGTATAATTTTCTTTTTCGTTTTCGTCTACGGCTCGTTTGTAATAAAGTGACGCCAGGCGAAATTGAATGGCTTCATGGTTTGGAAACTTTTTCCCAAGTCCGAGGTAAATTGATTCTGCTTCGTCATATTTACCAGCATCCTCGGCAATGCGTCCCATAGTGATTGCGGCAAAGGGATCTGATTTTGATAGCTTATCCAAACGCCCAACATATTCGGATTCTTTTTTTGATTCTCCTGTCTTTGCATACAAACGTGCCAGGCCTTGCATTGCCATCAGATTGTTTGCATCATTTCGCAGAGCTTCTAGGAAGGAAGATTCTGATTTTTTATATTCATTAAATGCAAAATATGCTTTGCCGAATGCGTTATGTGGAGCTGGATCATTTGGCGATCTTCCAAGTGCCTTTCCATACATCTCTAAAGCTGCTTTTCTTTTGCCTTGTCGTAAAAATGTATCTCCCTCAACAATAAACATCTGTGATTCGGCAAGTGCTAGTGCTTTTTTAATCTGTTCTTTGTCCGCATGAATGTGTTTTTCGGCATCCTTCAATGCTTCAATGGCTTCTGCATTTCTGCCTTGGTCTAATAATAGGTAAGCAAGATTGATACGAGGTTCAAAGAAATTTTTGTCCCAGGAGGCAGAGTCTTGAAAACTCAAAACTGCTTTTTGGGTTTGGCCCCATTTCCATTGGCAGATGCCCAATTTATTTTTGAGTTCTGCATTGCGTGGTGATTTTCGAAGACCTTCCTCAGAAACCTTCAAACAATCGTTGAATTGATTCTTCTTTATAAACACATTACAAAGTCCAAGGTAGGCATTTGTAAAATTATCCTGCAATTTGATGGATTTTTGAAATTGATTTTCCGCCTCTGGGAATTCGTTTTTTAAAAAGTAAGCATTGCCAAGGAAAGTGAAGATCGATGCATTTAAAGGCTGTAAGTCGCTTGCTTTTTTATATTCTGAAATCGCCAAATCATAGTTCTTTGATGCTATAGCATCATTTCCCTTTGCTATCAGAGCCGCCACGCGCGTTGCAAGCTTTGCGTTCTTTGCAGATTTTAAATCAGGCTGCAATTCCTCAGCCCGAGCAAAGTACATTTCCGCTTCTGGATATTTTTTAAGTTCAAGGCATACATCTCCCAACTGATTTAGCAATTCAACTGGAAATGGAAAATTTGAAATTTCAGTAAGAGGTTTTAATGTCACATAACTTTCGTCATATTTTCTCTGCAGTTTGAGTAAAGTTCCGACCTTATATTTATAAACTGGCTCATCGGGCTCTAGCTCAGATAGTTTTTGGTATGTGGAGGTAGCCTCTGCATATTCACCTAACGTTCCCTGAACCGTACCCAGTCCGATCAAAATCTTTTCATTTTTTGGATCTAGTCTTTCTCCAAGTTGGTATGCTGATTTTGCAGAAGCGTAATCACTCAACTGGTATTCCGATGCACCTAATAAAGCATAGCCTTCTGCTGTTTCGATCTTTAAATTTGCTTCTTTAGCGAGAGATATCGCCTCAGAAAAATTTGATTTTTGAAAGGAAAGATTCCCTTTTGTTAGGAGAGCGCGTGCTTCTTCTAGACTTTGGCGTTTTTCCACACTCATCTCGGAAGAAACTTTGTCTTCAATGGGAACAGACTTAAAATCTCTCGACTGACACTGAAATAAAACAAAGGAACCAAACAATAGTAAAACAAAGTGTCCCTTCATTTCTTTAACTTCTCCTCAAATTTGATCATGTCTGGATAATGAATTTTGATCCCACGGAGTGGATTACCTTTAAAAAAAGAATTATGTGGTGTAAGAATTGCAATTTGCCACTGAGATTTGAAATCCCAAGGTTTTTCTAAAACTAATGTCGAACCCAAGTAAACCTTTAATAGCTGTTTTTCGGGATCAGTTTCCCAAACAATCGATCTTCCCTTTTCCTTATCTTCTGAATTCCAGCGGTAAGATGCAAGTATCCGTGCTTCCGTCTCGCCGCCTGAGTAACTGATCACATGGAAGTCTGTTTTGTCGACCAATAGCAATGTTGATTTACCCGCTACTTCCGAAATTAAAAAACCTATCCTGCCACCTAATTCATCTGCCAAACCTAGATTTACATTGGAAACGATTCGATCTGGAATCATATTTTGGGAAAAAACTCCATACCATCCAACAGGCAAATCATGAGAAGAATCAAATGTCAGTGTTCCAGTGAATGTGGAAGAAAAATGAGGTGATCCACCAGAGCTCGTCCAAAAATCTTCCGCTTCCCATGACACCCCTTGCTCCAAAGCAAATGGAAGTGATAGAGTGGATATGGTTCGTGGGCGAATCGCAATCGAGGAATTTGCATATTCAAAGGAATCATTTAATTTAGATCTCACAAACTGTATCGGATAACTTCCGTAAGGTACACCAGATTCCGCGTAATGAGTTTTCCCTTTTTTTTGTCCCGCAACAATCACATCTAATCCCAAAGGATAACTTGTTAGAAAAATTGTGCCTTGGGAGATATCATCATCCCATTCATGAAAGATCCGATTCTTTTTACCTGCTCTAACGATGATAGGGCGAATTTGTGGATCTTTACCTGGTTTTGAAAATGCGAGAGTATGCTTTCCATTGAGTATCGCATAATCTAAGAGGGGAGCTTTACCAATCTCTTTGTCATCTAACTTGATAGTGGTGCCAGGTGAGGTGGAAAAAATAGAAATCTGACCTCTAACCGCAGAATCTAAAATCGCTTTGATTTCCGTGGGTTTGGGGCTTTGGACTTCGGACCAATATTCTAGAACGGAAACTGTAAGTGGAATCAAAGTAGTTTTATCTTGAAATACTTCTAATCGTTTGTTTTTTTTGCTTCTTTCTTTTTCAGACTCGAGTTTAAATATAAAATCTGCAAAACCATACTGAAAATCTAATACTGGATCCAAATACTTGATTTGCATTGACAGTAAATCATTCGTCGTTTCGAGTTTTACATCTAAAATTAGATCTATATCTTTTGATTGTAATTCTGCCCGAGATAGTTTTTGGCCTATAGGCAGTTTAACAAACGTACCATAACTTTTGTGTGAAGTAATGATCCTATCCTGTAAAAAATTTAAATCGGATTCTAAAGTTGAAGTTGGCATTTCTGACCAATGTATAACAAAAGAAGGTGTGAGCTTTGTAAGCACTCGATCCTTATAATCATTCTTTGCGGGAAGAGGCTCTACTGTGCCTTGAACCAAGGCTCGAAAGATCGGCCTTGGCACAGATTCATTTAAAGTTTCAATTTTAGAGACAGAGGCGCATGAAAGAAGAAACCCAAAAGATAAGAGAATAAACTTCATTTTTTATCAAAACTTTCCTTTGGTTGTAATTTTAAGGAATCTTTGTGAATATCTTTTTGAATGTATTTGGATTCATCTACTGACTTTGCAGTTGTGATCACTTCATCCGCTTTATTTTTACTAATTTCTTTTTTGCGTATGGTGGACTCTACTTCTTCCATTGAAGATCCTAAATCCATTTTTTTCAAATCTTCATTATTTGCTCGAAGCTCATTTGAGAGTGATTCGTATTGGAGCATTTTTGTATTTTCGAATATTAGCATTTCTTTCAATTCGGAGAGAGATTGAGATTCAATCGGCTTGATCAATTTTTCATTCAGGTTTGAATCTTTACCGACTGTTGCCTGTTTCTGTTTATCAATGATGATCTCATTGTCCGAATTGGGTTTGCGGATGGCAATGGCTCCATCGAGGACAGCATAACGAACTAAACAGTTTTCTTGTCCACAAGGAATGCCCGCCTTCGCTCCTTTGGGAGACTCGACTGAAGTTAGGAAGGATGTGCCACGAACACCCGCGATCGATGTAGGTGTAACGACATTGAAACTGTCATTTTTGCGCTCTTTTTTGAGAACGGCGACCAATTTGCCATACTGCATATTTACTTCTGTTTGGCGTTCTTCACCATGATTTGTCATAGCGGTAGAAAGCATAAGTGAGGTGTTTTTGGAGATTTTAAGAACACCTTCATCACCTAAAATGATTTCAAGAGAACCATTTGTTCCTGTCACTATGGTATCTTTAGCGAGAAGAGCTTCGCCTAAAACCGGTTTTGATTGATTACCATCCCTAAGAATGACAACTTCACCTTTGATAAATGCGATGACAGCTTGATGCTCTTGAGCTGGCTCTTCCGCTTTCGTTGGTGTTGCGACCTTAGAATCTTTTTGACAGGCAGAACTAAAAAAGAACAAATTTAGAAGAACTAAGGGTATAAATAGAGAATGAAAGAATTTCATAATACCTCCTCATGAAACACAACTTTCTTCATTGTATAACAACCGAAGGGGATGCAAGTCTTTTCCCTAATATCTTTTTGTAACACTTTGTGACCAATGGTCTCGACGGGTCACGCGGTGAGGTTTGTCCAAACTTTCCAACATAGATTCTAGACTTTTTTTGCGGGATTCTGACAGATTTTTGTCAAGAGCTTCCATAAACTTGCACTCAGGACCGAAATCACAGCAATATTCATATGTACAATTTTCCTTTACGTTCTTTATCTCTGGAAAACTCTCCATCAATTCTAATTTAGAAATATGTAAAATGCCCCACTCTTTTACTCCTGGGGAATCAATAATCACGGTATCGTCTGGCAAAAAGACTGCAAGTGAATTAGTGGTCGTATGTTTTCCTTTTCTGGTTCCGCTACTAATTTCGCTCACCTTTTGATCATTATTCTTTGTTAGATGATTTAGCAATGTAGATTTACCAACGCCTGAGTTTCCACAAAGAAATGTTCTTTTACCTTTCAATTTTTCTAATAGAGGAAAGATTGATTCGGCACTTGTGATGGAGACGCTCATCACTTCATAGCCAAGTTTGGTGTAACTTTCCTCTTTTTGGGTGCGAAATTCATCGGAGACTAAATCTGCTTTTGTAAAAATAATCAAAGGTCGGATGCCCGTATGATTTGACGCAACTAACAAGCGATCTATAAAACCATCCTTCGTTTCAGGGTCTTTCAAAGAGGCAAGAATGGCTACCAAATCTAAATTGGAACAGAGGACATGGCTATCGCCGTGATCACTTTTTCGGGTCAGAAAGTTCTTCCTTTCTGTTTTTTCTAAAATCACCCAATCGCCCGAACTAGGTTCGGCATAGACAATATCACCAACCACGAACGGGTGCCTCTCATCGCTTTCTTTGAGGCGCAATTTCCCCTTCAGAACAGCTCGGACATACAAGGATTTCGGGGAGTATAACTCATAATAGGCTCCAAAGATTCGTGCGACCGTAAATAGTTCTTTACCCAAAATGATTTTCCTGTAAACTTAAGTTCTCTTCCAGCTAAATACAATAATCATGAAGACACAAGTTTTCTTTCGTTTTTTTATCACTTATTCTCCAGGCTTATTTGTCTTGGCGGTCTATTTTATCCTCCCGACGGGAAGCGAAACGGATACCTCGTTTGGTCCATGGACCCTTTCCTTCTCTCTGGCATTACTTATTTGGGGATTCTACCTTTCCAGAAATAAACAAGGATTACCTCCTTCGCTCGATACCATCCCTCCAGAACCAAAAAAGCGTGACGAGTTGGTGCAAAACTTATTTGCACTCGAAAAATTTAAGGAAGAGCTAATTTCGTTCAACGATCCAGATCACATCAGTCGTGCGATCGTTAATTTTTTGCAGGCAAAGATTCCAGCCGAATTTGTTCGAGTGTATACTTGGGACGAAAGAGAAGCACATTTTCGTTGTAGACCTTACCCAAAAGAGAATGAAGTAAATGAGTCGTTAGAACTACCTGTTTTTGATCCATTTTTACTTTGGCTTTCTGACCAAGAGGGCATTCACCTGAAGGAAAGCTTTTCGGATGAAATCTCACCTAACCATATAAAGATTAAATCTGCCGCATTGAATTTTTTTGAACGAACAAACTCAGTTGTTGTCGCTACGCTCGCAATGAAATCTAGTTTGGTTGGCTTTATTCTTTTCGGAAAGAAAAAAGATCATAGTAACTATGGGATGCAGGAAATTGAAATCATTCTTGAAATCCTCTCTGTCTCGCTCATGTCGATTTCAAACTCTATGATTTATCAACAATTGGTAAACTTAACTGAAACATTGGAAGCGAAAGTCCACGAACGAACGAGAGAGCTGGAAGAAGCACAAGCACATTTGGTTCAATCCGAAAAAATGGCATCTCTAGGTATAATGGTCGCAGGTATCGCTCATGAAATCAACACTCCGGCCGCTGTGATTAATGGATCGGCTGACAATCTTGAAGCGAATCTGATTTACACATTTTCACACCTATCCGATATTACACGACTTGTTCAAAATAAAGATTTAAGGGATTTATACCTTGATTTGTTATTCGGCTTAATTAAAGAAGAAATTCGTGGAAAGGTTGACCCGAAGGACAAATTTAAACTCAAAAAAGAAATCAAACAAAAATTAATCAATGAAGGATTATCTGATGGAGATGCAGTTGAACTGTCGTTATTCCTAGTCGAACAGTCAATACCACACAAGGAAAATGAGTTAGTAAACATCTGGAAAGAAGGTGGGAAAGAAGTTTACGACTTACTTAAAAACAGTGTCGGTATACATCGGAACGTTAAAAATATCAAATATGCGATCAAAAATATTGTAAGGATTGTAAAGGCACTGAAGTATTATTCTCACTTGGGTCAGTCTTCCTATGCGGAGGCGGATCTGCATGAAGGTATCGAAAACACATTGGTCATCATGCAAAACCAGATAAAACAAGGTGTAGAAATTGAAAGACATTATTCCAACCTTCCACCTGTCAAATGTAACTTGGATGAACTTAACCAAGTTTGGACAAACCTAATTACAAATTCCTTACATGCGATGAAAAAAACTCCATCTCCCAAACTTCAAATTTTTTCGAGAATGATTGGAAGTGATTACGTTATGATTGGCTTTGAAGACAATGGCTCCGGCGTGCCACCAAACATCAAAGATAAAATTTGGGACCCGTTCTTCACCACGAAAGATCAAGGTGAGGGTACAGGCTTAGGTCTTGGTATAGTAAAAGGTATCATAGAAAAGCATAAAGGCCGCATCGAAATGGAGTCGGAACCTAACAAAACAAGATTTTTGGTTTACCTTCCCTTGGTCGGACCAGGTGACGTCCCGAGCATACCTAAAGAAATGATAAGAGAGATTAGAGGATAGCTTGAAAGTTGATGAGACCATCTACCGACCCGGCATTCTAGAAAGGTGGGGAAAATCTGTTCTCTTCTCTATTTCAAAAAAAAGAAAACAAAATCTTACCCAACACACAGGTGATACGTTTCAATCCTTATCGAACGGGATCATTTTTCGTGGCACTGCTTTATCCTTTTTGGTTGGCTTTATACCTTCATTTTTGTTTGTCTGGATAGCTTCGATTAGCCCACAAATTTCGTTTCAATTTTCCGCTGAATCGATTCTAATTCTAAGTTTTCATCTTTTGCTTATAGGTTTCTTCACAGTAATAGAATTCTATTTACTGTTTCGAATCGGATTGTATGAAACATATCTTATGGCTGAATATGCAAATTTGGAGTTGATTGAAGAGCCGGAACTGATCACGCCCATACCAGGTATGTTGACTCGAATTGCACTCGAAATCCCAGATCCCGCAATACGTCTGTTTGGCATTGATCCATATAAAACATTAAATAAACGGACTGTATTACTTAAAACCTTGCTCTATAAAATCAAGGTAATGATTTCAAATATCGGGGCAAAAGTTTTGCTAAAGGCAATCCTTGGACGTACTGGACTAAGGATGTACATTGAATACATATCAGCACCTATTACTGGCTTTTGGGATGCATATGTTACTTACAAAATTTTGTTAGAACTTCGGAAACGAATCATTTCAAGAAAGATTGCTGAAAAGATACTCATTCATTTAAAAGAAAATCATTCGCAAATTTCGAATTTCGGCAAACAAGCATTATTGCGGGCTATCGCAAATTCGATTGTATTTACAAAAACGTTTCATCCAAATTTTGAATATTTACTATTGAAATTAGTAAAAGAATATTCATTGGAATTCGACATGGATGAAATGGATGACCAACAAAAATTTGAAATCTGCGTTTCGCAATTGCCGAACAAGGAAGCAAAACTGACATTCCAAATATTTCTGATCGCATCGTGTTTTGATGGCAAACTCACAAAAGAAGAATTAGAGCTATTGCCCAAATTGGTTTCCAATTTTTCCGAAATCGAACTCAACTTGACGATCCAGCTTTCAAGGTTGATACAAACTGGTAATCTGAAAGAATCCATCGCAGTCGTCGACAAAATGTTGACTTGATTTTTGTACGATATTTAAACTGATGGATCTGTCTAACCCAAGTAGGAGAAAATATGTCATCAGTTACACTCAAAGGCTCGCCCATATCACTAGAGGGAAAACTTCCCCAAGAAGGAGATAAAGCGCCTAATTTTTCTGTTGTGAAACAGGATCTTAGTGAGATTTCACTCAAAGATTTATCAGGTAAAGTAAAAATACTCGTATCTGTTCCTAGTTTGGATACAGCTGTTTGTGCGATCGAAACTAAAAAATTTAACGAAAGAGCCGCCCAAGAAACAGGTATCACAACAGTTATAGTTTCTGGAGATCTTCCCTTTGCAATGAAACGTTTTTGCTCTGTTGAAGGTATCACATCTAGCAATTTAGTGACTGGTTCACAATACAAAGATTTTTCTTTCTCAAAAAACTATGGAGTACACATGTCCTCTGGACCACTTGCTGGTCTTGCGGCAAGAGCAGTCTTCGTTGTTGATAAAGACGATGTCGTCCGTTATGTGGAACTTGTACCAGAAATTGGAAAAGAACCAGAATACGACAAAATTTTAGAAGAAGCAAAAAAATTAGTTTAAGATAAATTATGAACAGTGCAAGGGAGGCCCACCTCTCTTGCTTGCGTTTCCAAAGTATCTCTCAATTCAGAATCAAAAGTAAACACCACTCCGTTCCATCCTTTTTGTTTCAAATATTGGATTGTATATGCAGTGGCCGAACGCAACCGCATTTCATCCATATGACGAAACGGTTCATCTAACAAAATCCATTTAAGCCCATCCTCTTCCGAAATTCGAAGAGCATATTCCAACCGTAATGCAAAATAAAAAAGTTCTTTTGTTCCCGTTGATAGATGATCTATAGCGCGGAGAGATCCTGATGTATCATGTGTTTTTGCTTCCTCAGTCAACTGATTCCATTCGATTTCCCTTCCACCTTCTCCAGGCAGAAGTTCTTTCCATCGTTTTGATAATGATACAACCAATTGAGTCATTTCATTTTCGACACTGGAATCCATTTCATCAAAAATAGTCGTTAGATTTTCATAAGCCTTCATCGTTTTATGGAAAGATTCCAAAGCGATCTTTGCCATATCTGACTCAATACGGGATTGATCAAATCGTTCCAACACCGTCTTCATTGAGGCTTGATATCCACCCAAAGAATGTGCGAGTTCGGATGAAATTTTTGTGTTTTGTTCTTTTAGTTGGTCATATAAGAGAGTTTCCTTTTCTATCAATTGGCGTATCACTTTGAGTCTTTCCAAATCCTTACTCTCAAAACGTTCACTCACTCCACTTGCTTCCAAAGAACTGATCTCATCTTTAAGTTTTACTTTGAGAAGATTTACAGAGGTTACATTCACTTCGGGTAAAATCGCTCTAAGCTGTGCAGTAATATGTTGCATATCCACCAACTTGGATTTTGCTTCGGAAATAAAATCTTGGAACTCGGTATAAGTGGCTACACCAAATTCTTTCAGAATTTCATTTATTGAATTTTGTAGAGCGGTGATATCAATCTTTGTCTTAGATTCAAGCAAAGACATTTGATCAATTTTTGCTTCTAACTCTTGAATTTGATTTTTTATGGATTCAAAGGCCGAATTTAAAATCGTAAGACTCTGCTTAAATTTGCCAATGGCATCACGTATACCTTGTTTGGTTTTTAATAGGGCCTGTATTGAGCCATCAGATCGAAGTAAAAGTTGATCTGCCAAACGAACCATCTGTTCCTCTATCAAAGAATAGTCGACCGATATCGTCTGTTTTTGAGAAAATCGTAGTAGTAAAACCAATCCGAAAACAATTAAGAAAATAGATACGATCAACCAGTGGATTGCGAGAGATTGAACGAAAGAAAATATTCCCAAACCAAGTCCTAAAAAGGAGGAAATTCCACCAATCACTAGAGACAAAAGATTCCATTGAACTGTTGTTTTGGTAGGCGCAACATCGGTTGTTATCCGTTCGATTTGTTCATCGATTTCAAATACTAAGGATTCATATTTTAACTTTTGATTTTTCTCATTTTCTGATTGGTGGAGTTTAGATTTCAAGCGGTTCAATTCTTCTTTGGAAGAAAGAATTTGTTCACTTAGAGATTTTAATGTACTTTCCAACTGAAGGCTTTGATCAAGATGCGTGCGAATTACTTGTTCCTTGCCTGATTCGATCTTTTTTTGTATTGAGGATGTAGCAGACTCTTTGGACTCCCATAACAAAACTTTATCCAAAGTTTCTCTTTGTTTTAAGAATTTTTCTCGAAGTTCAAGAGAGGCTTTTTCTTTTTGAAGTTCATCCAATTTGTTTTTCGTTTTTTGAATATTGGCTTCAAGATCTGCTCTAACCTTTTCTTTACTCGGCAAATCTGAGAACTGTGAAAAAATCAATTTGCGTTCCGAATCAGCTTTTTTGAATTCTTCTGTTTTCAACCGAACGAGTTCAGTGAGACGTTTTAACTCTTTACCCGCTTTTTTAGCTCCATTTTGGGAAGATAGCTCTATGCATTTGTCCTTTAGATTTTTTCCACTGAGTCCACTAGAAAATAATGTCTTCTCGATGGAATCAATCAAATCTCCAGTTTCTTTTGGATCTTCGCTTAACGCGATCCTACCTTCTCGAATTGCATAAGAGTTTAAAAATTTCCCAGGTGTGACAGAAGAAGGGTCTACGTCTTTTAGTTTTACTGTCCTCTGATCTCCATATCTCTCTTTGAGTCGTTTGCCATATGCTGTATTGCCTGCAACCTTGATAAGTGAAGAAACAATAGCATCAAATAGAGTCGACTTTCCAGATTCATTCGCTCCGAAAAAAATCGTTAGCTGATTTAAGGGGAAGGTTTTTCCTCGAAATAGACCGAAACTTGTAAGAATAAGGTCTATCATTTTGATACCTCATCAATAAGTAACATGAGTCCAAGTTCTTTTGTTTTCAACCAATCCTCAAAATTCATTGAAGATTTTTTATCGTCCATTACTTGAATGAACTTTTTTATAAAACTGTTTTCAGTAAGATTTGCGACTACTTTTATCTCGGATTCAAGTTCATCAAAGTCTAATATTCTAAATTTTGATTTCCAGTCGCTTTCAAGGACGGCTTGAAATTCCTTTTTTCCTTCCATGGATTCAACAACTCCATGGTATTGAATCCTTACCCAATCATTTTCGGAGAAATTAGCAAGATACTCTTCAGGAGTTTTTTCTGGTTTCCCATCCAATCCCAATTGAACGATAACTTCACGATAACAACCTGCTGACCTTAGAGTGATATCTGTTCGCGTTAATTTTCCATCTGAAATTTCGAGTAAATAACAGCATCTATCACCAAACTCGCCCTTACGCCATACCCGTGAAGAGCCGGCATAAGCCACTTCCATGTTTCCGAAAAGCTGTGCTCGTCGAGAATGGATATGCCCCACAGCTACGTAATCACATTCCAATGCTTGCAATTGAGAAACGTCTATGAGTCCTCCTTTTTCATCGGTCTCATCATCCTCAATACCGGTGAATGACATTCCAATGATCGTTGCATGCGCAAGTCCAATGCGAATGGCAGCATTTTTTTTGGGAGGTAAACTTGTGATTAAATCTGCATATGAATTTCGGTGTGGTATGGCTAACAGTTCTACTGTGGGATCGATGGGAACGATCGTATATGGTAAATCTTCTAAAAATTGAATCTGGTTTCCCCAATCGAAGATATTGAATCGAGAGGCTCCGTTCGGCTTTCTAAGAGATTCGTGATTGCCAGGAAGAAAGTACACCGAACCATTAAATTCCCCAAGAATCTGCACCACCTTCGCTCTTAACAGATCAAGGTCCTTGTAAGTGTCAAATATATCGCCACATAACAACATCGCCTTGCATTCATAGGAAATCGCTTGTGCAACGATCTCCCTTAGCACATTCAATCCATAATCGGGATCATTTGATGCAGATAGATGTAAATCAGAAAACTGGAGTAATTTCATTTCGTACCTTAGAGAGAATGATACATTGCCAGTGGGACAAATTTGATCTGATGCATAAAAAAAATCAAATCACCCGATCTTTTTTGAATAATTCTATGTTTTCTTTCGAATAGCCTATCGATTCTAAGATTTCGATCGTATGTTCACCATGTTCTGGAGGGTGCATACGATAAGAAAAAGGGGTTTCTGAAAAATGAAAAGGAGAGCCAAATTGCAAAACTTCCCCATATTTAGGATGATTTGCATTGAATACCATCTTACGCTCTTTCCAATGATCATCCTTTGAGACTTCTTCCATCGAGAGTATAGGAGACAGACAGGCATCTTCATTGGCAAAAATAGCTTCCAAATCCGCATATGTTTTCGATAGAAAGTATTCTGACAAAATAGATTTCAATTTATCAAAATTTTCTTCATTCATTGGAATCTCCTTTGTTAGGTTTTCTTTGCCAATGCATCGTAGAAAGGTCTGGAAAAATATGTCTTCCAAAGCCCCAAGTGCGACGTATCGTCCCTCTTTCGTTTGGTAAATATTATAATTTGGTAATTTACCAGAAAGGATGTCATTGCCTGGTTCCGGGGTTTTCCCAGACGCAGAAAATATTCCACCATAAAGGGACAAAAATTGAAGTGATGCATCAGTCATGGAGATATCAATTTTTTGACCTTTTCCTGTTTTTTCTCGATAATATAGAGCCGCAAGGATAGCGGAAAGTGCAGTAAGTGTTCCGCCACCCACATCCGCCAATTGAAATCCTGCGGCTCGCGGAGGATTGCCTGTTTGGTGGAGCACTCCCGATATGGCTAGATAGTTAAGATCATGACCAGCAAAGTCTACATACTTTCCAGAAGTTCCATAACCTGAGATTCCACAATAGATGAGTTTTGGAAATTTTTCTTTTAGAACATCATATCCAATTCCCATTTTGTCCATCCCGTCTGGTCGAAATCCTTCCAGTAGAATATCAGCATCTTCTAATAATTTAAATAGAATTTCCTTTGAAGCTGGACGTTTGAGGTTCAACGTGATCGCTTTTTTATTTCGATTCAGCATCATAAAAAGTGCCGGTGAACCAGATGGTCCTTTGAACATTGCACGGGAACCATCATAAGCACGTGGATTTTCAATTTTAATGACATCCGCTCCCATATCTGCAAGGTGTTGCGAACACAATGGTCCAGGAAGAAGGAGTGATAGATCTACTACCTTTACTCCTGTTAATGGGCCTTTCGCTAAAGATTGATTGTTTTCATTCATAATTGATCCTCACTGTACATAACCTTGTTTTTTTAAAATTTCCATCGCATCTGTTTCCAATCGATCGTCTCGAGTATATGTTTTTGACATACCTCCACTTTGCCAAACTTGAAAAAAATTCACTGGGGAAAGTATGGGTTTGGCATATGGTGCATCAAAAAGATTTAGACAATCTTGTTTGCAAGCTGTATACGATAAATCAAACATACCGATGCCAACAGCAGAATCGGTTACATTTGTTCCATCGGCAAAAAACGAAAATGTGGGAAACGTTACGTCTGGATACACTTCGAATGTTAATTCAAGGCCTTCCGCTTTTGTTATCTGTTCCACAGGGATAGAGACGATCAATTGACGTGCCGATGAATTAATGCTAAATTTCGGATCCATCAATTTCGATTTCAATCGAATTTCCCCTACATTTGCTGAAATCCTTACTTCTAAAACTTTGACACTCGTATTTTGTTTGTTAAACCGTATGGTGTAGAGGGGAATGGAGGGTTCAATCTTTCTAAGCTCAAAGTAGAGCTGTCGAATTTTATTTTTACTTTCTTCACTGATGCTAAGATTGGATAGCTCTTCGAAGGTTCCAAACCGAACAGGCGATAATTGTA
>JAPZRK010000054.1 GCA_027531445.1 Leptospira sp.
CTAATTTGGCGGCAACATAAGCATTTGAAAAAAAATACAAAAATAGAATGAGAAGACTGAGGATGACCTTCGACCTAACATCTTTTAAAAAGAATAAGGAGAATAGTGAAAATAGAAAAAATAGAGTAAATGGATAGATAAAAATAGCTAGAACTTTAGAGAAGAAGAAAAAGATGGGATCCATGATGCTATATGTTATACCTAACGGATTCTGGCAAGTCTTCCCAAAGTTTACGAACCGTTTTTTTCTCTGTCTATCCATTTCTCTTTCCTTACTCAGTGCCACATCCTGCTCTGCAAAAAAAGAAATCACAAAAGAACATTATACATCTACTGGTTATAAAAATCCCAATCCCAACTTTGAAAAACTTGGATTCGGTAGCTTACTGAAATGGTCAAGTACGAGGTGGAAAAACGAGCATAGCATTGAACCTGAAGACTATCCAAAATTTCAAATGGTAGATAATGATGGTCTGTCCCTTAAGCAAAATGATTCTAAACTTTCAGTCACTTGGATTGGACATGCAACCACACTCATTCAGTTAGATGGTGTCAATATTTTAACAGATCCAATTTGGAGTGAAAGGTGCTCGCCTGTATCTTTTGCGGGACCTAAACGATACACGCAACCTGGGATTCAAATTGAAAATTTACCAAACATAGATATTGTCATTCTATCGCATAACCACTATGATCATATGGACCTTCCTACCTTAAAAATATTGGAAACAAAATTTCATCCGAAGTTTTTGGTCGGTCTTGGAAATGGAGCATTTTTAAATGACAACGGATTGTCCCAAGTAACAGAAATGGATTGGTGGGATGAAATAATTTTGAAAGGGATTCAAATTCATTTTACACCAACCCAACATTTCAGTGGGCGCGGTCTTTTTGATCGTGACTCAAGTCTTTGGGGAAGTTATGCGCTTGTAGGTGCAAAATCAAAAGTATATTTTGCAGGAGATACAGGCTATTATACTCATTTTAAAGCCATTGGTCAAAAGTTTGGAAGTTTTGATGTCGCAATCCTGCCGATTGGTGCAACAGAGCCTCGTTGGTTTATGGCACCAGTTCACATTGATGCAAAAGAGGCAGTCCAAGCATTTGAAGATTTAAATGCAAAGTTCTTTATCCCGATGCACTATCAAACTTTTGTGCTATCTGATGAGCCTTTAGATTCACCAGTTCCCATGACGAAGCAAAACTTTTTAAATAAAAAAATTGACCTAATGCGGCTCATCGCTTTGAAAATTGGCGAAAGTCGTTTTTTTGATTCAAAATAACGTTTCTTATTTTAAAATCAGTCGAAGCATTTTTACCCAGAGATTCCACTCCATCTTTTTTTGGGAAAGTTGGAGGGAACCTTCCAATTTTGTAAATGCATCTTCGATCAGTGCATCATGCAAATGTTTAATGACAACTAACCAGACTACGGATCCTACGAAATTTGTTTCCATACGAATTTCGTGAATGAGTGTAGAAGCTTCATCATTCCCTTCTAGTTTCAGAAGGTGGTATCCATCGAATCCCTTTGGTTTCAAAAATCGAAATTTGATCTCTTTATGCTCTAGGATCTCTTCGACAGTATAGCGAATCGGCCCGTGTCCACCCTTTGCCCCTTGCGAGAGATTGGGATATAAAATCATTCTCGGCCAATTTTCATGGGGCCAAACCGGATCGGTCTTTGTCGACAATAATCTGAGTTTTTCCCAGACAGCATCTCGACTCCTTGCAAACTCCCTAACATGCACATTCGTAACGTTCATTTGTTTTCTCCTAAGATAAGTTTAATTTTGAAAAATGATGTTGGTAGGTACTTTCAATAAAAGAGTAAAGATACGACGGGATTTTTTTCCCAATAAATGGTTTTGAAATGTTTACAGGAATATCTACGATAAGTGTTTTAAAAAGAAATAAACTTTCTTCTGAAAGTCGATCATTCGTTAGCTGGTTCGACCACCGTATCCAAATTCTTTGCAATTGAATTTTAGCTCTTTTTTCAATACTTTTATACTTGGTAGGCCATTCGTTGTAGTTTAAGTCTTCTTTTCGAACGGATGACAGCAGATATGCAAACTCTGGTTCCTTCTCCATCCAATGTGCAACTTGCAATGCCGCTTCTTTTCCTGCAAGGATGGGATCAGTTTTATCCAGTAGACTAGCTTCAAATTTGTTTTGAAAGTCCTGAATGATACTCAACCAAAGATCAGCGACCATTTCGATTTTTGATGGATAACGATGATAGAGCGATCCTATGGGGATTTTCAATTCTTTGGCTACAAGTTGCATGGAAAAATTTCCAAATCCATGTTTTTTTAAAAGGATACACAACCCTTTTTGAAGATCTTCGGTTTGGACTAATTTAGGACGACCCATAGGTTATATTAGAATATTTATTCTAATATAATTCAATTGAAAATTTATCATCATAGGAGAAAAAAAAGTTTTTTTGGATAAAAAAAACTCGCAATTTAATTTCTTTCTAATTAGATAACGAGCTCATTCAGGAGATGGTATGAAAAAAATAGGTATAGGATTTCTCTTTTTTGTGGCAGTCGCCATGAGTTCCGGACTATCCGCAGATGAATACAATTGCGGAAGAATCAAAGACAATTGGCCTCCGGCATTGCCAAAGTCAACAGGAACCACTTGCAAAACAGGTGTCATCGCGACAAGCCCTCAAGATGCATTTAATAAATGCACAAGCGAGGCAGGCGGAAGCAACTGTTGCGTCGATAACGCTGTCCATAAAAACATCAAGGGACTGGCAATCATCAAAGGAACAGAAGTCACACACATCCAGTGCGGTAACTAAAACAAAGACACAAGTTTGAAAGAGTGCCCTAATTTGTGGGGCACTTGAAAGAAACAGAATTCATTAAATTAATGCGGAGTGGAATCTCGGAAATTTTTTATCAGAGTCTAAAATCGTTTCTTTTATTATGACTACGGGGATCAGGTCGGGATGATTTTTAAGATTTTTGATTTTAAATCTTTTATTTTTTCATTTTGTCCAATGTTGGATGCGAAATACAAAGTGTTTTTTACTTCCTTAAACTCAGTAAAGACAGTGAATTGTTTCTGTGAATTTTGAAGCATATACTTGGGAATCACACTAATTCCTTTGCCCGCAGATAAACTCTCTAAAATAAGATTTAGATTGGGAACTACCATTTTTGGTTTTATATTCGGTCGTTTTTGAAAGTTTTCTTTCCAGAATCGACGAACGATCGCTAAGTCAGAACTATACACGTACCAATTTTGTTTCAAAAGCCATTTTTCTTTTTCGTTCTCCAAATTTGAAATAGATTTGGATCGTTTCGGAAAATCAGATCGATCTAACGATGGTGAGCCTACCAAAACGAATTGCTCTTCAATCAATGGTTCATATTCAATTCCAGACTCAGGTATCTTTTGGCTTACAATGGCTAGGTGGATCTCCTCCTTTTTTAGTTTGTCAATGAGTTCGGAAGCGATACCAAAGCTGACATGAAAAGCCAAATCAGAAATTGAAGATAGGGAAACCAGATAATTTGAATAGAATTCAATCGCACTTCCGAGTTTTATAGTGGATTCTTTTTTTAAGTGACTTCCACGGAATTCTTCCTCGATTTGATTCAATCTTTCCATCGGATCCACAATTTGTGTGTATAAAATTTTCCCGTATTCCGTTGGAACCATCCTTCTACTGGTTCTTTCAAACAGCTGTTTACCCACATAATTTTCTAAGTTTTGTAATTGTTGGCTGATTCCTGGTTGGGTCATCAGAAGCGTGGAAGCCGCTCGGGTTAACGTACCTTCTCGATAAATGGTGAAGAATGTGCGATAAAGTTCTAAATTGATCATCTTAATTATGTATAAAATTATTTATGGTAATATATAAACGCCATTGATATATTTATATAAAACTTCGTTTGTGCAATTACTAATTATAATTCATTTTGGTTTTATTACTATTTGGTGTCGTCCATCTGCAAGCCGTTTCAAGGAGCAAATAAGCAATGAAGAAAATACTTTTCGTTATCACAAGTCATGGTGTTAAGGGTAGCACTGGTAAGCCGACAGGTTATTATTTGGGAGAGGTGAGTCATCCTTGGAAAGAATTAAAAGATGCTGGCTTCGAAATCGACTTCGTTAGTCCCAAAGGTGGAGAGTCTCCTGTAGACGGTCTGGATTTGGAGGATCCTATCAACAAGGAATTCTGGGAAAATCAGCAGTATCATCAAAAGATTACAAATGCGTTTAAACCTGAGCAAATCAATTCCAAGGACTACCTTGCTATATTTTATGCAGGTGGTCATGGAACCATGTGGGATTTTCCAGATGCAGATTTAATTGGAAAAAAAGCCGCAGAGATTTATGAATCGGGTGGAGTGGTAGCGGCCGTTTGCCATGGACCAGCAGGACTTGTCAATATAAAGCTTTCTAACGGAAGTTATCTGATTAGTGGAAAAAGAGTCAATGGCTTTAGCAATGAAGAAGAGGAAGCTGTTGGTCTAACAAACGTTGTTCCCTTTTTACTTGAAGAGAAATTGAAAGAACGTGGTGGTATTTATAAAAAGTCTGGTCTTTGGAAAGAGCATGTGGAAGTGGACGGCAGACTTGTGACAGGTCAAAATCCCCAATCGGCAAAGAAAGTTGGTGCGGAAATGGTTCGGGTTCTGTCATCGAGCGGAAAGTAGAAATGTGAGACGCCGCATGGGCTTCATTCTCTCTAAAAATAAACTTGGAATTCGGTAAATACACCCGAATTCCTTCTTAAGAGACCAAAAAATGAAGCATCATTTGGTCCGGAATACAATTCTCCGCCTACAATCCAGTAGGTGGTATCGTTTATAGCATATTTTAACTTTGGTCGAATTAAAGAGTCGCCACGGTTAAAATATCGTACAATGGTTATTTCTGCGTCTAGAGTTTCATGAAACCATTTGTAAGAAATTCGAAACGATGCACCGTGTAGATGTTCGTCGAGTTGATTTGCTATAGTTTGTCCAACTCGAGCTATTGACCTTTCGTATGGATCGAAGATCAGATTCGAATCTTGTAAAAAGAAAGTGCGTTTATAAATGTATTGAATATTTAGATTTAAGTATTCAAAAAAAGTACGGTCACCACCTACTACTGTTTGCCAATTGGGATTTTTGATGAAATGATTTTTACCTGATGGATCTGCCGTATGGATATACGCAGTTTCTCCTCGAAATGAATACTTGCCTACGACTGTTGATACATCACCTCCATAAACATGCATTCTATGAAAAGATGCTGTTGTCTGATTGGTATATCCATCAGACAACTTCGTTAAATTACTCTCGAAGTTTGGCGAAAGTTCTATTAGAGTAGCAGTATCTTGGTTTAAAATGGTACGAGGAAGTTTACGTATCCCCAGATCTGGATTTAAATCATTCCCTTGGAAGTAAGAAAGTGACCAATCCCAATTTCCGCCGGACCTTTCCCATTTAACAGCAAAATGATTTTGTAAACCACTGGGATTCTGAATCCTCGTGCTGAAGGGGAAACCTTGATTGGGAATCGGAACTGTATTCCCTACAAAGTAAGGAATGGAGATAAACTGAAAAGAATGATCTCCTTTGTATACTTTTGCCGATAAAGAATAGGTGCCTAACCTTTGGTCGGTGTCGTCAGGTGTGAGTAATGTGAAATTTCGTGGAGATAAGTTATCAGTTGGATTGATTCCATCTGCCTTTCCCCACAAAAATAATTTCCTTCCCGCACTAAACTCCCAATCACCAAACGTTGATTGTAAATAGGCTTCTCGAAGTGTGCCACGAGCCGCTGGTTTGAGTTCTGAGCCTTCTTTACGTAACCAACCATCTATCACTAATTTTGAATTTTCTGAGATCTCTTGCTTAGTATTGAACCAAGCACTGGGTACTCCTATATTGGATTGGTTATCCAATGTTCTAGATGACGACCAGCCTCCAAAGCGTAATGAACCGTTTACATCTGTTAGTGAAATTTCGGCAAAAACACTTACGCAAGGGACAGTGTATACTAAAAGAGTTGCTAAGAATCGAGATCCCAGAGACTTCATCAACTGACCTTAGCTTCCTTTATTCTTTTTCTAAAAAACGAACAGAGAAATATTTATCATCTATATTCGGTTCGACGGTAAAGTTTTCTGTTACTATCAATGTTTTGTGAGATGTTTGTACATTTTGTACTTCAGCTTTCATTGACCACCAACGATTATTGGCAGGTTCAACTAGTTTGTAATCGGAAAATGTAAACCTTTTGATCAAATCACCATTTTCATCATATACTTCTCCTGCGAGATTTAAAAAAGAATCCTTTTGAATTTTAAGAATTCTCTTCGAATAGCCAGTTTCTTGGATTACCTTCTCGGATTTTGCAGTCGCCTCAATGACGAAACAATTTTTACCAGCTACAATTGCATCGCCGAGTGATTTATAACTCCAATCTTCTGTTTTGAACCCGACAACGTCTGCATAGGAAAAGTCAGTTCCTACAAAACTATCCTTTTTTCCTCCAGCTGCAATTTTCCTCACTTTCTTTAATGCCGGTAAGTAAAGGGATATGTCATCGTCTCCGTTGTGGTTTTCGATAAGAAGAATTCCAGTGCCTTTGGCATCGGCAGGTGAAAGGAATTTTGTGCTTCGTATGTTGTCTATACCGTTCTTCGAAAGTTTTGTATATGATATGGTCTTTCGTTTCCGCTCTTGTCCATTTTTATCAGTTAATATAAAAAGCGAATCACTTACAGAACCAGATACTTTTATGATCTGATTGCTTTTTTCGATCACTTGACTTAATTCCAGTTTCTCTTGTGAATATAAATTTCCGCAAAGAGTGGAGATAAGAACTGCCATTCCTAGAATTCTGAAATTTCTTCTTGGTTGTTTCGTTTTTGTTTTCATAATATAGCTCCTGTTATTTATGAATTTTTATTTTATTTTTGAGACGAATAGATGAACTTTGGTTTGAGATCAAAGACTAGTGTCGTTAAGACAATGAGAGCAGAGAAAGAACTTGTAACCATTGCAAGTGGAATAAATATTCCTAAGTAAATATGGGTATAAAACCCAAAAGAAAACATTAAGATAGAATAACCACCGGCGAGCGCAGTTGCTACAAATAGGATCGCTTTTCCAGCGGAACGTAACGCTTCTCGAATCGCCTTTTTTTCCTCTTTGTGTCTAGCGATTTCTTCACGAATTCGAAAGAGAAGATAAATGGAGAAATCTGCTCCGACTCCGACGACCAATGCCGATATCAAAGATGTCGTTATATTCAAAGGCACTCCAAACAAACCCATAACTCCGAAGTTTAATGCCAAAGAGAATACCAAAGGAATTACAGCTAAAAAGCCGGCTATTGGAGAACGTAAAACAATACTCGTGACCAAAATTACGACACTAATGATTTGAATGATGTTGAGAACTTTTCCTTCAACCATCACTTCATTTAATGCGGCACTTGTTGCATTGCTACCTCCGATTGAGACTTGGATGGACTTTGGAGCTTTATTTTTAACAAATTCTTCTATCTCTCTTACTAATATCTGGGTTACGCTACTACTATCAGTCTTTAAGAAAATAGTAATATTCGCTTTACTATAATCGTAATTTACGTAGGAATCAAAATCTCCTGGTTCACCGGATATAGAGTATAAAAGTAGATATTGAGATACCAAATCCTTCTGCTCAGGAATTGTATAAAATTCAATACTATCTCCATTCATCGCTTGGTTGATTTTCATGATCAGATCGACGATGGAAATTGATTTACCGACTTCTTTTTTTGATTCGACTAATGTTTGTAAATCTTGCATGAAATGAAGGACTTCAGGATCTTTGATACTGTCTTCTTCACCTTGAATCAAAAGATTCATCGTATTTGTGCCCGCAAGATGTTGATTCAAAAAAAGATCTTGAGTGATAGCAGGCCTACTTTTTGATATCGTTCCTTCAGCACGATTTTCTACATTTACGAGGCGACTTAAAATGAAGCCAACAAGCAAGATCGAAAACGCTATAGTATAAAGCAACTTTCGGTTGGTAAATAAAACGATATCTGTTATCTTCTTTATGATTTTATCCCAAATCCTTTCATCCGCCTCTTTATGGACTTCACTCTCCTTTGGAGGTGATAAGAGAGAACGAAGTGATGGGATCAAGGTCATTTCGATCAATAAGGCACTGAATATACCCAAAGCAGAGAAAATTCCAAAGGTGCGGATAGTAGTGATCCGAAAGAATAACAAAGATAAAAATCCTAAACAAGCAACTGTACAGGCGATGATCATCACTGGTCCAACTTTTGTAAGCGACTGAATGACAGCATGATAATTTGCTTCTTTGTCTGATAATTTTCCTTCTTTCCTTAATGAAGCATACTCTTCATAATATCTTTTTAAAATTTGAACTGCATGACCAGCCGCAACTGCTAGAATTAATATTGGCGTTGTTGCATTGAAGACATCTAACGGAATTCCTGTTAAACTAATCATTCCTAAGCCCCAGACCACAGCGAAAATAGCAGTGATTAAGGGTAATATAAGTCCTTGGTGTGTGCGAAAAGCTTCATAATGTAAAATACCGATAATCAGAATCGCGATCGGAAAAAAGACAGCCATCCTCGAAGAATATCTTTCTAACCAAGATAAAAAATAGGGAAGTCCTCCCAAGTGAAATGATACATGTTCGGATTCGTATTTTTTGAGTAACTCTTCAATCTGAGAAACTATTGGATCAAATTGTTTTGTTTCAGCATCTATTTCTAAATTGATTGTAGTCGTTTGGTGATCAGCTGAAACTAATACACTTGCATAAATAGGATTTGATGCGACGGCTTTTCTGATTAGATCTTGATTCTCTTTTATCTTATAATCTAAATTTGAATCTATCATCGGTTTAACGGAAAGTCCCGATTCATTGCCTTTGATATTTTTTGCTTTCTTTGAACCGAGGCCGATTGAGTTGTATGCATTGATCCCTGGTATGCGGTTTATCTCTTTTGTTAGGGATAAAACAGTGTCAATGATTGGTTTCTGATAGATATCCCCATGAGTTGCAGTGATGCCAACAGCCAAAATAAAATTGGAACCAAATACTTTTTTTACCGTATTCGAAGTAACTATATAAGGATGGTCTTGCGGTAGATTTTTATCCGGATCTAATTCAATCGTAAGATTCTTAATCTGGAATCCTAAAAACAAGGTAACCAAAACACAAAAGCCGAACACCCAACGATTGTGTCGGACCACCCATTCTAAATACTGTTTCATTGCTCCTCCGTATTTGATCGATGACATTAAAATGATCGGTGATCAAATTTATATCACTGATTATTTCTGTCCTCCGAATTGTCAAGAAAGAGATTGATTTTTTTGAGAGGGCATTCATAAAAAATTATGGCAATTCAGGATAGAAAGCTTCGGGAAAAAGAAGAGAAACGTAGGCTGATTCTAGACACCGCTATGAAATTATTTGTCTCAGAGGGTTTTGCGAATGTATCCACTCGAAAAATTGGAGAGAAGATCGAATTTAGCCCCACTTTGATTTATTTTTACTTCAAAAGCAAAGAAGAGATTCTTTATACATTGTATTTAGAGGGATTTCAAAAGCTATTTGATCGTTTAGAAGAGACCAAACGCGTCCACAATCCCCTAAAACGTTTGGAAGAAGCGATCCGCGTTTCTATTGATTTTTCCATCGAACAACCAGAATATTTGTATCTTATGCTTTCCCTTCGACCCGACAACCAAGCGTCCGATTTTAAGTGGGATCAGAGTCTTCGAGTCAAAGAATTTTTTGGAGGTATAACCAAAGAGGCCGCCGAACAAGGATATATCGAAGCGAAGGATCTTGAACTTCTAAATCTAACTTCTTGGGCTTATAATCATGGAATTTCATCTTTATATACAATGTCTCGCAACAATGATTTCCCATATGCCTTAGATCGTGATGTGCTTCACCAATCTGTAAAGTTTTACATCAAGCTCCTTGCTAAAAAGAAAAAGTAAAAAAATGTAGGTATTGTACCTAAGAGATTTGTAAAAATAACTTATTTTATTTAAAAATTGGAATTGAAATTTGATCCCGTTGGGATTGAATCATTTGCTATGAAAAACATCTTCTTTCTTTTGATCACATTGAATTTGATTTTTTTAAATTCAATTCTTGCAAAGCCCAATGTGGGTGAAACTGTCGAGGTAGATAATTATGATGGAACGGGAAAAAACGAGCCATATATGGGCACGTTTAAAATTTCCAAAATTGATAACGAAGGTCATTACTTTGGAAACTGGGTTAAAGTTCCTTCCTATTATAAATTAGAAGGCAAAAAGCCAAGTACTTCCGTAAGTTGTGAATATATCATTTCCTGTAAGGCCGAGTTGGAGAACGCAGAAGCCGAATTCAAATCAAAACAGGCTTCCCTCGAATCCGAATTGGATCCTGATAGCTATTTGAAAAAGTATTTAAACAATGAAATGTTTAAATTAAATAAAGATCTCTCACCTGGTGAATCCGTTGAAGTATGTTTTTGGCCTAATGAAAATCTTCCTTGCGGTCCTGAAGACTCAAGTACAAATTTCATACCAGCCAAAGTGATTCGTAAGACGAGTAATGGTTACGAAGTCAATGCACGTATCTTTGATGGATCGTTTATTGGTACGAAGCCAAATTTCAAAGACAAAAAAATGGAATTCGAAGTTTCCAATATTCGTTGCATTGATCCTTCAGGTGCGGCCGGGACAGAAATCACAGAAGATATGGCGAAATACGAAGTCGTCCGACCTGGAACTTTAGTTGATGTTAAATGCAATGGAAAATGGTATAGAGCATTAGTCACAACAAAAGTAGGTTATGCGGATGTATCTGTAGTCTATGTAAATTGGGGAAATACTTCAGGATACTTACAAATCAAATCTCCACTTTATGAATTTGCACCTTTCGGCTCAAAAACCAAATCAGATACAGGTGCCTTTTCAGGTATGCCGTATCCTTATGACAATCGAGGATACTCTAAAGTTGATATGTCCCAACTAAAAAAGAATAACAAATGTCCAACGAGTATGCCTTTTGTATCTAACGGAATCTGCGTTGATCAAAATGGACAATGGAAAGGTGCGAGACCGATCCGTCCATAGATAGACTCAATCAAAGGAGAAAATCCTTCTTGTCTAACAATAAGAAGGATTTTTCTTTACTGTAAATTTTCCATGGTAAAGAGAGAATCCATTAGTTAGATGAAATAGCAAAGAACCTACCAGTACATGAAGAGAATTGTATTATCAAATATCGAAAAGATTCACCTTGCCCAACAATTTTTAGAAAAAAATCTCGACCAAAACGTAAATCTTCAAAAAATCGCAGAGGCTTCTTTTCTTTCGCCTTATCACTTTCATCGAATGTTTCATTCGGTCGTTGGTATGACACCAAGAGTCTACTTCGAAAAGTTAAAACTTGAGAGAAGTGCATTTCTTCTGACCATCACAGATCATAGTATCGCCGATATTGCATGGGAACTTTCTTTTGATAATCCTGAAAGTTATGCGAGGTCATTCAAAAAAATGTTTCAAATGACTCCTACTCAGTTTAGGAAACAAAATACAAGAATCCAATCGGATCGCATTGGAAACTTTGAAAAGCCATTCAGTCAAAATGTTTCTACTAAGAATATTTCAAAAAAAATCAAACCTCTAGCTATTTCAAATAAAAATGCAATGTATTACAGGTATGTGGGGCCATGGGAAAAATCACATAAACTTTGGCGAAAACTGATGGATTCTTGTCTTCAGATTGGAATCTTCAATGAGAATACAGAATTATTTGGGATTTGGTATGATGATCCTTTATTAGTTGGTAAAGAAAAGCAGAGGTATGATTTGGGAATCCTTCTTCCCGATAACAAATTTGATAAAAATTTTATGGAACAAAAGTTTGGTTTTCAATTTACCAAATTGCAAGGAAATTATATGTCTTATGGATACTCTGGTGATTTCAAAAACTTGGAAAATTCATATTTGGCATTGTATAACTGGCTGGCGAAGAATCCGAAACTTAGAATCGCAAACAAACCAACCATTGAAATTTATAAAAAATATCCGCCGTTTTTCTCCCCGCAAGATTGCGCGATGGAGATTTGTGTTCCCATTCATTCCGAAAGCTAAATAAAAGCAAGATTTGTCAGATGGAATTTTTCCTTTCGTGTTAGAGTTAGGTCATCGAATAGGAGATAAATATGAAGATTATCATCGTAGGAATTGTAACTCTCTTCGGAGTGATTGGACTTGTTGGAATCCTTGGATTTTTAGTACCGGAAAAGAAAACTGCAAGTGCCGAATATATATACAATCAGAGCAGTGCAGTTGTTTGGTTAAAAATGCGAGACATCTCTGGACAAAGTTCGTGGAGAAACCAGATCGACTCGATTGAAATTCTTGATTCAGCAATTGGTAAAGAAGATTGGATTGAGAATTTAAAATCGGGTGCGAGTGTCAAACTAAGAACCACCACTTACAAGGAAGGGCAACTTTGGGGTATCGAGACTTATGATAGTCCAATGGTAGTAAAATGGGTTGGGGAAGTGGACTCCAAAGATAAGCAGAAGACATTAGTAAAATTCCAATATGAAAGTTCTATTGCAAATCCATACTTTCGAATACTAGCGCTAAGTTTTTTAAATTTGGAAAGTATGATACAATTGTATGCATCTGAACTTAAATCTGAATTGGATAAAAACATTTAAAGGAGTAGAAAATGGCAACCAAAAAACAGACATGGAATCAAAAGCTTGAGAAAGAAGCATCACCCAAAGTGAAGCATATTGAAAAACGGTTTGTCGATATACCTGATAACAGTGATATGTTGGTTGCCACTCCTAAGATTTTTGAAGACTATCTTAAAAAGATAAAACCTGGTAACGAAGTAACAATAAAAAAGATAAGGCAAGATTTGGCTAAAAAATTCAAAGCGGACCATACATGTCCTGTTACCACTGGTTTATTTCTCCGAATCGTGGCAGAGGCAAACTACGAAAAGTTCCAAAACGGAACACCTTTAGATGAAATTGCACCTTTTTGGAGAGCTATTGATTTGAAATCTAGCATAGCAAAAAAGTTATCCTTTCCACTAGATTTCATAAAGGAGAGGCGAGAAAAGGAAGGATTAAGTGTTTGATGTTAAACAAAAACAAGATAAGGCAGGATTTAAATTCTTTACATACACTTGTAAGAATTTAACTAAGAATCATGAAAATTTATGGTGATCGTTATTCAGGAAATTGTTATAAGTTAACACTGGTATGTTCATTATTGCAGATTGAACACCAGTGGATACCGATGGATATCCTCAAAGGGGATACGAAAGCAGATTCGTTTCTTTCTAAAAATCCCAACGGGAAAATACCCCTTTTGGAACTTGAAGATGGGAAATTTTTATCTGAATCAAATGCTATACTCAACTACCTTGCATATGGATCGAATTTAATTCCTGTTGATAGATTTGATTATTTTAAAACTCAGCAATGGCAATTTTTTGAACAGTACAGCCATGAGCCTTACATTGCAGTAGCTCGGTTTATTAAAAAATACCTAGGTTTACCGCAGGACAAAATTGATGAATACAAATCAAAACAAGTTGGTGGACACAAGGCATTGAGAGTGATGGAATCACAACTTTCGACATCTCTGTATTTGGTGGGTGATTTTCTGACAGTCGCGGATATTTCTCTTTTTGCTTACACTCATGTAGCTGAAGAAGGTGGCTTTCATTTAAATGAATATCCGCATGTAACGAAATGGATTGAACGTATCAAATCAACGAAGGGATTCAAGTCGATGGAATAAAGTTAAAAAGAAGAGTCTCTATACATTTTGTTTGATCTGCACGTGTAAATTACCCGTCCAGATCAAATTTGTTATTTAGATTTTGAAACTTGATGTGCCCTAGCAATATACCAATGGTGTAAATTCATCTTCGATGTATCGTCTATAAATTCAGAATAATGGTAATATTGGTTGTCTACCGCATAGATTGTGAGAGGTGAAAACTTAAGAGGATTTTCCCAAAGCGGCGACTGAAATTCGTTGGGCATAGTCGTGCTTCCACCATATGTATTATGAGTATATGATGTTATTCGATCAAATTTGACTGATTTGTATTTAGTGAAATCAAAATCCTTTGCACCTTTTGCAATAATCTTTGCCTTTAATTTGATTGCTTCCGGATTTTTTATGTTTTTATCGTTATTCAAACTCGATATAAATAAATTTTTACCTTCATCGGTATATACATTTAGATTTGCGCCGGCATCCACTAAAAAATTTGCGATTTCAAATCGTTCCGAAATGATATGTTCGCGTAGAGGCGGTGTGTAAGTTGCCGTTGTCATGATCATTTCTCTGTAAGATCCCAAATTCAGATTGGCACCTTTCGTCACGAGCAATTTTGCTATTTCTAAAGTTTTCGCTTCAGCTAGAGCATTTCTAGTTCCCATTTTGTAACGTCCATATCCATTACCATAGTCGCATTCTTGGGAACGTAAATTCGGATTGGCACCTTTCTCCAGGAGCAGTTGAGTTAGTTCTAAATCTCCTCGATTTGAAGCAACGATTAGAGGGTTATCACATTCGTTCGCATTTGGATCCTCGCCTGAAGCTAGACGAGCTTTCACTTCTGAAATGTTCTTTTCCTTTATTAGTTTTGTCATCGGAGTTTTACATCCAAATGCAAACATTATCAATGTTAATGTGATAAAATTTGTTTTCATTATATATCCTTATTATTCAAAAATATGAATAAACATATTCGAGGACAAGGCTTTTTTGAGCTAACTTGTCAGTGAACTAGATGTTAAAATGCAAATGATGATTTTTTGTGAAGATAAATCCTCTTTAGATAATTCTAAAATATGAATTAATTGCTTTTTTAGCGAATTTCAAAAAAGGATAAAATAGCTATCGGTTTAAACTTGTTTTATATGATCAAAGTAATATTTTTTTAGAATCTTAATTTCAATAAGCAGTGCCATCTTTATGAGTGAACTTCCATTGTCCGTTCTCCAGAGATGCTTTGAGATCATCGTCTGGGTAATTTGCTTCATCATTTGGTGTTCGGTCTCCGATTTCCAGATATACCACATCCTCAAGGGAATCATTTACTAAATGGTGTCCGTTTCCAGTGCCAGCCTTAAATCCTGCGCACATACCTGGCTGCAATATGGTTCGTCCTTCATCTGTGACTAGAGTTGGCGAACCTGACAATATATAAATGAATTCATCCTGTTTGCTGTGAGAATGGCGTAAAGCGGAAATAGCTTTTGGTAAAAGACGCGTTAGGTTGACGCCGAAATTTTTCAACTCAAATAAATCTCCCAATGTTATTTTTACTCGTCCTTGCATAAGGGAGGCAAAGGGTTCCGGGTAAACGGAAGGTTTACTGCGCGGAGGCATCTGATCTGCAATCACTGCGATGGGTTTGGATTTATTTTCCATATGAGGATTCCTATTTTGGGATTTGAATGGTCAAACTTCTACCATATCAGCTCGTCGGGCAAGCATTTTAGAGAGTGATTTGACTCTTTCATCTAACCCGTCAAAATTGAAATCATCAATACGGTATTCGATTGACTTAAGAAATGAGAATAGATCCGACTCATGTCTAGTTGGTCTTGCTCGAAGAACTTGAAAATAAGTAAATTCAATCCAAGCGACCGCATGAATTTTTGTCTTATCTGAGTTATAGACAATGGCTTCGGGTATCAGTTTTCTTTCATCTACGTAAACTAAACGAGTTTGTATCGTTGCAACTTCGTTGAACTTGATAGGCGAGGCATAGTTGATGCGTGTCCGGCTAACAACCCAATTATTTCCAGTGGTTTTTGCATGATCAAACAAATCGAACTGGTAAAAATCTCGAAGATGGTTAGTCCTTGCTGTCATGATATAACTTAAATACTGCATGTTGTTCAAGTGTCCAAAAGGATCACAATGTTCAAATTGGATTCTTACTTTCGATTCTGGTTCTTTGGTTATCATTTTTTCCTCAAAAGAGACCAATCGGTCTCTATTATATTAAATTTTTTTACAATAGAAAACTATCAACTACGCTTGTTAAGTGATTTAAGACCACACGAGAGGACGACATTTTAGGATAGACTCCTGCCAATACAATTGAGCCCTCGATAGAACAAATTGCAAGTGCGGCAAAATCCTTTACATTGATATCTTCTCTAAATATACCCTTTTTTATCCCATTTTGAATCTCAGATACAAAAAGCCGTTCCCATCGTTTGAAACTGAGAAGGACTAAAGGATGGGTCCCCGAGTCATCAAAATCAGAATCAACTGCTAAATTCATAATAAAACATCCACCTGGAACGACAGGATTTTCCGCGATTTGGATGAACGACTCGATGATTCTTATGATACGATCTCTAGGATGGGCCACCCCGTCCGTAACCTTTGCTAAACGTTCTTCAATGAGCGAGATGTAATACCTTATTGAACCATCTAGGATCTCTTCTTTGCTGGAAAAGTGTCTGTATATACCACCTTTTTCCAATTGAGTGGCCGCCATGAGATCGGAAAGTGAGGTGCCTTTAATGCCGTAACGATTGAAAAGAGCAAGGCCTTTGCTGATGATGCGTTGTTTTGTAAGATTTCCTTTCATGACATTTGCGACCGATAGGTCTCAAATGAAACTAAGTAGGAAAAAATGCAAGTTTAATTCTGAAAAATATTTCAAATCTTGTTTCATTCCATCCATTAAACTTTTTAAAATTTATTTAGGATTTCTAGATAATCTTGTCCACGTGCTTCTGCGAACATATCTAAGCATAACATAAACGCTGATTGCAAAACAAGTCCTGCACCAATGCCTACAGCCCAATCAGAATTTTTAATCAAAAGAATCAGTCCACCACCTATAAAGATTAGAGAAATTTCGATCCATTTATAAATCGCGAAATTTTTCATTACTACTTCCATTCGCTTTGATTCTTCCGCTTTGAACTGATTGGGTGCTTCGATTGATTGTTTTGCAAGCGTTGAAAGTTGGTTATCCGTTCTAAAATAAACTGAACCTCCTACAATCAATTGGATCAGCGCAATGGTAACCAGAGGAAATGCCATGCTCTTTAAACGATGACTTTGAATAAAGAGCCAAGCCGCAACGGCAATGCTTAAAATACCTACAGTAATAAACAATAGACTTTCCTGTTTTTCTCCAGTGAAATAGAGGGACATTTTTTCTATCATGAGATTCTCCAAATATGAATGATTGTTCATGGAAAGGCTAAAAAAAGACATTATCTTTTTGTGGCGGGTCTTCAGAAATTAAAACGAATTTGGATGTAGCTCTTATCCTTTGGGAAATACAACTCTACTTGATCGGGAAATCGAAAAACTTTTGTAAAATATGTTAGTCGGATGTATTCTTGTTCTCGGATCTCGTCGATATGAATGTTTTCCGATTGATCGATAAAATCTTTTAATTTTTGGAATGCGAGGGACCGTTCACCCTTGTAAATCAATGGTTCAACCATATGAATGTAATTGTACTTCCAACTTTGAGAAGAAATACAGTTAGGAGAAGGGGGACAGCCTTGTAGTTCTCCATCTTTGACTCCAGAGAATGGGCTCAAAACACTCATACAACAAATCATAAATATACCTAATGCAGTTTCCATAAATTTAACAATGATTCCCTTTGTCTTTAGATCAAGTTGTCATGAGTCAATTTAGCGAAAAGCCTAAATTCATTTTAACTTTCTCCACAAAAGGACAAAGATCATTGCAAAGAATGAATCTACTCTCAGGGTGTTATATGGTTATTTTGGTTAAATGGTCAAATTTAATTGACGTATAACTTCATTTGATAGAAATGTAGGCAAGTTTAGAATAACAAGGATAAGAATGTATGAAAAAATTTGTAGCGAGTTTGATGTTAGTTTTTATGGTGATATTGAGTGTTAATTGTGGAGGTTCAACTGAAGAAGAAAAGTTGAAAAAGGAAGAAGATAACCTTAATTTGATCCTACTTTTGCTTCTACTCGCTCCTCGAGCTCCAATCAGTGCTGGTGGAACGTGCTTTTTTGCAGGTACTTCCGGTGGATGCAGTGCATCGATTCCTTACACTTGTACTAATTCAAGTTCTTGTAGCTCTTCCAGTACATGCTCAAACTTAACTGCATGTGGTCGAGGTTCCGATCTTTCGGGGTCTACGCCGTCTATCACAAAGGCTAACGATACAGAATCTCTTGCCGATATGTTGATTGCTGATAAAAACCTTTCACTTTCTATCTCAATATCGAAAAAATAGAATTTGAGGGCATAACAATGACCAATCTTCGATTGGTCATTTCAAAATAGTTTGAATTTCTTCCATCTATTTACATTGTTACAAATTCAGCCAGTCGTTACAGTCAAGGAATCCTCTCAAGAGATGAGTTTTCCGCTTTTTACATTCCTACTTTACCCTAAAACGAGACCTTTATCTTCAGGACTTCAACGCAAAATTCCATGTTCCGCATGAAGAATGGTGCTTCCAAGAACGGAAAACCGACATAAAGTGCCAGTTTGTGTTAAAAATAGGTAAAAGTTGGTTTTTTTAGTTCCAGATACTTGGGGTTTCGAGTATGCTATCCAGAAAAAAGGATGGTGAGCATGTTACGAAAGCTCCTAACATTATTCGTATTTATTGCCTGCATCGGTTTTTTATCTGGCAGTCTTTTTGCCGAAGAAACCGTACCAACAGGGCAACCAACAGTACAAGAAGAAACAGGTCACTCTTCACATGATGCGCAAGCACATGCAGAATTGCCTTATTGGACAGTGATACCCTTCATCGCGATTTTACTTGCGATTGCGATTTTACCTATTGCTTCTCATAAAACAGAGCATTGGTGGGAAAATAACAACAATAAGCTGATCGTTGCTGTAGGTCTTGGATCAATTTCATTCATTGCCTTACTTGTTTACGGTTATGGTCATAATATCTTCCACACTGTGGTATTTGATTATGTGCCGTTCATCATTCTTTTGGGTTCCTTGTTTTATATCTCGGGCGGGATTGTGATCAAAGGTGACATCCAGGCTACTCCTTTGAACAATTCGATCTATCTGTTTATAGGAGCTTCTCTTGCCTCGTTTATCGGAACGACAGGAGCATCTATGTTGCTCATTCGACCGCTCCTTAAAACAAACAGTGAAAGAAAACACGTGGTGCACACTGTTGTGTTTTTTATCTTCCTTGTTTCTAATATTGGCGGTTCACTCACTCCACTCGGAGATCCGCCTTTATTCTTAGGTTATTTAAAAGGTGTACCTTTCACTTGGACATTTGGACTTTTGCCTGAGAT
Organism: Leptospira sp.; assembly: GCA_027531445.1. Lineage (GTDB taxonomy): Bacteria > Spirochaetota > Leptospiria > Leptospirales > Leptospiraceae > Leptospira_A. Next base: position 19,348 of record JAPZRK010000054.1, read on the forward strand.
GATCTTTGCATCGGTAATCCTACTCGTCATTTACTTCATCTGGGATACCATGGCGTATAAAAAAGAGTCCAAAGCAGATATCAAAAAAGATATCAAGACGGCAACTCCATTCTCCATCGGTGGTCAAGTTAACTTTGTATGGTTGTTAGGTGTTGTTCTTGCTGTAGCTTTTTTAAACAGCAATTATATTCCAGCAATTAAATCAAATCCTTTTCTTGGATTTATTCGTGAGGCGGTTTTGATTGGGCTCATTGTTGCGGCTAAATTTACCTCAAATGAAGAATTCCGAAAATTCAATAACTTCACCTTACATCCGATACAAGAAGTTGCGTACTTGTTTATAGGTATCTTTATCACTATGATTCCGGCACTTGTGTTGTTAGAAACACACGGAAAAGAGCTTGGTATTACTGAAAGATGGCACTTCTTTTGGGCAACGGGTATCTTCTCGTCTGTTCTAGACAACGCTCCAACATACCTTACATTCGGTGCCTTGGCTGGTGGATTTACAGGTGTGAAAGATCAGTTCTATTACTTTGCAACTCATCCTGAGTCAGCGGTAGAACTCGCAAAGATCACTACTTCATTTTCACAAGCTCAATTGGATCAGCTGTTAAAAGCGATTTCAGTTGGCGCTGTGTTTATGGGAGCCAATACATACATTGGTAATGCTCCAAATTTTATGGTAAAATCTGTTGCTGAAGAAAACAAAGTGAAGATGCCATCGTTTGGTGGTTATCTGGCTTATTCTATGGGAATACTTGTTCCTGTGTTTATTCTGATCACTTTTGTGTTTTTTGTTTAAGAGCAATTTAGCCTTTCGGTGATCCGAAGGTAATGAGAGGTACGGGTGGATCACCCGTACCTTTTTTTTTATGTTTTGTCTTTTAGCTTTTCTAGTTGATTTAAGCCCAAACCCAATGCAACACCAACAATTAATGCGAGACCAGGTAAGGTTGCCTCATCTGCGGTAGATGGGAGGATATTCTTCGCTGTGGCAATCTGAATGTCACGTTTCACTTCGCCAGATCTGCCTTTGACTTCTTGTCCATTTGCATAATCCTTAAAAGGCCAGAGAATAAAAAAAGATCCAAGTATCAAACCTAACAAAAACGTCATGGTATGTGATTTGTGTTTTTTAAAGAGCCATTTTACGAAATGAGTAAATACAATGAGTCCGATCAGACAACCAAGACCAAATGCTGAAAGGAAAATAATAGAATCTAATGCGAGTATATTGGAAAGTTTGCCGATCACAATCTGGTATTCACCAAGGACGAGCATTATGTATGAACCAGAAATACCGGGAAGGATCATGGCTGAAATGGCAATGGCACCTGTAACGAAAGCAACGAGTGGATTTTCTGAACCAACCGAATCTCCCATAAAAAAACTAGGTACAACGGTTAAAAGGATTCCTGGAATCAAAAACAACCATACAAAAAAAGTATGTTTTTCAATCAATTTAAGTGGAACTGTAAGAGAAGGAATGATCAAACCTATAAACAGAGCTAAGGTGGGAGCCGGGTGATTTTGTAGTAAAAACTGAATGAGTTTTGCTCCCGAAATTACCGATAAAAGGAGTCCAAACCCTAAAAAAATTAAAAACCACAAATCAATGCGCTTCATTTCTTTTTGAAAATGTTCACGTTTTTCTGGATTTGTAAAACCGGTTAAGAACTGCAAGGTGACGGTGATAGTCACACCGTTAATCGCAGTAATGGCACCTATGAGTCGATCATAAAGTCCAAGTATAAGTGCAAACGTCCCACCGGAGACGCCGGGAATTAAATTGGCGATACCGATCAGAAAGCCGTTCAGTATACAGAATAAAATTTCTTTTTTTGTCAATGGCATAGGGGAAAGATTTGGTTTTATAAGTCTTTAGGCAAGGTTTTTTCTTTTTTGGAAAAGGATCGTTCGGATGACAGTATACAAAAATATATAAGCAAAAACCGAAGATACTAAAGTTTCTTCATAGGTTATCTTAACGCTAGGGAAGAAAAAAGAAGGGAATGCCAAAAACAATAAGGCAGGTGCATTGGAAAGAATCACAACCAAACATGTACCCGGTTTTCCGAGTTTGGTTTCGGTTAGCAATTGATAAAGGTGTTGCCTATGTGCCGAGAGGATGTGTTGCTTCTGAAATGCACGTATTATGATTGTTAGTATGCCATCGATCCAGAAGACTGGGAATAGAAAAAAAAGTCGAGTGAGTTCAAAGGATGAGGAATTGGAACTCGAATAAACCAGTGGTAAACAAATAAATAAAAAACCCATCGCAAGTGATCCGCTATCTCCCATAAACAGCTTTGCCTTGGGAAAATTGAAAAAAGCAAAGCCAGATAGAGAAACGAGTAGCAGTAGAATCACAAGAAACCCTTCTTTTCCTGGTAAAAATTCCAAAGAGAATATAGGAATCCAAAATAGAACACTGATTTGAAAGGTCCCAATCAAATAGAAATCCAAACCATCCATAAAATTCACCAAATTCACAACAAACACAAGAAGGAATCCTACAATGAATGTCGAAATCCAAAGATTCGATATCGGAAAACCGAAGAGAACGATGGATGGAGAAAAGAAGTAGGTCCAAACAAAGGAAAAACAAAATTCTAAAAAAAGGCGAACGTTAGGTGAAAGGTGGTATATGTCATCGATAAAACCGAGGATTCCAAAAAAAAGACAACCATACAAGATAGAAAGGATCCTCGATTCGGATGGGAGCGTCCAAAAAATCAAAAGAGCTAAAAATAAGGGAACAAAGACCATCCCGCCTGATTTTTTTGTGATTTCGGAGTGTAGGCTACGATTATTGGGAACGTCTTGGATTCCTCTTTTGGAAAACACATATATCGCGTGAAAAATTAGGCTAAGGGCCACAGAAATAACACAAAATTTGAGTAAGCCCAGGTCCATTTGCACTAACTTTTGCGAATAGGTCAATTTTGGCAGTTTTTTATTGCAAAATACAGTCCCCATTCCAGTTTTAAAATTATGTTCCAAGGTGTTTATACCGCCCTCATCACTCCCTTTCAGAAAGGCAAAATCGATTACGATCGTTACTTCAAAATTCTAGAAAACCAAATCCAATCCGGCGTGGCAGGTGTTGTCCCTTGTGGCACGACCGGCGAATCACCGACCTTAAGCTATGAAGAGCACAAAGAGCTCATCCAAAAAACGGTAGAAGTTGTTCGAGGACGCATCCAAGTCATTGCAGGCACAGGCTCAAATTCCACTGCAGAAGCCATTGAGCTCACGGAGAGTGCCTGTGAGGATGGAGTAGATGGAATCCTATCTGTAAATCCTTACTATAATAAACCGACACAGGAAGGTTTGATCCAACATTTCACTGAAGTCGCGAAACATTCTTCCAAACCTGTCATGCTTTACAATGTGCCAGGGAGAACGGCCGTCAATTTGACACCAGATACGATCCTTAGGCTTTCACAAATCCCAAATATCACTTCGATCAAAGAAGCCACTGGGGACTTGGGTCAAATGGCAAAGATCATATCGATTACCGATCCCAACTTTGCTTTGTTATCTGGTGATGATAATCTCACTCTACCGGTGCTTGCAATCGGTGGAACAGGTGTGGTTTCTGTTGTATCGAATTTATTTCCTAGAGCATGTGTTGATATGGTATCTCTTTTCCAGAGAGGAGAGATTGCTGAGAGTAGAAAGATCTACTTCAAACTTTTACCAGTCTTCATCAATGCCTTTATCGAAACCAACCCGATTCCGATCAAAGCGGCAATGAGTTGGTTTGGTTATTGCGAAAATGAACTTCGACTTCCTATGACTTCACTTTCCCAAGGCACAGCACAGGATCAATTCAAACGAATTGTCTTCCAATTGAAAGAGGACGGCATTGTCTAAATTTAAAATTGGTTTGATAGGTGCGAATGGTCGTATGGGAAAAGCGATCATCCAAGTCCTATCGCATTCCTCTCGTTCTGCGCTAAGTGCAGCCATCGTCAAGTCTGGATCTGTTTATACTGGCTTTGACTCAGGTATACATTCTGGGATCAAGGAAACCGGTATTTTATTTTCGCCAGACTTGTTAGGTGCATGCAACGATTCGGATGTTCTCATTGATTTTAGTTCCCATACTAGTTTTTCAGAAAATCTATCCGTCGCGGTTGCGAAAAAGAAACCAATTGTTATTGGAACAACGGGACTTAAGGAATCAGAAAAAGCATTGATTCAAAATGCCTCCACCGAAATCCCAATCGTCTTTTCACCAAATATGTCAATCGGTGTAAACTTATTGTTTAAATTGACAGAGATTGCCGCCAAAGTACTGCAAGACTCTTTCGATGTCGAAGTTTTGGATATCCACCACCGCCACAAAAAAGACTCACCTTCGGGCACCGCACAACACCTCAAAGAAGTGCTCCTACAATCATTGGCTCGCAAGGAAGACAACGTGATTTATGGCAGACACGGTATGTATCCTGAGAGAGACCTTAAAGAAATTGCGATCCATACAATGAGGGCTGGTGAAGTGATCGGTGAACATACTGTTATGTTCTTTAGCCCCGAAGAAAGGATCGAAATCGCACACAAGGCCCAAGATAGAAAGACATTTGCAGTTGGTGCTGTCAAAGCCGCCGAATTTTTGCAAGGAAAATCAAAAGGTCTATACAACATGTTTGATGTTCTAGGTATTTGATTTGGATTTTTTACGCGGATTGTATATCATACCTTGGAGTAAAAATTATATCTCCATCGTTTTAGATGTTCTGATCGTCTCATTTATTATCTACAAGACATACACGACGCTGCGTCGGACTCGAGGATTGCAACTCTTGCTAGGTGTTGGTATCATCTGGATATCTGGAAGTATCGCCGAATACTTAAACTTTGAGCTTCTCGAATGGATTTTGACAAATATTCGTCCTGCCCTTGTCTTCGCTATTATCGTTCTTCTCCAGCCAGAGCTTCGTCGCCTCACTGGTGATTTTGCAAGGATTCGCCTCCTTAGATTGTTTTTTTTAAAGCCAGTCTTTGATTTAGATCCAATCGTTGACGCTGTTAGGTCAATGTCTTCAAAAAAGATCGGATCCTTGATTGTACTCGTGAAAGATATCAGCCTAAAAGACATTTCTGAAAACGCTGTGCCGATTGATTCCGTAGTCTCATCGGAGATTCTCGAAACCATCTTTTTCAAAAATTCACCACTCCATGATGGCGCCGTTATCATTGAACAAAATCGTATCATCTCTGCCGCCTCTTATCTTCCGATGAGTAGCAATTTAGAAATTTCTACGATGGGAGCAAGACACAGGTCAGCCTTAGGTCTTAGTGAGGAATCGGATGCCATTGTAATTGTCACTTCCGAGGAAACAGGAGAGATTACGGTTTGTTTTGCAGGAGAAATGTTGCATCCCGTAAAACCCTTGGAGTTAAGAGCACTCATCAACAATCTGATGACCGGCACTAAAAGAAACATGAAAGAAAACGAAAGAAACCGCATTCGAAAGAGCGTGACGAATGGCTAAACGGATTTTTGAAAAAATCTTTCGGAATTGGAAAGCAAAGCTCGCGTCATTATTGATTGCTTCTTTCTTTTATATCAATTTACAAAATTCAAAAATTTTGATAAAGACGATCAACGTTCCGATCGAATATCCAAAGTTAAGTGGCAATCTTACGTATGCAAAAAATCCTGAAAAAACGGTTCCCGTCCGTGTAGAGGGGCTCAAAGACGTGGTCAATTATTACTCTCAGTTTATGAAGGCAATTATTGATGCGGAAGATGTACAATATGGTGTTACCGAAGTTCCAATCAAAAAAATCGCAGGTGTTCCGAGTGGAGTAAAGGTCACAAAACTAAAAAAAACGGTCCCTATCGAAATCGAATCACGTGGGTTAAAAGTAGTTCCACTGGAAGTTACGTTTGAAGGTGCGCCACCACCAAATTTTGAAAAACTTACACAAATATTGAGCCCAGCACGAGTGACAATCTCAGGAAAGCCTCAAGATCTTGAAAAGATTTCTAAAATCACCTTACCAGAAATAAGTCTGAATGAAAGAAGAGATCCTTTTGCGAAAACGGTTCGTATTCCAGATCTAGCCAAAGGTGTGAATGTGTTAGGTTCGAGGGATGTTACAGTCAATGTAAATATCATTCCGCTTTCTTACAAGACGGGAGAACAGACTGCCGCGGGCATTCCAATTGTCTGCACTGGGCTTGATCCAAGATTAGAAGCAGAATTTTCCGAGGAACAAATCGCAATACGATACTTTTCTACGAAACCGATTCGTTCAGCACAAATCTTAACGGGTCTTGTAGCTCAAGTCCCATGCAATTATATTTATGATCCAATCAAACATAAAATTATACCAGAGCTTCAACCCCAGATAGCAAAAGTTAGAGTTGTAAAGAATAAAGATTTGAAAGGTATCGAAATATTACAAATCAATCCTGAAAAGATAGAAATTAGATACCGAATCAAAGAAAACACATATATGCCTGGTCAGGATGGAAACGATCCTGGAGAAGAGGGGACCAGATTGGACGATCCCATCATCTGGAAGTCAGGCGACAAGAGTTAGGTCGGTTTCAAAAAATTATAAATTTCTTGGAAACATTCAGTGGGATTTTCCCATTGAGGGTAGTGGCCGATCTCTTTCCATCGAACGATTTTGATATTTTTGATAGGCATTTTTTCTATAGCATCCGCTAGGTGACTGCCGCTGACTGGGTCACTTCCCCCATTGATCATTAAAATCGGAACTTCAGTTTTTGTTAGAATACTAACATATCGAGTTTCGTTCTGTTTTCGATCTTTGATATAATGGAGTAGCTTGTTCGAAATTCTAATGTTTCCAGGGTAGGTGATTAGCTTCCATAAAGTGGCAATTTCTTTGTCATCTGGTTTTGTGTTGGGTCCAAAAACTTCACTGAACGCTTTTTTGAATTTGTTTTGATTAAAAAGTTTTGAAAGTATACCACCAATGATAGGTAAACTGAGTAATTTTTGTGTGAAGGTAGGTCTGTGTAAGGCTGGCAAAAGTCCACCATTTAGAAAAACGATCCCATCTATTTCGTACTTCCTATCTTTGGTTTCAAAGTTTCTGGCGAGTAGTTCTTGTCCGACACTCACCGCATAATCGTGACAAACTAGCTTGATGCGTTTTAGTGCATTTTTTTCGATAAAAGATTCAACGATGTCTGCTTGTTCGCTCAGGCTGTAATTATGCTTTTTGGGTTTGGAAGAATAACCAAAACCAAGAAAGTCGATGGCATAGGTATTGAAATAACGTGTTAATCCTGCAAAAATTTTGGAGTAATCCCATGATGATGTAGGAAAACCATGTAACAAAAGTAAATTGTTACCACGTCCTTCATTGATATAAAAAATCTGATATTTATTATAATTAAAATACTTCCCACTTGCAAGCCATTCTGTCGCATTCCGCTTTGGTATGATTATGTCATTCATACAAGTATCTGAATTCTTTAATGAACTCCTCGTCAACTAAATTCCAATCTAAAATCAATGGATACATGTTATCTAGGGGATTCGTACTTGACATCGTTGTCTTTTGTAAGCTGTATTATGTAGATGCCTTCTTATCCACTGCAGTTTTTTTTCGTTCCTGAAGGTCCTGTTTCGGATTGGGAGTACTTTTGGTACCAGTTTCCATATGGCGCACCAGGACTTGTTACATTTCTGGTTGGAGTATTTTTAAGTTACTTTGCCTTTCGTAAATTCAAACAATCGAACGATTACGACAAGTTGTTTCACCTCAACTTAACTATTTCTTTTATTAGTTTTGGAATTGTTGGATTGATTCTCAGTTCTCGTGCCTGGATTCAGGACATAGAGTTTTTAGTACTCGTAAATGATATCCTTTATTTTGGTGCGGCACCACTTGCTCCCACTGCATTTTATATGGCATACCATATGACTGGCAGAAAGAGTAAATTACTACTCTATTGGTCCTATTTGCTCTGGGTCGCATCACTCGTATTATATTTTGGAATCATTATTGGTAAAGGATTTGAAACGAATGTCTTTAATTACCCATTTGGAAAATATCCGAAAGGTAGTTCGTTTATAAAACCATGGGGTATACTTGCTCCTTTGGGATATTTTTTGCTGATTGTACCTGCTTTTATCAAACATTATTCGTATATTCGACAAAATTATCACCTAACTTTGTTTCATGGCGTTAATTTGCTTTTTTTGCTCGTGACGTCTAATGCTCCAAGTATATTAGGGATTAAATTTTATCCGGGAGGATTTTTCCTTTTTATTCCTATGTTACTTGTTGCATATGGGGTATTTCGATCGGATTTTTTTGATGTAAACGAACTTCTCTTTCAAAAGAATGGAATGTTTTATTTTTTGTTTGCTCTTCTTTCATTTGTTCTCATTTTTATTTCTTTCGGAGTCTCCTTTGGTCTTTCACCCAATTCTTATAGTGCCTCCAAATGGTATCCTTGGGGGATTCCGCCGGTCATAAGTGTTTTTACAGCCGTTTTTTTGAGTATCATTGTTGCAGGAGCAAGTCCCTCATCGCGTTTGAATCAGTTATGCGCTTTTGCACTCATTCTTACAGGTTTTTATGTGATGCAATCGGTTCCGATGAAGTTGAACGTTTCTTATGTTGTTCAACTTCGAGTTTCACAAATTACGTTTTTGGCATTCGCGTTCATTCCAAGTATCATGGTTCGTCTTGTCTTCGAAGCGGTATCACAAAAGGATCCTGTTTGGCTAAAATACCTCGATCTTCTTTGTGTTGCGGCCGCTCTCTTTGCACCGTCCCCCTTTCTCTTTGTCGGATATTTTGAATATCCATGGTCGAGAGTGCACCATGGTGGCCCTGCAGAAGCGCTTATGGGATTCAATGGTATCCTTGGTTTTATTTTGATTGTAGTTACTTTTTTTCGGCACAAAAATTACATAACCACTGCTTCAAAATGGATTGTTGGTTCCTTTATGCTGTCGGCTGTGTTATTCCTTTTAGCTTTGCTTCCTTCACATGGGATTCCGATGTATCCCATCAGTGACTTTCAGTTCATACCAGCATTTATACTTGGTTATTCGGTATTGAAACTGGGGGCTCTTTCCTTTGAAGGAAGAACCATTCAGCTCAGCCAAAAGTTAGCAAACCTGGGACTCATAACGATGGGTATTGCGGGCATATTGTATTTTCCCTTAATTCGCGACCATTATGGCATCGGCGAGTCTGCTTTCCATTTGATGATGATCGTATTACCGCTCATCCTTTTCAATTACCTAGTGATCTACATTATGTCAAGGCCTCTCGCCGAAGAACTTGACATAAGTTATTTTTTACTCGATTTAGAAAAACAGAAGGCAGATGAGGAACGTGAAAAAGCTCTAATTGCTCAAGACAAAGCAGAAGAGGCGATGGAAGAATCTGAGAAATTGCTTCTTAACATTCTACCTTACAAGGTTGCCCAAGAACTCAAATCTAAAGGAACTGTAACACCTGCTCGTTACGAAAGTGTGAGTGTACTTTTTACAGACTTCAAAGGTTTTACCAAAGTTGCCGAAGGTATGGATGAGCAAGAATTGCTAAAAGAATTAGATGCAAGTTTCACTCAATTTGATGAGATCATTTTACGCAATAATCTAGAAAAACTAAAAACGATCGGTGATTCTTATATGTGTGCTGGTGGTTTACCAGATCCTAACCGAACGAGTGCTATCGACGCATGCCTTGCCGCTCTTGAAATCCAAAGTTTTATGAATCAATTGAAAGAGATCAAAAAATCTTTAGGTCTTCCGTTCTGGGAATTGAGGTTGGGCATTCATACTGGACCAGTCGTAGCTGGAGTCGTTGGAAGGTTTAAATTTGCTTACGACATTTGGGGTGATACTGTCAATACAGCATCTCGAATGGAATCGAGTGGAGAAACTGGCAAAATCAATATATCATTTGCCACTCATGAAGCAGTAAAATTTTTCTTTGAGACTGAATACCGCGGCAAGATTCAAGGCAAAAATAAAGGTGAATTAGACATGTACTTTTTGCATCGACTCAAACCACGTTATGCCGCTGACAAAGAAGGAAAAGCACCTAACCAACTCTTTCGCGACATTTATGTCAAGATTCAGGAAGGTGCTACCGTTCAATGGAAAAATCAAAACAAATTGAACGCATAACACCCTTTTGGTCAAAGTTCGATTAACTAGCTTCCTCTTCAGCTAGCCAAGTACGAAGTAACTGTGCCACATCTTCTGGTTTTTCTTTTGCCAAGTTGATGGCATTTTCCAAAAGTTCTCTTCGTAGTTTTTCGTCGAGGGAGAGTTCGACCTCTGCTCCCCCTTCATCCATCACTCGTAATGCGGCTTCGCGCATCATTTGTTGTTGTGCGGCTAGCTCTTCTTCTCTGAGTCTTCTACGACGCGCCATTTCTTTCTTGATGGCTCTGTAGACAAGGACAGCTAAAATCAGTAAAATCAGGATAATGAGTGATGCGATGACCATATTTCGAATGGCACGTTGTCTTTGGTACTCTTCATCTTCTGCACGAAACTGTTCCGTGCGATCCTTTGGAATCGTGATTACGCTGATTTGGTCACCTCTAGGACGAGTGTATCCGATAGCGGCTTCCAAATTCTTTCGAATCAATTTGAGATCAGCTTCCGCAACAGGGATGTACTTCCTTTCAAAACCCAATCCGTCATCACGTTCTTTTCGTTCCCAAACACCATCAACAACGACGGACAAACCAATCTTATCGATTTTCCACGGTTGTCTTTTGATGTCTTTTACGCGTTTGTTGAACTCATAATTGTTAATATTTTCATTTTTAGAATACTCTGCCTTTTGATAGTCGGTATCTTTATATCCCGGTGGAAGGTTGGGTTCTGTACCAGCAGGCCCATCAGGTGTAAATCCTCTTCCTTTGAATTCTTCCTTGGTTTCTTTGGATGAAACTTTCAATGAGTATCCATCGACAAGCTTTCGTTCCGAATAAGGAGTATCAGGGTTATCTTCTTCAGCAATAACAGGCATCACTTCGTTTTCAGTTAGTGATTCTTGATCCCAGTTTAATACATATTCAAATCGAGTGATATCAACCCGATCCTCACCACCAAGATACCAGCGTAAGGTGTTGCGAATGTCGATAAGGCGCTTGACACGTTCTTCTTCTTCGATACGAAGTTTTTCCTGAACAATTCGAAGTTCGAGTCTTTCTTTTTCTAAGTCCTCTTCAAAGTCAGATATGATTTTTCCATCTGCATCGGCAACACTTACGTTCTCTGGTTTCAATTTTGGAACTGCGCGTGCCACCAAATTGACGATACCCTTTACTTCTTTTTTGCTCAAACCTTCGACTCCGGGTCTGAAATGAAGGATCACACTCGCTTTGACTGGATATGAATTTGCCTCAAAAAGATCTGCTTCGGGCATTGCTATGTTTACGTCGGCACGTTCGATTGGTCGAAGTGTCATGAGAGATTTTTCAATCGCTCCCTTCAAGGCTCTGTATTTTTTGATGTCTTTATCGAATTGTGTTTCTGTGAACTTTTCTATATCAAAAAGTTCCCAGCCAGATACACCCGCCGGAATGAGATTTTCCTGTGCAAGTTTTGTTACGATTTCTTGGCGCTGGTCAGGATCAACAGTGATGAGAGAGGTCTCACTCGTTCCATAACTATAACCTAACGCATCGAGCTTTTTGGTTACCTCGGAAAAATCTTTTGGGTCTAAATCTTTGAATAAAACAATCCTATTTTTTTGAGAGGAAACATTGGATAGAATGACAACGGCTACAAGAACCGTGAGTAAAACCCCACCTAATATCAGTTTCTTGGTTTTGTCGAGTTTGTTAAAAAGTTCTTTGATATTGTCTAATATCTTTTGCAGTGGTTCGGGCATGATTTGCTCTTCATCCTATAATGGGACATAATGCCTGATTCTGCCATTTTTGTACAAGTATTTTTCGTGATTTTCTCTTGAACTAGTCTTCCGAAGGGGAAATTCTCAAACTGTGAACGAAATACACACCATTGACTGCCACTATGCAGATTACTCCGATGTTGCCTGCGCCTATTTGATCCAAGAAGGAAATAGGGCATCCTTCGTTGAGACGAACACAACTCATGCCGTTCCGAGACTTTTGGACAAACTCAGCTCACTTGGAATACCCAAGGAAAACGTGGACTATGTCATCATTACGCACGTTCACTTAGACCACGCGGGAGGAGCGAGTGCACTACTTGCGGCATGCCCCAATGCCACACTCCTTGCTCATCCCAAGGCCGCAAAACACATGATCCATCCCGCTCGGCTCGTAGAAAGTACGAAAGCTGTATATGGAGAAGAAAATTTTGAAAGACTATATGGTAGAATCGACCCAATACCCGAGTCACGGGTACGAGTGATGTTAGATGGAGAAAGCCTCAATTGGGGGAGCCGCAATTTGAAGTTTTTATACACCAAAGGGCATGCAAACCATCACTTCTGCATCTTTGACTCCCTATCGAGCGGTATATTTACCGGAGATAGCTTTGGTATAGCTTATCCAAAGATGGAGAATGGTGGGAGGTTTATCTTTCCCACAACAACTCCGACCGATTTTCATTTTGAGGAAGCGATTCGTTCCCTTAACTTGATAGTGGATACTGGAGCGAGGACAGCATACCTGACTCATTTTGGAGGGATCAGCGAACTGAAACAACAGGCGGAATACTTAAAAGTTGGATTGGAACTCTGTCAAAAAGCAATCGTCGATGCAAAAATTAGGCTCACATCAGATTGGCACCAAATGCCAAAAGAACAATCAGACCAAGAAGTCTCTGGATTTTTGAAAGAGCAAGTGAAACGAATGATTTCCCACCTTGCCGAGAAACAGGACGTAGTCCTAACGGAGAAGGATTGGAAATTATTGCAATTGGATGTGGAGTTGAACTCTCAGGGTTTATTATTTGCACTACAACGAAATCGTAATATAGAAGGACCAAATCTTGCATAAGTTAGGTTTCTTTTTTGTTTTGATACTTGTATGTACAACGGATTGTTTCACTTCCAAAAGGGAGATGGATCGTTCCGATATCAAAATCAAATTGCAGGTCATATGCGATGAATTTGAGGAAGTTTTTACCTATCCTACACCACTTTCCGAGCGTAAGGATTTGCTAAGCCTACTGGGAGAACTTTCGTTAAAAGAATCTCCTTCAATCCGATTTATCTCTACCAATACAACCGAAGAAATTATGGAAATTAACGGCCGACGTACATCATGGAAAGAAGGCTGGAACATTTATCTAAATGGCGAACTTGTTTCCCCACAGGAATTGAAACGTGGAATGAAAGTTTATGAAAAGGATAAGATTTTGATTCGGTTGGAAAAAATTGAACGAGTGTTTGGTAAGCCAACCAAACACGAAACAAATGGAGAAGGTGAGTGACCAAAAGTTGGTCACTCCAATGTTGATTATCTCAATTGAGTGAGTTCTCTGTAGGCTCTGATAAAACCATCAGACATCGTTTTTGCAAAAGTGAGTGAAATTCTGGCTTTCTCGGCCGCGATCATCACTTCGTGGAGTTCGACTGAGTTCGGATCAAACACGATTTTTTGTGTCATCTCATCTGCTTCCACTTGTTGGTCATTTACTTGTTCGAAGGCTTTTTTCATCGCATTGGCAAATGTTCCCGCCACTTCGTCAGGAGATTTAGCTTCATTGATCTTCCCGTAATGGCGAGAATCGGTTCGGTTTACAGATACCTTATCCCCTGCTGGAAGAAGAGAATGTGGCCGTGCCATGTTGTTTGACGATGAGAATGAAGAAAATGAAGAAATCGGATCAATTGCCATACGTTTGCTTAAGTCCTACCATTTCTAGTGTCGGGAGGTTCTCGAAAACCTTGAGTAAAAAATATTATGTCGTATTCAATTATTTTCCGATGATGGTTCCAAAGCCTGATTGGTATTCATGATAAACGGGAATATAAGGTCTCACCTTGGTCAGCCTAAATCTGGCAAACGATGATGCGCCGGAATCTATCACTGAACCAGTATAAAATCCTGCGATAATGCCTCCATCGCATGTATTCAACATTGAAAAAGGCACACTGAAATCCGTTTCCCCTTTAAATCCATATTCAATCACTTTTCCAGAATAATCCATTTTCACGAGACCGGGTGTTGCTTTACCAGGGTTATTGGGAAAACCCTGTCCATATCCTGGATCAAAAAGAAAGGGAGAGTAGATGAAAAATCCATCTCTCCTGCCATCTTGGAAGATTCTATAAATCGAACCAGGATCATTTCCAGTTCCACCGAGGTATGTGATATAACTCGGAACTAGATTTGAATTTAGTTTCAGGAGGAATTGGTCCGCTTGGCCTTGGTAATTTCGTGCACGAACCGAGTCCATGCCGACAAACTCACCATTTGTGACGCTGGCAAAGAGCATCTCGTTCGGAACCTCAGATTCAATTGGCAAAGGGAATATCGGATCACTTTGTTGAATAGAAGTTTGTAAAAACGTGTGTCTTAGATAAACGCCATTTTCATCAAATTGACTGATAAAGAAAGTTTTTCTTGGCGTAGTGCCCGTATGATTTTGAACAACGTTCGCATAGCCAGAATAAAACGGTTCCGTTTCTAGACCATAGACATAGATTGTATTCGTCGATGATACAGC
>JAPZRK010000105.1 GCA_027531445.1 Leptospira sp.
AATTATCCGATCCAAATCCTCATCTGAGGCAAGCAAAAACTGAACACTGTCCGTGTCCAATCGCGGCAAAGCATTTTTAAGTTCGGGAAATTCTGCCAAACAAGGTTTGCACCAGGTCGCCCAAAAATGCAACACCGTCCATTGATTAGTTGTCGGAGCAAATGAAATCCCTTCACCAGTCACATTTTCAAAAGAAAAGGAAGGCAGGGAATTTTCGGTAGCTGTGTCCGGAGACACGGCTGCCACGGAAGATTCTGCCGATGGGGACTGACAGGAGATACTCAACATCCCCAGCCAAATCAATGAAAATAGTGAGGAGAACATCCTTTGGAAAAAAGGAGTGAATTCAAGGGTACGGGTAAACATCGGGTGAGTATTTCCTGACGAAAATAGACTTTTAATACGGAGTAGGCAAATGGAAGGAAACTAGGAGAAACAAGCGAACAACACCTCTAGTCAAATCAATAAGTCTTTTTCTCAGCTTACCAAAAAAGTTATCTGAGCCATCCTCAGAGGACAAAAGTTCAAGTATTTGATTTATTTGAATATCCGCAATTTTGCCACTTGGAAGGTCATTGGTTCTAAAGATCGCGGATATTCGTCGACTGACCACAGACGACAGTCCACAGCACCTCTAATCAAACTTCAAACCTTCTCTTATTTGGCAACTGGTGGAAAAGCGGATAATCATTTTGATTTAACTAAAAAATACAAAAGAAAGAGCGTAATCCTGAAAAACTTGAATTCTTTAGGGCATTAAATCCAGACCATTTTCAGAATTGAAAAACAAATCATTTTAAATACTTGAAAAGCGAACCCAATTTATCTTTTCACTCAAGGAAAGAGAAATTAAAATGCTACAAAGACTCTTCAATACTCATTGCCACATAGAGCCATTTGGTCCAATTCAAATTTGGCGGTGGATTTTGGGCCAATATTCCCTGAGGCTAAAATTACCCCATAGTCTGGACCTTCGTTGGCCAGGTGAATTTTGATGTGACCATCAAAAGATTTAATTGATTCGAAAGAGAGT
>JAPZRK010000046.1 GCA_027531445.1 Leptospira sp.
TTCAACCAATGAAAATTTTAATGTTCTATCAGCACCCCAAATACTCACTTTGGATAACCAAGAAGCAGAGATCAACGTTGGACAAGACGTACCTGTCCGAACTCAAAATAGAAATGCAGGACTCGGTGGGGACA
Source organism: Leptospira sp. (assembly GCA_027531445.1). Classification (GTDB taxonomy): domain Bacteria; phylum Spirochaetota; class Leptospiria; order Leptospirales; family Leptospiraceae; genus Leptospira_A. The sequence goes on from JAPZRK010000046.1 coordinate 135, forward strand.
ATGCGGTAACGGTTGCCAACTTTGAATACCGACCAACAGGGATTAAACTCAAATTTACTCCGCACATTAATAAAAACAATCGCATTACCTTGGACCTCTATCAAGAGATCAAAAACGTTGCAGGAATTTCTTCCGAAGCCACAGGTGGAAACCCAACATTTAACAAACGTGATATCAAAACAACCATTGTTGTGGACAATGTACAGACGATTGTGATTGGTGGGTTACTTTCCAACGACAAACAGAAAAAGGTTCAAAAAATACCTCTGTTAGGTGAGATTCCGCTCATTGGAAATTTATTTCGACGTACTACAAATCAGTTAAGAAAAACCAACTTGATGGTTTTTTTGACACCACATATTCTAGAAGACAGAGAAAAGTCTGATCGTATGACGATCCAGAAAAAGAATGAACAAGAAAGAATGTCGGAAGAGAGAGAAAAGAGACTAAGATGAGAAAGAGCTTAGGGCAGATCCTTTTGGAAGATGGAATTCTGACTCCAAAGGATCTTGATGATATTACCAAACAACAAGAAAAAACAAATCTTCCCATCACTCACATCATACAAAAAAAAGGTCTTGCGTCAGAGATCGAGATTCTTCGTGCTCTTTCAAAATTACATAGATTTGAATTCGTAGAGAAAATCGAATTTCAGCCTAACGAAGCTGTATATTCAAAAATTCCCTTAAAATTGATACAGAGATCCAAGATCATTCCTTTTTCGGTAGAAGGGGATCGAGTCAAAGTCGCGACGAGTGATCCAACGGACCTTCACCCAATGGACGATATCCGGGCCTTTCTCAACGGCTACGATATTGAATTCGTTTTATCTCCAGAACAGGAGATTATGCGGATTGTTCATTCACAGTTTGATAAAACAACGGCTGAAGCAAAAGAACTCATGGATGAGATGGATGGTTCTTTTGGCGACCTAACGGATGCATTTGAATCGGATGCTCTGGATTTGTCAAATGAGGCGCCTATCATCAAGATGGTGAATGTGATACTTTCGCAAGCTGTTTCAGAAAGAGCATCAGATATTCACATTGAACCATTTGAAAAAACATTAATTGTCAGGTATCGTGTGGACGGAATTTTACAAAAAGTTTTGTCTCCGCCAAAATCCTATCTAGCTGGAATTTCGACTCGGATTAAAATCATGTCGAACCTAAATATTGCAGAAAATCGTCTCCCGCAGGATGGGCGTATCAAGCTCAGGTTGGCAGGTAAGGATGTGGATGTGAGGGTTTCCATCATTCCATGTCAATTTGGCGAACGTATTGTTATGCGACTTTTGAATAAAACGGATCAAAAGTATTCGATTTATAGTATGGGATTTACCGATGAAATTCTAAAAAATTTCAAAGAACTCATCTACAAACCCTATGGAATCATTTTAGTAACGGGTCCTACGGGTTCAGGAAAATCTACCACATTATACTCCGCGTTAATGGAGATAAATACCGAGGAAAGAAATATCATCACCTGTGAAGACCCAGTCGAATACCAAATCGATGGCATCTCTCAAATGCAAATGAGTGAAAAAATCGGTCTAACATTTGCTGCCGGACTTCGCTCCATTTTACGTCAAGACCCGGATGTGGTAATGGTTGGGGAGATACGTGATGAGGAAACAGCGAGAATTTCCATACAAGCTTCACTAACAGGTCACTTGGTGTTTTCAACACTTCACACCAACGATGCGGCATCGGCTGTGACACGTCTTGTCGATATGGGTATTGAACCTTATCTAATTACCTCAACGGTACTTGGATTTATGGCCCAAAGGCTCGTGCGTGTTATCTGTAAGGCATGTAAAGAACCGTATAAACCGACTGACAAAGATTTAGCTGGCCTCGGAATTGCAAGGAAAGAACTTAAAAATGGCGTCTTATATCGGGGAAAGGGATGCCCAGTTTGTTTGAATTCTGGTTATAAGGGAAGGACTGGAATTTACGAACTACTCGTCATGGATGATGATATTAAAAAGTCCGTTTTGCAAGGAGCGGATGCAAACAAGATCAAAGAAGTTGCGCTTAAGAACGGTCTTTTTACTTTACGTGACTACGGAAAATATAAAGTAATCGAGGGCGTAACTACTCCAGAAGAAGTGATTCGGGTCGCCTAATCTATGCCACTTTTTACTTACGTTGCATTTAATAAAAAAGGCAAAGAAGAGAAGGGTATTGTTGATGCAAACAATGTCCAAGCCGCTAGGACAAAGTTAAAAAATAAAGGTCTTTATGTTAGATCTATCTCCGAAGATCGAGAGAAAGAAGAAAGGGATCTATTTCCTTTTTTGTCAAAATTGTTATACAGAATTCCAAGAAAAGAGGTCGGGTTGTTTTCCAAAATGCTTGGGACTCTTTTAGGTGCCGGTATTCCTCTTGATAGATGTTTGATGTCGATCATTGACCAAGTAGAAAATGTATACTTAAAAAAAGTAATCATTGAAATGCGTGCAGATATTACGGAAGGTTTATCTCTCTCCGATTCTATGAAAAAACATCCGACTGTTTTTCCAGATCAGTATCCATCTCTCATTGCCGTCGGAGAATCAACTGGAAATTACGAAGACACCCTACATCGTTTGGCGGAGCTCGAAGAAAAATCGGCAGAATTAAAATCCAAAGTTCAAGTTGCGATGATTTATCCTGTGATCATGGGAGCACTTTCTTTGGCAGTATCTGTTTTCCTACTCATTGTTGTAATTCCCCAGATAGAACAACTATTTGCTTCGTTTAACGCTACCCTCCCGCTAATTACTCGTATAGTGATTGGTTTATCTTATTTTTTAACAAATTATTGGTTGTTTATCATTCTATTTATTCTCGCAGGATCACTTGGATTTGCCAAATGGAAAGGCACTCCCAATGGAATCAAAGTCTGGGATCGATTTTTACTTCGAGTACCTGTTGTTGGCTCGTTGTTGAAAAAAGTGTTGGTATCCAATTTTGCAAGAAATTTATCTATCCTCCTGATGAATCGAGTCCCTTTGATCACATCTCTCAACATTGTGTCAGACGTAGTCAACCATACAGTCTTTCGGGAGGAAATCAGCGCGGCGGTTATCAAAATCAAAGAGGGAGGAAAACTATCAGATTCCCTTCAAGGCTCTCAAATTCTCTCTCAAATGGTGCTAGGAATGTTAAATGCTGGTGAGGCGTCCGATAAAGTACCCGAAATGATGACCAAATTATCAGAAATTTATGAAAGTGAAGTGGATACTGCAATAAAATCTTTGACCCAATCGCTAGAACCAATTATGATTTTAGTGATGGGTGGAATTATATTTACAATCATGGCGGCGATCATGACGCCCATGTACAAACTCACACAAGAAATTCAAAATATGTAATCGAAAGAGGGTAAAGTATGAAAAGAATTGGAACAAACCGAAAGAAAAGAGAAGGACTCACTTTGATAGAACTAACAGTGGTAATTTTGATTATTGGTTCACTCATGGGTATTCTTTATGCAGGTTTCAAAAATTTTGGTAGCGGCAATGACAGCCAAGCAAAGCTGAAGGTACAAAATGATAGCCGTATTCTTGAAATCAAACTAAGAGAATATTTTGATAAGTTCTCAAAATATCCATCTGAAGAACAAGGGTTACGTGCATTAGTGGAAAGACCAGAAGATGATGAAGTGGCTGCTGATTACGAACCTTTGATCAGAGATAAGTCTGTGATGAAGGATCCTTGGGGAACCCCATATCAGTTAAAATTTGATGATAATAATTCCTATCAGATCATGACACTTGGTGCAGATAAAAAAGAGGGTGGCGAAGGTCGCAATAAAGACTTTAACATTCTGAATACAGAAGATTATCCTACCGCTCTAAAATAGATGAGATGGATTGGCAGGCAAAAAGCCAGCCGAGTTGGAGTTCGATCTGGTCTTACCTTGGTCGAACTCGTCATCGTCATACTTGTTATCGGGTTTTTAATGGTCTTTGTAGGTGGAATCCTTCGAAACTTATTAGTTCCGACCACAGAAGATATTTCAGCTAAGTTATCAGAAGCTTTTAAGTTCGGAGCAGACAAGGCTCAACTTACAAATCAGACAGTGGTTTTTAAATATGATTTTGATACTTCTGAATATCAATTTTTTATTTTAAAACGAGAAGAGGATGGTTTGGTCGAACAATCAATACTGAAGAAGACTAAACTACCATTTTATTCTAAGATCATTAAGACGAGAGACTTTTCCGGGAAGGTTACCTACCAAGGAAAATTAAAGCTTCTTTTTACGCCACAAGGCACGGCTACAGATTTATTTCTATATTTGGGAAGTGAGTCTGAAATTAAAAAAACGATGCAAATTTATCGATATTCTGGAAAAATAAAAGTATATCCAGGTGAATATATATTGGAAGAAAAACTTTCAGATAGAAATAAAATCACGTATGGTCTTGATGAACGAGATGAACAAGCCGATCAAAATCAAAAAAATAATCCACCGAAAGCTTCCCGTTAGACGAGGATTTACTCTGATCGAAGTTACCATAGGCATGGTAATGGCTGCAGTAGCTATGACGTATACCTACAGCATGATAATTGATGGAATGAAGTATCAAAAACAAGCAGTTCAATTATCCAATGCAGTACATTTAGCAAAAATCAAAATGGCTCAAGTAGATTCTTCTACGACTATGCAATCTGATACTACCAAGGGAGCCGTTCCTGGTTTTCCAGGATATGAATTTATCACCGAAATCAAAGAAGAAGAGATGGATTTACTAAAAATGGCCGGCGGTCCCAATGCCGATGCCCTTAGAAAAAAAGCACCAAAAGATATGTTAGGTGATAAGGACGTTGGATTAAATGATTTGATGAAAAAAACAGGCAAGAATAAAACCTTTGAAACGGGTGGAATTCTTAAAGTATTTCGTGTGAAAGTAACAATTACATATCCGGATGGAGCGAAAAACAATTCATATATTGTTGAAACCTTTCGTTCCACAAAATATTGATGCGACTTAGGAGAGGATTCACACTCATAGAAATTTCCATCGTTGTGATGGTGTTGGGAAGTATATTCACGGGTATATTTACTGTTTTTTATACTTCGAATAATATCGCTCGAAAGAGTGCATCCCAAAAGGGTTCAAATCGGAAAGATATTTTATACGCGATTGAAAATATTCGTCTAAGCATTGCGCGAACTTACTTTATAGATAACCAAAGACGAGTGTTATTTGTAGGGAAATCCGAAGGAAATCCTGGAGAAAGAAATGATCGAATCGTTTTTTGTTCATCCAATCCCAATGCCGAGGAAGAGGATAGTGCTTCTGTGAGAGAAGTTTCATTTTACCTCAGAAAAATGGAAAATCCGAAACGCCCAGATCTGTATTATCTGATTCGAAGAGAAGATGAGATGGTAGACAATTTTCCTACCCAGGGCGGAATCGAACATATCCTCCTTGAAAATGTCAAAAGTTTTCAATTAAAGTATTCTGAACGTGGAGACAAATGGATTGAAGATTGGAATTCCCGAACTACAAAGAAGATACCACGTCTCGTTAGAATTGAAATCGTATCACTTGTTGGGAATGCCTTTTTAAAATATGAATCACTCGCGCATCCAGTTATACTCTTTAAATAGACGAAGCCGAAAGGGTTTTATGGTCCTAGTTCTCATCATGGCACTAGGGTCCGCTTCCTTATTTTCAGCAAGCAAGTTCTTTCAAGATGCCGCTACTGAATACCAAATTGCAAAAACACAAGCAGATGGCTTTCGAGCACATATGCTTGCAAAAGCTGGATTTATGGGTGCTGTTGGGGCTTTGAAAAAAATTCCTGAAGAGGTACTCTATCAATCTGGACTTGCTTTGGATCCACCGCCCATTCCTCTAGGAGGAGGAGTTATTTACTATACGATGAGTCCAGAAGATGGAAAAATCAATGTAAATTCACTCGTTAAAATTTATGACGATCAACCAAACCAGCGTTCCATCGAGATGATGTCCCGATTATTCTTTCAATTTGGGCTCAAACGAGAAATGATTTTCCCTATTTTAGATTGGATTGATGAAAACCATACGGAAACTGGAAGCGGAGCCGAACAATATTACTACTCGAGATTGAAGCCACCTCGTAAGATCAAAAATGCACCATTTTATAGTTTGTCAGAACTTCTAAATGTAAAAGGATTTGATCGTGCGACCATTTATGAATCTCTCAAGCCCAAGGATTTTGACAAAAATAACTCTAGGGATTTTTTAACGGACGAAGAAAAGGCCCTCCGTTCCGATAAAGATTATGTGCTTTCAAATAACATAACGGCATATCTACCAGCGGGAGATGCCTATGATGATAGAATCAATATTAACGCGGCCCCTTATTTTGTTCTCATGTCACTTTCAGATTTTATGAATAAACGTGCAGCGATCAAGATTCTCAGATTAAAGTTACAAAAGGGTGGTTATATCAAAGAGCTCAAGGATCTTGAAAATGAACCGGAGTTTCAGATAAAGACATCAGGTGAACTTACGCTCTATAAGGAGCTAGCCGGTGAAGGAACTGAAGTATCAGGTGGAAGGATCAAGACCAAAGGAGAGGTTTATAGGATAACGGGAGTTGGTATGATTAAGGACAAAGTGACTCGAAAAGTGACTGGTATCTTTGATCTCACAAACAATCAAATGTTATACTATACGGAAGATTAATATGTTTTCTTTTGACCAATACTTAGCAATCGACTATGGTAGTACATTACTCAAAGGTGTATTATTCAAAAAAGTTTTAGGGAAAGTAACAATACTTAGAACAGAAAGTTTACCAGTTGTGCAGTTGGACGAAAATGAAGGCGATCCATATGAATATAATATCGTACGATTCATTCATTCCTTTTTCCCAGAAGAGAACAGATTTTTACTTAATTTAGGCATTCATAATTTATTTGTTCGTGATCTTTCTATCCCACTTTCGACTGAAAAAGCGATTCAAGAAGTTTTACCCTTCGAAGTAGAAAACTTGGTTCCCTACCCAATGGAGGAACTGGAAGTTATCGGAAAAACATGGAAGGTCGGAAAGGATGTGTCCGAGCTTATTTGTTTCAATGTTCATCATTCAGAGTTGAATCGTGCCTTACGTCCATTTGCAAAGGGAGATTTACAACTTTCTTGTCTCTCCTTGGATTCATTTGTAATTTCATCTATCGTCGCAAAGAACTATAATCTAACAATTCATGAAAAGTCCGTGCTCCAATTGGATATTGGAGGAAAATACTCAATTTTAAACATCTTGCAGGAAGGAAAACTTCGACATACCAGACAGATATATCTGGGCGGTGCCGAAATAACAGAGGAGATTGGTAAAATTTTAAAAATCGACATTCAGGATGCTGATACTTTCAAAAAATCAATCCCATTTTCCATCTTTGATTTGAACACTAATGTTGAAGTAGAACAAAAGTTTCTTTCAAATTCCGGAATTTCCGTTGCATTATTCAAAAAAATCAAAGAACTCATTCTTTCAAAAATTGAAGATCTTATTCACGAAATAGAAAACAGTATCTTTTCTTTAAATGAGCAAGAAAGACCTTCATTGATTTTGTTGTCAGGTGGTGGTAGTCTTTTTAAAGGTTTATTGGAGCATTTACAACTCCGCTTAAATCTTCCTGTTAGTCGTTATGACTTTATCGGGATCTCAGACCCAACACTCGTAACCGCGATTGGAACTGGAATTCATTTTGAAAGTAGAAACCAAGTTAATTTTCTTAAGACTGGTTTTGCAAAAAGAATCAATACCAATCGTTTTCGGTTTAGTTCATTTAAACCTCATTTAATTTTGGTAGCTATCTCGTTATTTCTTTTGTTAGGTGTGTTCGTAATCGGAATTATCCTCGATAATCGAAAGATCACTGCCAATCGCAAAATACTTATTGAAAAATATAAAAACGGAATCGGTGGTGATATTGGAGAAGAGGAAGACGTAGTGACACTGGCCGCCGATAAGTTGAAAGCAGAACGAAAGAAAACTGAAATTTATCGATTGTTTTTATCTAAAGAAAGTATCTTAGATGTGATGAACGAAGCGTCTGAGCAGTTTCCAAGCAATGAGTCTTTACCTTTCCTTTTAGATCAGTTTAAGTTCGAAGAAAATGAAATTCAAATTTATGGATTTGTCAATGAATTTAGTGAGATCGGTATTATCCAATCTGCCTTGGAAAAATCGGAAAAATTCACGAACGTGCAGGTATTAAATAAAAGGCTAATCAGTTCTGCCAGCAAATTTAAAGTTAGTTTCCAGATAAAAATGAATATTGTCATTCCAAAGGACGAAATCTGATGTTGGATAGATTAACTGAGAGGGAGCGATTATCTGTTTTTCTTGCGGCCTTATTCGTTGGAATTTTAGGGCTTTATACTATTTTATCTTTTTTTGTAGATCTTCGGAATCGACTGACTGATGAAATCTATGAAACAAGATCCCAAGCAACAGAAATTGATCGTTTGATTCGAGAATACAATTACCTAAAAAGTTTACAGACGGGTGGAAGCGAAGAAGATGTAAGCGTCATGTATTCCAAACTGGATCAGATTATGGTTCGGTATAACCTAAAAGACAAAGTTCAGACGATGAAAGATTCGACTACCCCAATTCGAAAAGAGTATACTCGTATATCAATTGATATATCTTTTCGATCTGTTCTATTACAAGATGTCATCAAAATGATTTACGATATTGAGAAGAATAAACAAGTCCAAGGAAAAGTAGACTATTTGACCTTTCGAAAGCCCTTTTCCGAAAAAGATGTATATGATGTAACAATCAAAGTTTCATCTTACAATCGAAATTCAAAAGGAAAATAAGATGGCTAAAGAAGAAGAGAAAGAACCGATCGTTCCCGATGATGAATTTCTAGAAGATGATATTGCGCTTGAATCTTTATTAGATGAAGAAATCGATGAAGAATTTGAAGAACAGGAAGAGGAATCCAAATTAGATTCACGCAAAATTTTAACTCTTGTTTCGTTAGGCCTTTTTTCTTTCGTGCTGTTTGTTCTGTTTACTTTTCCGTTAGATGAGATGATTCGTTCCATTTTAGTTTCCACATCGAAAGAAAGTGGATTAATCGTTGAGGCAAAGGAGATTCACTTTCCGATTTTTGGTCGCAAGTCTTTTGATTCATTCTCAATTCAATTCCAAAATGGAAATGTCATCAAAGCAGAAGAGCTTAGTGTTTCAATTTCTCTGATTGATCTTATCAAACAACGAATCGATGGTGATGCTGAGGTCGGTTTTTTTAAATTTGAAGGAAGTGAGATTTCTTTATTATTTAAATCAATATCCTTCCCGCTTCATCTTGCATCTTTCGAAGAAAAAATTGGAAAATGGAATGGAGAAGGGGAGATAGAGTTTAGCGGTGGCAAATTTCTTGAATCAATGGAAATTCCAATGTTAGGGAGTTTAAAGGGGCAAGAGTTAAAAAAGGGTTCAATTCAATTTAAAATACGGGCGGGAAAACTCCTCGTGGAAAAGGGAAACATTGATTCCTCCATTGCGAAAATCCAATTTCAGGGCGTTATTCGACTAGCGGATGTTATTTCATTGTCTCAATTGGATCTAAAAGTGTGCGCAGTTCTAAACGAAAAGTTTGCACTTGAGAGGCAAGACATTGCAGGATTAGCGACATTACTTCCTCAAGAAAATGGAAAGATCTGTGTCCCTATTCGAGGCTCATTTTCATCCCCCAAAGTCGATATTCCAAATTTAAATCAATTCGGTAGCTCCTCAGGAATAAAAACGGAAACTCCAACAAATCTTGAACCAAACTTAACAAATCCTTAAACTGTTTTGCTTAGTGATAAATAAAAAAGCCTACCAGAATCACTTCTGGCAGGCTTTTTTGTGCCTCGGATTTAGATTGATCTTCTACGAACAACCAGTAGTCGAACCACAAGATATACACTTTAAACAGGCACCATTTCGCACCATTTGGAAGGATCCACATTCAGTACACGAATCCCCTGTATAACCCTTGATTCGAGCTTCTGTGATATTTCTGAGTGTTTCCGCCGCGGTTGCTGTTGGGCTTCCTGCTGGAACTCCAGCTGAAACAGTAGAGGCCATGGCTACCGCAGGTTCAGTTTGCTTTTCGGCAAGGGCAGATCTCATAGAAAGAGGGGCTATATGCAACGGAGATTTCGTGCCGTTGCTAGTGGACTTTCCCACAACGTCTTCCTTCGGTTGCTCCGCTTTACGTCCAACTTCATCTGTTCGTAAATCCTCTGGTGACACTTGAGCTAAATCATATCGACCAAGGTAAGTCACAGCCAGTTCTCTAAAAATGTAATCGATTACCGATGTAGACATTTTTAAGTGAGGATTACCTGACACCATTCCATTCGGTTCGAATTTAAAAAATGTAAATGCCTCTACAAACTCTTCCAGTGGAACTCCATGTTGGAGTCCAAGGGAAATTGCTATCGCAAATGCATTCATTAATGATCTGAAAGCCGCACCTTCTTTGTGCATATCGATGAAAATTTCACCTAATTGGCCATCTTCATACTCACCAGTTCGAAGGTAAACTTTGTGACCACCAACCATTGCCTTTTGGGTATAACCAGCACGTCGATGAGGTAGCTTTCTACGCTCTGAGATATATTTGTATACCAACTTCTCTGCAACTTCCGTTACAGTTTTCGGAGTTACATTTGTGAGTGGTTTGTCTTCATCTTCTTCATCGCCAACTGCACTCAATAGCTGGTAAACTGAGTTCAATGGTTGCGAAAGTTTTGAACCATCACGATACAAAGCGTTCGCTTTTATCATCACTTTCCAAGACATTAGGTAAGCATCTTTTACGTCGTCTATTGTGGCTTCTTCCGGTAGATTGATGGTTTTTGAAATTGCACCAGAAATAAAAGGTTGAGCGGCAGACATGATCCGAATATGTGATTGGTAAGACAAAAAGCGCTTTCCATACTTTCCACATTTATTTGCACAATCAAAAACCGCTAAGTCTTTCTCTTTTATGTAGGGAGCATTTTCTATCGTCATAGTTCCGCAAACATAATCATTTGCCTGTCCAATCTCATCATTTGAAAAACCGAGATGTTCTAATAGATTGAATGCGGCGCTATTATAGATTGTTGGATCTATACCTAACGTTTTTGCAAGGAAGTCTTCGCCAAGCGTATACTTATTAAAAGCAAATTGAACATCAAAAACAAAAGGTAGTTGTTTTTCGATTTTCTCAAGAGCTTCTTCTGTGAATCCTTTTTCTTTCAGACGGGAAGTGTTCACACCTGGAGCACCATTAAACGTTGCATGCCCTTTGCAATAATTGACGATCGCATCTTGTTCTGCTTGTGAATAACCCAACTTTTTGAGTGCCAAAGGAACAGATTGATTGATAATTTTAAAGTAACCGCCACCGGCTAGTTTTTTATACTTCACAAGGGCAAAATCCGGTTCGATTCCTGTGGTATCGCAGTCCATTACGAGACCGATCGTTCCAGTCGGTGCAATCACAGTTACTTGAGCATTTCTATATCCGTAGAGATTTCCTAATTCCAATGCTCTATCAGAATCTTCTTTGGCCGCTTCTAATAAGTAACTAGGTAAGTAGCTCGGATTGATACCGATTGGAGTGATTGTGAGTCCTTCGTATTCTTCCTTCGGAGCATTGTATGCCGCTCTTCTGTGATTACGGATAACTCGGAGCATGTGATCCTTGTTTCTTTCGTAACCTTCGAAAGTACCAAGTTCCTTCGCCATTTCTGCAGATGTTGCATAGGCTGTCATATGCATGATGCTCGAGATTGCTCCCGTCATTGCCATCGCTTCAGGACTGTCATACGGAATACCCATAACCATGAGCAATGATCCAAGATTCGCATAACCCAAACCTAAGGTTCTAAATTTATAAGAAAGTTCTGCGATTTCCTTGGAAGGAAACTGTGCCATCAAAACAGAAATTTCTAAGATAATGGTCCATATTTTATTTAGATATCTATAACCTTCTACATCAAACGTACCATCTTCTTTGAAGAATTTTACGAGATTTGCAGAAGCCAAGTTACATGCCGTATTATCCAAAAACATATACTCGGAACATGGATTTGATGCATTGATGTTTCCATCTTCTGGACAAGTATGCCATTCATTGATTGTTGTATGATACTGCGTTCCAGGGTCAGCTGAGCTCCATGCCGCATTGGAAATTTTTTCCCAAAGGTCTCTCGCTCTTACTGTTTTTGTGGGCTTCGGTTCTCTCGACTCTTTTAACGCTTTTTCTTTTTCTGTTCTATTGTATAGGTGGAAGGGTAGGTCTTTTTCGACTGCCTCCATAAATTCATTTGTGATACGAACTGAATTATTTGAATTTTGTCCTGATACAGTGTTATAAGCTTCAGATTGCCAATCTGTTGTTAATTCTTCAAAAAGAATGTCTTTATAACCTTGTTTCGAAAGATCTAAAACTCGTTTGATATAGTTGTCTGGAATGAACGATTTACGTGCCTTGCGTATTGCGGATTTTAATTCAGAATTGAAAGCAGGATCATAAGCTCTTTCTTCACCTAATGTTGATTTTGCTACATTACATGCCGCCATAATTTCGTTGAGAAGGCGGTTATTCAGAATCGAACCAGTGACAAGTGATGCCACTTTTTTCTCTTCTTGCACTTTCCAATCGATAAACTCTTCGATATCTGGATGGTCCATATCGAGGCATACCATTTTCGCCGCACGTCTAGTTGTTCCGCCGGATTTTATAGCACCAGCCGCACGATCACCTATTTTAAGAAATGACATCAAGCCAGAACTTTTACCACCACCGGAAAGCGATTCGTTTCCCGCACGAATATTGGAAAAATTTGTACCAGTACCTGAGCCGTATTTAAAGAGGCGAGCTTCGCGAACCCATAGGTCCATGATCCCACCTTCATTTACTAAATCATCGTCGACTGATTGGATGAAACAAGCATGAGGTTGAGGGTGTTCATAAGAGGAAGCCGAACGTACCAATTTACCTGATTTCGGATCCACATAATAATGACCTTGGGATTTCCCATCAATACCGTAAGCCCAGTGAAGACCAGTATTGAACCATTGTGGAGAGTTAGGTGCCGACATTTGACTTGCGAGCATAAAGGCTGTTTCTTCATAAAATGCTCTCGCGCTTTCTTCGTCAGAGAAATAACCGTATTTATAGCCCCAATATGTCCAACAACCAGCTAATCGGTGAAACACTTGTTTTGAATCAGATTCTCCAACAAAACGATCTTCAGGCTTGAGTACCGATAGTTTTTCTTCGTCTGGTACTGAGCGTTGTAACCACTCTGGAATACCTTTTTCTGCGACTTTCTTAAGGTATTTAGGGACGCCTTTTCTCCTGAAGTATTTTTGAGAAATAATATCAGTCGCGACTTGCGACCAAAAATCTGGCACTTCAACATCGGTTGCCTCAAAAACGACTGATCCATCTGGATTAGAAATCCTTGAATCTCTCTTTACCCAATTGATATTCGGATATAGACCGATATTTTCCTTTGTAAAATGCCTCTCAATCTTCATGCAAACCCCATCTCTATGATTAAAATGATATCTATTTCCCGGTAACCGACCGATACGGATTATGTCACAATATAGAAATCAATAGTTTGAAACATTCACTTTTTTAGGTTTAGTTTGCGAAGTCGGATCTTTTTTTTAGAAAAAGTATTCTTAAAGTAACCTAATTTTCACTTGACGTATAGGGCTCTTTTAATAGTATGACCAGAGAGTTTTGAGATTCCCCTTTAGCTCAGTCGGTAGAGCAAATGACTGTTAATCATTGGGTCGCTGGTTCGAGCCCAGCAGGGGGAGCCAACGCTTTTTAGCTAAAAACGGTTTTGTTCCTTCCGATTTTTCAAAAATTCCTGCCATCAATCCCAGTTAATTCTAAAAAACCAAATTCGCTAGCCTTTGCTTACGTGTTTGTCCTCATTTTTTCCGTTCCATCTGCGATCCATGCCAACAAAGTAAACGAAGATTCGGAACAAATTGTATTTGTGATTCCCTCAAGTGACAAAAGTCAGGCCAGACTCAAAATGTATGAAGTTTCCGAAGGATTCTGGAGACAAGTGGGTGAGACGCAAAAAATTGCAGTGGGGAGTTTGGGTATCATTCCTCGAGATAGCAAACAAGAAGGAGATGGTGGAACTCCTGCAGGGACTTATCCCTTACAAAGAGCATTTGGCTACTCGCAAATGAAACAGATCAAAATCAGATACAAGAAATTTGGCAAAAAGGACATATGGGTAGATGATCCTCATTCCAAATATTACAATCAATACCTTCCAGGTAAAAAGGGTAAAATTAAAGGTAAGAGTGTTTTTAGTAACCCAGAGATCTATGGCTTATTTCTTGTTATTGAATACAACACCATCAATCCAATATCAGGTAAAGGCAGTATGATATTTATACATGCATGGTCTGACCTAAAAAAACCAACTTATGGTTGTTTGGGTCTAAAAAAGAAAGATTTATTGTCGATTGTAAACTGGTTGGATCCCAAAAAAAATCCCCAACTAATCATCTTAAAAGATCCGATTTATGAGTATGAGTTGGAATCAACCTCAGTAAAACACAAAGATTCTTAGATGATGCAATGATCAGTGTTTGGAGTAGATTATTTCATGATGCAGTCTGCAACTTCCCATAATGAATCTTATGTCGCATTAGATTTCGAGTTTTATTGAGAATACCCATACATACTTTACATCCTCGTCTCAAGACCAGCTTGTATTGCGTTCTAATTCAAAGCTGATTCAAGAAAAACTTTAAATATCATCCTCGTTTTGTCTTACGAGTAAGGTAGCCAAAGTAAAATTCTGATTGATTTCTCTTATTTCCATTCGTGGATTGCCTCCAATTCATCACTTGTAATAAAGTGGCGAGTCCCATCTTCCATGGTTAAGGATATTGAGTTAATATGAATTCGATCAAAGTCCGACGCATATTGGAAACTAAGAACCGGGCAAACCCCTGCATGACCGGAGCGCAAAAGTTTTGGCAAATGACAAATGAGCTCAGGAGTTTTATATGTTTCTGGCACGAGAATCATTGTCTGCTTATCCTTAGCAAAAAGTAGAATTGAAAAATCTCGAATGGACTGGTCTGAAATGTTTTCGACTTTGATTTTTAGATTTAAGTGTTTAGTTGTTTTTGCCGGAAGTAACTCCAGTTCCACAAATATTGGATGCCCATTCAGACCCGCATTTTGTCTTTTTGTTGGGATCACTGGAGCCGATTCGCACTGCAGTAAAATTCCAACGAGAAAAATCAGAAATAACTTTTGCAAACTATTTAAACGGTATGAGAATATTTGTTTTATCTCCCATCATATTTTGAGGCAATTTTCCATCCCATTTTTCGATCCATATTTTTTGAATCATCATTGGTGTTAATTGTTGCGATTCAAGTCGGATTTGAGCCGCAGTCCCCTCTGCTTTCGCCTTATCGATCTTAGCTTGGGCTAGTGCTTCCCTAAGTTCATTTTCTCGACTCTCCGCCTTTTGGATGGCTTCAATTTTGGCATCCAGAGCTTGTTTGACTTTATCAGGAAGTCGCATCGTTCCAATCCAATACAATCTCTCTACGATGATTCCTTTTGTTAAAAACTCATCCCGAATCGCAACGGTCGCTTTTTCAATGAGGTCAACTCTACCAGGTCCATAAATCATATCAGAAGTCATTGCCGATGCGAGCCGATTGAGGCTGTCTCTAACGGCTGTTCTAAGAACCGTATCAGTGATCTCATCAATCCCGCGTCTATAAGTCTGGAAAAGTACGTTTGCCTTTGTGGAATCCACACGAAACTGAATCCCCACATCCGCATTGACGGTAAGACCTTCTTTCGTTTGAATATCTATGGACTCATTGGTTTCGGAATCCTCTTGGTAGTCTTGTGTCCAGACATAAGTTTTTGTAAAAGTCGGGTACAAATACAGTTCTTCGTTGAGTCCGATCCAATACCGTCCCACTCCCAATTCTTCCGAATCCACTCCTTTATTGGAACCAAGTAAATAAACTTTTACACCTACATAACCTGCAGGAACTTTTTGGCAGGAAATAAAAAAGAATAAAATGAGAATGGGAATCAAAAGCAGTGGGAGCTTATTTCGAGTCATTTGTGGTACCTACTACGTTAAAAATTTTACCTTTCCAAATCCAAAGGAGGACTGGCAAAGCGATGGAGAGTAAAAGCGTTCCCAAACCGATCCAGACGTGCAAATCTTCATTACTAGAAATCAACAATGGTAATTGGTAAAGGTATAGAAAACCGTAGAACAATAGAAAAACAACAACCAAAAATAGAATCCAAGTTCGATTGATTGCGATCATTTCATTCCCACGAACTCGGTGATTTTTACGTATTCTTACGAATCCGTCAAATGAAAAAATAGAAATAATAATAATGAATTTACGAATCACATATTCTGTCCGATCATGGGTCTATATATTAGAGTTATTTTAGCTTAGGAGTATTTCAATGACGTTGAGTCTCGACTTCTTTCGTTCATCGATTGGAAAGAAGATCATAATGGCTGTAACCGGTTTTATCTGGTTTGGTTTTGTGATCGCACATATGTTGGGGAACCTTCAAATCTACCAGGGTCCTGAAAAATTAAATGGCTACGCAAAATTTCTGAAAGACTTGGGCGGTTTGCTATGGATAGCTCGCGGTGGACTTTTAGTTGCATTTGTCGGACACGTGGTTGTGGCAATACTCTTAAAAAAGCAAAATGCTGCTGCAAGGCCAGTCGGATACGCAAAAAATGCAACGATCCAGGCATCAACTGCATCTACTACCATGATCTATAGTGGCTTGATGCTCCTCACCTTCTTGGTATATCATTTGTTACACTTTACATTGGGTGTTACAAATCCCGATCATTCTTCTCTTGAATATGTTTTGAAAAATGGCGAGGTTGTCCATGATGTTTATGCTATGGTGATTCTTGGTTTCCAACAGCCAGCCATTGCCGTTGCATACATCGTTTTTATGTTTTTCCTTGCCCTACATTTTTCACATGCATTGGGCTCTATGTTCCAGTCACTGGGTATAGTCGCCTCAAAGCACAACCCTACATTGCAAAAGTTAGCTACAACTCTCGCAATCATCGTTTTTGTAGGCAATACATCAATGCCTTTGTCAATCCTACTCGGGTTTGTCAAGTAATCAGGAAATAGGAGACAGTATGAAATTAGACGCAAAGATACCATCAGGTCCACTCGAACAAAAGTGGGACAAACATAAATCAGACATCAAGTTAGTCAATCCAGCTAACAAAAGAAAGTATAAAGTGATTATTGTCGGAACTGGTCTTGCTGGAGCATCAGCGGCGGCCACTCTATCGGAACTGGGCTACCAAGTTTCCGTTTTTTGCTTTCAGGATTCTCCCCGCCGTGCCCATTCAATAGCAGCACAAGGTGGAATCAATGCCGCAAAAAATTATCAAAATGACGGAGATTCCGTATATCGATTGTTCTATGATACCATCAAAGGTGGGGATTTTCGAGCTAGAGAAGCAAATGTTTACAGACTGGCACAAGTATCCACAAATATCATTGATCAGTGTGTTGCCCAGGGTGTTCCATTTGCTCGGGAATATGGAGGAAATCTTTCAAATAGATCCTTTGGTGGTGCACAAGTTTCCCGAACATTTTATGCCAAAGGTCAGACTGGCCAACAGCTTTTACTCGGTGCCTACTCTGCTTTAGAAAAACAAATAGCAAAGGGCGCTGTAAAGATGTACCCGCGAACAGAGATGCTTGAGCTTGTGCTAGTAGATGGTCATGCAAAAGGTATCGTAGTCCGAGATTTGGTAACTGGAAAGGTTTCTTCTCACTCTGCCGATGCGGTCATACTTGCAACTGGTGGTTACGGGAATGTCTTTTATCTTTCCACAAATGCGAAAGGTTGCAATGTAACCGCCACTTTTAGAGCTTACAAAAAGGGTGCGGCCTTTGCAAATCCTTGCTACACACAAATCCATCCAACTTGTATTCCACAATCTGGTGACTATCAATCAAAACTCACGCTTATGTCCGAGTCTCTTCGAAACGACGGACGAGTTTGGGTTCCCGCAAAAAAAGATGACCAAAGATCTCCCGATCAAATTCCGGAGTCAGAAAGGGACTATTTTCTGGAAAGAAAATACCCTTCTTTCGGAAACTTAGCGCCAAGGGACATTTCATCACGATCCGCAAAGGAAGCGTGTGACAATGGTTTGGGCGTTGGTCCGAAAGTGGGCGACAAGAGACTTGGGGTATATCTAGATTTCTCGGATTCCATCAAGCGATTGGGTGAGTCTGTCGTTGCCGATCGATATGATAACCTATTCCAGATGTATGAACGCATCACGGGAGAAAACCCATACAAAGTTCCGATGCGAATCTACCCTGCAGTTCATTACACTATGGGTGGTCTTTGGGTGGATTACAATTTAATGTCCAACATTCCTGGATTGCACGTGTTAGGTGAGGCGAACTTCTCTGATCATGGTGCAAATCGCCTCGGAGCCTCTGCCCTTATGCAAGGTCTAGCCGATGGATATTTTGTAATCCCTTACACTCTTGGTGATTATTTTGCAAAAGAGGGTCACAAGGAAATTTCAACGGAACGTCCTGAATTCAAAGAAGCGGAAGCGAGAGTGAAAGATATGATTTCCAAATTCCTTGGAATCAATGGCAAACGCACTCCAGACGATTTCCACCGTGCACTCGGAAAGATTATGTGGGATGAATGTGGTATGTCTCGAAGCGAAAAGGGTCTAAAAGGTGCCTTGAATGAGATCGCTTCTCTCAAAGAAGAGTTCTGGAAAAATCTAAAAGTCACAGGCACGAATGGAGAGCTTAACCAGGAAATCGAAAAAGCGGGACGGGTCGCCGACTTCTTGGAGTTTGGTGAGTTGATGTGTCTGGACGCTTTGACTCGTGAAGAGTCCTGCGGTGGTCACTTCCGTGAAGAATACCAAACAGAAGAAGGCGAGGCAAAACGTAACGATGATAAGTTTTGCCACGTCAGTGCATGGGAATATAAGGGCGAAGGTAAAAAACCTGAAGAACACCGAGAAAAACTCGAATATGAAAACGTTCACCTTGCAGTAAGGAGCTATAAATAATGGAAACAATGAAATTGCACTTAAAAGTCTGGAGACAAAAAAACGCTGCAGACAAAGGTAAGATGGTAAGCTATGAGGCAGAAAACGTCAATGAGCATATGTCTTTCCTCGAAATGTTGGACGTTGTTAACGAAGGACTGATCAAAAAAGGCGAAGAGCCAATTGCCTTCGACCATGACTGTCGTGAAGGTATCTGTGGATCATGCTCAATGGTGATCAATGGTGTACCTCACGGACCGGAAAAAGGAACAACGACATGCCAGCTTCATATGAGAAAATTCAAAGATGGAGAGACGGTTTATATTGAACCATGGCGTGCGAAGGCGTTCCCAGTAGTAAAAGACCTTGTCGTTGATCGCTCTGCCTTTGACAGAGTCATTCAGGCTGGCGGTTACGTCTCTGTCAATACAGGTGGTGCACCAGATGGGAATGCGATGCCAATACCTAAGGTAGATGCAGACCTCGCAATGGATGCGGCAACTTGTATTGGATGCGGTGCCTGCGTTGCAGCTTGTAAAAATGCATCGGCAATGCTGTTTGTTTCCGCAAAAGTTTCCCACCTTGCACTTTTGCCTCAGGGTCAAGTTGAGAAGAAAGAACGAGTTCGAAAAATGGTAGCAGCTATGGACAAAGAGGGATTCGGAAATTGCACGAACCAATACGAGTGTGAAGCCGCATGTCCAAAAGAAATATCTGTTAACTTTATCACGCGTTTAAATCGCGAGTTTATCACTAGTTAGTTTAAAGATTGCCCGATGAGGAAGATTGCTTCCAAGTCGGGTTCACTCTTTTTTTGATCCTTTAAACTTCCACTAAACCAAGGATTACGCTGAATACTCGTTAGATATCAGTGGATCCAAATCTAACTTAGTTATTCTTTTTCTAGAATGAAACAAGGTTTGTAGGTTTGTCAAACTTTGAGTTGATTTTCCCCTTTTTTCTTTTCCTTGAATTAAAATACGAAATCTACTTTCTATCGCATCTTCCCACAAAGTCCGATGAGCGTTCGATAAATCATCCCAATATCCACTCATAATTTTTTCTTCTCTCGTTTTAAGAAGGGAATACAATCTAAATCTTTCCATTGCCGGATATCTAAGAGACAATTGGTCTTTATGGCCACCATATCGAATAAGCAAGGGTTTTTCTATCAGTCCTATTTCCTTTCCTGAAATAAAAATTCGATTCCAAACATCATAATCTTCGCATGTTAGAAGTTCATTCCGATATCCGCCTACCTCAATCCAAGCTTTCTTTTTTGCCATAAAACTTGAATTGGTAACCATACAGATCTCAAGTGATTCTTTCAAATAAGAACCATTCATTTTCTTGTGTTTTCCTTTTGGTGATAAAAGATTTCCCTTTTTATTCCAAATTTCATTGGTCTGAGAAAATTCAATGTCAGAATGTTCTGAGTGAAATTTAATTTGGCATGTCAATTTTTCCGACAGCCATTCGTCATCTGAATCTAAAAAGCAAATCCATTCACCTTGCGAGTTCTCAATACCAAAGTTTCTCGCATAACTCACACCTCTGTGATCAATTTGAATTGTACGTATCGACTTTTGGTAACCACTAATTTGCTCGATGTTATCTTGCCAAACTTGAATTGATTTGCTTAAATAATTCATCGTATCATCTGTTGAACCATCATCAACGACAATAAGCTCCCAATTTTCATAAGTTTGCTTTATTACTGATTCAATCGCTCGTTTTATAATTTCTTTTCGGTTGAAAGTTGGGATAATGATCGAGACAAGAGGTTTCCAATCTTTCAAGATTCTAACATCCAATTTGTGTCCATATGATTTAGCTGTCCGCCTTGGTGTAGATAAATCCATGGTTTTGGTAAATCTTTAGGTAGCTCCGATGGATTTAAAAGATATTCCCATGTTTTCAGACCATACACCGGTTCAATGAGGAGGCCATACCTTTGATAGATTGATTTCAAAACAGACGAATCATCTTTTTTAATTGAAGCGAATCTGGATTTTTGCATAGGGTTCAAGATATAAATATTTGGCATTGATGTTTGCGGAAAATTTGTATTTTGATTTAATTTAACACTCAAATTTAGATTGGAGGCTACTGTGTCTGAATTTAATAACCATTTATCTCTTGGTTCCCCAACTGAAATGCCACAAATGGAGACATTCTGATTCGAAAGACTAGATAAGGCGGAGAGAAATGTCACTCCAGATCCGATTTCTAAGAATATAGTTTTTGGTGAATCAGTTGTAAAAATCGGATGCTTCCAGAGAATACTCAAACCATCTAACGCCGTTGGATGAATGCCATAAGTAGGAAGATAGCAAGATTGCTGTTTTTGTGAATCGTACAGATTCGCGTTCATCATTTGTTTTTCTTCAATGGAGATGGACTCATTCATTTCCACAAAAGAGTGAAAAATCCTTAATTCATGCGAGTGGTGTTTGATTAGAATTCGATTCGGTGATAGAAGGTTTTTATCTCTAGTATAGGCAAAAACACGAACCAAAAATCCCAAGTTATATAAAATATAACAATATGAAGCTAAAAAATTGCCGTGAAGAGACCCCCTTAATACTACCTGGTTTATTCCTTCAGATTTAAGCCATTTTACCAAACCCGAAATTTTTCTTACTTTCGTTCCTAGACCGAAGTAATGTAGATCGTCCCGAACAACATTTAGGTTCATTTGGGAGTCTTCTGAATTGGTATTTGTTAAATGAACTGGAAAATCGAAAAAATCTTTCGACTGAAAAGGCCAAGTTTTAATCTCAATCCCCAGTTTTAAGAATGGATAGAAATGCCTCTTGGGGAATGTCAACGTTACCAATCTGTTTCATTCGCTTTTTACCTTCCTTCTGTTTTTCTAGAAGTTTTTTCTTACGAGAGATATCCCCACCATAGCACTTTGCGGTTACATTTTTTCGGAGTGCTGAAATGCTTTCGCGTGCCACAACCTTGGCACCGATTGCCGCTTGGATCGGAATCATAAACTGGTGTCTAGGTATCAATTCTTTCAGCTTTTCAATGATGGCTCTACCTCTTTCTTCTGCTTTAGATTTATGAACTATGGATGACAAGGCATCTACGGGTTCCCCATTCACAAGAATATCCATACGGACAAGTTTTGAATCTCTGTATCCAACCTCTTCATAGTCCAATGACGCATAACCTTTGGTATGGGACTTTAGCTTATCATAAAATTGAAAAATCAATTCAGCAAGAGGTAGCTCATAGCTGAGTTGGACTTTGTCTTTAGAAAGATAAATCGTATCCAAATGGATTCCTCTTTTTTCAATCACAAGCGACATTATATTTCCGACAAAAGCATCGGGAGAAATGATTGTTGCTTTTACCATAGGCTCTTCTGATTTTTCGATCGTGATTGTCTCAGGCCATTTCGATGGATTGTCGATTTCGTACACTTCGCCTTTTGTATTGGTTATGCGAAATTTCACGGAAGGTGCAGTAGTTATCAAGGCAAGATTGAATTCTCTTTCCAACCTTTCTTGTACAATCTCCATATGAAGGAGGCCAAGATATCCCACCCTAAAACCGAATCCTAATGCGATTGAATTTTCTCGTTCAAATGTAAGTGCTGAATCGTTTAATTTGAGTTTTTCGATGGCGTCAACAAGTGCATCAAAGTCTTCCCCATTGATAGGAAAAAGACCTGCAAATACCATTGGTTTGGCATCTTTAAAACCTTGGACAATCGATTCTGTCGGATTGTTGGCTAGTGTGATGGTATCGCCAGTTTTTGCGTCTCCCATTTTTTTCATACCAGCAACCACATAACCTACATCTCCAGGCTGTAGCTCATCAATGGGAACCATAGTGAGTCGGTTTACGCCTACTTCGGTGACAGGGAATTGACGCCCAACATTCATCATATGAATGACGTCTCCCTTTTTTAGCCTACCATCATACAAACGGACTTTTGCGACAACGCCCATGTAGGTATCAAAGAACGAATCATAGATGAGGGCTTTGAGAGGTTTTGCAATATCTCCCTTGGGTGGAGGCAAAAGCTTACAAATTGCCTCCAAGACATCTTTTACATTTAAACCTGTTTTGGCAGAAATGGGGATCGCCTCATCCGGATCTAAACCAAGAGATTCTTCGATCATCAATTTGCATTTGTCGATATCGGCAGAAGGCAAATCGATTTTGTTTATGACCGGAATGATACGTAGGTCCAGTTCCATAGCTAGATACAGATTGGCAAGGGTTTGCGCTTCCACTCCTTGGCTTGCATCCACAATTAAAAGAACTCCCTC
This sequence comes from Leptospira sp., assembly GCA_027531445.1. Taxonomy (GTDB): domain Bacteria; phylum Spirochaetota; class Leptospiria; order Leptospirales; family Leptospiraceae; genus Leptospira_A. The sequence goes on from JAPZRK010000046.1 coordinate 23,529, forward strand.
ACAGGCAGCAAGAGACCTAGATACTTCATAGGTAAAGTCAACGTGACCGGGTGTGTCAATGAGGTTGAGGTGATATATATTTCCATCACTGCAAGCATAGTCAAAAGATGCGTTATTTGCCTTAATGGTGATTCCGCGCTCTCGTTCAATGTCCATAGAGTCGAGGATTTGGTCTTTTTTGGTCCGCTGGTCAGTCACAAGACCAATCTCAAGGAGTCTGTCCGCCAAAGTGGATTTTCCATGATCCACATGTGCTATGATGGAAAAATTTCGTGTATATTCTTGGCGCTGGTTCAAGAGAATCCCTTCTTTTTAAGTCATTTTCTCACTAGGGGGTGCAATGTCTAAAAAGTTTATTGTCAGAACATCAAAAATCCCATAAACTGAATAGAGACCAATCAAAGGAGAATCGCAAGACATATATGTCCCAAAATGCCAATATTAAAAAAGTAACTGCCAGAGAAATAATGGATTCAAGAGGAAACCCTACAGTGGAGGTGGATGTTACCTTAGAGGATGGGTCCTTTGGACGTGCCGCTGTTCCGTCCGGTGCATCCACTGGTGAACACGAAGCCGTGGAACTTCGTGATGGTGACAAAAAGCGTTATCTTGGCAAAGGTGTTTTAAAGGCAGTTGATAATGTAAATACGAAGATATCGAAGGCAATCATTGGACAATACGCCCTTGATCAGATCGCTATCGACAACGCCATGATTGCACTAGATGGCACACCCAATAAATCTAAATTAGGTGCAAATGCAATACTCGGTGTGTCACTTGCTCTTGCAAAAGCGAGTGCAAACCATGTAGGTCTTCCTTTGTATCGTTATATTGGTGGAACATTTGCTCGCGAACTGCCAGTTCCAATGATGAATATCATAAACGGTGGATCTCATGCAGACAATAATATAGATTTTCAAGAATTTATGATCCTTCCAGTTTCGGCACCGAGTTTCCGCGAAGCACTTCGAATGGGAGCAGAAGTTTTTCATAACTTAAAATCAGTTTTGAAAAGCAAGGGATTGAATACAGCTGTTGGTGACGAAGGTGGATTTGCTCCTAACTTAACAAGCAATAGTGAAGCGATTGAAGTCATCATGCTAGCCATTGAAAAGGCAGGCTACAAACCAGACATTGATATCAAAATTGGATTAGATGCGGCAGCTTCTGAATTTTATGATGAGAAAAAAAAGAAGTATGTGATGAAGGCAGAGAAAAAACCAGAAAAATCTGCTGAAGAACTCATAGAATACTACTCAAATTTAGTTTCAAAGTATCCGATCATAACAATAGAAGATGGTCTCGATGAAAATGATTGGACGGGCTGGAAAAAATTATCCGAAAAACTCGGTTCCAAGATCCAGCTTGTGGGTGATGATTTGTTCGTAACCAACATCCAAAAGCTTTCGGAAGGCATAAAAAAAGGGATTGGGAATTCGATTCTCATCAAGGTGAATCAGATAGGATCACTTACTGAAACTCTAGCAGCAATTGAAATGGCAAAAAAAGCCAAGTATACTTCAGTTGTTTCGCATCGGTCAGGGGAAACTGAGGATGCTACTATCTCTCACATTGCCGTCGCGACGAATGCAGGCCAAATCAAAACTGGCTCACTTTCGCGTACTGACAGAATTGCGAAATACAATGAGCTTTTGCGTATCGAGGAAGAACTCGGAAAGACAGCAGTGTTCAATGGAAAACACACTTTCTATCAATTAGGAAAATAAATGACTCCCCTGAAAGCATCTATCGCCATTGCCTATGTTTGTTCGATCTTCTATTGTGTGGTCTTATCCACATCAGGATTAGCTGAACGTAGGCTTCTAGAAAAAGAGTTTATACAAATTTCTAGCGAGGTGGAGAGGCTTTCCGTGGAAAACTCCGTTTTGGAGGAGAGAGAAAAACGCCTCCAAAATGATGCCTATGCCTTAGAGAAAGAAGCCAGGAAATACTATCTACTTTCGGAATCAGCCCATGTCCTCAAATTTGTAGAAGTAAAAACTCAGACCGTGGATTCCAATCACGTTCCAAAAGCGGCAGATATCCGTCTCGACATGTCCGTAAAAGAGCCACCCTTGTTTCTATTAAGATTCTTTTATCTTTCTTTTAGCGTTTTCCTTTGCCTGGGAGTTTATTTCAAACTGAAACGCTTGCCTCCCATGTCTAAACCTAAAACACTGAATTAATATGCCAGAAACAGAAGCACCAGAAAAAGAAATTTCAGAAACACTTCAGGATCTCATTAGCGATAAAAACATTGGGAAAAAATTCTTAGAAAAAAGAAAAATTTTTCTCTGGGGTCCTGTCACAGACGAATCATCAAAAGAACTTGTTAACAAACTTCTTTACCTCGAACTTATGGAGCCAGGGAAGCCAATTACTTTCTATATCAACAGTCCCGGTGGAGTTGTCACTTCAGGTCTGGTGGTTTATGATACGATGAAGATGATCAGCTCTCCAGTTTACACTGTATGTATGGGTATGGCGGCTTCGATGGGATCGATACTGCTCATTGGTGGGGAAAAGGGCCATCGCTACATTTGGCCGAATGGTCGTGTGATGATTCACCAACCTTCGATCGGAGGCCAGATCCAGGCTCCTGCCACTGATCTGTTAATACATGCAAACGATATCGTAAAGACAAAAGAGAAGTTAAACCGAATGCTTGCAGATGCATGTGGAAAAACTTACGAACAGTTGGTGGAAGACACAGACCGTGATTATTATATGGATGCAGAAGAGGCTTTGTCCTACGGAATCGTAGACAAACTAATCAATCAAATCGACGTTGTCTGAAAGCTCCTTTACACCTCGTAAATTTTTAGAGGGAAAACACTTACAAACCGTATATAATGTTCTCTTTCCTCCAGACAACTCTCTGGAGGAGGATTTTTTTTGTGAAGGCCTGGTCATTCCTACTAATGATCGAACGGGCGATCACCTTTGGCTCGAGCACAACCCTCCCCTTTCCCAAATCAAAAAAAATGCCATACCTTGGAATGGTCATTATCTCGTGCTCATTCACGGCATGGAAGGTAGTTCCGAATCCCATTATATGGTAAGCGTTGGAAAGGAAGCGCTGATTCGCGGTTATGGTGTGATAAGAATGAACCTCAGAAATTGTGGGAAAGGTTTATATTTAGCGAAAAGACCATATAATGCGGGTCAGTCGGAAGATCTGGAAACTGTTTTAGATTATGTTCGTAAATATTTTACAGACAAAATTTTTGTAAGCGGATTTTCACTTTCAGCAAATTTAGTTTTAAAGTATTTTGGGGAGCAGAGAAAGATGAAAGCAAAAGCATTTACTGCAACATCCCCTCCACTCGATTTAAAAAGAAGCTGTGATTTTATCGATTCGAAGGCAGGACTTTTTTATCGGACACATTTTTTATCTACGATGAAAGAAAAAGTTCAATCTGGAATTTATGATGTTTCTCAGGCGATGATAGATCAAGTTATGAAGAGTAGAACCTTTTTTGACTTTGATGAATTTTTTACCGCCCCTATGTCAGGGTACAAAAATGTTTTAGAATATTATCATACTTGTTCAAGTATGTATTATTTGTCGAAGATAAGAATACCCTGCCTTGTAATTCATGCAGATGATGATCCTGTTGTTCCTTCTCATGTTTGGCGGGAAATTAATTGGTCTGCATTTCCATCCATCGAGACGGTGTACACCGAGAAAGGTGGTCATGTGGGTTTTATATCTGATCCAAGCCCAGAAAACCCAGAGGGAAGATGGCTTCCACGTATCATCATGGATTTCTTCGATAAGAAACGTGTCCGAAATTAATATAAGGAAACAAAAATGAGAGATTTGTTAAAGGAATGTTTGAGCGAAGAAGACGGGTTAGTTGAATTAAGATACCATCATAAAGAGAATAGGTCATTTTTCGCCGAAAAAGGAAGGATCGAGTCCACTGCTTTGCGTAAGCGGAGTGGTGTTGGTATCCGTGTCCTTTATAATGGAACTTGGGGATTTGCTTCCACAAGTGAAATCTCAAAGTCATCGATTCAGAATGGGATCAAAGTAGCAAAAAAAGCCGCTGAAATTTCCTCTTCATTGCGATCAGAGAAAATTCCTTCATTGCCAAAAGCAAATTTTGCAGTAGGAAATTTTATTGGTCAAGGATCTGAAGACTTTCGTAATAAAACCGTCGAAGAAAAATTAGCCCTTGTTTTAAAAGTTCAAGAAGATGCGTTAAAGTCATCCTCCCTCCTACAATCTGTAGGTTGCGGATATTCAGAGATTTATGAAGAAAAGGCCATTGTTACGACCGACGGTGCCGATTCCTTTTTTTCAATGACAAGACCTGAATTTCGCGTGAATGCCGTGGCAAATCTGAATGGTAAACTCGAGTCTGGATCAGAGTCTATTGGAGTCATGGGCGGATGGGATTGTTTGTTTCGGGATAAAAATCCATTGCAAATATCACAAGACGCATGTAAAACGGCAATTGATCTACTCACCTCGGAACTGCCAATGGGCGGCCTTTCAACGGTTATATTGTCTCCCTCGATCGTTGGACTTTTAGTTCACGAAGCAATCGGCCATACCGTTGAAGCTGATTTTGTTTTAGCTGGTAGTGTGGCAAAAGGCAAAATTGGTCAAAGAGTTGGTTCCGACTTAGTTTCATTATGCGATTCAGGTAGCTCCGAATACTACTCTGGTGCAGGAGGAACCATTCCAGTTGATGATGAAGGTGTGATTCCTGAAAAAACTATGATCATTGAAAATGGGATATTAAAATCTTATCTTCATAATCGTGAGACTGCCGAAAGATTCCAAACAAAACCTACTGGTTCGGCTCGGGCTTGGGAATACTCTGATGTTCCGCTTATACGTATGAGAAATACATACCTGTTGCCTGGAGACTCTAGTTTGGAAGCGATGATTGAAAGTACAAAAGACGGTTATTTTCTGGATGGCGCTAAAAATGGACAAGCGGATTCCACAGGTGAATTTATGTTTGCGGTTCAAAAGGCGTATCGGATTGAGAATGGTAAGATCACAAAACTTCTAAAAGGTGTTACCGTTTCAGGTCTTGCATTTGATGTTTTACAATCGGTCGATATGGTTTCAAAAGAATTTAAATGGGATCTAGGATCGGGTCACTGCGGAAAAGGCCAACCTGCCAAAGTGGATGCCGGTGGACCCTACGTCCGAGCAAAAGTATTGCTAGGTGGCAATTGATGGATAAAGCATCGCTTCAAAATAAAATTGATTCACAAAGAGATCTCTTGGGCGGTTTGATCTCCAAAGCGAAGTCAAATGGAATCGATCAATTGGAAATATTTTCTAGTTTTGGATATTCGGAGGATATATCTTTAGAAAAAAATGATTTAAATAATTGTACAGCAACTGAAGAAAATATGTTTGGGATACGTGTGATAGAAAGCGGATCTCAAGGTTTTATTACTACAAATCACCTACCCTCACTTTGGGAATCAATTTTAGAAGCAAGAAGTCTTGCTCGTAGTCAGACCACTCCCGATTTAGATTTAACGTTACCAGACCCTAGAGCACTAGAATCGCGTCCTGATCAATATGATGCGTCTATCGATTCTCTTGGACTTTCCGATTTGATGAGGATAGCAAAAGAGTCACTTGAATGGCGAAAAGAAAAATATCCACTAGTGAGCATCGATTCGGGAGAAATGTCCATCTCAAAGGGTTTTAAATTAATTCTTTCATCAAAAGGTGTCTATGGTGCAGAATTAGGAGCAAGCATATCTGCTTCAGTCATGGGGATGGCGATTGATGGAGATGATATCGGTAGTTTTGATTATGACTCTGCAAGTGGTAATTCCTTGAATGCCTTCCAAGAGAGATGGCAAAAAGCATTTCATCTGTTTGGTGACAAATGTATGGGTGCACTTGGTGCAAAGACCATTTCAAGTTTTAAAGGAAAAATATTGCTTCCGCCTGATGCTGTTTACTCTTTTTTTCTAGGATCTTTCATCGGTGCACTCAATGCAACCAGCATCAGAAAAGGTAAAAGCAAAATGGCTGGCAAAATTGGCTCTAAGGTGGCCGACGAAAGGTTATCTATTTGGGAAGATCCAACTTTAAATCATTATAGTGGAACGACTGCTTTTGATCGAGAAGGTCAACCCACCACTCGGCAATCCGTTTTAAAAAATGGAGTTTTGGAAACTTACTTTTATAATACTTTCGAAGCAAAAAAAGCAGGTCTCTCTGTATCCAATGGTTTTGCATCTGGTGGAGCTCAGAGTTTACCCGGTTGTGGTCCAAGGCAGCTACAAATCGAACCCGGTGTTTCCAGCAAGGATGATTTTTTTAAGTTAGATGAAAAGGTTGTGTACATCAATCGGATCTCGGGAACAAGTGATGGTCCAAGTGGAGATTTTTCTGGTGTAATCAAAGGTGGTTTTCTTTTAGATAAAGGTGAAAAAATCCCAATCAAAGAAGCCCAAGTCGTAGGTAACGTATTTGAAGCAATGAATCAAATAGAGGCCATTTCAAAAGAAGGCGAATTATTAGGTGAATCCTACTTTGTTCCCTATATCCTTTTAGATGGTTTTTCGATTACTGGCGTTCAGAATGGCGAATAGTTTCCCGACAATCGAAACATTGGAACGCCCGATTGGTGCTTCCTTTTTTTTGATCTGTTCCTTTCAAAACGAGGACAACTATTTTGAATTGAAATCTATCACAGAAAAAAAATTTTCAAAAACTGTGTATGAATCAAATGATTTACCAAAATGGGAGTTAGACGAGGTTGAACGACTTGTTGGTATTCCAGGAAAAAATACTCGCATTCTCTCTTTTCTTAGAAGAGTTCATCGGGAAGAATTGGTTCAAATTAAGAAAGAATGTGTCGAAATACAAAATCAAATCAGGAAGACTGATCCCCTTTTCCGCCTAATCCCAGGATACTTAACGTCACATAATGTGATTATTGCTCAATCTAAAGATGACTTCCATCGAACTTACTTATTTGCTGGTGTCTATGCCGAGATTGTTTATATTTTTCACGGAGGGTCCTTTTCGGTTTTAGAAACGGCTCCCAAATTTTTTAAATCAAAGGAAGCCCTTTATTTTTTTAATAACTTAAGACAATCTTATGAATACAATAAATTCAAAGACTAGATTCATATTTAGATTTTTCGTATTCAAATTAGGCTTCTTGCTTTTTTTTCAATTATTCTCATGTGTTGATCGATCAACTGAATTAAAAGTGATAAATTCTCAGTTATGTGATAATTATGACCGAGAAGCCTCATGCATAGAACCAAAAGACAAAATTGGCGACATTGAGCTTACGCATACAAATTCAAAGAAGGAGCTTAAATCTTGGGAAGCGTTTGGAAATTATTTATACTTTACTGCACGGGAAACTCCAGGATTTGTGCTGACATTTTCAAGAGAACTTACTCCCTCTGAAGTCTCTTCAATCAAGTTAAACTATTCTGCATACATTACGTTAGATGGTATCCGTGAAAAAATGGAAGGTTTCGAGATTTCAAAGAATCATATTGCATCCTTTCATTATTTAGGCTCCCTACTGAAAGAAGTGAAAAGGCATCGGAAAGAAGACCAAAAAAAAACAGATTTAGAAGAATTAGGCGTTTTATTATTACAATTTGAGTATTTCCTCCCCTCCGGAGAAACGGGAACATTGCAAAGGGAAGTTAAACTCAAATGGAAATAACGATTGCAAGTTCCCTCTTCAACTAATACGGTTTAGGAAATTTTAGTTAAAAGTAAAGAAGGATGGAAAATTAGTTCATTCAGATTTATATTTGTAAAGATAAAAAGAGAAATAGTTAGAGTAAGTGCACCGACGATTGGGATTAGTAAATTATCATCGATGAGGCCATTTGCAGTAGTTGAAGCAAAGAATTCAGTAAGACAGGATGCTATCACGCCTAACGCTAGAAATATCATGGGAAGGAATTGGAAATTACCATCTGTCTGCAGGCTAAAGGCTGATTCTGGACGCGAAAAAGTGATCAATGTTAGGACGATAAGACCGATTAAAAATGCGGCAACAAAGAAACCTATGATTCCTTCTCGAGATTTCCCGTTATAAAACCGATATCTACCAAACCTAGAACCGATGTAAGCGGCTGTAGGATCTCCTATTACCAAAAATAAAATTGAAAGGACTGCAATTTCTGGTGTAAAAAACATAACAACAATTAAGTTTGCTAAAAAATATGGCACAGTACCGTTGAAACGATTTCTCTCTGATTCCTTCATAAGAAAGCCGAAGTATTTGAAAAAAAAGCGTTCAAAGGCAGGGACGGTAAGTCTGACGGATTCCATTAATAATAGCAAAATCAAAAAAATACCAAGATAAAAAACGATGATCAATCGTGTTGCATACTGGTAGCCATCGTAACCTTTAAAAATATCTAAATACAAACTAACTGGAATGATAAGACCTAATACATGCCATACTTTTCTCAAAAAATTGAATCCATATTGATTTTCCATTTTACCTCGCTCCCCTAGATGCCATTTTAAATGCGGTCTCTTCGTTTGTTGCAATTTGAAAGAGGTTTTTGATCCCAGCCATATAGAATGCTTGCCTTACCGATACAGGAATGTTGATCAGAATGATTCGGTGTTTTTGCAGAAAAGCCTCTTCGCTCAATGATCGAAAGGCTTGAATCCCTTGAGTTGTGACCATAGTTAGTTCTTCTAGGTCTAAAATAACAGAACCATGTTTGAGGGAAGAAGTGATCGATTTGACACAACGATCTGCCGTGAAATTGTTCAAATTTCCCTGCAATTTTGTTACATATATCGTATCGATTTTTTCCGTGGCTACGACCAGGTCGTCCAAACTCATAATTTTTTGTAATTTTCATTTTTCATTCTTGCACTCATTGGCAAGTAAATAAAAACTTTTGGAAGGAGATAGATTTGAAGGCTAAAGTTGCTCATCTCTTTAAAAAACTTGAAGAAATCGAACGGGACACCCTCGAACTCAAGAAATTAACGGATCGTATCGCCGATGACAGGGAGTATTCCCCTATTTTGAGGGAAAGTTTTCTCTCCGAAATGGAAAAATTGAACGAACAAAGATCGGACATTTTACGTGTTTCTGTCTCTGCGCCATCTTCACAAGAATTGGAAGTTCCGACTAAGGTTCACGAAGTCGTAAACTCTGGTTTAGAGAAGAAAAAATCAGAAAAGCCAATACGAAAGTATTGATCTCTCTTCCTATTTTCAAATTTTAAGGACCAAAAATGAATTTCAAAAAATTTTTCTACACTACTTTATTATTGACTTCCGTTTATGTAACGGTTAACAACTGCTCAAGTGAGACTGAAATTCTCGCAACGTACGACGGTGGAACTGTTACGAGAGGTGAACTTAATTTTGTATTGGAAGCTTCAAAGCGAGGCAATGCCGAGCCACAAACTATCAATCCAGACGTTCAAGTACGTATCATTGAAAGCGTAGCACTCGAAAAGATCCTTATGCAGGATAGCATCCAATCAAAAAAAGTAGATCCACAAGACATTCAGAAGATTGAGGCCTTGGTCGCGGATTTTTTGAAAATGAATATTTATCTGCGTGATTATGTAAAGATGACCGTGGAAAAAAAACCGTTGGAGTTCATAAATTTACAAATCGCTATTTTACGAGATGAAAACGGCGAAGCGAACGAAAAGAAAGCGGAAGAATTACTCGCTCAGTTAGAAAATGCTTCCTCCTCAGAAATTGATAACATAATTTCGAATGTAACCGACGATCAGGGGAACAAACCAATTGCTGGCAGGATGGAACCTTTCTGCACAAATTGTATGGCGACCCCCATGGAAGATATCATTGAAGCAGCAACAAGCGTAAAGAAAGGTAAGTTTGTAAAATTCAGCAAAGATCCAAGAATGATCTATGTTCTAAGAAGCCTCGGAGCTGAAAAAGTTCATTCCTCACGTGTTGCGAAATATTACACAAAAGCATTCACTGTTTTCCAAAATCAAGCATTAGAATACGGTAAAACGCATACAGATGAAGAAAGTAAAAGTGCAATCTCCTATCACACGGAAGGTAATCCAGAGGAAAAGGGAAAACAGTATGCGGCCCAAATGTTAAAACAGTTTGAGCAAGGTGCATTTTCAAAAGAAATCGAAAGAATAAAGACGGAAAGTGGAATCACTATGAATCCGAACCTTCCAAAGGTTTTTGGTCCAGAACAAATCAATCCAAAAGATTTTCCTGCTGATTTAGTTTTATATACAAATAAAGATAAGACGAACTATACTTGGAAAGATCTTGAAACAGACTTTTCTTCTGTACCAGTTTCTTTGAAATCAGACTATAAGGATGATAAGGCAAAGATTTTTGATATGATCAATTTGTTTAATTCTACTCTTCTGCAAGGAAAAATCGCCAAAACATCAGAAGTAATCCAGAAAGTCGGCACAAACACAGCATACAAAATGCAGATGGACAAGATGAAGGCTGCTCTTGCACTCAAAGCTTTGCAAGATGAAATCAAAGCAGAGCCGATCACTATCACTGAACAACAAATGAAAGATACATATGAAGCTGGAAAACTCTATGCCTATTCTACCCCAGATTCAAAAAATCCTTCCAACCGAATCCCTCAATCATATCCGCAAGTTAGAGAAAGGATAAAAACGGAATTAGAAGGCGCGGCACGTAACTCATTCATCGAGAAAAAGGTTTCTGCACTAAAATCCACATATAACTTAAAAATTGATCAAAATCGTTTAAAAGAAGTTATACTGTAGAATGCGAATATTATGATTTTTTTGTTGAATATTTGAAACTTTGACATATTTTGACAAATAGAGGCAAAAATGAATAATCACATTTACATGCTACGTAAGAAAAGAGGCGTGAAGCAATATGATATGGCTCGCGCGCTTGGGGTGTCTCCAAGTTATCTCTCAAAGATTGAGACAAACGCACAAGACCCAACAGAAAAGTTCAAAGTTGCTTGTGCTAAGTATCTTAAGACGACAGTTGATCGTTTGTTTAATGATCGTGCAGTAGAGGAAATTTTTCCTGAATTTGCAAATGGACTAAAAAATAAGCTGTGGGCTGTTCGTCGGGAAATGGGAATTAAACAGTACGATTTTGCAAAAAAATTGAAAGTTTCCACTCCATTTCTTTCTAAAGTTGAGTTGGGACTTTTGGAACCGCCAGAACAGTTTAAAATTCAGGCCTCGAAGGCCTTGAAGATGAATAAAAAAGACCTCTTTCTAATTTCTTAATTCAATTCTCATTGAAGCAAGGCAACCTTTCTGCCTTGCTTTTTCTAATCTCCCTTTAAAAAAACTTTGTCACATTGAATCCATCCCTTTAGATAGTCCTGAATGAAATCAGAGCAAGATGGATGGGCGACTCGTATCGGTTTGATACTGGCTGTAGCGAGTGGAGCCATTGGATTAGGGAATTTTTTACGTTTTCCAGGCCAGGCAGCACAAAATGGTGGTGGTGCGTTTATGGTACCCTATCTCATCAGCTTTTTGCTTCTTGGAGTGCCAGTGTGCCTCACGGAATGGACGATGGGACGAATGGGTGGGCATCACGGCCATAGTCTTCCATTTATTTTTAAAGAATACCTTAGCGGTTACGCTCTGAAAATTACGGGGACGATTGGTGTTATGGTCCCCGTCATGATTTACGTGTATTATATTTTCATCGAATCCTGGTGTCTTGCGTACGTTTATTATTTCCTAAGTGGCGGTCTAGGAACTTCAAATCTCTCTCCTGGCAATCTAGTTGAGCAAAAGGCGGTCATTGATGCTTCTTCCAATTTTTTTCTAGATCTAACGGGTGCTAGAGAAAATGGAGCTTCTTTTGAAAGTCCTATCATTCTATTTTTTTTACTATGTTTTTTGTTTAACTTCATACTTGTTTTTAGAGGATTATCAAAGGGACTTGAAGCATTTGCAAAAATAGCGATGCCTTTGATGGGAATCTGTGCGCTCATTGTGCTAGTAAGAGTTTTGACGATTCCAGGTATCGAATCAGGTCTTGCTGTTATGTGGAATCCTGATTGGAGTGCTTTAAAAGAACCAAAGGTATGGATCAGTGCGGCAGGACAAATCTTCTTTTCGCTTTCCACCGGCTTTGGTATTGCCCTTGTATTTTCCAGCTTTTTAAAAAAGAAAGATGATGTTGTACTATCTAGCATATCTTCTGCTTCCTTGAATGAATTCGCAGAAGTTGTATTTGGCGGTTTGATTACCATTCCAGTTGCTTTTTTATTTTTGGGAGCAACGGTAACTGCCTTTGGAACCTTCGGAATGGGTTTCATTGCTTTACCAGCTGTGTTTAGTATGATGCCAGGTGGAAATCTATTTGGTGCATTATGGTATTTTGTATTATTTTTGGCTGCACTTACCTCTTCTATTACAATGTTACAACCAGGAATTCTTTTTTTAGAGGAAGGCTTTCGATTGGGAAAAAGAAAAGCATCCCTGCTTCTCTTTATCTTCACATTTACCTTATGTTTGCCTATCATATACTTTAATCGAGATTTTGCCGCTCTTGATATCGCCGATTTTTATATTGGAACGATTATGATTTATATATTGGCAACGATTCAGATTTTTGTTTTTTATTTTAAGATAGGAGTAGATAAAGGTGCCGCACATGCTTCCGACGGTTCAATCATACCATTTCCCTTTATCATTCGATTGATATTGAAATACATTACACCATGGTTTTTGGTATTTATCTTTATATCGTTTTGTTATATGAATTTACCCGAATATTTGGATAAAATGGATGCTGAAAAAATGAGCCAGCTAGCACTGAATCTCGGAAAAGACGAACAAGCCGCTCGAATCAAAGCTGACATTTCAAAATATGTAGTTTTGGGACTCCTTGGAATTTTTGTTTTTATATATTATTTAGTTCATCTTGCACTCTTCCGTTCAGAAAGGAAATAAATTATGGAACAAACAGTTCACTTGAATGGACAAGGTATCTTCATCATGGTTCTTTCCTTAACATCTGTTGTAGCATTGAGTATCTTTTGTATTATTCATTTACTTCGAAATAAGGAATAGTTTTGAATACTCGCACCATCTTCGAAAAGAATCTTTCAAAGTTATGGGAAGATTATGAACCTCGCAAAGAACAGATTTCTATGGGTGAATCTGTTGAGTCTGCATTCGAAAAAGGTCAACATTTGGTCGTTGAAGCTGGAACTGGAGTCGGCAAATCACTTGCATATTTGATACCCGCCGCATTGTTTGCATTAGAAAATGAAACAACCGTTGTTATCTCGACAGAAACAAAATCATTGCAAGACCAAATTTTTGAAAAAGATATCAATATCGTGAGAGAAGTGATCAATAAGGATATCACTGCCCATGTTGCACTTGGAGCCAATAACTACTTATGTAAGCGAAAGTATTCCAAGGTTATGGATCGTGGTGAATTTGGTGTCGAAATGGAGAGTGAAATCGACACCTTCGTTAAATGGGAAAAGATGACGGAATCAGGCATTCGATCCGAGTACAAAGGGTTTTTGTCCAATTCATTTTGGAACCAGGTGGGTCGAGATGCCGATAACTGCTTGGCTCGAAACTGTCCTAACTTTTCATCATCCTACTACTTTCTCGAAAAAGAAAAATGGAAAAAAGCGAATATACTTATAGTTAACCATCATCTTCTTGCAAGTCACATGGCAGGAGATTTTCGGATTTTACCACCTTTTAAACATTTGGTGATAGATGAAGCACATGCCTTTCCTGAAATCGTTGGACGTGCATTTGGATCCGAAGTAAAATATGAAGTAATACTGAATTTGTTACACTATATTTTTCATCCAGAAAAGAAGTCCGGTCTCGCACTTAAGCTTCCGGATATTAAAAGGACAAAGTTAATTGAGGCGATTGATAAATCACTAATCCATTTAACGGATTTTTTTAGATTATTATTTTCAGAAATCCCATTGAACTTTCAATTTTCGTTTCGGCATACAAACCGAATCAAAGTAGACGATGGTGTTTTAGAAGACTCATTGTATGATACATCTGAACTTCTCCTTCAGTATTTAGAAACATACAAAAAAGACAGTGAGGACGCTGACGAAAAAGAGATGGCGATCGGTTTGGAAATGGTCGGTGTGAATCTAAAAAAGGCTTCCTCTTTTATTGAAGAGTTTCGGACAAAAACGAACCAAAATCTTGTTTTTTGGATTGAAGCACCTCACCAAAATTCAAAAGAACGTTACTATCATTTGTATTCTCAACCAAAAAATACGGAAGAAATTTTATCCAAAAGTCTTTTTCCAAATATGGAATCAGTCGTTTTAACTTCCGCAACCTTATCTCCGTCACCTGGCAATTTTCAATACTTCTTAAAGGAAATTGGAACCCAGGATGTTCTTACCAAAACTCTCGATTCTCCATTTTCTTATAAAACTCATTCCTTACTTTTTGTTCCTAAAAATATTGCTGATCCAACGACTAACGCGCAAAAGAATAAAACAGATCTATCTTTTTGGATTCAAAAGCTCGTGACGCTTTCACAAGGAGATGCTTTTGTCTTGTTTACTTCGAACAAGTTGTTGCAGGAAGTTTATGAAGAATTGTCTCAAAAATTGGATTTTCCTGTTTTTTCTCAAACTCAGTTAGGTGCGATCCAAGCAAAAAGGGAATTTCTGGAAACAAAAGGGAGTGTTTTATTTGGAGTTTCAAGTTTTTGGCAAGGGGTTGATATCAAAGGCGATAAGCTGAGAAATGTTATCATCACTAAATTGCCTTTTCAGGTTCCCACAGAACCTGTGCTCCAAGCAAAAATGGAGGATATGGAGCGTTCTGGCAAAAGTCCATTTTGGGAAATGCAAGTGCCAAAGACTTGTTTGCAACTCCGACAAGGTTTCGGTAGACTGATTCGATCCAGCAAAGACACAGGTATGGTCAGTATATTGGATCCAAGGATACACACAAAATCTTATGGTAAAAATGTGATTCAAAGTCTTCCGAAAGGTGTCCCAGTTGTAACAGAATTTGATGAGTTGGAAAGAAAATTCAAAAATTTGCCGAAGGGTTAAATAGTATGATTCATTCAAAACTAATTTATTTTTCCCTTTTTTTCCTTCTTCTATATCAGATCTCGGCTGATCCTTCAGCTGATGAAGACTTTTTTAAAACCAAAACCAATTGGTATGATTTGAATATTACTGCGGAAGTGAATGAGACACTGCCAAAAATCGTTTTTGATCAAAATGATCCTGATTTTGGAAAACCCAATACGGCAACAAACAAAAGTAGGTCTGATCTCTTAGCTCGAAAGAAGTCAAAAGAGAAGTTAAGGATGAGGCTATCTCAAAAATTAGAATCATTAATTTTGGATTCGAATTATACAATTTACGAATATTCTCAATCAAATCCGGCGGTTAGATCACGGATCAATACATTTATCACCGAAGAGAAAGAAACCTTTGACTTTATCCCCGTCAAAAATCAATTACAGGCGAAGGCGACCATTAAATTAACTGGGAAGAATGGATTCCTCTCCTATCTTCCATTTGAATACGGCACGGAAGCAATTCCTAGTTTCAATGAATCGATTCTGCCGGAAGAATTTACAGGACTTGTAGTTGATGCGCGGCACCTTGATCTCAATAAGGCTCTCCTTCCTAGAATCCAGTCAGATAGAGGATTGGATATCTATTCACCTGCTTACGTGAAAGAAGGTTATGCAATCGAAAGCGGATACATCGTATATCGAAACGATGCTAACCAATCCAACTGGGCAAAAAGAGTTGGAAAAAATCCATTTTTTGTAATGGGACTCAGCGTTTCGGGAAAGAACAAAACAGATATTATTCTGCCTTCGGATGAAGTGGCTAAGCTCCTTAGCCACCCGGAAACTAAAAAGCAACTTACACGTTGCAGAGTGATGATTTTAACTTCGAAGTAATTGATAAAAAAGTTTTTTCGGCTTTTTCATACTCACCGTGAAATAAGTAGGCAAAACCCATATCTTCTAACTCGCGCATGGTGAGATCTTTACTTCTAGATTCTAAATTTGAAATATTCGAAAAAACAGCACTATAGGCATCACGCTTCTCCTCAAAACTAGGAAGTTTGACTCTACCTGGAATGTTTTCGAAAATTATATTTGCTTCTTTGTGTCGATCCAAAAAGAGCAAAGACATTCCAACTATCTTATGAATTTCAACATCATTTAGTTTTTTTATATTTTCTCTAAATGATTTGATCACTTCCTCATACTTTCTTAGATGATAGGTTGCGATCATTTCCTCTTTAAGAAAAGATGCATCATTGAATTTTTTCTTGTAAAGTGTTAAAACATCTTTGGCTTCGGCATAATTTTCAGATCGGAAAAAAATCTTTATCGATAAACTTATGATTCCGTGACAGATCAAAGCCTGTTGGGATTGAAAGTAAAGGCTTACTTGGCTTGCAGCTTCTTTGTATATGCCAGCATTAAAATTGATGAGTGCTTCCACAATTGGAGATAAGGGAGAAATTCCTTTTGGACTAGGATCTATCAATTTACCATTCAATTCGTAAGAGGCAAGATATGCCAGGTGTTGTAAGTAATGGTTATTAAGATTTTGTTTGGCTAAATTTATGACTTCATCCGATGCCCCAACTTCATAGAGATCCCAGGCTTCTTTCTCCAAAGAAGAATTGATGCCTTTCGTTGCTTGCTGTGCCATAGATTACCTCTCTACAAAAAAGATCGGCAACGTATGAAAAAATCAGTGTAATATTTTTACGGATGGAGTCGGTAAATCATGCGCGGATATGGAATGCATTCTCGAACGTGACTCAGTCCACAGATCCACGCAAGGATCCTTTCTTGGCCCATACCGAACCCAGAATGTGGAACCGACCCGTATTTTCGAAGATCTAGATACCAATTATAGGATTCCACAGGCAAATTTTCTTCTTGAAGGCGCTCTACGATTTTATCGTAACTTTCTTCTCTTTCCGAGCCACCAATGATTTCACCGACTCCCTCGGGCGCCAATAGATCAGCACAGAGTACAGTCCTTGGATCACTCGGATTTTGTTTCATGTAAAATGCTTTGATCGAGCGTGGATAGTTTTTTACGAAGACTGCGGATTGGAAGTGAGTTGTGAGAATATTTTCCCTTTCGGCACTGATATCTTCGCCCCATTCGATTCCTTCTCCCTTATCTTTAAGCAATTGTATGGCGTCGGTGTATTCAATTTGTGGGAATGGATTTGCGACCTGCGCCAAAAGGGGCAATGGATCACGTTCTAACATTTTTAATTCAGTAGAACAACGATGTACAACCACAGAAATGATCTTACGAACGAAATCGTCCTGGAGGGTTATGTTGTCTTCATTGGAGAAAAAAGCTGTTTCCGCTTCTACCATCCAGAATTCCGTCAAATGCCGTCTGGTTTTGCTTTTTTCTGCTCGGAACGTCGGACCAAAACAATAAACCTTTGAATGCGAAAAAGCGGCTGTCTCAAGATACAACTGGCCTGTTTGTGCAAGATATGCGTTTCCAAGGTCAAAGTATTCGGTAGAAAAAAGTGTTCCGGCAGACTCTCCTACAGAACCAGTTAAAATTGGCGTATCGATTAGCGTGTAATTCGCCTGATGAAAATACTCTCGGATGGCAAAGGATAATTCCGATCGAATTTTGAGGATTGCTAGTTGACGTTTGGACCTAAGCCATAGGTGCCGATGGTTGTGCAAAAAATCTGGTCCATGTTCTTTCGGTGTAATGGGATAATCGGATGACACCCCCACGACCTGAAATTCGCTCATATGCAATTCACGCCCAAATGGTGCCTTTGCATTTTCTTCCCAATGTCCTTTAACAGTTAAGGAAGTTTCCTGCGGAAGTGATTTGATCATTTTGAACGTCTCTTCACCCAGCTTTTCCCTTTCAGCAACAATTTGAAAGATCGAACCATTCGTTCTGAATTGTATAAATTGGACATGGTTATTGCCACGGATTGCCTGCACCCAGCCATTTAGGACTTCGAATGCCTTTGTGTCGGAGATTTGATCGTTAGTTTGAGACATAGATGGTTTTTCTGTTTGCCAGTTCGATTTTCTTTGAAATTTTGAACTTACTAGATGAAATCTCCCATCATACTCAACGGTAAAGCTATTTCTGAGAAGATCCGAAATGAGATCTCTCAAGAATTAAAAAAAATAGACCCAAACGGGTCAAATCCACCCACCCTTGCAACCATACTTGTGGGAAACAATCCGGCTTCCGAGACCTATGTCAATATGAAGGTTAAGGCTTGCGCTACTGTCGGAATGCTCTCGAAATATGTTCGACTGCCAGAAGAGACGACCACCGAACAATTGCTTCATGAAATACGTCTTTTAAACGAGAATCCCCAAGTTCATGGTATCCTCTTACAACATCCTGTGCCTCACCAAATTGATGAAAGATTATGTTTTGATGCAATTCTGCCTGAGAAGGATGTGGATGGAGTGACTACTTCATCATTTGGAAGACTGTCAATGGGAAAGGAGGCCTATTTCCCTTGCACTCCTTATGGAATGGTTCTTTTGCTTAAAGAATATGGAATTTCAGTTGCTGGAAAACATGCGGTTGTTGTTGGTCGTTCACCTATTTTGGGTAAACCGATGGCTATCATGCTTACAAATTTGGATGCTACTGTTACATTATGTCATTCTAAGACTCAAAATTTGAAAGAGCTAGTAAAACAGGCCGATATCGTCGTTGGCGCAGTCGGAAAACCAGAATTTATTAAATCTGATTGGATCAAAGACGGAGCGGTTTTATTGGATGCTGGATATAATGTTGGTAATGTGGGGGATATAGAAATTTCGGTAGCCAAGGATAAATCTTCTTTTTATACTCCTGTGCCTGGAGGTGTTGGCCCCATGACTATAGCTGTGTTAATCCTTCAAACTCTGTATTCGTATCAAAAAAAGTTTTCTCCTGTTTTAAAGAGCACCTAATATGCCGGAAGCGATAAGTTTTGATGTTTGTTTTCAAACCTTTCCCAAATTAGATCCGCCTGATGATTTGGATGCGTTCTGGAAAGAAGGATTTTTGCAGTTAAAAAAGGTACCAATTCAATCTACGTTCAAAACAGTTTTAAAAGGTTCCTTTATTTGGGAGTCTCTAAATGAAGTTTCCTTTCAAGGTATTGGCAATTATACGATTCATGGTAAGCTTGCCATACCAAGAAAACGAGGCGATCGGCCAGTCGTAGTTTTCTTTCATGATTATATGGGTGTTGATGAAGAAATCCACAAAGGTTATTCTGATCTAGGGGTCGCTCAGTTACATGTTAGTCTACGCGGACATGGAAATGAAATGTTGCAGGCACCTGTTGATCCTGTTACAAACAAAACTGTCATCAATTGGTCAGCAAATTACTTTGCGGAAGGTTTAGATCCCAAAGAAGATTTCTATATGAGAAAGCTGTATTTGGACGTAATAAGAACCATTGAATTTTTAAGATTGGCGGATGGTATTGATGGCGACCAAATAATTTTGCATGGAAAATCATTAGGCGCTTCACTTGCCGTCTTCGGTGCTGCTTATTCTGATCGAGTTAAAGGATTAATATTAGAAACACCGAATTTTTGTTATATAGATAAGGACCAACTCTCTCTCAAACAAAATCCGTGGGTTAGAGAAATGCTTCCGACACTAGAAAAACGAGCGACAAAGAAGATAGATTACAAGAAAGCATTGGCTTATTTTGATTCCATACAGTTTGCCAAAAAAATCAAAATCCCTGCACTCTTTTCCTGCGGTATGGAAGATGAAAAGTCCCATCCTAAATCAATTTTTGCGCTATTTAATCATATGAATTGTGATAAAAGAATGCAGATCTATCCGAATGAAGGAAACGAAGCCGGTAAAGAAAAACAGCCTACTGCCAACCTCGAATTTATAAAAGAAATTTTTAAAGTTTAATTTTTGTTATGTTATTCCAATTTTATAATACAAAATCTGCGCAGAAAGAACCTTTTCAACCTTTAAATCCAAATTCAGTTAAGGTATATTCTTGTGGTCCAACTGTTTACAATTATGCGCACATCGGAAATATTCGATCATTTCTTTTTGTCGATATTTTACGTCGCGGTTTAAAACTCGCTGGATATAAGTTAGATCAGACCATGAATATAACCGATATCGATGATAAAATAATCAACGAGTCTATAAAAAAAGGAATCAGTGTTGAAGAATTCACCAAACCATGGACGGATGCTTTTTTTGAAGACTTAAAAACGTTGAATGTTGAAACCTTAGAGCACTACCCGAAGGCTACAGAATCAATCCATGATATGGTACATATCGTTCACAAATTAAAAGAGAATGGTCTTGTTTATGAAAAGGATGGTAGCTTATACTACTCGATCCAAAGATTTCCAAAATATGGAGCCCTTTCTCGCATCGACGTAACGGGTATGAAATCTGGCGCAAGATATGATGCAGACGAGTATGAAAAGGATGACGTGCGGGATTTTGTCTTATGGAAAACTCAAAAAACCAAAGATGAAAAGGCATGGGAAAGTGACTTGGGCGTTGGTAGACCTGGCTGGCATCTTGAATGTTCTGCAATGATTAGAAAAGTTTATCAATCTGGTGTTGATATTCATACCGGTGGGATCGACCTACTCTTTCCACATCACGAAAACGAGTTAGCATTATCAGAAGGAGCCTATCCGAATGAAACGTTTGTTGGAACATGGTTGCACTGCGAACATCTTTTGGTCGAAGGTGAGAAGATGTCCAAAAGTAAAGGTAACTTTTATACCTTAAGGGATATTGTAGCAAAGGGTTACCAGCCAAAATATATTAGGTATCATCTTATTTCATCTCATTACCGGTCTAAGTTGAACTTTTCACTTAAGACGTTAAATGAATCTAAACAAGCCTTTGATCGTATTCAGTCTACTTTGAATCGCGTATTAACTAAGTTATCTTATGAGTGGCCAAAAATTGATGCTTCTGATATTTCAAAATTACACTCTCAAATAGTAAGTAATAAAATTCTGAGTACGTTAAATGAATTTGAGTCTTCAATTGCTGATGATTTAAACTTGCCCAAAGCTCTTTCTTCTATTTTTGATTTTTTACGAGAGATCAATTCAGGTTTAGATTTAGATTCATGGTCCCATCAGGAATTAAATGAGATTGTTTATAGCTTTCAGATTTTTGATGTGATTCTAGGTATTCTTTCATTCGAGAAGGAAGAAGAAAAACTAGACGGTATCGATAAAGAGAAAATTGAATCTATGATTGAAGCACGCAAATTAGCAAAATTGAATAAAGATTTTGCAACTGCTGATCAAATTCGTAAAAATTTATTGGAGCTAGAAATTCAACTTTTGGATCATAAGGATGGAACAACCACATGGAAAAGAAACCAGTAGACATCCTTTTTGGAAAAAGAAATTTTTATGAATTCCTTGAAACCCTCGATACGATGCTTCCAGAAAAGGGAGTAAAATCTATTCGTGAAGTGCTTTTGAAGGACTCTATACCTACTGAAGAAAAAAAACGTATCATCGCATTTTTACCAACTCATGTAAAATGTACGCTTGTTAGTTCAAGGGAACTAGATCGTGTGGCCGGAGATAAAAATCACCAAGGTTATATCATTATCCGCACGAAACAAAAAGCATTCCAATCGTTGAATTGGGAACAATTAAAATCAATGGTTCAAGCTGGCGATGGTCCCATATTGATTCTGGATAGAATCCAAGATCCTGGAAATATGGGAAATTTATTAAGGACAGCGGAATGTATGGGAGTCAAACATGTGCTCATGTCCGATCGTGATACGGCTCCGATTAGTCCAGTAGTGGAAAAATCGTCGGCAGGCGCGGTTCATCATTTAAATATTTTTCGAATTGCAAATTTAGCAAATGCGATGGATTACTTAAAAGAATTAGAATATTGGATATTAGCCACTGATGAAGAAGGATCGGAGGAAGTATGGGATGATTTACCCACACCAGAAAATATGGCGATTATAATGGGTAACGAGGGAGAGGGTGTGAAAAGGATTCTACTCGAACATGCAGATTATAAAGGTCGAATTGCCCTTCAAGGATCCGTTACTTCATTGAATGTTGTCGTTGCATGTGGTATCACTTTAGATAGGATAGTAAATCGTAGTTGAAATTTGGAAGTTTCATTCTTCTTTTTCTTTTTTTCATCTTTAGCATCCAATCATGTGCATATTACGTATGGAAAAAAGAGTTCACGCGTGAAGAAAAAAATGATCCTGCTCTTTTCTTGTCCCTTGCAGGTTTTATCGGAAATCCAAACCAGGCGTTATACATTTTTATTCCTAAGTCGGATCGCCAGCTTCCTCATGAACAATTTGTAGAAGTAGAACTTTCCAATAAGACGACGAAACCTAAAATTGTTTTTATTCATGGGTGGAATCCATTAGAGAGAGATTTAGATCCATTTACCTCACGTGCGCGAAAGATTGATAATATAAAAGGAACATTTCAAAATGCGATCATTCATTATCAAGAAAATCAACAAGAAGTAAAATCTAAGTACGACCTGTATTTATTTACTTATAGGACTTCCAATGCAGTTATTTTTAATGGGGAAGGTTTTGTTAGCTATTTAAAACGCACGTTTACTAAAGATGAAAAGGTCATTGTCGTGGCTCACTCGATGGGTGGCATTGTCACAAGAGCCGCCATGAGATCCCCTCAATATGAGGCAGGACTGATTGACGGAGTGATCACATTGGCCTCGCCTATGTATGGATCTCCTTTTGCATCAGATGAATTTTTAAAAAATCAAACCTTGGTCAATGAACTTTCCTCCTTCCTAATTGAGACACAAGGGGGGACTGATTTAGGTTACACAAATAATGGAACAAACCAAATTCCCATTGGTACGGAATTTAATTTTGTTTTAGATTCTATCAACAATGGTTTTCCGTACAATTCGTTATTCATTTCTTATGCGGGGATATTGAATAACGATTGTCAAGGTGCAGAAACTTTTTACTATCAAACGTCTTGTAAGATACTCACAAATTCTACTCCGAGTTTTGCATCTAACGATGGGATTGTATCAGAAAATAGTGCAATTCTTGGTGGAACGGTTTTTCAACACTATTTAAAATCTGGCTATGATCATTCCATGATGGCATTTCAAACTTCAATGATTGATGATACGAAGAGCGTTTCGCTTTTTCGAGAAATCATTTTAAAAATTGATGAGTTAGTTTCGAGATAGTCACTGAATACTTTTTTTGACTGCCAATGATAGAAGTAATATTGATACAAACATGATTGGAACAGAGTAATACAGGTTTGCCGGAATCCAAAGTAGGCCTTGAATTGACTGTAACCCACTAATAATGAGTATAAAACCTGAGACCACACCTAATAAGGAATATTTGATCGAATTGGGATATCTTTCAAAGTCGATTTTTTGTGATTGGAAAAAACCTTTCCAAAAATAGTGCGGCGGTTTGGCTTTATGATAAAATGAGATTAAAGTTGATTTTTCGGAAATCGGTAATACAAATGTGCTCAATATCAAAATGAACATACAAGTAAATGAAGTCGCGAAGATTGTATACGGAAAGCCAAGTTCTAAAACCAGTGAAAATATAATATAACAAATAGGTGAAAGAATCATAGCTAGTATTTCAGTATATGCGGAAATACGCCAGTAAAACCATCTAGCGATTAATACAAATCCTATACCAGATGAGGCTTCCAGAATAAAAATCCAGGCGCCTTTGATTGTTTCCATGCCATAAACTGCTAGCACAAGTGAACCTATTCCTGTTAAAAACTGAAATACATACGAGATTCTCAAATAATACTTATCCGGTCTGCCTGATTGGATCGCTGGACGCCAAAAATCAAAAACAAGATAGGAAGCGCCCCAATTTAAATGAGTAGCAAGTGTAGATAGATATGCTGCTAAAAACGCACTGAGAATAATCCCTTTCAGCCCAAGTGGCAAACCTTCATTCAAAAACAAAAGGAAGCCTTTCCCACTCTCGCCTTCTGAAAGTCCTGGGAAAGCAATAATGGATGCTAATGCAACTAAAATCCAAGGCCATGGTCGTAGGAAATAATGTGCGATAACAAACCATAGAGAACTTTTGATGGCCGCACTTTCATCTTTTGTTGCAAGTATTCTTTGAGCAATGTATCCACCTCCTCCAGGTTCGGAACCAGGATACCAGCTAGACCACCATATAACAGTTAACATAATAACGAAGTGGTCAAAAGGTAAACCTTTGCCATTAAAAAAATCAGGATAAAAATTTAATGATTCACTTGGTAATTTGGCAACTAATCCAGCTACTCCATTGATTGATGGAAGTTTTAAGACAAAATAAGCATAGACCAAACAACCACCCCAGGCTAAAAAAAACTGAAAAACATCAATATAGGAAATTCCTTTAAGACCACCTAAAGTAGTGTAAATGATTCCAGCGATTAGAAGTATAAATAAAATGAGAATATCTGAATATTGTGGAAAAAATACTTGGATGATTTTAAGCATAGCCAAGTTAACCCAACCTAGGATCACGAGATTCAAAATGCCACCGATGAGAATGGCTTTGAAGCTTCTTAAATACTCCGCTTCTTTACCTGAATATCGAATTGAAATAAATTCAAGATCTGTCGTTGCACCTGAACGTTTCCATAACTTGGCAAAAAAGAATACCGTTACAAGACCGCCGATTGACATATACCACCAAAGCCAATTGCCTGAAATTCCAGTGGATCTAATAATTTCAGTAACCGCAAGCGGTGTATCAGCCGCAAACGTCGTCGCTACCATTGCAGTTCCAGCAACAAACCAACTTAATTTCCCTTCGGCCTTAAAATAACCAGATAGAGTTTTTTCTGTTTTACTCCGTGATCGAATTAAGATGAAAATAATGATTAAGAAAGGAGAAAAAAAGAAGAGAATATCTAGAAGTGAAAAATCTATCATAACCTAACTTTTATGCCCATTTCTCTCATTGCCTGTTTTGTTTCTGCTATCGTATATACACCAAAATGAAATATAGATGCGGCTAGAACTGCATCCGCACCGCCTCTTAAAATTGCCTCTGACATATGCTCGGGATTTCCTGCTCCGCCGGAAGCAATGATAGGAATCGATAAATTTTGCGAAAGTAGCTTCAACATGTTGATGTCGAAACCATCTTTTGTTCCATCCCTATCCATGGAAGTCAGCAAAATTTCTCCTGCTCCACATTCATATGCTTCTTTCCCCCAATCCAATGTTTCACGACCTGTTTCTGTTCTACCTCCATGTAAGTAGACTTCGAATCGTTTTCTTTCGTGGTTGAATTTAGAATCGATTGCACAGACAATACATTGAGAGCCATATATCTCGCTTGCTTCTGTTAGTAATCCAGGACGTTGGAATGCGGCTGTGTTAATTGAGACTTTGTCTGCTCCGCGGTTTAAAACTGATCTTACGTCATCTAACGTTCGTATACCACCACCTACAGTGAAAGGTATAAAGAGTTTGTTCGCTACTTCCTCAACTAGATTTAACAGAATATCTCGTTTATCACTCGACGCTGTGATATCAAGAAAACAAACTTCATCGGCTTGATTTTCTTCATATGCAATGGCGCAAGATACGGGATCACCTGCATCAACTAAGTTAACAAAATTTACTCCTTTGACAACTCTTCCATCTTTTATATCCAAACATGGAATGACTCTTTTGGTTAGCTCATCTGTCTGTATCATTGGATAGAATCGGGAAGTGTAATTTTGGTTTCAGGAAACTCACCAAACATCTTTGCATATGACAATAAATTTTCTTCATCAAAATGATTTGCAGTCAATTGCATGCCAATTGGTAATCCATTTTCGTCGACACCAGCAGGACAGCTTATAGCTGGAACGCCTGCGAGGTTTACTGTTGTAGTAAGAATATCAGCCAAGTACATTTGTATTGGGTCTTTCGTTTTTTCTCCAACTTTAAAGGCGGTCGTAGGAGATGTCGGTTGAAAAATAAAATCTACTTCTTTAAAAAATGTGTCATACTGTTTTTTTATAAGCACCCTTGCTTTTTGTGCCTTACCATAATAGGCATCATAATAACCGGAGCTAAGTGAGAATGTGCCCAATAGAATTCTTCGTTTTACTTCGTTTCCAAAACCTTGCGATCGGGATTCAACATATAAGTCATCTAACTTCCCTTTCCCCTCTACTCTAAGTCCATAACGTATACCATCGAACCTAGAGAGATTTGAAGAACATTCTGCTGTTGCAATGACATAATAAACAGGAATTGAATTTTTGAAAAGGCTAAAGTCCAATTCTTTGATCACCGCACCTTCATTTGCCAATTTTGTCTTTAACTCTTCGTAACGTTTGGCGACACTTGGGCTTGATTGTGTCTCTTCTGTCTTCATAACGCCGACACGCAATCCTTTCCATGATTTAATGGTAACGTTTTTAGAAGAAAACGTTTTATCTTTAGCAGATGTTTGGTCGCGAAGATCCGATCCTTGGATTGTTTCAAAGATATCAATGATTGCGTTTAAATCATTACCAAATGGTCCAATTTGATCTAAACTGGATGCATAAGCTACTAGTCCATATCTGGAAACGCGTCCATAAGTCGGTTTTAAACCCCAAATTCCACATAATGAAGCTGGTTGCCGGATTGAGCCTCCAGTGTCTGATCCAAGAGAAGTTGGCACCATGTTTGATGCAACAGCTGCCGCCGAACCACCACTAGACCCTCCTGGAATTCTTGAAGTATCAAATGGGTTCTTAGTCACTTGAAAAGCACTATTTTCAGTAGAACTTCCCATAGCAAACTCGTCCATATTGGTTCTTGGAAGTAATGCAAAACCTTTGGATCTTAGTTTTGATACTACTGTCGCATCATAAGGAGACCGGAAGTTTGCCAATATTTTTGAAGAACAGGAAGTGATTTCTCCCTCGATACATATATTGTCTTTGATTCCAATCGGTATCCCATCTAAGTCGGAAAAGATCGCGTTTGATTTTCTTCTTTTGTCGCTTTCGATCGACTGATTTAGAATTTTATTATGATCCACTTCTAAAAAAGCCTTAATTTTTGAGTCTTCCGATTCAATCCGCGTCAAATATGATTTAGTTAATTCTTCGGATGTGAAATCCTTTTTCGATAAACCATCTTTTATTTGGGAATATGTTAACTTATAAAGATCTTTCATGTTTCAATAACCCTTGGTACCACAACATAACCATTTTCATACGATGGAGCAATTTTTGAAAGAGCTTCGCGATTTAGCGTGTTTTCAGAAATATCTGGTCTTAATACTTGCATGGTAAGCTGATAAATTTCATCGTCTTCTACGGCAGATGTGTCCATATTCTTGATTTCATCTACATAGCTAACAATACGAGAAAAATCATTCAACATTCCCTCAATTTCATCATCCTTTATCGTTAACTTTGCAAGTGCTGCAATTTCTCTTAAATTCTTTTCATCCATAGTTTATATTCCTTTAATACGCATTTCGATCAACAATAGCTTTTAATGGAGTTAACAAAATAATTTTAAGATCAAAACTTAAACTCCAATTCTCAATATAGTATATGTCTGCTTTGATACGATCTTCTATCGATGTATCTCCTCTTAATCCTTGTACTTGCGCCCAGCCAGTGATTCCTGCTTTGGCGGCGTGCCTTCGCATATATTCATGATGTTCTGACTGAAATTTTTCTACGTAAAAGGGTCTCTCTGGTCTTGGACCAACGACGGACATGTCTCCGAGTAAAACGTTAATGAATTGAGGTGTTTCATCTAGTGAAAGTTTACGAAGGATGCTACCAATGCGCGTGACCCTAGGATCATTTTTTGTCGTCCATAGTGTATCAGAATCCTGTCTCTGCTGGACAACCATAGATCTGAATTTTAGCATATTAAATTTTTTATTGTCTAGTCCAACTCGTTCCTGTTTGTAAAACACTGGGCCAGGACTTGTGATTTTTATTAAAATTGCTAGAATGATATAGATCGGGCTAAAACAAACAATAAATAAGAGAGAAAAAACAATATCAAACGTACGTTTGATTACTCGGTTATAACCTAGTCTGAGTGGTATATTTCTTATGGAAATAATAGGAATGCCATCCAAAACCTCCACTCTACCTTTAGCAGTAATAATTTCCTCATAGCTTGGTACAACTTTTAGATCTATGCCTAAAAAATCGGAAATATCGATCGCTTCTTTTAAAAAATCTCCTTCATCATGTGAAAGAGCATAGACTAACAGATCAACTTCATTCTGTTTTAAATATTCTTCTAATTCCTTCAGTTTTGCAACGACCTTTAAATTACTGTCACTGCTTAATAAGTTTACTTTACCTGAAATAAACCCAATTACATTATACCCATAGATGGAGTGTTTTCTGATTGTGTTCGCAAACGTTTGTGCAGATTTTCCTGTACCTAAAATCACAACGGAGCGTAAATTATAACCCTTACTGCGTAAAATCCTGAGGATCCCGCGAAGAATAAAATGCCCGAGACTGCTGAGTAAAATCGTAGCTATAACAAAGTAGGAAATTACTAGACGAGAAAAACTTTCGCCTCGAAAGAAAAAAAGCGCCGTCAGAATTAGCATCAAATTTATGAAAACACCTGAGGCAATTGCAAAAAATTCATCAGTTAATGATAGTCCACGCCGCGGATGATAAAGATCTATCGAAAGAAAAGAAATGACCTGAGAAATACCAAGAACAAGACCTAGAAAGAAATAGTTTTGGAAGTCAATAATTTGCCTTTGAAAGGTAGAATCTTCCGAGAGATAATATCGAATAACAAATGCAATCCCAAAGCTTAAAAAAGCAATGCAAAGATCGGTAAATAAAAAGAGAAGTTTGAATGATTGGCTTCTTTCTTTTAACATAATTATCTAGCTTCCGCGGCAATACCTTCAGTCGTTCCATCTAATGGTCGTTTTCTGAAACGATACAGTCTAACCCGAGTTGCTTGTGCGCTAGCAGAGTCTCCAAAATTAAAATTAGTAAGGTTAACAGAAAAATAAACAGATTGATCATAAAAAGTAAGTTGATTGTCGGCAGTAATTCCTCCCGGTAATGCTCTCAAATTCATACTATAGCCCAGACGATACTCCCAGTTATGTAAATCCAGTTTGAAGGTCATCATAAACCGATTGATATTGAAGACGGTTTTTTGTCTTCTATCTTGACCATTCGCTCCAGTGCCTGACGCTATATCTTCCCAAATCGTTGTTTGGTCATAGTTTGTTCCATTTTGTGCAGTGAAAAGTTCCGGAGTCGTTGAATATGCATAGAATTGGCCTTGTGCTAAAGCAGTTAATCTCCATGGCTCTGTGACTCTTGAATCCAATTCCAGTTCAATACCTGAATAACGTGTCAATTTTGCATCTGTTTTGAAAAAGAATCTATAACTATCCAAAAAACTATCTTTATATACATGATACCATGTACCACCTAGTTCCAATGATCGAAAGGCTCTTACGATAGGCCATGAAAAGCCGCCCATTTTATAAGATACGGTTAGGTTATTGGAAAGTGATCTGTTTTGGGGAGTATGATGCACATAGTCATTATTTATAAAAATACCTGAGTAAAAATTTCGTCGTCTCTCCAAAAGGCTCGGTCTGCGAGTGGTGAAGCCATCAATAAAATCGATAAAACCACCTACTCGAACAATCGTATAATACCATCTTTGCATATTTGATAGGGATGGATTATAATCTGGTGAAAGAGTTCGAAGATCACGGATGGTTCGTACGGAGATATCCCAATCATTCAGCGCATAACTTTCCAACGCAAACTCTGCCTCATGTTGTCTCTGGCTACCTACTATCGGATCTCTAATTTCTGCTTTTTGTGCGTCAATTTTTCGGTAAGTCGTCGTAAAAAATAGCTCAGGTACTCCAATCCTTGCTGTGTGCGATTGCCTTACATATTGGTAGGATTGTTGTTTTAAAAAATTACTATATGCTTTATTTGGGTCCGCATCCGGGCTATTTGCTGCTGTTCCAACTCCTGGATATTCAGCAGTTTGTTTTGTGGCACCGACTGAAATTGATGGTGTGAATGAAGCGTAAGCACCGAGTGGGATTGGGGATCTAAAACCAGATTCGCCTAAAACGGATGTTTGTGTCCTCAACACAAAGTCATTGTACTTTCCGTTTGGGTCGTTGATATTCGTATACGGAACTTTTGCCTGTGTCGGAGCTCCATACAAACGATTGATATTCGACTGAAATGAGAGATCCCAATACACAGGGCTATTTGCAATTGGCAAGATTCCAATTTGAGTGGAATTGCGTATGGTAACAGCGGGTAAAGTGTCTTGTGCGGAAAAGTATTTGTCTGCTTGGATTTGATACACTAGTGTCCGGCTAAGTCCTATACTTACACTCAAATCACCACGATTTTCTGTATAATTTAAATTCCAGTTTAGTAAGTTTCTGATTAGCCCTAATCTTACATCTCGAAATGTATACAAGGACTGAACTGAATTAGAGGGTTGATACCTATTGCCAAATTCATAATCAAAATTACGATTGCTATAGTTTTCGTATTGCACTTGCATATTTCGTGTAACATCTTTATTAAAATCATTGGACTTGATGTTTAAACGTAGTTCGGTTTTATACCATGGGTCGTAATCTACACCAGTGTTTCTAAAGCCAAGGCCACTATTTGGAAACATTTCGCCACGATCTACATTATTTGTAACAGCGACATTACCTATACCAAGATTTCTAAAACGATCTTCATATACAGAGGTTATATTATTTTTTTTGTAATTTGCATATCCTAAATTGATATTATAATTTAAATTAGGTGATACTTTCCACATTTCAAGCTGTGCCGCCTGGCCTGTTTTTTCGTAAACATCAAATCTTACTTTATACCCGGTCGCAAGAAGTGCGTTGCTTGGATAAGGATCTGACCATTGATAACTGTTTTGAAGGAACCAACCTTGCGTATTGTTTTTTCCAGATTGAACCATCCAGCCATTTCCAGTTTCCGAATTGTAAAGAACTGGTAACCAGAATAGCGGTGTTCCACCAACTTTAAAAGTTAGATTATAAGCGATAACGGATTTGTCTTCATAGATAATAATCTTTTTAGCCTGAAAGGAATCGTGTGGCAGTTCCGCATTACAAGCCGTAAAGTATCCCATCTCCATCAGATATCTTTTTTCGTCCAGACGTTTCAATTTTTGTCCAATAAAATAAGAAGGGTAATAGTTTAACTTAGAGTTATAAACAACGCCTTGGTTGAGTTTGATGTCATACAAAAAACGTTCGCCGTTAATTTTTGCTTTGCCATCCTTATACTCGACTCCTCCCTCTGCATATATTTCTTGTCGCGATGAATCTATCGATACAGAATCTGCTAATAGCTCACCACCTTTAATTTTTAGTTTGACCTTACCTCTAAGAACTAAAACTCCACCTTGTGTTTTATCAATATTTAACAGTTGTCCTTCGGCGGCATTTTGAATCTGAATTGGAGGCTCCTTTTTTTTCTGATTTGCAAGCAAGGATTCAGGAGTCACCTCCGGAGGTAATTCGGGAACAAGAGCGTCCCTTAATCTTTCTCTCTTTACGTAAATGGTACCTTGACTGGAGAGTCCTAAGTTGCGCAAGTTGTCGTCCACTTCACGGTCGGTCATCGAATCCACGGATTTCTGTACTAAGGATCTTTGGATGGAAGTTGTGGTCGACTTTCGTTCAATATCTCCGTCGGCTGTCTTTATGGCATTTGAGTCCGGAAAAAGGAGCTTCAGCCCCTCCATATCCTGAGAGTGGAGCTCATATGTGATGCCAATTCCAGTGGCTAAGAATAGAAGTCGTAGGTAGTTTCGCACAGGGAAAGAATGCTTTGAAAGTATAAAACGAAGATTTCAATCACTACCAAAAAAGCAATGGGAAAAGCGTTTTCAAGCGGTTCCAATGAGTGAAATGGATATCAGAATTGTCTATTTTTTCAGCATTTAGAGATAAAAAGAGATTGCCCTCGCGATTTAAAGACATAAGTTTATTGGGTGCTTTGGAAGCCAGGAGTGTGCAATGTCAAAATCCTATTCTGGAGAAAGAGTTCCCGGTACGATCAGTTATAAGGTTTTTGTAACCGAAGGTAAACAAAAACGAGAATTACTGATCGATCATCGGATAGATATTAAAAGTCGGCTTACGGAAATTCATCTAAGCCAGAGAGATGAGCTTGCCTATCGTATTTCATTTGCGATTTTGAGTGATTATACAAACAACGATCAAATGTCCGAATCTATCTGTAGAGATTTTAAGTCAAATATGGAACGTCTGTTTTCTGAAGACCATTGGCTTTTGCATTCAAATCGAATTGAGGCCTTGATCCAGAACGAAAATAAAAGAGAGGGGAAAATCGAAGACTTTTCATTTTTTTCAAATTAATACATTATGCATCATGTTTCATTGGTATTTTAATTTCCCAGAAACCTCCGTTTTCCTCATCAACACGTTTTAATTTTGCACCGATCTCCGCTAAAAGTACCTTAGAGACATCGGAAGTGTCTTTTTCGCCATCCCAATTTGTATACCTTCCAGTATAGATGTCATGGATAGAAATAATCAATTCTTGTTGTTCTTCCTCACCAACTATTTTTAAAATAACCTTGATTAACTTCTTTTCTGATGACTCAACCTTTGATAATCTTAAGCGGGCGTCTTGAAGGATATTTAAGAAGACTTGTTTTAATTTTTGTGGCTGACAGGAAAGGAGCGGCAGTTCATCCGATTCTATTTCAAATTGAATGCCTTCTTTTAAAAAATATTGGTGTAAAAATGAACGAGTATCTCGAAGTAAAAGGTTAACATTTACAGGGCTAAAGGTATTGGATGTGGTTTGCGAATAATTCACTAAATTTTTAATTATTTTTTCAATACGGTCTGATTCACTATTTATTTTATTCGCATAACCAAGGATTTTTTGATTCCCTGAAATTTGAGCCTCTCTGGTGATCAAGTCCGAATAATTTAAGATAGAAGTCAGGGGATTGGTTATCTCATGGGAAATGCCAGACGCAACAAGCCCTACTGTCTCCCATTTTTGCGCTTCATTTAATCTTTGTTGGACATCATTTAGTTGTCTTTGAATTTGAGATTTGTAAATCGCCATTTCTGCAGAGACATACAAATCTCTGCTATTAAATGGTTTGATCAAATAACCAAAAGGTTCCGTTGTTTTTGCACGATCTAATGTTGATTCGTCAGAATAAGCAGTTAAATAAATGACCGGCGTATCGCTTCGTTTTTTGAGAATTTTGGCGACTTCTATACCGTCTATATCGCCACCTAACATAATGTCCATGAGAATTAGATCAAAAGAAGTTGACTCAATTTTTTCTAATGCTGATTTTCCATCTGAAACATATTCCGTAAAATATCCAAATTGTTTTAGAGTTGTACAGATATTTATGGCTATGATTCGTTCATCTTCAACAACGAGGACGTGCTTTGGATTTGCAGAGTTTTTAGTTTTCAGCGGCATAATTTATCAAACAATAGATTCTCCACTTTATTTACCATTTGTCAATCGATGGAAGTATAAAAAAATGATCATTGTGAAAAAAGATGAAACTTTAAATGAGCATCAAAGGCTAGCGGTTACATCTCCGGATGGACCTCTTCTAGTCATTGCAGGCGCCGGTACAGGTAAAACAAAGACATTAGTTCATCGGATGTTGCATCTTGTAAACAATGGGATATCCCCCGATTCTTTGCTTTTGTTGACCTTTACTCGTCGTGCATCCAAACAAATGCTTACACGGGCTTCTCAACTTTTGGATCGTCGAATGGAAAATGTTAGCGGAGGTACTTTCCATTCGTTTTCAAATCATTTTTTAAGACGTTACGCCACGAAAGTTGGATTCACGTCAAATTTTTCAATACTGGATACAGAGGATGCGACTACTCTGGTTGGCATATCACGAGAAAATATAATCTCTCAAAAAGTAGCCAAAAGATTTCCTAAGAAAGAAACAATATTCGAATTAATTTCAACATCCTTCAGTACAAATCTATCTTTGGAAAAAACAATTCAAAAAGATTATCCCCAATTCATTCGCGAAATCAAAGAGATCCAATTAATTCGGGAAGACTATGAAAAAGCTAAATTTAAAGCGAATTGTATGGATTTTGACGATCTTCTACATTTCACACGAAAGATACTAGTTGAAGATCAAGTCGTTCGAAGCCACAGCAGTCAAAAATATCAGGCTATACTTGTCGATGAATATCAGGATACAAATAGAATTCAAGCGCATATCGCATGTTTAATTGCAAGTGAACACGCAAATATCATGGTTGTAGGAGACGATGCACAAAGTATATACGGCTTTCGAGGATCTGATGTAAGAAATATTTTTGATTTCCCAAAAATATTTAAGAATACCCAAATCATTAAACTAGAAGAAAACTTTAGAAGCACTCCCAATATTTTAAATTTGGCAAATCGTTGCCTAACAAAATTTCAAGAAAAATATGATAAAAAACTTTTTACCAAAAAGATAGAAGCTGGTCAGATTCCTAAAGTTTTCAAATACTCATCGATTGAAGAGGAAGCAGATCAGATTGCTCAAAGAATACTCACTGAATATGAGCTTGGCACTTCCTTCAATGAGATCGCCATTCTTGGAAGATCGGGTTGGCACACCAACATCATAGAAATTGCTTTAACTTCAAAAGGTATACCTTTTAAAAAGTATGGTGGAAAAAGAATATTAGAACAAGCACATATTAAAGATATTTTAGCTTATTTGCGAGTCATCTCGAATCCTCTCGATTGGATTTCTTGGAATCGGATTTTGCTGCTAGAAGAGAACGTAGGCCCAAAACAAACCTCTTATTTTCTCCAAGCCATTCAGAATCAGCCAGATCTTTTTATTGAGCAAAGTAATTGGGAAAACGATGTTTTCTTTATGGGTTTCACAAAGGAAGCGAAAATTAGCTTGTCTCGTCTCCTAAACTTTTTGCATTTAATTTTCATAAAGCGGAATCAATCGGTACTTGCAATCTATGAAGAAACCTTAACCTATTATTCTCAAATTCTGCAGATCAAATTTGATGATCATGAGAAGCGAATGTTTGATTTGGAATCATTGAAAGTCATTACAAAAGAGAGAAGATCATTGGAAGATTTTCTTTCAATTCTAAGTCTAGATGCGACTGAATCATTTCAGATGAGTCTTGATCAAAAGGAAGATGAATTCGTTACAATTTCAACCATTCATTCCGCAAAAGGTCTGGAATGGAATTCTGTATTTATCGTTCATCTGATTGATGGACATTTCCCATCGAATCGTATTCGTACGAACGAAGAGTTGGAGGAGGAAAGGAGACTGTTCTATGTTGCCGTTACACGGGCAAAATCTAAACTTTTTTTTACAATTCCACTTTCTGAACATGGAAACTCGATTCAGTTGCAGGCAATGAGTCGATTTTTAGAGGAATTGAATGGATTGCCGCCAGTTTGGAAGGAAGAAACAGACTCCGAATTGGAGCAAAAAAAAGGAAACTCGGATCAATTTGATCATATCCAAAATTACTTTTTGAATTGATTTTTTCTGGAGAATGACTTTTCTTAATGGGAACGATCGGAGGTTCTCATGATTTCACTCTCTATCCAGAGGGCATTTTTATTAATTATTATTTCTTTTTCACTTTCGTTAATTGGCTGCTCGTCTCCGGATCCAAAAACAGAAGATTCTTCGGCCCAAAGCTCAGAGTCTAAATCCGAGACAGTGAATCAAAAACGAGTTGAGAATATTGAATTGGGAGATCCAAGCAAATCAGACGCGAATGCCACTGCTGAAAAAAAGGTGGGATGTGTGGAAGGCGACTGTGTCAATGGCACTGGTAAATATATCTACGATAATGGGGATATTTATACTGGATCTTTCAAAAATGACCTTCGAGACGGTCAGGGCAATTTTGAATATACAGACGGGGAAAAGTTTGTTGGTACCTATCTTGAAGACAAACGTCAAGGCTCTGGAACGTATCAATTTAAGAATGGTGATAAGTATGCCGGAGAGTTTAAAGACGGTATGATCAACGGGAAAGGAATTTATACTTTCAGTGATGGGAAGTCTTTAAATGGTGAATTCCAGAATGATGGTATGGATGGATCTGGAACATTAATCGAAAACGGAAAACCTAAAGAATGCAAAGTGGCTCAAAGAAAACTTCTTTGTGACTGATGGTGCTAATTTAAGTCCACCTTGCACATGACAACATGTGCAAGAATTGTTTATCTGACGATTCAAACTGAAGATTTAAAGTTCTTTAAACTAAACAATTGCCCTTCTTCTTGACTATAACTTACAGGATGGTATGCGTCCTTCTTGGACTGCTTTTTGTCGGAGCTCTAAAGCTCCTGGCATTTTTTCATTCAGTTGTTTCATTCGTGTTTCATCTGAAGGATGTGTTGACAAAAGTTCGTTCGGCTTGCCACTACTCATTGCGCTCATATTTTCCCATAATGTAACACTCTCTCTTGGATCAAAACCTGACTTGGACATGATTTCTAGTCCGATGATATCCGCTTCAGATTCGTGTTTTCTCGAAAATGGCAAAAGGATTCCAAATTTTGCTCCACCACCAAGGATTCCGGCCATCTCCCCTTTTCCGATTTTGGAAAGGGCTTCCATTCCACCTTGTGTAACTTGGTTCTGAGAGACCCGTTCATTTCCATGCCTAGCAATTACATGCCCAATTTCATGACCAATGACCGCGGCAAGCTGATCAGAAGTTTTAGCTACAGATAACATCCCTGTATGAACGCCAATCTTTCCTCCCGGTAAAGCAAAGGCATTTGGTGAATTTTCTTTAAATACGACGACTTCCCAACTTGTTACACCAGTGTCATCTTCTGTAACTGCAAGCTCTGCTTGAACAATACAATTTACATATCGATTGATGGCTTCACTTCTTTCGATAGGAATTTTTGATTTCATATCTTGAAATGCTTCCGCACCGAGCTGGTTCATTTGCGGATCTTTAACAAGAATCAGTTGACGCCTGCCCGTTGGTGAAGTTTGGCATTGTGATATAAACAAAATTAAAAATAAAAATAATGAAAATCTCGTCGTTCCTCGCATAAAGTACTCCTTTCTATCTATAAACTAAGACAATACACCATTAATAAATTTGTCCAGAAAACTTTGATAAAAATGTCAATGCATCTTCTTGTGAAAGTGGTCTCGAAATTAAATATCCTTGGATCATATCGCATTCGTAATCTTTTAAGAGGTTGAGTTGGGATAGTTCTTCTACGCCTTCTGCAACAACTTTTAATCCTAGGTCATGTGACATTTGAATGATTGAAACAAGTAGAGATGCTTGTTTTGATCCTGGATGAGCATTATTTAAAAACGATTTATCGATTTTCAGAATGGATAAAGGCAATTTTTCTAAATAAGCCAGGGAGGAGTAACCAGTTCCAAAGTCATCTAACGCAATATTTACGCCGATTTCCTTAAGGTTTTCTAGTATTGGTACAGTATCGTCCATATTTTTCATCGCAAGACTTTCGGTAATTTCAACCTGCAGAGATTTATATGCTATCCCAAGTCTTTCTTGAGCATCCACAATCCAATGAAAAATATTCTGTTGAAGAAAGACTTGTGGAGATAGATTGACCGCCACTCCAATCTGCTTTCCTAATCTATTTTCCGCTGACTTTATAAATAAACATGATTCTTCTAAAACAAATTTTGTGAGAGGAAGTATCAGGCCAGAGTTTTCTGCCATAGGAATAAAATCCACAGGTGAAACCATCCCTTTCTTTGGATGGCGCCACCTAACTAATGCTTCCCAGTGTCCAATCTCCTGGGTTTCTAAATCGAGTATTGGTTGGTAAAATACACTGAACTCTTTTTTTAATAATCCGGCACGAAGGTCATTTTGAATTTCCAGTTGATAGTGGATTTTTTCTTTCATACTATCTGAAAAAATGGAGATGGTGCCTACCTTATATTCCTTTGTGTGAAACATGGCGATTTCTGCATTCTTTAGGATTTCTTCTGCTTCTTTTCCACCCATTCCGAAACCAGCAATACCAAACGAAGCTGTAAGGTAAATTTCATAGCCATCGTATGGAATGATTTCCTTTAAGTTTTCTTGGAGCCTTTCCACGTAATTCAGTGCCTCTTCCATGGAAAGAAAATCATACAAAAGAACCGCGAATGTATCTGCCGTAAGACGTGTTGTGACTGCATTCAGTCCTGAAAATCGAGTAATACGTTCTGCAAAAATTCTGAGTATATCATCACCTGCTTCATTTCCAAGCGAGTGATTGATTCGTTTGAAATTATCAACGTTTGCCGAAACTACGATTGGGTAACCGCTATTCGAGGTATTGTATTCAAATATTCTTTGTTCGATTCTCGCGAGAAATAGAGATCGATTTGGGAGACCTGTCAGATTGTCATAAAATGCATCATGAGTTAACTGATCTTCTGCTAGTGTTCGATTGGTAATATCATGGTGGATTGCAATGTACTGAAAGATAGAACCATCGTCCGATTTAAAGGGAACAATCGTTGTTTCAACCCAAAAGGAATTACCATCTTTTTTTGTGTTTTGAATCTCACCTTTCCAGACCTCCCCTTTGCTGATTAATTCCCAAATTTGACGCCAATCTTCCTTTGTTTTGTTTTGACATTTTAGAATTCGGTGAGATTGGCCTATTAATTCTGAATCTGAAAATCCTGATATTTCCACAAACTTTTCATTTACATAATTAATTACACCACTAGCGTCCGTTATAGATACAATATTAGCTTGGTCGACCGCGAAATTTTGGAATTGTATTTCTTTAAGAGATTTCTCTAAGTATGAT
Organism: Leptospira sp.; assembly: GCA_027531445.1. Classification (GTDB taxonomy): domain Bacteria; phylum Spirochaetota; class Leptospiria; order Leptospirales; family Leptospiraceae; genus Leptospira_A. Next base: position 62,380 of record JAPZRK010000046.1, read on the forward strand.
TGCGTGATATCTTTCTCTTTCCTGAAGACCAATTCTCTTCGTTCACGTTCCAAGACATGCGTTAGGCGAAAAAGGGTTGTTGAATCGATTATATCTGCAGCACCCGCATGCATCAAGGAAAGGGATTCGGCATAATCATCCGGATGGGAAATCAATATAAATGGTATATCTAGGGACTTTTTATGTAAATCTTCTAATAGTTCCTTTGCCGTTGATTCAGAACTCCATCGAAAAGAAACAAGGATAGCATCCCAATCCTCTTCCTGGATTCTTGAGTCCCATTCCCTTTTTTCCATGATGACTTGGTAAAGAGGAGAAAAACCTTGGGATTTAATTTCTCGAATGATTCCAAAAACTTCTTCTTGGTTGGAAGCGACAATTAGGATACAAAGTGGACTGCCCATAGGTCATTAACTAGGTTAATCGCTTTCTCCTGGATGACAATCAAAGGATTAGATTTTTTCGTTTATTTTTGTAAAGCATTTCGTCTACTAGCTTGACCGTGCATCCAAAACTTTTTGAAACAACTTACATCAAACGGGATTTCATTGAAAACGAGTTAAAGAAAATGCTCCTTGAAATTGGAGACCTTGACTACAAAGCTCTTACCGATTATGATAAAGGTGGCTTTGATGGATACAATCAGGCAGTTACCGAGATTCTTAAAAAGTTAAGCCACTAGGGAATGAACTAGGAATTTCTCGGGCAAACTTGGTTTTTCAATTCAATACAAAAAGTCTTTACAAATTTAAGCAAAATCTAGAAGCTATGTTAGCCAGTAGGAAGTTCAATGAATTTCACAACAAAACAAGTCAAAAATCACTCCGTAGTCACCCTAGAAGGGTCTTTAGATATCTATTCTGCTCCAGCTCTCAAAAAAGAACTTCATAAAATCATCGATGATGGGGCTGAATCCGTCGCCATCGACATGGTAAACATCAAACTTCTTGACTCGTCGGGTATCGCCCTGCTCGCGAATCTCCAAAAGAAGTTAAAGTCAGAGGAAGGTACATTTTTCCTTTTGAATGTTAGCCAAGATGTGATGGTGATCTTAAAACTTTCCAGCCTTGACAAATTTTTTACAATTCTTGGTGGTGAAGGCGAACTTCCTTAATCCTAACAGGTTTATTGGACTCTGATCTCCTTGAGGTTGGAGTCTCTTATCTCTTCTTTTCCTTCCTTTGAAAGCCAGATTCCTTCTTCATTTCGCTTTAAGACATCGCCTTCTTGTTTTTCGCCGTCACCTGACTCAATTATCATTCGTTTGTTCTTTGAGGTTCCACTTGTTTTGATGACGGATATCATTTCTAATGGAACGGACAATGTAAAGGCCCCTAGATTCAAATTTGCCAAAGCGCCATCTGTCGTTAAACTATCGCATACAACTGTTCTGCCATCATTCATTCTAACTTGAAGCTTTACTGCGATCGGTTTGATCGGTTTTTTAATTGGAATGATTTGAGGTTTGATTTCTTCTATCTTATTTTCCTCAACTTTTGAGTCTGCAACGGCTTCCTCTTTCACGAGTGGAATTTTTTCTTCTTCTACTACCGTCATCATTTTTTGTGTTTCGATTTTGGATTCGACCAATGATTCTTTTAAACTATCTTTAATTTCCTCAAGTTCTTTCGCTTCGGGCGAATTGGTATTGGATGATTCAGCATTCAGAATCTTTTCTACAATTATTGGTTTTAGAACTAATGATTTCCCCTCTTCTATTTGAGCCACTGCCTTATCATCGCCAAGTTTAGTAGCTTCTGATTTGGAGAAAGCAACTAATGATTTATTTTCTTGGTAAAAATTTCCGATTAACAATAAACGACGATTCGCTCGAATTGCTACTTCTTTATTCTCTTTTTGTTTTACAAGTTGTATGTATTCTTTTACCGCATTTGATGTTTTACCAAGTTCTTCCATCGATCTCGCTTTGATATACGATTGGTCGTTGGTTAAAACTGGCAAAGCTTCTAATGTTTTTAAAGTAGATTCATAGTCACCTGCTTGAAATGAAGCGATAGCTCTTTGTTCGGGATTCTGATTCGAATTTTCGAATTCAAGTTTTCTTTTGTCACCATCAACTAAGAAACTTATAAGAAGTTCCGCGTTTTCTGCATAATGAGTGCCAGGAAAGAGATCAATTGTTTTACGGAGTTTTACAAATGCTTTTTCCCGTTCTCCCATCATAACCAAACAATACCCATGGTGGAGAAGAGTAAATGCATGTTCATCAGCGAGCGATCCATTTAGCATTTCTTCCAATTCATCATACTTTTTACTAGCAATTGAGAACTTTCGAGTCCGTTCCATGTAAAATGCAAATTGCAGACGAATGATGGTCTTTTGCTGTTCTTCTAATTCTAAAAAGGGTTTAAAGTTTAAGGCTCGAACTGCATTGATGACTCCAAGCCCGAATCTGTCTCTCCAACCCATTTCCAATTCAACACCTTTAGTTTCCGAATTCACAATTCCAGATTCTAAGATATTGACTTTGACTTCTTGAAGGTAATCGTCTTTGGAGAGGAACATTTGTTTGAGACGTTCCCTAAGTGTTTGAGAAGAAAGCTCATAATTCATAAGCTGATCGCGTAAGATTCCAAACCTCAATTCTTGCAATTTAACACCGACTATAGATTGGGAAGCGAGTGCAAAGAAGAAAAACAGTAATAAAAACAGGGAAAAAATTAAGAACTTTCTCATTCCGGGATTTCTAGGATAATGATACTCACATCATCCTTATACTCTTCATGTACTAAATCCAAGTCCGCCATTGCAATTTCTACAATTTCAGAATTCGGCTTATCAATATTATCCAAAACTAAATTTGCAAACCGATCCAAACCATACAATCCGCCATCGTCTTTGAGTGGAGTCTCAACAACACCGTCCGTATAGAGTATGATTTTATCACCTGGTTCTACTGGAAACTCTACTAGAGAATACTGAATATCGTCTCCCATACCAAGCGGTGGACCAGAACTATCGATGTATGTAATTTCTTTCGTCGATGGTCGAATCATAAAAGGTGCGTTATGTCCAGCATTTACAAACTTAACTTTACCAGGTTCATCCAAAATGACAAAAACTCCAGTCGCAAAAAAGGATGCCTGCAGACGATTTGCAATGGTTTCCCCAAGAAAGTTGATTGCAAATATAGGATCATGGTTCTCTTTCATGATTCCTTGGAGTGACATTGCCATAACAACCGTTACGAGAGCTGCAGAAACACCATGTCCTGACGCATCCGCAAGAAAAAATGCATAGAATTCTTTACCGTCACCCTCGTCGAAATAAAAGTATTGATATAAATCACCAGATACTTCCCGCATTGGACGGTAAAGTTTTCCAATTTTAAACTTTTTATATTTTTTAGGTGTAGGAAGGAATAACTCCTGAACCTCTTTTCCAATCTGTAACTCTTGATTGATTTCATCATTGAGTCTTGTGATCGTATTGACCTTTGTTTCGATTTCTTCAGCCATACTATTAAATGAATGACCGAGAGTGTCTAACTCATCCTCATTATTAAAGTTCCAAGTGACTCTGGTTTTCAAATTTCCATCTTGCATATCCTTTGAGGCGACCTCGAGTAAACCCACTCTTCGGAAAATAGCACGATAAACTAATATTGCGAAGATCAAATGGAAAACTACACCCCATACGACGGCATATGCTACTTGGATATAAAGCTGTTTCAATCTTTCTTGAATGGATGCTATATTGAAATGTGTAGAAAGGAAGACTTCTTCGCCAGTTGCGGAACGTAACGGAAGAAGAAAATCAACGGTAAAATCTTCTTCATTTAAATCTAAGCTATACCTAGCTTTAAACAAACTACCTTCCTTGTCCGATGAAACATCTTTGGACTTGCGAATCAATGCTTCACTCACTAAGGGTTTTGTTTCCGTAGTAGTCTCAGGTTCTGTATGCCAAGTTCTTCCATCAGCGGCAAAAATGGTAAAATTATTGATATCGTAAAGCTTCAGAGTTTTGCGGAAAACTTCGAAAGTTTCGTTTCTTTCCTCGGTTAGCCCGATCGCCTGCAAATCGGCAAGTATTTTGTTTGCCAAGTTTTCTGACTGGAATTGGAAATTCTTAAGAAGGAGATCCGATTGGTTTTCAAAAATCATGACAGTGAAGAAAATGATATTCAAGAGGGCAAGAAGGGAATAAAAGAGCCCGATTTTAAATCGAAGAGAATTCGTCGTTTTGGTTTTACTTTTCGTCACGGTCACTAGTGTTATTGTCGATATTTATTAGGTATAAATCTATCATAAAAAATAGAGTTTTTCCTAAACGAGAACTGGTCTTGCGAAACAAGAAATTACATATCATTTATTTATTCCTTTTCGCGATTCTTCTTCTCCTCGCCTCTCTACCTCTATTTGCGGACAAATTGATCCTGAAATCTGGGGAAACTAGTTTTGGGCGGGCATTGTCTGTGACAGCCACTCATGTAGAATGGCAAGAACAGGGCAAAGTCCGCAAGATTCCTCACACGGATATATTAAAAATTGAGGTTGGTTATGATGGAGTTCCAGTTTGTGCCGAATATCCTGGACTTACTGAAGATCCTTGCAACTTGCTCCTCCATCGAATGACAAAGAATTCTGCTTCTTTTACCTCAAAAACATCTCCTTTAAAATTGGACGTGGTAGCCTTGACAAATTTAAAATCGATGAAGATGGAGATCAATGAATCATTGAATTACGAGACCTATCTTTCCACAGGGATCAGAGGTCTCTGGGATACATCTACATTTAAAGGGATTGGCACACTTGTTTCTATCGAAGGGACTGTTTGGAAGTTGCAACCTGATCTAAAAAACTCCGAGACCTTGTTGCTAAATCAAAACGAAATCTATAGCTTTGAGACGATAAAAAAACAGCCTCCACTTACTACCGCAATGCAAGTTGCACCAAAATTGATCCCAGGATATGCTCAAGTCCAAAGAAAAGACTATAAAAAATCAATATTACTGTTTGGTGGTGCTCTTCTTTCCGGTGCTGGTATGATCTACGAGTACAATGAATCCGTAAATGCGATTAACAATGATCGTGAATATATACCTACTGGCGATGGGCGAATCATCATTGTTGGGAATCTAATTTCCAATGAAAAGTATGAATTTCATAATCAACGATTCCAGGCCTATGTCGGTATTTTTTCGATGATAATCGCCTATTCACTGCTAGATTCCTTTTACTTAGGCCAGATTGAGTCTGAAAATGGAAACAAAAGCTCTGTATGGATTCGAAGTGATATAAGTCCCGTGAGCTATGGACGAGAGCGGTATTCTAATTTAAATCCTGGTTTCTCGCAACATTCCCTTCATTATACGATATCAGTTGAATCAAGATTTTAGTCGTTATGTCTTCGTAAAAATAAATTTTTTAAATTTTGTCGGAGTCTGACAAAGTTCCATTCTAGAATAAAACGAAGTGGAATGGAGTCAAGAGCACACATCGCACCGCAATTCCCCTCTTCATTTTCCTTTGTCCAGAGAATCGTCCCTTTGCAACTAATATAAGGGGAAATGCCAATCCATAGATCAAAGTCCGCCCGTGTATTATCAGCATACAACTTTGAAATGGGAATATAGAACTTATTCCAGTAAATATGGAAAAGTGCAGTGTTTTCTTCAGAGTCCGAAGTTCTTACATCAACTGACCCAAACAGAGGTACTGCCAACATCCGATCTCGAAAGAAGTATGGATTTAAAACTCCACCGAAAAAGAACATCAGACCGAGTATTGCAGGATAAATAATGAATAAAGCGAAGTAATCTTTAAATTCCATATCAATAAAAAAACGCGAAATGATATTTGGATCTACTATCAAAATCAATGAGGAGATTACAGAAGGTACAATAAAAAAAACTGTAATCACAATATGACGAAGATTAGGAATTTGGAAAAGACGGATGTTCTTTGTAGAAATATGTTTCTGAACATTTTGTATCCATCCTTCATGTCGATTATGACGACTGATGATTTCATACTCCTCAACTGTCATATTCATCAGTTTGAGCACATAACCAGGCAATAGAATTCTAGATTTAGCAATCGTGATTTCTAGAAGGAAGAAAAGGAATAAAATACAAAAAGGTAAAACCAGTAATAAAAATGTATCAATAAATAAAGAATAATTGTACATAGCATGAACTGAAATACATATTAGAAGTCCATAGATTAACCGAATCCATCTCAAAATGTTCTTACCTGAAAATAAAAAAACCATTAGAAATCCACCAACTAATCCACCGTTAATCATATGGATGGGCAGAGATGTAATGGACCGAAGAACTTGAGACCATAGCCCTGATTCGATAAAGTACAGAATGTTCTCAAAAAGTCCAAAACCGCCGCCGAGGACAAGGCCATAAAAAATCCCGTCGGTGACCGTAAATTCATCCTGATTTTTACGAAAGAACATATAGATCCCAAGTAATTTTGAAACTTCTTCTACAGAAGCTGATAATATCAGGGCTTTAAACTCGTGAGATGGATAAGGATTTAAAATTAAGATGGTTGCTTGGAGTGCTAGAGCTACTCCGGCACTAAAAACAGAGAATGAGACCGCGGTATATTGAAGAAAAGACTCAGTGTGCCGATAAAAATGGAGCCTATAAAAGACATAATAAAATCCGAGTGTGGCCAAATTGATCCCTAGGATCAAAAAATTGGAAAATGTAAAGAAAGTGACCATATCGTATATCTATTAACGACAATGCCATCCTTAGAAATTAACTTTGGTGTGGGAAAAGATTAGATGCAAGTCTCCATCATTTGCCTAAAAGGGAACGCACAGCCTTGCGGAGACCTTCGATAGTCAAAGGAAACATTGGTACAACATCTTGAATGGCCTCGATGGTTGGCGCGCCCCAAAAACGTTTTGGTTCTGGATTCAGCCAAACAGATCCAGGGAATGGCTCGACTAAATCTTTTAAAGACTCGATTCCACTTTTTCGCTTTTTGAATTTTTCTTCATCTGATTCGCGATGATACGAGTATGGATTATACGGTGCGCTAAACAATTCATATGGTGCCATGTAAGCGTCACCTACAAACACTAATTTTGTATTCTTTCGAAAGCGATCGATAAAATGTTTGATCGAGATTCTTCCATTAAATTCGTGAGATTCAAAAAGATAATCATGAAAAATATTATGAAAAAAGAAATTATGTACTTCTTTGAAATGATAAAGGGACTGGCTTGCACTAAAAAGTTTACTCACTCTTTCTGAGTGCGGAGTCATGCTTCCTCCAATGTCCATAATTAGTACGAGCCTAAGTGCGTTTTTACGAGATCGCTCCTCAATTATTTCTACATCGCCTCCATTTTCACAAGTCTTTCGTATCGTCTTTTCTATATTTACATCCCTTTTGCCTTCTTTTTTTAAGAAGCGAAGTTCTTTTAAAGCAATTTGAATTGATCGAGTGTCAATGATTTCATCTTCACGATAAGCTTTGTAGTTACGTTCTGTCCACAAACTAACTCCGGTTCTATTTCCTGCGCCATCCATTCCACCAATTTTTAAACCGTTGGGATTATATCCTGAGTTGCCAAAAGGAGAAGTCCCGGATGTTCCTATCCATTTGCTGCCACCATCGTGTCGTTCTGTTTGCTCTTTTAACCGTTTCATCAGTTCCGCAAGGACTTCTTCCATACTTAGATTGGGGGCATTGTCTTTTTGCTCTTGCGTTAGAAGTTTATCAAAATTTTGATCCAACCAATCAAATAACTGATCACGAAATTCAACGCTAATTTCTCTCAATCCAGCAAAGGTTTTTGCAAATCCTAAGTCATAAGCATCATAATACTTAATATCTTTTGCAAAATTGAGCCTTCCGATCCTATAGAGAGTTTCTATAGAAATATAACCCTTTGGGTCTGTTAGGGATCGAACCGTCTGTAGAAAAGCGATCAACTCCCCCGTTGAACAAGGGATAGCTTCTTTTCGAAGGTTATAAAAAAAATCTAAAAACATTTTTAGTTGAGATAGACCCGATAGTCATCTTCTGATTTAAAAAGAGTGCCTGCGAATGGTATTTTTCCAGAATCTAAGGACTCCCCTGTATGAAGTAAAACTTGGATCCAGTCTAATAGTTCACTAGTGGAAGGTTTTTTACGAAGCGATTCGATTTTACGGATGGTATAAAACATAGCTAAGGCTTTTTCCATAAATTCAGTTTGTATTTTTGGGAAATGAGCCAGAATGATTTCTTTCATGGTCTCGCGCTTAGGAAATTCTATATAATGAAAAATACAACGTCTTAGAAAGGCATCGGGTAATTCTTTTTCGTTATTTGAAGTAATGATTACAAGTGGTCTTTCCACGGCCGCAATTTGTTCTTTTGTTTCTGGAATAAAAAACTCCATCTTATCAAGTTCTAATAATAGATCATTCGGAAATTCGATATCAGCTTTGTCTATCTCGTCTATCAAAACGACAGAACGTTTTGGATAAGAAAATGCTTCACCGAGTGCACCCAATCGAATGTAATTTTTTACATCTCTGACTCTTTCCATCGCTTCCGCTTCTGGAAATCTAGAGTCGTTCAATCTAGCAACCGCGTCGTAGAAATAAAGACCTTCTTTAGCAAGGCTTGTAGATTTAATATGCCACCGATAAAAGGGCAATTGTTTCGTTTCTGCTACATAGTTGGCTAAAAGGGTTTTACCCGTGCCGGGTTCACCTTTCAAAAGCAAGGGTCGCATTGTGATTTCCGCTACTTGAACCGCTTCACGTAGCTCATCTGATAGAATGTAGTCAGCCATTGGTACCTCTAATTCCTATCATACAGATTTTGCTTGGGAATCTATTAAAAATTGCTTTTTGAGAGCAATCCCATTCTATTGAATAGTAAACAGCGGGTCAGGTAAAATGCCAGAATTTGACAATACAAAGAGAGCGATTGGAGTCGGAAAACTAGACGATTCGGCTCGGAAAGAAATGTTCAATAAATTCGTAAGTGCGGGTGGAGAAGTCATTAAAGAAAAACCCGACCCTAAGGAAGACGATTCAAAACGAAAAACGCAGGAAGTTAAGACTAGACAAGGCACAGTTTCCCGCGGTGGAAGTGATGATGGGCGCTCGCGCAACCGATCTGGTGGCGGAGGTGGTCGCGATGGCGGGAATTCTTCAGGCGACTCCAAATCATCATATGATGCAAAATTAGAATATGAAAAAGAGATCTCGAGCTTTCTCGCAAGGTTTTCCGTCAAACTGAAGTGTTGGATGGGACGCGTAACGGCATTTGGTTCCCCTGATCTTTTGCCTGGATTTATGCATGATTTTTCTACCCAAGCAAAACAAGCCCTCATTGAATGCAATTATAGTGCGAACGAGATCTTGGCCAATTCTGCTCATTCTCCTGCTGTTTCCGCTGCCCTAGACAAAATTAATCCGCTGTTGGTTGAGCTCATCGCTATGACTAAAAAGTTGTATGATGGATCAGAGCTAACAGATATTACAGAGCCCATTATGATGGCACCTGAATCTCCTGTTGCAATTGAAAGAATCAAACCTCAAATCTATTCACTCTTTAAGCGAATGTACATTCTTTATCCATATCAGGAGACGCTAAAAAAATCCTTCCTTCAGGCATACGATGAATTGCAAAAAGTTGAGAATAAACCAAGCCTCATTTATTCTTCTAAGAAAAAAAAGATTACCTCAGAAATAGATGTACTATTTGATACTTTTTTTGAAAAATTATACTTAGTTGTGATTCGGGCTGAAAATAAAAACATACCGTTGATTTCGCGTTATATGGAAAATCTCTTGGACATTCAGCCAGAAGAACGTCCAGGCTCAAGACGCACCGGAGAAAATGTTCCTGGTGGCATTGATCCAAAAGCACAAGCCGCAGAGGAAAGAGCAAAAAAAGAAACAGAAAAAGAAGAAAAGAAAAATGCAGAAAAAGAGGAAGTTTCCTTAACTAAAGAACAAGCCTATGGATTACGTTTGATGCAAATGTATTCCATTCCAAAACTTCGCAAAAAATTTGATCCTAAAAACGAAATGCATTTTGTTCCAGATTCAGATAAAGTCCTACTTTCTTACTTTTACTTTAGAGAATTTGATGAAGAGTATTCTTTTGTACTTACCACTAAGAAGATTGATATTAAGCTTACGCATGTTAATGGCGTAAAGGTAGACTATCGTCAAAAGCTATTAGACATATATGAATCTACTCGTTCTATTACGGATCAATTGAAAATTTACCTTGATATAATGCGGGAATTGGAAAAACACAAAGCCAATCCTGGTGCAAATTATATTGAAGCATCAAAAAAGCTGACCGGAATTGAACAAAAACGAACCGGACAATCGAGAACAGTTCGAATGGTGATCAAAGATTTTGATATGAAAGTGAGAGATATCTTACTTGAGTTAATCAAAGATATGAAGTCGAAAAAAGAGATCATTGTAAATATGGATGAGATCATCACTCTCGATTCGATGGAATCCAAAAAAAGGTTAAATAAAAAAGCCATCAAACAGTGTATTATGGAGTCCTACTGTTATACAATGGCACTATATGATCGATTGGAATCTGGTGATTTATATGGAGGACTTGTTGAGCTCACTCCAGAGCAAATGAAGGATTCATTTAATATTGACGTTCAGACAGAAAATTCGAATCAGGAAAATCAAGGAGATTTCGATGTTTCGTCGGCTGAGAATGATGGCTCTAGTAAGTCGAAAGTGTCACAAGGGAACGAACGTCTTTCCTCTTCACAAGACGATACCCTTGAAAACTTGGATGATCTAAATCATGATGATGATATACTTTCCTCAGGAAATCCCCTTTAATGCCAACAATCAAAATTTCGCTCTACCAAAAAGATTTACATAAGAAGTTATCAAAAGACCAGATAACAAAAGTTGCCTCACAAAAAGCGAACTTCTTTCTATTGCCAGAAGGGTTTCCCCATTTCTTTCAAGCAACATCTCCAGAAAAAGCTGCATTGCACGAGAAAGAATACCAAGACCATCTTTTGGAGATTTCTGAATCATATAGTGGAGTGATTATGGGTGGTACTCATTACCGAACCAATGAAGAAGGAAAATTAGTTTCTTCTTCTCCAATCCTTCAATCCCTAGTACTAGTAGATTTTTATGACAAAAAGATAGTGCCAAAGTCCGAAGTGGGAGTTTCTGCAGGAGAGACTGAGTCTATCTTTATTATGGGTGGATTGAGATTTGGGATTTTAGTTGGTGAAGACATTCAAAGCGATAAGATTTGGGATGAATTTAAATCAGAAGACATTGAAGTTGTATTCCATCTTTCATCTGAAGAGACTGGACGATCCTACGAAGAAGATCTCGAATTTTATTCTGCTAAATCACGTGAAACCAAAACCCATATCATTCGTGTTTGTGGGATCTCGGAAACAAAACCAGGTCGGAGTCTCTATGCATCTCCAAGTGGAGTCAACTGGAAGGTAGGTAAAACGGAAGAGTATCTTGAAGTATTCAAAACACTCTCCGTTACTGTAAGAGGTAACTTTTTCCTATAGTCTTACTTTTTTTCTTCCTCTTTCCAATCCATGGTAAGAAGCAGGATTACGATTCCAACGGAGACACAAGAGTCTGCTACGTTAAACGCTGGCCATCTTTCAAATAACAGGAAGTCCGGCCATTCAAAGTCCAAAAAGTCAACGACTCCAATAAATTCTAAGCCAGGTCGCTCCGGTGTAAAACCAAACCGAAAGCCAACACCGGGGATTTTGACAAAAAATTTATCAAAGAAATTACCGAAGGCACCAGCCATGACTAAATTCCAACCCCAAGGGTTGCCTAGCTCAGCATTTGTCCATCGATAGAAAAACAGGAAGATAATGGCAAATCCAGTCGCAAAAAGAGAAGGCAAAGCGTTGTTTTGAAACAAACCAAAAACAAATCCCGTATTGAATGTAAGAGACAATCTAAAAAATTCGCCTATTACGGGTATGCTTTCGTATGCCTGCATGTTTTGTATGATTATATACTTACTACTCAGATCTAATACAAGACCGAACAAGACAAAAGCTAGATAGGCAGGTTTATAAACCGAAAAAAAAGGTGTTTCTGGGAATTTCATTCAATTTCTCTTATTTTTTATTTTGATACTGTAGTGCGGATCTGGCTAGAGACCAAAACGAAATCCCAGCCAATATGTAAAACATAAGACTGGGTTCTTTCCACGATTTTTCGGCATAATAAATTCCGAAATAGAAAAAAACGGACCCTAGTATTCCGAAAGTAAATAGCTCTCTCAATACTAGGCTTTTTCTGTTGGATTGTTTATCCTCCGACCAGTGGAATACAAACTCTCCGCGGTTTAACTTGTATAGAAAGTCATACAACTCGCTCGGAAGAGAAAGAGAACTTGCGAGGATTTCCTCTCCTTCCTCTCGCCATCTTTTGCGAAACGAACTTCCCTTCATCACTATTTGAGAGAATGGTTTTTCTGAGTATTCGAAAAGAGACCGATTGGGGTCTAGATAAGAAAAATTCCCCAAAAGCAGGGCTAAAACACGATGGAGGCTTAAAAAATTTGGGGGAAGTTTCAAAGAGCGAAAGAGTGTTTTGAGACTTACTTGGATCTCTTTTAAAAATCTCAAGTCTTCACCTGGTTTTAATGTGTCCCATCCGATATTTCGAAAGTTTTTTGTCGTGAGTAGTATTTGGTTTAATTTTTCCATCGAGTATTTTAGAATTTTACAAAGTTCTTCTTTACCTAAAGATTCTTTTACGGCACCCAGCTGGTACAAGGTATCCGCCATTAGGTGGTAATCTTTCCTCATTGCCGAAATGAATACTTTTTCTAAAAGCCTAGTTTCATCATTTGAAATTTCTTGAACAGCGCCGAAGTCAATAAAACAAAGCTGTCCCGTATCCATTAATATTAAATTGCCTGGATGTGGATCTGCATGGAAGAAACGGAAATCAAAAATCATTAATATGTAAGCCCGCATTAATTTTTCTAAGTATGGATTTTTTTTTCCATGCCATTCTTCCGGTTGAAAATCATAAATCTTTTTACCTTCAATAAACTCTGTCACAAGAATGGAACGCGTGCAAAATTCTTCGATTGGTTCTGGGAAAACGAAATCCTTTTCATTGGTAAAGGCCTGCTTCGTTTTTTTTAGAAATTTCAATTCATTACGTAGATCCATTTCATTTTCGATCATACTTTGTAATTGAGATGATACTTCCTTGCCTGATATGGATATTACCAGTTGATCAAATAGCCAAATGATCCTTCGAATGGTAATCAGATCCGAAGTTGCCTCCTCTTCGATTCCATTATATAAAAGCTTTATCGCTACCTTTTTATCTTTGTAGTAACCTATATGCACCTGAGCAGTGGAAGCACTTGCATGAGCAGATCGTGAAAGATTTGTAAATATTGATTCCATAGGAGTTGAAAAATTTTGGGACCATCGCTTACCTATCTCTTCAAACGATCTGGGTGGCACTTTGTCTTGTAGATCTTGCAATTCCCATAAGAACTCTTCAGGTAAAATATGAAAAAGATTGCTAATGAATTGTCCTATTTTTATATATATCCCGCCCAAAAGAAAAAATATGTTTTTTGCCTCTTGACCTTTAGATTTAAAAAACTTTTTTTTGCGCTCTTCCCACCTTTGTTCAGACATCAATGGTTTTAAACACTTGGACTGAAGATAATAAGAAAGCCAGGTACGCAAAACAAAGGTATAAACTAAATAAGACCGTCCAAAAACTTGACTGGGAGCATTTGATTTCATGATTTTCGCCTAAATTTATAGATAGATTCGATACTTTCCAGAATGTCTATATTATCTTGCAGCGTTCCTTCTCTGTTATTCGATTTTCCATTTATGACAGACTCAATTTCAGAATAGATCCCCATAAATGCATTCGATTTATTGAGCGAAGGTATTTTCAAAAAAGGAACTTCTTCCAAACTTTTGAAGCCTTGGTAAAGTTTTGAGGGTTGGGATTTAAAGAATCGAAAACCATCGTTTGACAATACAATTCTTGCTTTTTCTAATAGAATGTCTATTTCAAATTGAAAGTAATCGAGCCCACCAGAAACATCTAAAAAAATTTGAATTCCATTTTTTGTCTCAAATAATGCAGTAGCTCTATTTTCTATCGACTTTGGACTTGGTCGATTTACATTCGCATAACGAAGATTTAATTTCCCAAACAACCAATTCAAAATATCAATGGCATGAGTTCCATCATGGAGGAGCGGTCCACCACCAAATTTGGAAAATGCGAGGCCAGGATTTCTCGCCGAAGTATAAACATTTGCCCTTACCGATTGAACGTTTCCCAATTCTCCCTTTTTAATTAAGTCACGAACATATTGATACCTTGGATGGTATCGTCTCTCGTGATTGATCCAAATATTCGCTCGTTTTTTTTTAGCAAGATTTGAGAGTATTTTTGCTTCCTTGCTGGACAAACATACTGGTTTTTCGATCAGTAAATTTTGGATTCCCAATTCTAACATAGAGATCGAGATATCATAATGGGAAATGCTAGGTGTAGCGATAATTGCGAACTGAAGATCCAAATCCTTTACAAGCTTTAGATTCGCCTTATCAAAGTTGTCCTTTGTTAAAATGGATTGAATTTTGTTAGAATTTCGCTTTTGCCACCGTTCTTTAAAGTTTTGGATTTGTTTGGAATCCACATCAGCAATGGCTTCCAGCGAAAAGTGTCTTTTCCCCCAATTTGAATGGATTACTCCTGAATGGGTGCATGGCTTGTATCGGTGTGGGTCATCTTCTAATTTTGAGGCGATCCTACCTAAACCAATCAGAATTGTTTTGATTTTGTTCGTTGGTCTCAAAGTTTTTCTTCCAAAACAAGATGATTTACTTACCTTGGCATGGAATCATATGATCACAGCCTTTTCCTATTCTTTGTCAACCATTCTCGGAATTCTTAGAGAGAATGATCCTCCTAGTTTTGAAGCTTCAGGCAACGTAAAGACGATCTCGACTTCCTCCTTGGAATGTAAGTCTGGTTCCCTATTTGTCCCATTGCGTGACAAACGTGATGGTCATGAATTCATTTTGGATGCCCTAAGAGCAGGTGCCTCTTACTTCTTATGCGAAACCAATCATCCTATTCTAAAGAAGCTTTCTTCGGAACAGCAAAAGAAAGCGATATTGGTAAAAGATACATTGATCGCGTTGGGAGCCCTTGCCCATTTCCATCGCATGCGGTTCCGTCCTCTGGTCATTGGAGTCACGGGATCTAGTGGCAAAACTTCAACGAAAGAATTACTTGGTAATCTATTTCAATTTTTACCCAAAGACCAGGTAGTCGTTACAGAAAAAAATTTTAATAATGAAATTGGAGTTCCATTTACACTCTTTCGTATCAATGAAAAAACAAAAGTGGTGATCTGCGAAATGGGAATGAACCAAAGAGGAGAGATCGAAAGATTATCCAGAATGGCAAATCCCAAGTTGGGTTTGATCACAAATATTGGCTCGGCACATATCGAGAATTTGAAATCACCAGAGAACATCGCGCTCGAAAAATCGGACTTGATGCTTGGACTGCAAAAATCTGGAGTTTTATTTCTGCCACGTACATCTCCATTCTTTAAACTGATCACAAAACGTGCCCAAAAGAATCAAACCGAGATCATTGACTGGGACTTCGAAAAAGATCCAAATTTAAAGATTTTACAGACATATCCAAAAGGATTTCTCCTCCGATATAAAGGAGAAGAATTCAAATGGAATCTACCGGGAAGGACACTTCTGAGCAATGTTACAGGAGTGATTAAAGTTGGAGAACATTTGAATCTTTCCAAAGAGCAAATCATCAATGCCATTAGAACATACAAGGCTCCAGACAAACGTCTTAATATAAAAAAATCCAGATATCTAGTGATCGATGACAGCTATAATGCGAATCCCGAATCTATGCGATCGAGTATACATGCAAGCATTCAGCTATCAAATCACAAACCACTAGCATTAGTTTTGGGGACCATGAAAGAGTTAGGGAAATTTTCAAAGATGTATCATGAATTGATTGGTGAAGAACTTCGTAACTATCCCGAACCATTACTTGTCACTTTTGGAGAAGCGGCATCCGCAATTGCAAAAAAAAGGAAGGTAGGAAGGAATCATTCCTTCCCTGGCGATAGTAGTGATATACCGAAGATAGTGGAATTGATTAGAGAAACTTTACCAAAGGGTTCCACTGTCCTTGTCAAAGGATCTAGATCTATGAAAATGGAGAGGATTGTGGAAGCCTTGCTCGGATTAAAGACTTGAAGCCATTTATCTGAGTGGAGAATTAGTGTATGCCAAACATAATTGGAAAGGTAGCTGTCATCATGGGATCTCATTCTGATTGGGAAACAATGAAAGAGGCGTGTTCCGTTCTTGAATCTTTTGGAATTCCCTATGATACTCAAATTGTATCAGCACATCGCTCACCTGATCTCATGTTTTCTTTTGCTAAATCAGCCAAAACAAATGGTTATTCCGTGATCATAGCAGGTGCCGGTGGTGCCGCACACCTTCCTGGAATGACTGCATCTTTGACAACACTCCCCGTCTTGGGTGTTCCTGTTATGTCCAAGGCTCTCTCAGGAAAGGATAGCCTACTTTCGATCGTACAGATGCCGAAGGGTGTTCCAGTTGGCACTCTGGCAATCGGTGCAAGCGGAGCCGCCAATGCTGGTCTTCTTGCAGTTAGAATTTTATCTCTTTCAAATCCCCAATTGGTTTCCGCTTTAGAGGAATTTGCTGAGAAACAAAAGGTTGAAGCGCTTTCTTTCAACTCTAACCTAAAGTTGTAATCGATGCATAAGATTCGGTTGGGTATTTTAGGATCAGGCCAATTGGGACAAATGATGGCCTATGAAGCATTTCTTCATGGTATCTCCGTTTCATGTTATTCGCCAGATTATGAATCACCGATGAAGGAGATTGGAGTCCCCATTACGGTAGGTTCATTTGATGATACGGAAGCCATACTTAAGTTTATCTCTAACATAGACATACTTACATTTGAATTTGAGAATATCCCTCGATCTACCTTAGATTTTTTAGATTCTCTATTGCCTTCAAATGTAAACAAAAGAGAAACAAATGATAAAATCAAAATCTTTCCAAATCCGAACTCACTACGCATAGCCCAAGATAGATTTCTGGAAAAAAATCATTTTAAATCATTGGGGTTAAAAACACCTGAATTTGCCCTACTTACTAAGGAATCGTCTAACTCGCTTATACCTTTCCCATGGATTATTAAAACATTACGTTTTGGTTATGATGGTAAAGGTCAGCATAAAATTAGCACCGACCAAGAGTTTAAGGATTTTTTGAAAGAAGCATTTCCAAATGGCAATGAAGAATACTTGATAGAACAAAAAATCAATTTTGATCTAGAAGTGAGTGTGATACTTACGCGATTTCAGAATGGTGTTATTGAAACATACGGTGCTATTGAAAATATTCATAAAAACCATATCTTAGATATTTCTATTTTTCCTGCACGAATCAGTGATGCCTTGCAAAAAAAAGCGATTGAGATTGCAAAATCATTGAGTGATTCACTTAATTATGTCGGTACGATTGGAGTCGAATTTTTTATAAAAGATGAAGAAATCTTCCTGAATGAGTATGCTCCCCGTCCTCATAACTCAGGTCATTTTTCTCAGGATTCTGGAAACCCATCGCAGTTTAAGATGCATATAGCGGCTGTAACAGACCTATTTCGGCCCTCTTTGGAAAGAGTAAGTCCTACAGTAATGAAAAATATATTAGGAGATTCATTTGAGGATTCTTTGAATCGAGTAAATAGATTACTATCAGATCCAAGATACAATTTACATCTATACGGGAAAAAAGAAAGTCGTAAGGGTAGAAAGATGGGTCATTTGAATTTTTCCGGCAGTATTGATGAGATCGATCCGGAGATCTTTAAAATTTAGAGATTCTATCTTAAAAAATCCTCACCCCATTCTCTAACGCTCCCCGCACCCAAAGACAATAATAAATCGCCAGAGTTTAGTTGTTTCCGTAATTCCATTACGTCAGCTTTCATTTCTCCACTTAATAGTTTGAAAGCGACGCCATTTAAGTGTTTTGCGATTGATGCACTCGTTACCCCTTCTATTTCTTTTTCACCGGCTGAATAGATAGGTAGAAGATATAAAAAATCTGCTGATGATAAGGCATCTGCAAGTTCAACTTGAAGGAGTTGCGTTCGTGTATACCGATGTGGCTGGAATAAAACCACGATCTTTTTATTTGCTGGAAGGTTCGCTTTTAAAGATTTTATGACAATATTAATCTCCGTAGGATGGTGTCCATAATCATCAACAACAGTTACACCGTCTTTGTTTCCTAAAACTTCTTGCCTTCGTTTTACACCAATGTAATTAGATAGTGTTTCTATTCCTTTCTCCAACGGAATGGAAACCAAAAAACCGGAAATAACCGCAGTTAATCCATTGGTGAGATAGTGTTCACCTTCATAAGGTAGTTTCAACTGATAGGAATGTCCTAAATAATTAAAACTCAATATTGATTGATGAATATCAAAGAAAATGGGGAAGTACTGATCCTTCATCAAGCTTTTTAGCCTGTCCTGAAGATCAACTATCCGTTTCTCTTTAAAATCAATATTTCTCCATATAACATAAAGCTGAAATTCTTTTGAGATTTCTGTTTTGTCGGATAAATTTGAAAGAATATTTTGTACTCCATTATCGTTTCCCTGCAAGACAGCAGATCCAGGTTGGTTCGGTGAGATATATTTCAAAAAAGCAGTTTCGAGTCGATCCTTGGTTTTATAGAAGTCTAAATGATCATTATCGATATTGGAAACGACTCTAATATTCGCTAAATGGTTTTGGAAAGTTCCATCGGATTCATCAGATTCATAGACACCCCATTCACCTTTTCCGAATTTACCGCCCTTTTTCCCGAGTAAGGCAGTATCTGCACCAATCATCACTGAAGGTTCAAAATTGGATTCTTCTAAGATTTGTGCAATCATGGTTGTAGTAGACGTTTTCCCATGCGATCCCGCAACCGAAATCGATTTGTGAAGAGAGAAGATCTTATGCAACACTTCAGATCGATGGAACATCGGGATTGGTAGATTACTAACTTCTTGAAAGATTGAATGATTTTTGTCGTTAATTGCGGAACTAATGACTATAAAACTTATTTTTGAAGAATCAATCGAATCTAAAGTCTGATATACGAAAGCTCCACGTTCTTTTAAAAAATTTGTGACGTTTGAAATTTTTTTATCATAACCAAACACCTCAAAATTCATATCAAGAAGAATATGGGCGATAGCTGACATACCACTTCCACCAATACCAAGTAAAAGTGCACGTTTCCCAGGAAATAGGCTTTCGTACATACTAATGTGGGAGAAAGTATAAAACGGTCTGATATGCCGCGTTCACATTTGATAAACGTAAGGAATTGTGACCCATTTCTTTCATTATCGTCGGATTCGATTTCCAGTTTAGTAGGTGTCTAACTAACTCTGTGGGATCCTCAGATGTCGAGTGAATGGTAACCGCCGCCCCTTCTCTCTCCACAAACTCTGCATTTTCCTTCTGATGGTTATCTGCAGCAAATGGATAAGGAATCAAAATCATGGGCAAACCATACATCAAGCATTCAGCCAATACTCCTGCGCCGGATCTCGCTACTACAATATTTGCCCATTCATAATTTGGTTTCATATCGTTTGCATAAGAAATAATTTCCGCCGGTCCTTTCGCTTTATCTATTGTCTCTTCGTATAGCGCATTGCCTGTTAAGAGACGAAATCGAAACTTTTGTGCTATCTCAACATTCTCCATAGTTTTTATGATCATATTATTGAGTTGTCGAGCTCCTTGAGATCCACCCAATACAAGGACATTGACTATATTCTTTTTACTGTCATGTAAATTTTCATTCTGTCTTATATTCAAATGTTCTGGAATGATTCGATTTCGAATGGGGTTTCCTATTACTTTATTCTCAACACGTAAATTGATTGATTGAACAATTGGAAAGCTAAGTGCAATTTTATTCGAAAAGGTTTGAAATATTCTTGTGATCTTACCTGGGATACAATTTTGTTCGCAAAGAAATAATTTTTTTCGAAAAAGAATCGCATAAAGAATAGATGGCAAACTAGAATAACCTCCCATTCCGATAACAGTTGTTATCTTTCTTTTCTGAAATGAGATGACAGTTTTTATAAACTCTATAAAAAAAAGGATTGGGAAAATTAGGATCTTAAGCCCTTTGAATTGAGGAACATTATGCCATAAAACAGGACATGGCGGTGCAATAAGGTCGGGATTATCTTTATTTCGGTATAGTGAATGAATGTAGACACTAGAAACGGAAAAGCTTTCTTTTTTCTGAACAAGGATTTCGGCAAGTGCAACTCCAGGCGAAATATGACCACCTGTTCCCCCAGCAGAGATAACTACGTTTTCAATCATAAGACCAAATTCTCCTTTTTCGTTATATTTGCAAGGATTCCTAGTAGTATAAAGATTGTAATCAATGAAGAGCCGCCATAACTGATAAAAGGTAATGAAATTCCGGTCACCGGAAATAACCCAGTTACAACATAAAGATTAATCAAAAACTGAATCGTCAGAAGCAATAAAATTCCAGTTCCTAAGTAAAAGCCTAACTTATCTTTAACTTTCTGTAATAACAGATAAATTCTAAAGAGAAGGAATAAGACAACCATCAAAAAGGATAAAAAACCTATAAAACCAAAATCTTCAACAAATGCAGCGAGAACAAAATCAGTATGACTATATGCTAAATAACGATGAGAGTATCCAGAGCCAATCGGGAGTCCCAATGTACCGCCATCAAAAAATGCCCTAAATGAAGTTACAAGTTGATGTCCTTCATCAAATCTATACTTATAAGGATCCAACCAAATTTCCAACCTTTTTTTTCTATACCCTACTTGTGTGATCAAAACAAATAACAACGGTAAGGAAGCCAATCCAAGCAATAGAATTCTTTTGATTGGAAAACCTGTCATAATAACAAAGAAAAAAATGACAACTAACATTTCAACAGTGGTCCCGAATGCCGGTTCAATTACTATTAAAATTAAAGTCAAAAAAATCGTAAAAATTGAAATGAGTGTTTTTTTATCCCAATTAATTTTTTTTGGGTCAAAGTTTTGAAAAAACAATGCTAAAAACAAAAGAAGGCTAATTTTGCTAAATTCAGATGGTTGGATTTGAAACCCTCCAATCTGAACCCAACGATTGAAATTTCTACCATATGTTGTTCCAACTGATTTTCCAAGGCCAGGTATAAAGACTGAAATCAGAAGAAGGATACTTAGAATACAGAATGGAAATGAGAGCTTTACCAGAAACTGATATGGGATACGAACAAAAACTAAAAAAAGACAAATTCCAATACTTCCCCATAAAAGTTGTTTTTTAAGGTAAAAATAAGGATCAGCGAATTCACGTTCTGCGGGAACCACTGATGCACTGAACATAATGATAACTCCGAAACCAAACAGAGAAAAGATACAATAAAGCAAAGGTAAATCTACGACACGTTTACCAAAGGCAAAATACTGTCGTAGACCAACAAACATTCTATTGAATTTTTAATGTCGAAAGTGAAATGATTGCCAATATGATTCCGATGATCCAAAATCGAATTACAACCTTTTCCTCTGACCATCCACTCAATTCAAAGTGATGATGGAGTGGAGCCATTTTAAATATTCTTTTTCCTCTCAATTTGAAAGAACCAACTTGCAAAATAACGCTCAGCGCTTCAGCCACAAAGATTCCGCCCAAAATTACAAGTAGTATCTCTTTTTTTAACATGATGGCTACCAAACCTAAAGTGGATCCTAAGAATAGCGAACCCGTATCACCCATAAATACTTGGGCCGGATGGCAATTGAACCACAAAAAACCGATGAGAGCCCCGCTCAATGCGGATAAGAAGACAGCATATTCGTGGGCACCAGGAAGATAAGGTACATTTAGATAGTTCGCAACAACGGGAGTTCCTGAAACGTAAGCTAACATTGCCATAGTCGCTGTTGCAATGACAACAGTACCACTAGCAAGACCATCTAAACCATCTGTAAGGTTGACAGCATGTGAACTTCCGATTAGAACTATAATAGCAAATGGAATGGCGAAAATACCGAGATTCAATAAAGGACCCTTTAAAAATGGTAAGAAGAGATCTGTTATTTCAAATAAGATTCCCTTACTTGCGATCGTATTTGGTTTTCCAGTATAAAAATAAAAGATAAAGGTAACGGATATAGCAAGCAGGATCGTAATTGAAAATTTAGTTCTGGCTCTCATACCACCTTTTACTTTTTTAACCGACTTTAAATAATCATCGGTAAAACCAAGAGCACAAAACCCTATCGCTGAACCTAGCAACAACAATACATTTAAATTTTTAAGATTTCCCCATAATAGAATCGAGATGGTAAGGGAAATAATCATCATCAAACCACCCATTGTTGGTGTGCCAGATTTTGCCGCATGAGATTGTGGCCCATCATTTCGAATCGATTCTTTGAATTTTAAGGATTTTAAAAATTCGATCATCATCCTGCCGTATAGGAATGTGATAAACATGGCAGTTAAACCACCCATCATCGCTCGAAATGTCACATATTGAAAAATTCGAAAAACGCCTATATCATTCCCAAAACTCTCATAAATCCAATGAAACATATACCTTACCTATCGACCCGAATTTAATTTCTTTGAAATGCTTTCTGAACTTCTTCATAATCGAAAAAATCAAATTTTTCTTTTCCGATGATTTGGTAAGTTTCGTGGCCCTTTCCAGCGACCACCAAAATTCCATCTTTTTCTAAGAGTGCGACTCCACGTGCTATGGCCTCTCGTCTATCAATGATAGTCTCATATCTTTTGAAACCTCGAGAAAAACCAGCTTCAATTTCTTCAAGAATCGCTTTCGGATTTTCGGTTCTAGGATTATCTGAAGTTAATATCACATAGTCTGAATGCTCTTCGGCAATTTTTGCCATTATCGGTCGTTTGCTTCGGTCTCTGTCACCTCCACAACCGAAAAGACAAATGATTTGTTTGGGTGAGATTTCAACACAGCTTTTCAGAATATTTTCTAATGCATCCGGTGTATGTGCATAATCGATAACGGCTATCCGACTTCCGTCAAGAGAAGGCACCACTTGGAAACGTCCTGGCACGGTAGGAATAAATTCAATTTGCTTTAAGACATCATCCCAATTAAAACCCAGTTCAAGAGCAATAAAGGAAGCAAAGCTCACATTAAAAACATTAAAATTACCTAGAAGATTGGTTTTTACTTTTCGGACTTGGATAAAAGGTAAATTTTTCTCTTTTTTATGGATTCGAAATTCACTACCGGAAATTGAAAGAACAGAGTGTGAATATTTGAACTCTCCGGCATCTCCCAGTAAATAAATGGGAGATGAGAGATTCGCCTCTTTCAACTTTGCTACCATTTTTTCCCCACCCTCTACATCACTGGCAACAAGACCGAACTTGTTTTTCATCGATGATTGTTCTAATTGGGTAAAGATTTTAAACTTACTATCCAAATAGTCATCCATATCCTTATGGAAATCCAAGTGATCCTGCGTTAGATTTGTAAATCCCGCCGCCTGTAATTCGATGCCTGCTGTTCTTCCCAATTTCAGTCCATGGGAACTCATTTCAATAAATACAAATTCAATTTGTTGTTCGACCATTTCGCGTAACAATAGATTGAGGGACGAAGCATCGGGTGTGGTATAGCCTGTTTCGCGTATTTCATCTTGGAGTCTTACATGAACAGTACCAATCAAACCACATTTTTTTCCAAGCCTCGTGGCGATATGAAAAAGAATGAACGTTAGAGATGTTTTTCCATTTGTTCCAGTAATACCAACGACTTTTAACTTCTTGCTAGGTGAACCTGCCAAAAAATGAGCCAATTTACCGTAAGCGTCACCCAAATATAAATCGGTCTCTAAGACGTTTGGAAATAGATCCAATCCTGGGATTTTGATTTGTTGGGGGGATATGAGTATCGTTTTAACACCTAATTTAAAAGCGCTTTCTAAAAATGTTGCGTAACGTTCGCTTTGTCCTTCGGGCAACACAAAGATATCATTCGTTTTGAGTTTTCGGGTATCTGACCAGATGTATTCTACATCTTGATCTATATCTCCTTTCCTTAAGCGGATTTCTGGAAGTTTTCGAATGATTTCTGAAAGTTTCAATGTGTCCCTACTTTTGTATCATCGGCTCAGGAGGTAGTTCTATGGTAACGATCCTGTTTCCTAGACTGATTGGTAAATACTGATATGTTCTTCGATACAACGCCTCGATTCTCTCGGCTGAGGTATAGGAAACAATCCCAATTTTTAAATCATCGTTTCTTCTTACCAAATCTTCTTTCTCCCTTGCTTTTTCATGGATCAATCGTTTCCATTTTGCAGTCTCTATCCCTTGCCAAACTGCAAAATAAAACAATCCAAGCAGAGGTATGAGATACAAAACAGGCTCCAAAGGTAATAGCAATTGGATCAAAAACCGAGGCAAGGATTGGAAATGGATCTGGGTTTTGAACTTCATCTCATTTTATTATCGGATTCTCTCTTTGCAATCCTCTCAGCTTTGCCGAACGAGAAGCTCGATTGGAACGTATTTCGTCTGTATCAGGGATAATGGGTTTCTTCGTAAGGATCGTATAATCATCCATCTGTAAATCTCTAAATACCCATTTTACGATACGATCCTCTAAGGAATGAAAGGAGATACAGGCCATTACTCCCTCAGGATTGAGCAATGTCGCCAACTGGCGAATCCCTTTTTCGGCATGCATTAACTCTTCGTTTACCTCAATGCGCAACGCTTGGAAAACCTTGGTCGCTGGGTGACTCTCTTTAGGCCAAAACTTACGCGGGATGGATGTCTCGACGACCTTTGCCAAATCTAGATTTGTCTCAAATTTTTTCTTTTGCCTGGTTTGGACAATATTGTTCGCAATTTTTAGGGCCCATCGTTCCTCCCCATAGTCCCAAAAAACTTTCTTTAAATGGAGGATTGAACTATAATTGACGACATCGGCCGCCGTCTGGTTTCCCACTTGTGGTTCCAAGCGCATATCAAGTGGTTCTTCTTGTTTGAAGGTAAATCCTCTGCCAGAATGTAAAAAGTGAAATAACGATACTCCCAAATCAATGAGAATTGCGTCTAGACCAGGGCATCCCACACTTTCGAGTAGAGATCTGTCGACATCCGAAAAATTCATTTGGAAAGGAAAAACACGTTTATAGCCCTCTAAATTCTTCATGGCACGACCAAGCATGACTTCGTCTCGATCGGTAAGGATCAGCTGAGATTCAGGAAAGGATTCCAGTAAAAGTTTGGAATGACCACCTTCGCCCGCTGTGGCATCTAGAATCCAAGTGGGAGTCTTTGTGTTCGAGAGAGAGAGGAGCTGTAAAACTTCCTTTGGCAAAACGGGGATGTGTGGCGAGAGAATCACTTGGTTACTTTCTTTCTTATAATTTTTCAAAATCCTTGCAATCCTTTAATCAAACGCTGAGAGTGAAAGTAAGTATGGGCTCTTTTGACGAACATTCTCACCGGAAGAATCTTTTTAGTGTTGGAAAATTGGGTTACGCCAAAGGAGATCGACCGCCAGTGGATTGTATTCTTTGCGGAGTCAGGGATAAAGACGAAATTGTTCCCAATCTAACCATTTTTGAATCGGAACTCTCCATTGTTTCGGTCAATTTGTTCCCGTACAATCCGGGTCACATTATCATATTTCCAAAACGTCACATTATTGCTTACACGGACCTTACTGAGCAAGAAGCATTGGATATCCATCGCCTAACTGTTAAAATTCTTAAATTATTAGAAAAACATTGGAATGTACAAGGGTATAACCTAGGTTATAATTTAGGGAAAAATAGTGGGGGTTCGATTCCACACATCCACGAACATATTGTACCTAGATTTCCCAACGAAGCTGGGTTTCTGGACGTTTTTGCAAATACACGAGTTGTGATTTACGAGCCCTATCAGATGTTGGAACAGCTCAAGGCTATGTGGAATGAAGTTTAATCTTTCTTTTGATAGACAGTGTGCCCTAAAAACTTATACCGATCCGAAATCCCAAACATAGTTTCAGAATGACCTAAAATCAGATAACCTAAAGGTTTCAATTGTTCAGCAAAATTTTGAAACAAGGTTTTTTGAGTTTGTTTGTCAAAATAGATCACAACGTTGCGACAGAATATAATGTCAACTTTGTCTTTGATCGGAAATGGATAGTTCAATAGATTGATTTGTTTGAATTCAAGTAAGCTTTTTAAATGCGGTTTCGCTTCATAAAAAATTTGGTCACCTTTCGAGATTCGGTTGAAATGTTTGCTTTTCAAAGCATCGCTTACTGGATCTAAGCGTTCTGATTTGTAAATCCCTTCTCCCGCAGTTTTTAAAACGGCAGTATCTATATCTGAAGCAGTAATCTTGATATTCCATCCTGCTTTATGTTGAAAATAATCATAAGCAGTAATCGCGAGTGAATAAGGTTCTTCACCTGTTGAAGATGCGGAACACCAGATTCTTAGAGTTTTGTTTGAACTCAATTTATGCTCCTCTTCTAATTTTGGGAAAAAATCATTCTTCAAAAAATCAAAGTGGTGGTTTTCGCGAAAAAAATCTGTTTTATTGGTCGTTAGACGGTTGATCAATTCTTGCATCTCTTCGGAGGCAAACTTGGGATCTTTTTTTAATTTTTGACAATATTCCTCATATGATGGTATAGAAAGAGTTCTTAGTCTCGTATTCAGTCTTGACTGAACCATTACCTTTTTGTGGGGCGCAAGGAAAATGCCTGATTGTTTGTATATGAGATCTTTGATGAAATCAAATTCAGCATCGCCAATGGTGTTTAAAACAGATTTTAAGTCCACAAATACCTCTATATTGAATGAAAGCTAAATTTTGTAGCATGACAAGCCGTTTTTTTTAGTCTACAACAAGTATGAAAGTCGGAATTGTAAAACATCTGAACGCTCGCCCTCTCACGTATTATTTTGAAAATAATGATGAATTCCAAGTTCTGTCGGAAAATCCAAGTATACTCGTCGATTCGTTAAAACAAGGCAAACTAGATTTGGCACTCATCTCGTCAATCGAGTGCATTCGAAATGCAGATATTTTGAATCACTCTCAAGTTGTAGGCGTTTGTGCAAATGATTTTGTAAGATCCGTCTTGTTTTATAAAAATAAGGAAACACAAGAACCTCCTAGACAAATATTTACGGATAGTGGTTCTAGAGCGAGTGTGGCACTTCTCCAATGTTTGTTTGATTTAGATTTTCATTTTATTCCGGAGGTAGTTCCAACACCTGCAAATGAAATAGAAGCTATGATGGAGAAGGGAATCGGATCTCACTTGTTATTTGGTGACCACGCATTACTCCACAAAACCACTCCACATTTTGAAATTATCGATTTGGCAAGTTGGTGGAATCAGCTAACTGGATTATACTTTTGTTTTGCTTTTTGGGCTTTTCCTAAAACAAACCCTGTTAAAGATCAATTGCTTTTTGATGCATTACAATTTGGACTGGCCTCCCTAGATGAAATCATTAAAAAGGAGAAAAGACTTCCGACTGCGATCACGGACCGTTATCTAAGGAAAGAACTTCACTTTATTCCTGAGAAGAAACATTTAGAAGGCTTTGGACTCTATACTGAGTTATGCAAAAAAAATGGATTGATCCAATGAAATTGATGATGAGAAATTCAGTAAAATCTAATTTTATAATCCCATGATTTAGTTTCTATGTTTTCTATGGTATCTTGAAGAGGAAAAGCATAATACAGATTTCCGAGACCTACTGCGCCTCGATTCGAATTGCATTCTGAGTCTTTCGGAAAGAGAACGCGAAATAAAACCTTCCCATCTTTAAGAAGTCTAAGTGTTTCCCCGATTATCTTTTTTTCACCAACGCTTGCTTCATTCGACACATGGTCCGACATGTTTCCAAATTCTCTTTTGATACTCAAAAATTTTGGTTTTGATTTTGCGCTGAAAGTTCCAAGGAGCACACCTTCCAATTGACTCGGCTCATCAAAGTCTATTTTATATGATACACGACCTTTGCGCTTAAAGATGGTATCTGTTATTTCAATTTTCTCTAATTCTCTGAATGTGAAATCTCTGATTACTAAGCTGCTGTTTGGCTTAGCTTTGATTTTTGCCTGTATGGAAGAAATATCAGTTGGAAGAAACTTAATCAGAGATTCGGTAGTTTCTTTTTTCAGTGGAACTGTATATGCAATCTCTACAGTTCCGGAGTTTGGTTTTCGGAATAAGATGGTCTCTTCATACTCAAAACAACCAATAAATGTAAAACAAAGAAGGAGAGAAAGCGTTCTGAACACATAGCTGGCATACCATGAGGCATGCCAGGGTCAAGGATTATTTGGATACAGGGTATGCCTCATTTCCGTGTTCTAGAATATCAAGTCCTAACAACTCTTCTTCTTCCGAAACTCTGAGTCCGACCGTATACTTGAGAATTAAAAACACAATCAAACTAATCCCAAATGCCCAAAGGAAGGCAATGGCTACTCCAATGGCCTGTGCTAATAACTGGTTAGCATCACCACCGTAAAAGAGTCCCGTCTTCAAATTGAAAAATCCTACCGCTAAGGTTCCCCAAGCACCACAAACTCCATGAACTGAAACAGCTCCGACCGGATCATCTATCTTGATCTTGTCGAAAAATAGGACACTACCCACGACTAACAAACCAGCCACGAGGCCAATACAGACAGCACCAAAAATACTGACTTCATCGCAGGGTGCCGTAATTGCTACGAGTCCAGCAAGACCACCATTGAGTGTGAGTCCAATCTCGGGTTTTTCAAAAAGGATCCATGTAAGAATCATGGCTCCGATTGCACCTGCACATGCAGCCATGTGTGTCACTACGGCAATTTGAGCAAAAGCTCCACCTTTGATTGATGTTGTTGAACCGGGATTGAATCCAAACCATCCAAACCAAAGGATAAATACTCCTAAGGCGGCCATCGACATATTGTGGCCAAGGATTGGAAAAACACGCCCACCAGGTTGGAATTTTCCTAGTCTAGGTCCAACAACCAGAGCACCGGCAAGTCCCGCCCATGCTCCGATGCTATGCACAACTGTTGATCCAGCAAAATCTTTGAAATTGATACCATCGCTTTCAATTGCACCTAGATTTAGTGATTCGAGAAAACCTGTTGCTTTGCCAAAGAGCCCTCCCCAGGCAAGAGAACCAAACATAGGATAAATGAAGGCTGTGATTACAATGGAAAAAAGCAAATAAGAGATGAACTTAGTTCTTTCTGCCATTGCTCCAGACACAATTGTTGCTGCAGTAGCCGCAAATACAATTTGAAAGATAAAGAACGTGTAGCTTGAAGGATCCATTTCCCCAGTTTCGGACATCAGCATTTGATCAGCAAGCATGGGAATGCCAATTCCAAATCCAGATATGATTTGAGGACCAAACATCAAACTAAAACCAATCAGCCAATAGGCAACGGCTCCAACCGCTAAATCGGAAAAGTTTTTCATTAGAATATTTACTACATTCTTTGCTCTCGTGAATCCGGCTTCTACATAGGCAAATCCAGCTTGCATAAAAAAAACAAGGAATGCCGCAATACATGTCCATACCATATCCGCTTCAAGTCCGGCTGTTTCTTGTTTTGCTTCTAAGGCAGCCAAACGTTCTTCTAGTGTTGGAACCGTTTCGGTTTTGGTTACGTCACCATTAGAATCCGAGAAAACACCATTCGCAAAAACTGTGAGCAGTAAAAATATACAACCGAGTAATCTGAATTTCATGGTTTGCACCTAACTTGCCTTTAACATCATATTTTCTAACATCACTAGAGATGCTTTTAATTCCGTATTCTGAGGAGTGTATTTCACACCTTGTTGTAAAACTTTAATCGCCTTCGGTTTCGCATTTTCCTTCAGATAACACTGTGCTAGCAATAGACTTGCTTTTCCAAATCCGTGGTCAGAAGAGAGAGCCATTTTTAAAGCTCGTTTAGCTTCCGAAATTTTACCAGCTTTGTAATACGCTCTTCCCATCATAAAATGTGAACTGGCTGTGTTGTCTCCCGATGACTTCAAATAAGCTTCTAGATAGCGAATAGATTCTTCGTATTTTTCATCTCGATAGTAAACCTTTCCGAGAAATAAAAGTGTCTCTTTTAAGGAAGGATCAATCGAATATGCTTTGGCTGCCATTGCATAGGAATCGTCAAAATTTTGTTTAGCATTTGCTTGTTTTGCCATTTTGATAAAATGGGACGCCTCAGGAATTGAATCATTGCAATATAGAAATAGATAAGAAAGATCATCTCCTATTGCCGTACTGCCATAATAATCTCTAAATTTTGCGAGAAAATTGTTTGATAAAGCTTTCACCTCAACTTTTCCTTTTGATTCTATGAGTAGCCTCTCACGTTCTTCATGAAGCCAGCTTTGTAATCGTTCGACTCCCACCTCTTCTTTGTTCGCATTTCTTTGTTCACTAAACCCGTCGGATATCAGAAGTAAAAAATCACCAGGCTCAAGTTTGCCTTGTTTTTCTTCATAATCCGTTTTCCGGACTGGAAAAATACCAAGAGGAACACCTTTTGTATCATAAGAAACAAAATTATCGTCTGCCGCTTTGTAATGTAACATACGTTGGTGACCAGCATTCACATAACCAAATGTGTAATCGCTGAAAATTCTAACCATAAATGCAGTGAAATAAGTCGACTCTGGAAGTTGTCCTCGCAGATTTTCACCCAATTCTTCCATGATTTCCGTCAGTCCTAGACCTGCATTTACCGAGCGTCGGAATTGATGGTGGATTGCCATTGTAACTAATGCCGCAGGAATCCCATGACCAGATACATCTATGTTGATGGCCGTCAAGGAATGACCTTGTCTAACTATATCAAAAAGATCTCCACTAACTTCCGACATAGGCTCGTAATGCGATGCAAAATAGACTCCATTCCAAGCGCTCAGATCTTGAGGAAGGATTTGGCTTTGTACATTCCGCCCCATTTTTAAATCCCATTCTAGCTGGGTAAGCACGGCCGCTTCCCTCGCACGTGCTGTAACAAGTCCTTCAATCAGTCGAACACCTGATAATGCTAGGGCGAGCTGAGAAGTTAATGCCTCCAAAATTTCCAAATCATCTATTAAGTAAAAATTCTCTCGATTGCTTTCAACGGCAAGTGTTCCCAAACTCTCATCTTTTTGCATTATAGGAACGCACATAACCGATCTGGTTTTTTCACCGTCATCAATGAAGTCTGGAGATCGGGTCAAATCATTCACAAGCACCGGTTTTTTCGTTTGATAAACGGTACCTGAATACCCTTCTCCTAGTTTTAGGTTCCGACGAGGAGGTTCTGTTTCTTTGACGAATTTAACAGGCACAAGATACTCTCCATCCCAAAGGCGGAGGGTCGTATTGTCCGATTCAAAAATTTCCTGGCAAATCAGCATCACCTTTGAAAACAGGAGATCTTCTTTGTCCAAATTGGCGAATTCTTTTGAAATATAGAGAAGGATCGCGATTTTATCTTTATCTGTTAAACCTCCTACGACCTTATTTTGGCCTCGGAAGTTTACGAGCATGCGTTTTGATACTTTGAAATCAACCATAGTTGCTACCTTACTTGTTGCGTTGCAAAAATCGTACCATTTGCTTAGTGATTGAACTAAGATCATTTATACTGAGGTTTTCTACAATGTGTTTCGAGTTTAAACAAATTGTACATTTTTTTGAGTAAATGTTGGGCAATATGTTTATATTTTAGGCGGCACTGGGTTCTCTATCTGGCGATCAAACACAGAATGAACCTGAAAACCGAGGCTTGTTTCTGGAACAAAGGGTTCATTTGGCTTAAAAACTCCTGTTCTTTGCAGATAGATCGAACCATATAGACCCTTACCAAAAACAGAAGGAAAAATCTCATTTTTAATCCCGACTGAGACTCCGTATACTGGATCTAACACCCCTGAGGTGGTTGGATTGGCATCTTTTTTACCTCCGAAAAGTAAGTCCGTTGTCTCCAGAATTTTATATCCAATGCCAAGGCTACCATTGTACATGGTGCGAACTGGAAAACCCGGTCTTTCTTCTAATCCGTTTTGCGAAAACATAGATCTTTCCCAAAACAATCGATGGAGTTCTCCGTAAATAAACAAAGCGCTCGTGAGCTCGTATTTGATTCCGATTGAGGCACGTTCCGGATATCTTTCTTTCAAAGATTCCGTTCCTAAATAAGCTTCAAATCGATTTGCACCTGGGCTTTCTAAAACAACTCCAATACTTAAGGACTCCCAATGGAAAGCAAACATACCAGTCGCATTCCAAGAATAGGAACTAAATCCTCCAGGTCGATTGGAAACAGATGGGCCAAGAGCAAATCCCATAGAGAAAAGTTCATTTAATTTATATGTGACGATCGCCTGACCTGTGTAATTGACAAACCTTTCATCTGATGGAAAAAACCGATGATAAATTGGCTTAAAGCGAATCCCCATTCCCAAAGCGGGAGTAAACTGGTAATACCCACCTCCATTTAGTAAAACTGGCCCTGTTGCGGAATTTGCGCGGCTTCCTGCCGCTCCAGCTTCGATTATATGTTTGCCGTGGAATGCAAAAAATGCAGGATTTCCCGTGAGATTGGAAGCGCTATCATTCAAACCGATTCCTTGGGAAGATAAAGCCGAATTGTAAGCAGAACCCTCGGAAAGTTGATACCCAGAAAATTGTGCGAACAACTGGGAGAATGGCAAAGATGTCCAGGCAAGTATCAAGACAAAAAATATAAACTTGAATCTTCTCAGTAAAACACGAAGCATCTTTCGTCAGGAAAACATGAGAACCAAGCTTTCGGAATCTTTTTTTCCGAAAAATGTCTTACCTTGGATTTAAAATCATGATTACTTTTCCTAACTTTTTTGCCTGGGTATATTTATCCCAGGCGGCTTTTTTTCAATTCCTTCTTGCATACGTTTGCTTAGTTATTTGACTACTTTACAATATGCTTTTGCTATGGGGAATGTGCGCTATGGATCGAAAAAAAATAATTGAAGATGTTCTGTTTCAACTTGTAGAAAAGAACAATGATTCTGTGATCCCTTCTGCCTTCCTACCAGAATATAAAATCCATTCATCAAAGAAAGACTACGTTGGTCATTTGGTTATCAAACGTTGGATCAAAGACCTAAATCGGTACTTTGATAGTTTGAAAGTAGTTAAAGTTCAATTTCTATTGGAGACGAAGGATACGATTGTTTGGAAACGAACCATAAAAGGAAAACCGAAACCAACAGAAAAGAGCATTCGCATAACCAAAAAAACGATTCAGTGGGAAGAAATGATCGTATCCAAATTTAAAGAAAATTTAATCCAAGAGGAATGGATTACATCTGAATTTTTAGGCAAGGTTCTATCAAATTGAGCCGAAAGATTCCCTCAAATATTTTTTTAGATTTAAATTCTTTTGAAAACCTCAGGCATTAAAAAAAACTGTCCCCAATGTCCAGACCCATGTACAAACAGTTTCGTTCCCCTCAGGGGTGGTATTCTTTACTCTATCCGGCAGATTGGGAACATTTGGTGGTCGAAGAGATCCCTGCCTTCTTTAAGCCAGAAAGTGGTGGTGCTTTACAATTTTACGCATTTGAATCTAAGGTAGAGTCTTTTGATGCGACCAAAGAATTGGAAAACTATCTCAAAATTCATGAAATTGATTTTGATGAGGAAAAAATAGCCACCTTTGAAAACAATGAAGGGACTTCGATTCGGGCGTGCGAATTCGAGAAGGAAGAACGTGTCTGGCTCGTCTATATGATCGCCAACCAAAAGCAGATGCTCCTTGCCACTTACAATTCGGACGAACCGGTGGATGACGATCTGTTTTTGAACTTATCCAATATCATAAGCTCTGTAAGATTTCTTTAATTTTTACTTCCCTGTTTTTGGAAAGTCAGGTAGGTTTGTCTTCGACTTTAAAATTCTCAGGAGAATGTCATGAAAAAAATCATCTACGGTGTAGGTGGCTTCTTTGGTTTACTAATTGCTATACTTATTTTAGCACTGGTGTTTGCTGGAAGCTTTATCACAAAGGAGTTTTTGGTAACACAAATAGAAAGCGCCATCAATGTTCGAGCCAATGTAGAGAAGGTAAACATCAATTTGTTCAGTGCACTTTCCAGTGTTGAAGTAGAAGGTGTCCAATTAAATTATCGAGATTCGGTTGCAGACAAGGGAACGCCACTTGCTGAAAGGAAGTCAATGGGAAATGCTGTGATTTCGATCGGCAAAGCAGATGTTAAGTTATCACTAATCGGCCTGCTTCAAAAAAAATTCGAAGTCAAAAAGATACTTTTATCAGAGCCGAAGGTTTCGTTCATCATGTTCGAAAACGGTTCCAACAACCTAACAAGTCTTTTTAAAGCTCCGGCGACAGTGAATGGAGAACCAAATCCTGCGCTCAGTCCAGAAGCCATAGCAGAGAGAAAAAAAGAAGCCGAGGAAGAAAGGCAAGCAGCAAAAGACGCCCCGCCCGCTGAGCCGTTCTCTGCAAAAGATATCCCAGTTGCGATCGGCATGGGAGTCGTTGGTGCCGAAAAAGGTGACATCCAAGTTACTATGAAAAAATCAGGTCAAGTCATCCAAATCAAAAACTTAGATTTCAAATTGACTGATATCGATATAGACGGAGCCGACCTTGCTTCGCATAACCATGTAGGTGTAGAGTTTAGAGCAGATATCTCGCTCATCGGAAAAAACAAAGAAGAAGCGTCTCGTTTCCTTTTGGATACCAACGGGGATCTCCAACCGTTTGTAGTAGAATCTGGTCTTGTTAACCCGCTCGTATTTTACAATGTTACAATGAAAGAAGATTCTTTTATGTCAGGATTTGCCGCCTTTGATGCGATAGCCGGTGAACTACCGCTATTAAACCAAGCTGGTCTGAAATTAGATAAATTGAAAGAAAAGGCAATCCTTGAAAAAGACGTAAGCTTCAAAATATCTTACAGCGATGGTAAAATCACCTTTTTAGATGAACCACTTTTCCCATCCAAAAATTACGATCTTCAAATCGTAAAAGGCTCCTTTCTTGTAATTACAAACAACACTCACGAAATGAAAATGGGAATGTTGTATGACAAGGAGGAATCCAAGAAATCCATAGCTGGCGTTGATTCAAAAATTGCGGAAGCAACAAAGGGACAGGGCGATCCAAAGGAACTCCGAAACAAAATCCTTGGTTCTCTCATAAAGGATGATAGATTGAATATTCCTTTTAAAACATCAGGTGATATAAAAAATCCAACGGTGACTTTGGGTGTAGAGATCGGCTCTTTATCGGATCTTTTGGGAGGAGCGATCAAAGGTGCCATCAAAGGAAAAATCGGTGAAGAATTGAAGAAAATTCCTGGCGGAGATGCGTTGAAGAAATTCGGGTTTTAAACTAATGGTTACGTTTCAAATGTAGCACTAACCGCTATATTTGAAACGTTTTTGACTTTCTTTAACAAAGAGCCGATCTTGAAATTCAAATCACAACTACTTTCGATTCTATTCGCATTGCCAGTCACCTTGCATGCGACCGATCTAAATACATTTGCTTCAGGCTCGCTAATTGGCAAAGCCATTCAGGTATTTGTTGATAAAACTGGAACACAAAATATCGAAGGCATACAGAATTTAGATAAGTCTAGTTTTGAAGTCTCAAAACTAGACACTTTAAACTTTGGCCACACTCCTTACACCTATTGGCTGAAATTTGATTTTTCGAATTCATTCAATCACAGTATCACCAGATTATTGGAAATCGAATATAATAATATAGATGAGGTAGAATTTTTTGAACCCGAGTATACTGAATCGAAAATTTCTATTCAACGGTTTGAATCATATACTGCTGGCATGCAATACCCTTTTCAAATTCGAAATATTAACCATAGAAACTTTCTATATCTAATTGAAATTGGTCCAAATGAAAATAAAACATATTACATAAAAACTAAGACGATGGGTGGACTCATCTTACCTATCTATCTTTGGGAAGAAAAAGAATATAACTCGTTCGATTCCCTTAGGCTGCAAGGCCTTGGCTTTTACTTTGGTATCATGTTTGTAATGATCATTTATAACTTTTTCATTTTTATTTCCGTTAGAGAAATTAGCTATTTATACTACATTGGTTATATTTTTGGATTGAGTGGCATTCAACTTGTTCTGACTGGAATCGGTTTTCAAAACTTTTGGCCGAAGCATACATGGTTCCAACAAAACGCATATGTGATTTTTTCAACAGTATGTATGAGTATGTCACTCTTATTCGCAAAGTCATTTCTCAATATCAAAATCATATCTAAGCGATTAAACTTCCTCATTAATTTTCTCGTTTACTTAAATATTCTTATTCTGATTTCAATTTTTTTATTTCCTAGAAGCATAACAATTATAGCTGGAATTTTCATATCCGTTCCTAGTGTAATAACTGCTATATTTTGTGGAGTTTTTAGTTATCTCAGTCATTATCGTCCAGCACGGTATTACCTTCTCGCATTTTCCATGCTTATCTTAAGTGGCCTAGTTATGATTATGAAATTTTTAAATCTGATCGATTCGAATTTTTTTTCAGATTATGGTCTTTTTCTCGGTTCATGCATGGAAGTGATTTTATTATCATTTGCATTAGCATCACGAATCAATACAATTAAAAAAGAAAAAGAAGAAGCCCAGGCAAAATCATTGGAAATGCAAAAGATCCTCACGGAATCTTATGCCCGGTTCGTTCCGCGTGATTTTTTATCGAATTTAGGGAAAGATTCTATTTTAGATGTAAGGCTTGGCGACCAAATTCAAAAGGATATGGCAGTGCTCTTTAGTGATATCAGATCCTTCACTACCTTATCCGAGAAAATGACACCTGCGGAAAATTTTAATTTTATCAATTCTTATTTGAGCAGAATGAGCCCTATTATTCAGCGTAACAAGGGTTTTATTGATAAATTCATTGGTGACGCGATCATGGCTTTGTTTGACAAGTCGGTGATCGATGCAGTGCGTGCTGGCATTGAAATGCACATTTATTTAATAGAATACAATTCCTATCGGAAAAACCGAGAGTATGATCCAATCGATATTGGCGTCGGAATCCATACAGGATCCCTAATGCTTGGAACAATTGGTGCTGAGGAAAGATTAGAAGGAACGGTAATTTCCGACACAGTAAATTTAGCATCACGCATAGAAAACCTAACAAAAGTGTATGGTTCAAAGATCGCAGTTAGTGAAGCAACGATTGATGCTGTGAAAAGTGCAGGAGCATTTTCCTACAGGTTCTTAGATCGTGTAAAAGTGAAAGGTAAGGAAACTCCAGTTTCCATTTATGAAATTTTGGATGCAGATGAACCAAATTTAAAATCGGCAAAATTGGATACCATCATAGATTATGATAAAGCCGTGACCTTGTTTCATATGCACGAACTGAAGGAATCAAAAGAATTTTTCAATCAGGTGATATTAAAAAATCCGAACGACAAAGCTTCGCAACTTTATCTTAAGCGCATCTTTGGATTACAAAATCCTGTTACGATCAGTAGTGAAGATACTTTTATGGCAGGTGAATAAAAAAGCCCTCAGACCAAATTTGATCCAAGGGCTTTACTCTCATCCTTGGTTAAGAACGATAGCGAAATCGTTTAGTTACGGCCGCCACCAGCTCGCTTGCGCATCGAAGCATCTAGAATCTTCTTACGAAGACGTAGACTTTGTGGTGTTACCTCAAGAAGTTCGTCATCATCCAAAAATTCTATCGATTGTTCCAGTGTCAATTTTTTGGGAGGAGTCAAACGAATCGCTTCGTCCGATCCAGATGCCCTTACGTTTGTTAATTTTTTTTCCCGAACTGGATTCACTTCTAAATCTGATTCTCTGGCATTCATTCCTAAAATCATACCAGGATAAACAGATACTTGTGGTTCAATGAAAAGATCGCCACGTTCTTGAACTTTCCAGAGTGCATATGCCGTTGCCTCGCCCGCGTCCATAGAAATGAGCGCACCATTCTTACGGCCTGGAATTTCACCTTTGTATTTGTCATAACGAAGGAAACGGCTGGACATCACACCTTCACCACGAGTTTCCGAGATAAAGTGTCCTCTGAATCCAATGAGACCACGAGTAGGAATTTCATATTCAACTCGTGTGATTCCGGATGCATGAGTTTCCATGCTATGGAGTTCTCCTTTTCGTCGATTCAACTCTTGAATCACTGCACCAGAGAACTGTTCAGGTAGATCCATCACCAAATTTTCGTAAGGCTCTGTTTTTTCACCCTTTTCGTTGGATTTCATGATCACTTCTGGTCTGGAAACTTGCAATTCGTAACCTTCACGTCTCATAGTTTCGATCAAGATAGAAAGATGGAGTTCGCCGCGACCCAATATTTTAAAACGATCTTTGTCATCGGTCTCTTCGAGTTTGAGAGCAACATTTGTTTCTAGTTCTCGGTCGAGTCTCTCTCTAAGGTTACGAGTTGTGACAAACTTTCCTTCTTTGCCAGCAAACGGGGAGTTGTTGATCATAAAGAACATGGAAACTGTTGGCTCTTCCACTTCAATTGCAGGAAGGGGAAGTGGGTTTCCTAAATCGCAAACGGTATCCCCAATGAACATGTCAGGAATACCGGCAATCGCTACGATATCACCGGAGAATGCTTCTTCGATTTCGTATCTTTGCAATCCTTCGTAACCGTATAATTTTGTAATTTTGTAATTTGCAGTTTTACCATCGGTCTTTGCAAGAGTGACATCTTGTCCTCTTTTGATTGCTCCTGCATAGATTTTTCCGATCGCAATCCTTCCTACGTACTCGTTGTAGTCAAGGGCGACCACTTGGAATTGCAGTGGGCGTTTGTCGTCCGTCTTCACTGGCGGAACGTGAGAAAGAACCTTATCTAGTAGCGGCTCAATCGAGCTACCTGGAGACTCTTTGAGTTCATTGACCGCCCAGCCTTGCTTTGCTGATGCGTAAATGATGGGAAAGTCAAGTTGTTCTTCCGTTGCACCCAAGTCAGAAAACAGATCGAATACCTTATCGACTGCAAATGCTGGCCTTGCACCATCACGATCCACTTTATTGACCACAACAATGGGCTTGTGACCCAACTGGAGCGATTTTCCTAGCACAAACCGAGTCTGAGGCATAGGTCCGTCAAATGCGTCAACGAGTAGAAGAGTACAATCCGTCATGGAGAGAACTCGTTCCACTTCACCACCGAAATCGGCGTGACCCGGTGTATCCATAATATTAATGCGTGTGCCTTTGTACTTGACAGACGTGTTCTTTGCGAGGATAGTAATCCCCTTCTCTTGTTCTAGAGCGTTAGAATCCATGATTCTTTCTCTATCTTCTTTTGCTGTGACCGCGCCAGTGTGGCGTAAAATGCAATCAGTAAGTGTTGTCTTGCCATGGTCGACGTGAGCAATGATAGCGATATTTCGAATTTCCATTGTTTTTACCAAAAATTCGGAAAGCGTTCAGCTGTCGATGTGGATTTAAATTTGACAAGGTAGAATGCTAAGAAATCCTGGTAAGAACCACTAGTACGAGATTAGGAAAGGTATATGTTTGCCATTATAGAACTCGGAGCTAAACAATTTAAAGTTGCTCCAGACATGTTTTTCGTTGCTGATAAGACGGTCAACGCCGTAGGTAATAGTTTTGATGCAAAGGTTCTTCTCCTTTCCGACGACAATAAGGTGAATATCGGAGCGCCGGCACTTACTTCAGCAAAAGTTACTCTTAAAGTTGTAGAAGACTGCAAAGGTGAAAAGATTCACGGTTTCAAATATAAGAAACGTAAGAACTACAAAAAAGCTTGGGGTCATAGACAACAGCTTCAAAAGTTCCAAGTGGTTTCTATTAGCGGTTAGTTGATTCGGGTTATCGTATACAATAAGGAAGGTCTGATCGCAGGTTTCCAAGTAGTAGGACATGCTCCGAAAGAATTTGGTGTTTCGGGTGAAAATCTCCTCTGTGCAGGAGTTTCTACTCTACTACAATCCGTTCACTCCTATATGGGATGGAAGGATAGGCTGGAAAGCGAAACAAAGGAAAATGGAATTCTCGAGTTTATGGTTCGCAAGGATCATTTGGAAGGTTTCCAATCACTCGGAGAAATGGTAAAGTTCGGATTACAGAGCTTGGCCATAAACCACTCTACCGCGATCAAGATCACAGATGAAATAATAAAGGGGTAAAAAATGGCTACAAAGAAAGGTGGGGGATCCACAAAGAACGGTCGCGATTCGGTATCAAAAAGATTAGGTGTGAAAGTCTACGGTGGTCAATTTGCCGTTGCTGGAAACATCATTGTCAGACAACGCGGAACCGAGTTCAAACCTGGTAAAAACGTAGGGATCGGCAGAGATCATACTCTTTTTGCTTTAACTGATGGAGTTGTCACTTTCGAACACGTAACAAAAGAAAGACAACAAGTATCGGTTTACCCGAAAAACTAAAGCTTTCTCCTTGCTCGCGCGAGGTGAAAGCCAAAGAAACCCGTTTGAGGTAGACCTCTTACGGGTTTTTTTATTGGAAAACATGACAAGCTTTATAGACGAAGTTCCTATTAGAATCAAAGCAGGCCACGGTGGACCTGGTGCTGTGCATTTTCACAAAGAAAAATTCGTCGAGTTTGGCGGACCGGATGGTGGAGAT
Organism: Leptospira sp.; assembly: GCA_027531445.1. Lineage (GTDB taxonomy): Bacteria > Spirochaetota > Leptospiria > Leptospirales > Leptospiraceae > Leptospira_A. The sequence goes on from JAPZRK010000046.1 coordinate 103,220, forward strand.
GGGGGTCGAGGTGGAGATGTCATCATCATTGCGGAATCACGCATTATGACGCTAGAAACATTTTTACCTGACAGAATGTACGCCGCAGAAGACGGCGAACCAGGTTCAGGCAATGACAAACATGGTAAGGATGGAGAAGATTTAACCATCAAAGTCCCTGTAGGTACGCAAGTATTTGATGCACTTACCATGGAACTTATCTATGATTTTACAAAAGACGGTGAAGAATACGTCATCGCCAAAGGAGGGAGAGGTGGTAAAGGAAATACTTTCTTTAAATCATCTACCCACCAAACACCCAGATTCTCTCAACCAGGCGAAGACGGTGATTCATTTTCCGTCATTTTTCAATTAAAACTTTTAGCAGATATCGGCATCGTTGGCTTACCTAATGCAGGTAAGTCTACCCTACTCGCGAAAATCACTCATGCTCATCCAAAAATTGCCGGTTATGCGTTCACGACTCTTTCGCCGAATTTAGGTGTAGTTCATCGGGATCACGATTCTTTTCGTTATACGGTAGCTGATATCCCGGGGATCATAGAAGGTGCGTCTCAGGGCGTTGGCCTTGGATTGTCCTTTTTAAAACATATTGAGCGTGTCCAGGGAATCTTGTTCCTCTTTGATGGAAGCAATCTTTATCTAGAAGAAGAATTGGAAATGTTGCGAAATGAGCTCGGTTCTTATAATGAAAAATTATTACAGAAGCCTTTCCTACTCGTAATCAATAAAATCGATATTTGGGATGACCCAAAGTTTACAGAAGAAATCAAACAGAATTATTCAAGGTTTGGTGAGATCATCCTGATCTCGGCAGATAAGGAAACCAATTTAGATTTCCTTTTAGAACGAATTGACCAAGTATTTTTTTCGGATCGAATCTGATGAATCATAGTAGAATTGATTACCTACCACTGATCCAAAGAGCTAAAACCATCGTTATAAAAATAGGTTCGGCGCGGGTATCAGGCTCTTTGGATAAAACAAATGATTTTCTTTTTGGTCTCGCTGGTGAAATTCGTTCATTAAGAGACAATGGGAAAGAGGTAATCTTAGTTTCTTCTGGCGCGATCGCACAAGGCAAAAAATTATTTGCAAAAATTAAGCCAGGAAATGATCCATCTGCACCTACTCTTTCCGAAAAACAAGCATTTGCCGCAATGGGACAAAATCGGTTATTAAATTTGTATGAAAGCTTTTTTAGTAGAGTTAATATACCGATTGCACAAATTTTATTTGGTCGAAGAGATTTGAATGAAGAAAGTAGCTTCGTAAATCTAAAAACGACCTTCCGTCAGCTTTTAGATTGGGGAGTTCTGCCCATTGTAAACGAAAATGATTCTATCTCAACTGAAGAGATAAATCTTGGTGATAACGATATACTATCTTCTATCGTTGCCTCTACCGTTGGAGCAGACCTTTTACTGATACTAACGGGTGTCGATGGTTTCCTCGTAAACGGGAATAAAGTCGATCTACTGGAAGATATAACACCTACAAATGAATCATTTGCAACAGGTCCATCAGGTCCAGGTACTGGTGGGATGGCAACAAAACTAAGAGCTGCTAAACTAATACTTCCCAATGGAATTTTAACCGGTATCATTAACGGAGAATCGAAATCCCCTATTTCCCAATTTTTTCAAAATCCAGCATTTGGAACATTAATTGGAAATTTGAAGAATCCTCATAAAACCATGGGGGCAAGCGAGATTCAAAACCGTTTCTTCTCAATTACGAAAGAGGAAGGTATTCTATGAGTAAAGAGCAATATACGAAAGAAGCATTGGATGCTGCTAAAAAAGCAAAATCTGCGTGTAATAAAATACGTTCTCTTTCCGGAAATCAAAAAAACGCAGTCCTAAAATTAGTCGCGGAGCTTTTGATAAAAAATGAATCCGAAATCATTTCCGAAAATTTCAAAGATATGGAGAGTGGAAAGAAGAAAGGTCTTTCGTCAGCACTACTCGATCGATTGCTTTTAGATTCAAAACGCATCCAATCAATAAGCCAGAGCGTAATAGAAATATCCAATCTACAGGATCCAGTCGGAGAGGTAGTAAGAGGCGTTATACTACCAAATGGTTTGGAACTGTTAACCAAACGTGTACCTATTGGTGTTGTGATGACGATATTTGAGTCAAGACCGAATGTAATCATAGATATAGCATCGCTTTCATTTAAATCTGGTAATGCATGCATTCTTCGTGGCGGAAGTGAAGCCTTTCATTCAAATTTAATTTTGACTCGAATTTTCCATGAAGCGTTAGAAAGTTTTGGAATCGATACGGGATGTGTTGTTTTTGTGGAAAACACAGAACGGGAAGCGATGATTCCCTACTTTCAGCTAGATTCCTTGATAGATATTATTGTGCCACGCGGTGGCGAGGCCTTAATACAGTTTGTAACACAAAACAGCAAAATCCCCGTAGTGAAACATGATAAAGGAGTCACAAATTTATATGTAGATATAAGTGCGGATCCGGACATTGTTTTACCTATCATATTAAACTCAAAAAAACAAAGACCAGGTGTATGTAATGCACTCGAAAATTTGATACTTCATAAAGATTATCCTCACTTTAATCGTCTGCTAGGTGATCTATCAAATGAAGGAATAGACCTTTTGTTAGACGAACCAGCGTTAAGAGTTATCCCAAATGGAAAACCAGTTTCATTGATCGATTACGACACAGAATTTTTAGATTTGCGTTTGAGCATAAAAACTGTGAATTCCATTGACGATGCAATAGGATTCATCCAAAATCATAGTTCTGGTCATACGGAATGTATCCTATCTGAGGATGCGTCAAGTATTCGTTTATTCCAATCATCGCTTGATAGCGCGGCTATTTTTGTGAACTGTTCTACAAGGTTCCATGATGGAGGGGAATTCGGTTTGGGTGCCGAAGTTGGAATTTCCACGGGTAAACTGCATGTTCGAGGACCTATGGGGCTCACTCATTTAACAACAACTACAACCTACGTATCCGGTAAGGGGCAAGTAAGGGGTTGAAATGATCATTGTTTATGGGGGAAGTTTTGATCCTCCGCATATAGGACATTGCGGTATCGTTTCCCAATTAAAGAAAACCTATCCTTTTGCTTTTCGTATTTTTATTGTTCCGAACTTTATTTCGCCATTTAAAACTGATAAGTCTCTTTCCAAAGAGATCATTTGGAAATTGTGCAGTTTAACCTTTCAGGAATATTTAGGAGATAAAATACAATTATTAGATATTGAAATCAAATCGAAGCAAACAAGCTATACCTTCAATACTATAAAACATATTAAAACTATCTATCCAGATGAGGATATATCTTTATGTTTTGGTGAGGATAGTTTGAAGGATTTAAAACAGTGGTTTCAGTTTAAAGAATTGAATGATTTAGTTGAAACCTACATAATCCTTCGCCGTTTTACACGGTCACCCAATCAATTGACTTTCCCAGATTCAGAGATAGAGTTAAAATCTGATGTATTGCCAAATGAATTATGGGATGTTTCATCTACAAGACTTCGTAACGATCGCGAACTCGATTACGCAAAACGATGGATTCATCCTTCTGCACTTTCTTATCTAAAATCGATCGATTGGTTTGATTCAAATGAAAACAATTGAAGAGTGGATCCATTTTTTTTCCCAAGAAGTGCCAAATGAAATAACTGCTACTCGTTGGGAACACTGTCTACGTGTTGCAAACATTGCAGAAAATTTAGCAAAAATAAATAAACATGAGTTCCCTAGAAAAGCTTATTTAGTTGGGATTATCCATGATATCACAAAACAAAAAAAAATAGAATTTCATATAAATCTTTTTCAACAATTTCAATTTAAGATTCCATTAGATTTACCAGAGGAAGCGTACCACGCCTTCAGTGCACCAATGTTTCTTCGTAATCAGTATCATTTCGATGATGAAGAAATGTGTTTAGCAATTCAATCACATACTTTAGGTCACAAACAAATGACTCTTCTTGAAAAAATACTATATGCTAGCGATTTTTTAGGTTCTGATTTTGCGCTTAAACAAAATCAGAAAGAGGAATGGCTACTTAAGACAGAGTTGAATTTAGATTATGGTATTTATCTCAAGTCTACGAAAACTATAAACCAACTTATTAAAAAAAGGAGTAAAGTGAATCAATCAACAATCGATACGTATAATCAAATTGTAGATTTGATACATTGAATATTATGATACAAGAATCTGTAGAAAGCAATAAAAAACCGATGCTTTTACTTGCGATTGCAGGTGGTGTTCTCTTTCTAGCGATGGCAGTTTTATTTCTCAGAAACAAAACCAATTTCGGGGCGGACTTAAAAATTGCTTCTAACAAAAAGTCAAATTATTTGATCAGTATTGTTTCAAATAAAGACGAATTTCTGCTCTCATTGTATGCAGAAGTTTATTTCCAAGAAAAGAAGGCAGCATTTTTTTTCATTAACCCATTGATCTCCTTTGAAGATGAAACTTCGCTCGAAGACGTTGGTAAAAAAGCACCAAGCGAAGTTTATTCTTCTCTTGAAGATATCCTAGACCATTCTATTCAGAATAAAATTGTAATCCGAGAAAAGGATTTCGTTCAGATTATTGACTTATTAGGCGGCATGGAGCTTTTTTTTGAACCCAAAACATCCAAATACTCATCGAAATATTTTCGCAAAAAGCGTATTTACAATCTTGATGGAGAGGATTGTTATGATGTTATTTCAGCATTAGAAGACCGAAAACTTTTGACCTATATCCATAGATTAGAAGTACAAGAAAGTATAATGTTAACACTTTTCGAAACGATACATCAAAAGAAAGATCTTGTTACAAAACAAAAAGTAAGCCTACTTCATGAACGGATCGAGAATAATATGTCATTAAAGGATTGGGAAACTTTTTTTGATTTTTTTAAAAAGGACCGTATCCATTTTGGAGTTTCTGAATTACCAGGTGAACCTATAGCAAGAGTTAAGAAAAAAGACGAGATCTTGAAAACGAACCCAGAAACTATCAAAGTAGCATTTAGTAAATTTGCATCGGACGTTCGCTCTAGCTATTTTTCAGATGGCGAAAGAGCTCGTATTGAAATATTAAACGGGACCGGAAAAAGTGGGCTGGCAAGATACGGGAAAGCTTTACTCAATGACAAAGGCCTTAAAGTTTTAACTGTAGATAATGCATGGGATGCAAATTTTGAAAAGAGCATCATTCTCAATAGATCAGGTAATACCCAATATACGGATGCCATCTCTGAAACCTTTCAGGGAAGAAAAGTATATTTTTCGTTACGTAAAGACCTAGGGCTCGATTCAACGATAATCCTAGGCTAATATTTTCAAAATTCAAATGAATAATATCATACCAAAAAGCGAAGATAAACTAGAGCACATTCAAAATAAAAGAAAAAGAATGCTTGAAAAAAAAAAAGATAAT
>JAPZRK010000115.1 GCA_027531445.1 Leptospira sp.
TCAAACGGTCTAAGAGTGCTTTTAGAAATATTGGATTGGGAGTGCCACTCTCGATCCTTTTGTCGTTAATATAGAGCGAAGGAGTGGCACGAATGTCCAACTTTTCTGCCATATCAACTTCCTTGTTGAGTTGGGCTTGGGCTTCTTTTGAACCCATACAAGCTCGCATTTGGTTGACATTGAGCGAAAGTAAGTTTGCCAGATTTAACACTGTGGATGCGGAATGAGTGACACCTTTTTCCGTATTATCATACAATCCGTGATACATCTCTGCAAACTTGCCTTGTTTGTCTGCACAGATTGAAGCGATAGCGGCAATACATGAACTTGCACCTGGTCTCGGTTCGCTGACTAGTCGATTGCAATTTCCATCGAGTGGAAAGTTTTTGTAAACAACTCTCACCATACCATCATAATCAGCTAAGACCTTTTGTAAAATATGAGAGGTATGGAGGCAATGGCCACAGTTGAAATCTGCATACTTTACGATAACGATAGGTGCCGTTGGACTTCCAATTGATGCCGAACCACTTAGATCAATGTTGAGTGATGGTCCTTTTTCATATGTATCGATGCGATCTGCGATTTCCTTCTGATCCAATCCCTGACTCGTTGCCAATTGATTGCTACTATCTGACGTAATGAACTTAGAGGAAGCAAAGCCAATTGAAAAGTTAAAGAGATAAATAACAAAAAGAGTTCCAATTGATGTTTTGATCACATTCGGAATGTTTTCTGGAAAAAGTTTTTTTGATTTGAGTGAGAGATAAAAAACGATAATCAAAGCAGCGGATACAAAATAAGTAACCACACAGAGCTGACACACAGCACCGATGATACCGATCGCTATTCCAAATAAAATCATATCAATAACAAGTGCCAAAATAGAAAGCGAAAAGCCTATCTGAAGCCTTTCAAGATTTTCTCCTTCGTCTGTAGATTTGAAATTCATCCCAAATAGAAATAGAATGGTTCCGTAAAATCCAAAACCTAGCAGAGCAATGGGAACGTTCCCAATGACAGGGACGGAAGGTATAAAGGAGTACTGGCTCTCAGCCACCTTTGCACATGAACCCGAACCACCCAAAGCGGAACACGCGCTATCTCCTAAATTAGTTGATCCAAGGCCGAAATACTCGACCGCAAGTAAAAAGGAAATCACAAGCCCCACTAACGAGACGATTCCACCGATAATATTTAATTTCTTTTGATCCATGATCTCTCCAATCTAATTCTTAAATTCCGTAAATGCTAGTTTCAAATCCAATTTACCTTCGTAAACGGCTTTGCCTATGATCGCTCCATACAATTGATCGTCTGTTATGTGTCGAAGCTTTCTTAAATCTTCGAGTTCTGAGACTCCACCAGATGCAATGACTTTTAATGAAGGGAACATATCTAAAATATCTTTGTAGATTTGAAAATTGGGACCTTCCATCATTCCATCTTTTGAGATATCGGTGAAAATTAGATGGCAAACTCCGATAGAGACCATTTCTTTCAGAAAATCAAAAACTTTCAATCCCGAACTTGATTCCCAACCCTTTGTCCGAACGATCCCATCCTTTGCATCAAGACCGAGAACGATTCTATCCGCTCCATACTTCTGAATACCAGTTGAAACGATTTTTGGATCTTCTACAGCAACCGTTCCAAGAATAAAACGGTCAATGCCCAAGTCATCATAGAATGCCATGGATTCTAGAGAACGAATCCCGCCACCTAACTCTAATTTAAGTTTACAAGACTTTCTTATATTTTGAATTGCTATCGCATTTTCGGACTTTCCGGTTTTAGCGGCATTCAGATCCACTATGTGCAACAACTCCGTTCCATCCGACTCAAACTGCATTGCTAAATTTTCAGGTGTCGATGAATAGACGGTTTTTTTGGCATAATCGCCTTGGAGCAGACGAACTGCTTGATTATCTAAAAGATCAATTGCTGGTATAATTAACATTTTATAATTCTATGAAATTTTTAAGAATCTGTAGACCCATCTTATCAGACTTCTCTGGATGGAACTGTGTTCCCATGACACATCCCTTTTCAACCACTGCGGTGAAAGACTCTCCATAATACCTACATGTGGCCATACTATCCAAACGATCTACACCAGTCGGTCGATAAGAATGTATAAAATACATGAATGATTCATTTTGGATACCACGTAAAAGTTTGGTAGACTTGGATTTGATTTCATAAAGTTTGTTCCATCCCATATGCGGAACTTTGATCGTAGGTTTTCCGTTAAACTTGCGGATTTTGCCTCGAACAAGACCCAATCCTTGTATAACTTGTCCCTGTTTAGAGGTCTCATCCGAATCCTCAAATAACACTTGATATCCGATACAAACCCCAAACAATGGTTTTTCCTTTTTGACATGTTCCTTGATAGGTTCAACAAACCCTGCCTGATTCAAATTTTCCATGGCTTTATCAAAATGTCCATCACCCGGAAGAATCAATTTATCAGCCTTTTGAATGTCCTCAATTTTATCTGTAAATTTAAAGTCTTCTGTATGCAAAGAGATAGCTTTCAATAAGGAATGGATATTTCCCATTCCAAAGTCTAAAACTGCTATCACTCTAACATACCTTTGGTGGAAGGAATCTGACCCAAAGATTTTTCATCTATGGCGATGGCTTGACGAAGCGCCTTGCCCAGTCCTTTAAAAATCGATTCATGGATATGATGACGATTTTCTCCATAATGTACGACAACGTGCAGATTCATTTTCGCATTTAACGCAAGTTTTTGCAAAAATTCTAAAGTCAGCTCAGCATCATAAATCCCAAATTTGCCATCGAGTGGTGGTCCAGAATATTTAAAATAAAATCTTCCACCCAGGTCTACTGCGACTGTAGTCAACACCTCGTCCATGGGGATAGTAAAATGCCCGTAACGGAATATTCCTTTTTTGTCGCCTAACTCTTTGTGGATCATTTGACCAAGCAGGATGGCAGTATCTTCTACAGAATGGTGGCAATCAATACCAATATCGCCTCGTAAATGGAGGTTTAAGTCGATGAGACCGTGCTTGGCAATGTGAGAAAGCATATGCTCAAAAAAAGGGATCTCAGTGTCAAAACGATACTCACCTGAACCGCGTAGGTTCAATTCCATACGAATGTCGGTTTCCGAGGTTTTGCGGGATTCGATCATATTTTAGATGCTTACGTAGAAAACATCTATGTCAACCGAGAAAGGATAGAAGTAAAAGAAGAGTTACAATCCTAAGGATCGGATTTACTTTCCAAATCGTTGGTTGAACATCCGGATCAGCTCTTGAATCGATTCTTCCACGTATTTGAAATGCTTCGGTTTCATAGGTTCCAAAGGCATAAGGCCATGGATTTTTTTAAAACGTTCGAAGGATTCCCTTACGTATTCTAAAAACTTACTGCCGTTGATTCCATAACGTTTGAATAAGGCTTCGTTTTCTTGGAATAGAGATTTGAGTCTATCTCCATAGTCCGTTTCGAGTAAAAAATAATACCGCATGTCCTGTTTGGACTGAGATAGTGCCATATCAAAGGAAGTAATAAATCTGTGGGAATTGGTAGGTGTGCTACCTGTTGTCGGCTGGCTAAGTTTAGATATCTTTTCGACAGCAGCTTCGATGGCCTTTTTTTCTGACTCAATCTTTTCGCGTTCAAAGTCTTTTGTCAGCTTTTCACGTTTTAAAAGTTCGTTTACCGTATTCGGTTTCGTCTCTGCCATGTTTTCATTTTCAATATTTTAAAACTTTGTCAAGAAGTTACGAAAAATTAACCTTCAGTTTTTCTTAAAGCACAATTGGGTAGCCACTCGCAACGAAGGCAGATCGGATCCTCGGGATTATACGTAGATGGTGGGCATATATTTGCTGATGCTACCTGTTTGTCCGAAAGAAATGAACGAACTTCACCTACAGATTTGAATTTTGTAATCTGATTCAGGAGATTTTCATTCTGCTTTTTTTGATCTAAAAATAAATCTTCAATGGTGGTCGTTTCTTTCTTTACGTCTCTTTTGACTGGAGACACTTCCTCACGACTCTCCCACTCCAAACCAGGCAAAGAAGGTATGGGAGTCTTTTGAATCGCCTTTTCATACAATCTAAAAAATAATAATCCAACTAAGGCTCCGCCCAAATGACATGTATTCGAAATACCAGTATTTGAAATCAAGGTTAGCGCATAACCAATACCAAGCGAAACCCAAACAGCATTTTTCGCTTTCACACGAAACAGCAATAAAAAGAGTTCTGAATTCGGATATAATTGGCCAAAGACAGCTAACAAACCGAATACGGCTCCTGATGCTCCAATTGTCGGCACATCAGACTGGTCAAGTATGATTACATGTCCACCAAGTAGAGAGTTTAAATAGGCAGAAACTAAAACCAATAGCCCACCACCTAACTGTGCAAAAAAGTATAATTGAACAAATCTGGCTTTTCCTAAAATCGGAATGATATAAGTGCCCAACATGTAAAGACCATACATATTGAAGAGTAAATGCAGAGGCAACAGATTGCCAATGGAATGGAGAAAACCATAAGTGAAAACTTGCCAAACTTTTCCGGAAAGCACATAATCCGGAATCAAACCAAATACAAATACTAACTGCTCATTCGCGAAATGTTGGAGTATAAATACAAAACAATTAAAAATCAGGATCAAATTCAGAGGATGGGTGATGGAATTCCCGAACAATTGCGTGCTTTTGTGACGGCTATCTCTCATATCTTCTTCCAATATTTAAGATTGTTAGAATCGAACAAGGGAAAATAAAAAAAGGGGGTTCCTTTCGGTTCCCCCCCGGGAGTGACAAAGACAAAATCAGGCAACAGATTTTGTCTAGATTATCAATCACTATGAAACATCGACCGGGAGGGACGTTGAATTAACAGTTAGGGAAAAATAATTACGCAATTTTGGAGAGAGAATGCAGTGCATCTCTGTTCAGAATGTCGATTCGGTTTTTCTCAATGGAGATAAAGTCTCTGGCTTTTAAGTCGGAAAGGGCACGAACGAGTGTCTCCGTTTTTGTACCAATAAAAGAGGCTAGAATGTCCCTCGTAATTTTTAGTTCTACTTGGTTGCGACTGCCCTGCGCATTGTCCAAAACGATGAGGATCTCTGCTAACTTCTCGTGAACCTGTTTTGTGCCCAAAGATAGAATCTGTTCCTCGGACTCACGCCATTCTTTGGCCATTTGCCGGAAGACCTCTTTTTGAAAATTGGCATCGTTAAAAACCAAGGTCTCGACCAACTCTCTTGTCACAAAACAAACCTGAGTATCTTCTACGGCTGTCGCATCATGGTGGAATACACTGGCGGAGATACAGTCCCGAAATCCCACCCAATCTCCTGAAGTCCTTAGGGAATAGGTTTGCTCTTTACCCGAGTTCGTATGGGAAAAGGTTCGCACAAGCCCATTCTTTATAAAGTAAAAGCCATTCGCTTCATCTCCCGTTTTGAAAAGAAAGGAACCTTTTTTGAACTCAAAGTAGCCCTTTTCTTCATTGATCCTGGTGATGGTTTCATGGTTCGCACACTGGAGGACATTGTGATTGCGAAAATCGCAATCGAAACAGTCTGGAATGAATTCTGTGCTCACGTTATTGCGTTCTACCTTATGGCAAAAAAGCTACAAAATCTGTAGAATGTCGAGTGGAAAATTAGAAGACTTCTAAAAATTTATGACCCCAAAAAAACAGGACTCCTCTTCTCGACGACGCTCGCCAATGTTTCACGAAAATCTGCTGATAAAAAGTTACGAGCCTGTGAGGCGGCTTCCTTTTTGAGGGCCTTGTCGAGTAACTTCCAAGAATAGAGATTTCCCTTTAGCTCTTGCATTGCAAGGGGAGCACCACTCGCGATATACTTTGCAAATTCAAAACTTTGCTGGTAGACTTCTGATTTTGGCACTGCTTTGATCGCAAGTCCCCAGGAAAGTGCATCTAACCCAGAAAAGGTTTCGCCTGTCATAAGCAAACGAGTTCCCATACTTTTGCCAAGAAGTTCTGGAGCAAGAAAACTACTACCCATACCTGGATGGATGCCAAGACGAGTAAAGTTAAATGAGTATTTTCCTTCGTTTGCAAAAATTCGCATATCACATGCAAATGCAAGGGAAAGACCTGCTCCAATGGCATGACCATTCAAGGCGGCGATCACAGGCGTTTTTAGATTTCTCACAGAGAGAAAAAAACTATAGAACTTTCTCATATCACGTTTGTTTTGTGAAAATGTTTTTTCTGAGAAGGATCGAAGCAAATTTAGATCCCCGCCTGCACAAAAGACATCATTTTTTCCTGAAAGAATTACTGCCCTCGGTAGCACTTTCATTTTTGAAATGCCTTCAATACAATCTTTAAACTCTTCACCCATTTTCCAAGTCATGGAATTGCGTGAAGAAGGATTGTTCAAAAAAATAGAAAGTATTTCCCCATTAGGAACAGTACTTGACTCGATTTCAAGATACTCGTATTTATTCTTGTTAGACGGCAACATCTGAGACATTAAATCCTTCATACCAAATTTTATCTTGTAAGGACATGGGAGTAAATCCAAGTCCTAAGTTTTCAAAATAATCGAGTAAAATCTCTAAATGCAGGGATTCTTCTTCCTCCGCTTTTAATTTGGCGGCATCGATCCCCTTGCTGACAAGTGCCTCGGACCGAACTCGATTTTTAAAGTACTCCGGTTTACCAGAAAAAATCAAATGAGAAGAGATTAGATCAAACCGAATGGTATCTATGATTTTTCGTAAAGACTCTTCTGATTCGAGGAAATAACGGGAAGCGACTTCCGTTTGAAAGTAATCTCCCCAAGTGATGATATCCGGCAAAACGCCAAAATCCGCTTTTAGTTTTGCCTGTGCCTCTTCATCGGTAAATAGAGTCGTTGCAAAGCGATCGACGATTTCATGCAACTCGACGAGCATTGCCAGTTTTTCAGGGGTAATGAGGCCTTGTCGGATCATAGGAAGTAGTTCAGGATTTACATTGTTTGGAAGTGCAACTGCCATATACTTCCCATTTCGGCGTATTTTGTCGTTTCCCACGCGTTTTTTCCGAGTCCCACTTTGCATTTTGGGCTTTCAAAACACGATAATCTAATTATGGCCATCGGAAGAACAGATTCGTTACAAGAATTGATCACGATTATGGACTCGATATTTCACGAGACCATCATCGGTTCCGACGTGAACATAGTAAAACACTTGTTCTACTATCTAAAGGCTGACAATCGAGAATTTGAATTCATTTATGAAGAAGAAATACTGATCGCGGCAGTTGAGGACATTGGCAGCGAAAGTGTTATCCTTACCGTGCCAGATCTGACCGAAAAAGGGTCTAGGCGTGCACGCGTCCGTTTTGAGGTGATGAACATCAACTACCAATTTGAGGTAGTGATCCAAGAAATTCAGCACGAACAAATTACCATCCGTACTCCGACCGAGCTTCAGTCGTACCAACTTAGAACAAATCGTAGGATTCCAGTAGATGATTTGTTTATGAACTTTATCATATTGTTTAGATCACTTGCTGGAGGTTCACGGGAAGTTGGAAAGAATCTCTATGCCGAAAGTCGTTTTCCACACCTTATGAAAGAGATTAGAAAGGACAGACCTGACTTAAAACTTGTAAATTTAATCCTGACAGAAGCGATCCAGAAAGTTTCTAAAGATTATGACCTAAAATTTTATGTGGCGACAGATTATCTTTCAGAGATTGATTCTTTCATCCAAAAGTCATTGGAAAAATCTGGAAAGACATTCTACATCCCAGATTGCAATCGTCTGGAGTCATACATTTCTCCGACCAAAAGTGACCTTTTGTTTAACTTTCACTCTGAGTATGAAAGTATGAGTGGTGAATACGGAGAAGATTTCGCAAAAGAGTTCTTTCAGAGCATGAGCAAATCGGAATCACGAGAATTCTTTGTATCCTATGTAATCGCACCCATACGACTTTATGAAGATGTAGTTGGTTATGTGAAAGCATATTCCACCGCCATGGATCGATTTACGATTTCTGCCGCACAGGCAGAGTATATCCACGAATTGAGTGAAATCATGAGTTATGCTTTTACAAAAGGTGCGATTCAATCTGGAAGTTATGAAACGATGCAGAGTACAACACGCGTCGTTGATATTTCATTAGATGGTCTACTTTTTGAAATCCATGACAAACGATTGTTTCATTATTTGAAACGTCACAATATCATCAAGATGTTTATCCCATTGAGAAAAGAGCGGACACTTATTGTAAGAGGGGAGATCATCCGATTTTTAGATCGTGGAGATCACTTTCATTTAGGCGTAAATTACTTTAGCTCTGCGCCAGATGATATGTTGTATTTAGAAGATTTTCTTTTTGAAAAGAGTATGAAAATACTCTCAGAATAGACCAGATTCTTTTTCTGCCAAATGAATCGCTTTTAATAGATCTACAGAAATATTAGTTTCGCCTGTATTGTATAGCTTCATTGCCTTGCCATGTTCCACAAGTTTATCGCGGTATTCTTTTTCTTTTGGTGTGCCGCGCATTTCTTTCCATTTTGAATTAAAGAATTCACATGCAAGATTGTGAATATAGAAATCTGCTTTCCGGATTTTCAAAGCTTTTTCTAGAGCAGATTCGGCTTCAGCCGTCCATCCATCTTTTTGGATTCGAGCTGTTTTTCCATCTGCAATTAAATTAGTTCGAAGCGATTGAAGATAGGCTATTTCAAAACTATAAAGCCAAACTTCATAATTTTTTTCATTTATGAGCCTTGCTTCTTTTGCGATTTGAGAGAGTTTCACCAAATCCTCTTCAGACGGATTTAAATCTGTTTTCTGAAGGACAATTAGAAATCTCATATATTCTAAATAAAATAGCAACTTTTCTTGTTTGTTTGAGAATCGTTCTCTATTTTTCCAAGCTTGCATGAACTCATATTTTGCTGAGATATATCCCTCACCGTCTTTTATATGAACTTTACCTAAAGCAAAATGAGTGTCAGGAAACTTTGGATCCAAAGAAATCGACTTTTTATACATTCGAATGGCTTCTTCATTTTTTCCTTTTGCGGCAAAGTAATCGCCTTTCTTTTTGGCGAGGACTGCTTCTTCATACTTGGTCGTATCCAATGGAAGTGCGACCGTCATCGGTCGATCTTCGATGAGTCGCAGGTACCCTTCTCCGCGAACCTGCCATCCAAAAAAAGTAGTTTGAAAAACGGATTTCACAGTGATCATCCCAACAATGTTGCCATCACGAAACGTTTTATGATCTAGGTTCTTTTCCAGAAGATATAGGACTTGTCCAGGGCGAATCCCCTTTGGATCACGGATTTTGATCGTAACCGCATCAGGACGTGTATCCACTTCGAGCTCTGCCGCAACTTTATCCGCTTCAAAGTCACTTGCCTTTTCCACACTGATGACATCACCCACAACGATCATTCGTGTGGGCTCTAGGCTATTTTGGCTCCGAAACGCAAATGCCAACTGCTCCTCTTGGGATTGTCCAAACAATCCTCCAAAGAAAAAAGTGCAGGCAAGCAAAAGTATAGCACGAGCAGGAGACATTCTAAGAAATCTATCGGATTAAATCCCACTTCTAGAGATAAAAATCCGATCTAAACTTTACTTTGAGGGGACAAACTCCATTTTCAGTCCATTGGCATAGGCATCTGCATTGAATAGAATCTTTCGATGTTTACCCTCATTATAGTCTTTCACCAAGTTTCCATAATATGGGCTTCCTAAATTTCCACTATTTCCTATAGGCAGTTGGGTTACGGAATCTTCAAATCTTCCGTAGTCAATCACCCGCCGTTTTGATGGACCAGCCATTGCCGTCCAATCTTCCTTCATCAACTTATACTTCAAATTATTGACGACCTCGGATCCACCTGGAGCGGGCATAGGCCCAACGTTGAACACACTACCGAGCAGTGGTAAAACACCTAATGGGTGGACATGTTTGATTCGATAAAGATTCTTCCATGCCCAGAGCGAAGGAGATTTTGAAACATTGGATTCGAGGTACGATACAGTTTCTTTGAAAGATCTTTGGAAAATATCACCTTGCGTTTCTATGACACCTACCGTTAGCTGATCATCCCAATAACTAGAATTTGGATTTCGAATGAATGCGCGGTAAGCATTCCAATATTCTGCGATGTCTCCATAGGTTCTAAAATTTTCTTCACCTAACTCATCAAGAAGTAGATTTTTTAGAGTTAGATAATAAAAAACTTCATAAATAGAAGCACCCAAAGATTCTGTATCATGCTGAAAGTCCCATTTTTTGAGAAGGTCTAGAGCACGTTTTTCATTCGGTGTTTTTACGCCTTCCAGATATGGAAGGGCTTTTTCAATGTATTCCGGGGCAAAAGAAGAATACGTATCGTTTTGAAACGCGGCCATTTCTTCGAGCGACCATTTTTCTTGCCTTCCCAAAACAGAAGATATTCTTAAAAAGCGATCAGCCGGTTGCCAATTGCCTTCTACGGAATTGAGACCTGGTATCTTTCCTGATGTGACTTTATTGTTGGCAGTGGCGATAATTCCATTTTTAGGATTCACAAGTTTTGGATTAAGGGAACTCGGCACATAACCGATTACATCATTTTCTCCTGTTGATCCTTCCAGAATTTTTCGAGGATTGCCTGATTTTAGAATCGGAAATCTGCCCACAGAATAATATGCAATGTTTCCCTTGGCATCCGCATAACTAAAATTCAAGCCGGGCGCAGAAATCAATGACGATGCATCATCTAACTCTTGAAATGAGTTGGATTTGCCCATCTTATACAATACATCGAGAAGTGGATTTTTTAGGTGGTGGTGGGCCCAATACAAACTAATCGGACGACCAGTATAACCCTTTATGTGCTCAGTGAATATGGGTCCATGTGAAGAAATTTGTACTTGGAAGGGAGATGTTTTTCCGTCTTTGTAGGTGATTTGATCTTGATAAACCTCTAGTGGAACCCATTTTCCATTTTGGAGAATTTTATCACCCTCAATTGTTTCGGCATACAAATTGACATCGTCTTGCTCTAACATGGTAAGACCCCATGCCTTCTCTTTGTTATGTGCAATCAATGGGAAAGGAACTATCGAGAGAAAATATCCGTAATTTTCGTAACCTGGAAATTTAATATGAGCTTCATACCAAGCACCTGGATTGGAAAGTGCAATGTGTGGATCATTGGCGAGAATGGCACCACCACTGGTGGACCTTGACGGAGCAATCAACCAAGAATTGCTTCCTTCTAAAGGTTCAATAGGAAGAGTGAGAGTGGAGACTGCATTTAATACTGGCTGCAGAGATTCATAAAGAGCTAAACTAAGTGCGCGTTGTCCCTGGGTAGAATAAGGAGTGAGTCGATCATTGGGAGGTTGAATCTTGCTTCTTAAGCTAATGGCTGGCGAGCCTGGTTGAGATTCGATGATGGTTACAGGATCAACTTCGGCATCATACCTTGGAAAAAGTTCTGATGCCATTCTTCCAACTAACTGACCTTCTAAGATCGAGTACAAACTATCCGATTTGATACCTTCAGCAAAGGAAAATCCCATGTAAAATAAAAACGAAATCGCATCTACGGGAGTAAAGGGCTCTGGTTTGATACCTAAAATTGTGAACTCGATTGGGTATTTTCCTTCTGCAACAAAAGCATTTGCACCAGCAAGGAAGTAGTCCAATTGTTGCCAAGCTTCCGGGTATAAATGGGACTTTTCGTTCACATATTCTTCAGCGGTTTTTTTGAGCAAAAGTGTTTTTAAAAATTTATCCGATTCTAAAAGTTTATCGCCAAATAAAGAAGTGAGCTCTCCTTTTCCGATGCGGCGTTGGAGCTCCATCTGAAAGAGTCGATCTTGCGCCATAACATAGCCTAGCGCAAAGTAGGCGGACTTTGCGTCTCCGCCTTCGATGTGAGGAATACCCGCTCCATCACGAATCACTGTCACCTTAGAAGTTAGATAGGGATGTTCGATGGTAGAGGTATAGTTGGGTGCATTGAGTGCAACGAGCCCCCAAAAAATAAAATGAAGAATCACGGGAAGCAGAAGTAAAAAAGAAACCCCTCCGAATAGAAGGGGTTTTTTTCTGAACTTTGCTACTGCATTTAAAAATACGGTGGCAATCATATTTATTCCTTATTAAAGAGACTTGAGCTGACGAATCCGTTCTTGTTTGTCCTGGGAGTCCCATGCGGCAGTAGAGAATGATTCCACTTTATAGAATTTTGTTTTGTATTCGTCCTTATAAGGGTAAACGAGCTCTCTATCTGGCTCTGTCGTTTTTGCCGCTTGGAGTTTTCGTAAACCTTCCTCGCCTTGGTTGTACCATTCAGGATCTATGGGTAGGTTGACTCGATGCCCACGGAACGAGGTTGCAAGATAAGGCCCATCCAAATCTTTATCACGTAAAATCTTTCCAAAAAAGATAAATTCTACTTCATTTGAGCCACTTTTAAGATCACCGTCGTAGATCGCATAGGCGATGTATTCACCATTTTTTTCGTCTTTCAGGTTCGCCTCTAAATGATACTTTCCTTTTCGAAATACATTTACAACTGCACGAACGATAAGTGAACCATCTTGCAATGTATCTGAAAAAACACCACTAAATTCGGCGGAACTGGTTGGAGAAGAAAAGAAGCTAGCAGTAACAGTTGTTTTGAGACTTTCAGGACCATATGTTATATTTGCTACAAGTGACATTTGACCCCAATCTGCTTTTGTTGGTTTCCATGAGAAAGTGTAGACATTGTCTCCTCTTACCTGATCTCCATCTGATCCATTGTCGTTGACATCTGCACTTACCGTTCCGTATCTCTGACCTTCCCATTCTCTAAATACTTGGTGAGAATCGATTGAAATTTTAACCTTGTTACGTGCTTTGTCTCGGCATTCCAACGTAACATACATTACATCCTTATTACCGACGACCGCCCATGTCTTAGGTTGGAAGAGACATACGTATCCATTTGCATCTTTTGTTTTTTCATCGAGTTGATAATCTGGAGAGTTTTCGATGATAAATGGAAACGCCAAATCATGATTTAAAATGGACATCGGTCTTGAATATGGAGGGTATTGCGCCCACTCTTCGTATTGCTCTAGTAAGATGGCTGGAGTAGCTCCATCTTCTGAAATATCGCCGCCTGAACTTCCGTCATACCCGCCCGAGTAATTTCCGCTAGTTGGATCGTTTGAATTGGACATGATGTCCTGTTTAGATCTTTTTCCTTGTTCTGTCTCTGAATCGTAACCATTCTTGAAGACAAAATAAACGATGACAATAACCAAAGACAAAACGATTGCGAGATACACACCGTATCTTCGAAGAAGCTCCATTTCTAAACCACCTTTGTTGTAAAACGCTTAGAAGATGGAGCAAATCGAATGATTGTAAAGTAAAATTTATTCTGACTTTAAGTATGCAAGTTCTTCAAAGACAATTCCACTTCCTTTGAACTCTTTCCATGAATGATAATGAACAGCGATCGAATTTGGATATGATGCAAGTCCACCCCACTTACGAAACCCACCAAGGCCTGCATTATAAGCAAGAAGTGCATTTCTTGGAGAGCCAGTTTCCTTCATCAAATCATTCAAATAAAGAACTCCCATCTTGAGATTCACTTCTGCCTTAAATAGATCCCGCTTATCTTGGTAGCTAATTCCTTTTGATTTCGCCAGCCATTTGGCTGTATCAGGCATAATTTGCATAAACCCAAGCGCACCTTTATGCGACTTTGCAGTTCTTTTGAATTGAGATTCTGTTTGGATCACTCCCAAAAGAAAGGCTACTTTATCTATCTCACGATCCTTTCCAAATTCCGATTTTTTGGGAAACTTGAGTAGAGACGCGTGAATGTAGATCTCTCTCGCAAGTTCTTCTCTCTCGGAACGTCGTAGTCCTGAACGTTGTTTGCCAATATAGTCAGCGATGCGGAGAATTTCATTCTTTTGGAGGCTTTGGTCTGCTTCTCTGCTCGTTTTTCCATAGGATTCAAATAGAGAAATGCAAGTCAGTAGAAGAAAAAACAGGATTTTGAGAGCTTGGTTGGATTTTTCGCGTATCATTTTTTCACCTCATTGTGCGATGCACAATCGATACGACCATTATTTTATGCGGCGCACAATTGTCCAGCCAATTTTGTGCACTGCACCATCAACCCATTTCCTATTTTATCGTTGTCACTATCCCATTTTCCATTAGGACGAGGACAAATAGAGCATTCGATGTACTTTAACTTTTATAGCTTTTATTACTTTGGTTTGTCCCTTTTGACTGGAATGGGGCTTTTTTACTTTCTTTGGCAGAGGAAAACACTGCCAAAGTCCTTCTTCGACTACCAACTATTTCTTTTGTCCTTATTCGCTTGGAGCGTGTCCTGGACGATTTGCTCTTCCTTTTTGGGAATGTGGACTGCTCATGTTTTTATATTTCTAAAAAATCCCGCCATCCTTCTCCTCGGTACCTCTTTACTCTCTGCATGTTTTCATTTTGGCAAAGATGATTTTCCAAAGTCGAGTCGACTCTTTATCACTCTCTCTTGGATCATTTCTTTTTTCGCCGCCGTATTCAATGGCTGGGGATCTTTCTACCGGCCAATTGAGTTTGATACAAATATGGAATTTTTTGTTCCAATGCAATATTCACAAAATCCAATCATCGAAGTGAGTATTCTTTCTGTAGCGGTTACAGTTTGTTTGCAACTCATCACTTGTTTTGTCGTTTTAGGTTTCAAATATCAAATAGCAGATGTTCGAACAAAAAAGCATATTATGAACTTCTTTTTTGTTTCAGCTTCTATCTTCATACTTGCTTTTCTAAACATTTTGGTTGATCTCAAATTAATGAGCAATGATAACTATTTGTTTTTGCTAACCAATGTTACTTTTATTGCGATTACACTTCTTATCATAAATGTTTTGAATCAAGAAAACATCCCTTCAAGCGTTGGATTCAAAATTATGACATTTAACGCAACGCTTATGTATCTAGCATTATCTTTTATTGCGAACATTTTGTTTTCCAAATACAAAGCAGATTATATTAGTGATTTAGAAAGAGAAAAAAACTATGTTAAAACTCAGCTCGAGAAGGGTATTCGCAATCCCATTGTGTATCAGTCGGATCTAGTTATTGATCTTGAATCGAATCAGTTTTTAATCAATAAATTCCAAAGACCGCTTAGTGATTTTGAAAATTTTGCAAATCATATCCCACGTTTTGAGTCTTTCAAAACGGAAACTCTATTTTCCAATTTGAATGGAGTATTCTGGACAGGCGATTTCAACGCAAATAACAGACACTATCTGATGGGAATTTCCTATAAAGAATATCGGATTAAAATCCACAGTGTCGTCATTGCTCTCCTTGCAACTTTATTTACAGCGATAGTGAGTGTACTGGTTCTATATCCTCTTCTTCATAAAAGAAGCATTGTTGCTCCTCTTAGCAGGCTTATGGATGGAATCCATCGGATGCAAAATGGAGAGCTGAATCTACAGCTAAAAGTTACCACTCAAGATGAAATTGGAGTCATCACAACGAGTTTCAATGATCTGATTGGTCGCGTAAAGGATTCACAAGAAAATTTAGAGCATTTGATTCAAGAACGAACCGTTGAACTCCATGCAAAATTATTGGAGCTGGAAAATGCTCAATCTCAACTTTTGATTTCAGAACGCATGTCTACTTTAGGAAAAATTGCGGCTGGCGTCGCACACGAAATCAACAATCCACTTGCCGCGATCAAAGCAAGTGCATCCTATTTGAAAAATGACTCAAGTTTTGTTTTAGGTAATGAACAAAATGAAATCAATCCCGTTGAGTTAGACATTAACAAATTAGTTTTCAATGAGACAATCTTTCCTTTAGATAGTTCAATCTCCAAAATAAAACAAAAGAGAGCACTTGCTGATTTTTTCGAAAAAGTTGGATTTGATGACCCGGCTGAACTAAGCGATATATGTTATGATATGGGAATATATTCAATTCCCGTTGAATATGAAGCGAATTTTTCAAACGAACAAGGTAAGTCATTCTTCGTTAATGCGATCAAAAAAAGACAAATTGTATTTCATTTAAACATCATAGAAACAGCAGTAGAACGAGCATCCAAAATCGTATTCGCTCTACGTCATTACTCGTATGCTGGTCCCAAAGAGAATAAATCAACTTTTAAATTACATCGAGGAATTCAAGAAATTCTTAAAATGTATTCTGGCATTTGGAAACAAGGTACAATTATAGATTTTCAAGTAAATGATTCGATTTTAATCTCCGGATATCCCGACGAACTAGCGCAAGTCTGGACCAATTTGATTTATAATGCCCTGCAAGCAACTTCCAACATCAAAGGAATCATTGACATCCGATCTGAAATCGAAGGAAAATACGTTTATGTAACAATCAGTGATAATGGTCACGGCATTTCAGAAGAACATCTACCAAATATTTTTGAACCATTTTTTACAACAAAAGAATTGGGAATGGGAACAGGTCTCGGTTTATCCATTGTGAAAAAAATTATCGAAGCGCACGAAGGATCAATACAAGTTGAAAGTCAACCAGGAAGAACAGTGTTTAAAGTGAAATTGCCTATCGCTAACGCCTAATTATGGCTTAGCATTCTTCATTGATTCTTCTAAAATGCTTCGTTTGGTTATCATAGGAATTTCCTGTTTGTGTCTGAAATATTTACGATTCCAAAAACCTTCTTCCTTTGGTGTTAGGTTATCGCCTGCTTCCTCTAATGTTTTGCTTTCATCCTCAGAAATCTGAGAATTCTTTTGTTTTTCATTTCTTTCGGCTTCAAGTTTTTCTTTCTTTTCTTTGATGTCTTGTTTACTTACATCACCTTTGTCCTTTGAATCTTCCTTTGTTTCATCAGATTTCGAGTTGTTTTCTTTTTTTGAATTTCTTTTATCCTCGCCATTAGATTGATCGGCATTGCTTTCCTTTTTTTCATCTCCTCCTCCACTAGAATTTCCTCCCCCATTCGAATCGCCGCCGCCACCACCAGAATTCTTGGGTGGATTTTTGCATTGTTCTTGCCAGCTTGGTAAACTCGCTATCGCTTTAGTTACATCATTTAACAAAACATAGGATTCCTTACTCATTAAAAAATTGAATTTTAAAAAAGAAAGGAAGGTACTTCCCAAAAACCTTTTTTTAGAAAACTCCCACAATAAGAGCGTTTGGTCATAATTGCATGATTTTGAATCCAAGGATTCTTTTCCCCACTGAAACAGTATATGGCCATCTGTATGATATGCTTCCCAAAAAAAACGATTGGATCCAACGAGAGAATCAGTTAGGTTGTGCGCATCCTCATATTCCTTCGCCTTAAAATGGGAGAGTGCTAAGTTGAGCAAAGGTCTCTCCTGTCGAAATCCAAACGAAGAACTTTCTAAAAATGATTCCTTTGCCTCGTTAATTTGCGCTCCATTGTATTCACCTATCCCTTGCTTATTGGGAACAATTGATGGATGTTTTAATCTTTTTTGTGCGCAGGTATAGATTCCAATTTGAAAAAGTATAAATAAAATGAGTAGAATGTACTTTCCTTTTTTCCAATACTTAGAAAGATCCGACTCTACTAAATCACTGCGATTATTTAAATTCAAACTTAACCGCCTTACGTATCCATAGAAAGTCATAAAGAAAGAATAGAAACGGCAATATAAAGTAATAATAAGCTAAGCTTTTTTTTCCGCTGGATTCCCATAATAAGGTTTGTTCTTTGTTTTTTGATGCCAGGATTGCATTCGTGAGAGTGCCTACGGTGCTAAAACCTTCATTCATTCTAATAAACGTACCTCCTGTTTTGTTTGCTATTGATTGTAGAAAAACAAAATCAGGTATGCTCTTTCTTTTTTGAACAGAAATGTTCGTTGATTTTTTATATGTTTTACCCGCGGCATCACCACTACCTCCTCCAGTTGAATCTACTGAGTCCAATGTGTCAAACGTCAGTTCAATCTCAGCACCTTCATCTGAACCCACTGCCATCACATGAATTGGAATCTTTAGCCTCACGAACATTTCCACTTTCTCCATTGCCTTATTTTTCTCTTCTTCCGATGCATCTCCATCCGAATAGAGCACAACTTGGAAACCCTCGCCTAAAAACTTTGAAGACTTCAGCAATTTTTGAAAAACGGCTTCATAATTTGTGCCGCTATAAAACGTATTATGCGATGACATTTCGGAAAACAGAATTCGTCGAATCCAAGCCTTGTCACTCGACGGATGTGTATGTTCGACCGCCTCTCCGGCAAAGGTCATCACACCTAAGGCGACATCATCCAATGTTTCATTGAGTTTCATAGCTTGGTATCTAGCTTCTGCAAATCGAAATGTAGGTATATACTCATATTGCTCGATTTTTGTACAATCCGGCGCGTCCATGCTCCAAGATCCATCAAACACAAGATAAACTGATGTTTGTTTTGTTTGGAATTCGGAATCAGACTGCGAGTATGGCCCCGCAAAACTAATTACTATAGAAACAAATGAAGCACTACTAAGTAACGTAAAAAACCAAAATGATCTATAGGAGGTCTTTCCATTGGGTTTTAATTTGATAAAGGAGGTTAACGTATTCCATTTGGATGGATGGATGATTTTTGTGATCTCACGAAGGGCCGCAAACTGAACGTAGGCAAACCAAAAAGATAGCGCTAACGTGGGGATACAAAGTAGTAATAGTAAGGGACGTTCGAAGGACATTACCGTATTGGCCTCCGAATCCACATGCCAGTTCCAAAAACAAAAATGATAAATGAAATCAAAATCAAAAACGATATTGGTAGTGAAAGAGAAACCCGTTCATTTACGTTTTTCATTTCAAGAGGTAATTTTTCTAATTCTCCAATTTCTTTTAATATACCTTTTAACGACTCACCTTCCTTTGCTCGGTAATACACACCTCCGCCTGTCTCTGCAATTTGTTTTAAACTCGTGTCATTCAGAGTGGTGATAAGTTGTTTTCCATCTGCACCTATATAAGGGCTTCCATCCTCTTCAAAAACGGGAACCGGCTTTTCTCCCGCCAAACCAACGATATACAAATGAATCCCATTTACTAATGCATCTTTTGCCGCCAAATTGGGATCGAGCCCTCCCGTATTTTCGCCATCTGTTATCAGAACGATGGCTTGTTCTCTTTTTTCTACCTTCACTTTCATCAATTCGTTTTTTGAAAAAAGGATCGCATCACCAATATTTGTGCCTCCCGCTGAATTGTGATTGATGGTTTGAAAATGGATACTGTCGATTGCGGACATCAGTGCATATTTATTGTTTGTAAATGGAAAATGCAGGAACACCTCTCCACTAAACACTACGATTGTCGTTCGATTCCCTCTCATCTCTTCGAGGTATTCACTTACAAGAGATTTCATCGCTTCGAGGCGGTTGGGTTGAAAATCTGCGGCCTGCATGCTTGCAGATAAATCAAGAGTAATCGCAAGATCGATACCTTCCATCTGAATGGACTCTCTGGGAATCAATAGATTCGGACTGGCAATGCCCAAAACAAGACTGGAGAATAACAAAAGTTCTGCGTAGCGAACCAACTTTTCCTTCTTGTTGGATTGATTTTCTTTTGTCTGGATAAAACCGACTGGGGCAAAAGAAATTAAAATCGAACGAAAGCCATTTTTATAAACCCAATAGTTAAAACCGAGAAGTAGCAAAACCCAAGGAAAATCAAAACTCATTGTTTTTTCCCCTTTGCTTTGGTTTTGAAGCCTCTAACTTGACTTAAATACTCCATCACAATTTCTGTGGTAGGTTCTGGCACTTGATAGGCAGATAGCACAATTTTTGCATATAGGTCATGCGGAGCTTGCAACTTCGCTATCATTTCAGTCGAAAGAAGGTTTAAACTTTTAGCTTTTTTTGATTTTTTAACCGTATCTTGAAGGAAGGCTTCCAATGAGAGTATTTCATAACTCTTTTCAAATCCATTCATTCTAACATATCTACTTAACTCAAATATCGCCAATCGCGGGTTTGTTTGTGCAAGTGTTTCAATATCTTTCAGTTTTGGTCGGGGAAGTTCGTCCATCTTGGGAGCTGGAGGCAGAGCAATGGAAGTAGTCTCAAACAACTCTTTTGGTTTAGGCATTAGCGAAGCGATCCATCGAACCAAAAATCGAATCAGAAAGTAAAGCACGGCCAGTGCCCAAGGAAGAACCAAAAGAATTGGGACAACAGTCTTTAAAAAATAGACTTCGCTCTCAGATAAAATCAATAGAGGATCAATCAATTGTTTTGAAAGTTCCACTAGTTAGAAATCCTCCGCTTCCTCGCAAAAAAATGCCCTAGAGTTAGATTTGCGGCGATATTAGTGGGAAATGAATGCCAACTGAGTCCGTACTTTGTAGAAATTTCTTTGAGATGCTCTTCATGTTTCTCTAGAGATTTGAATTCACTCATTTTACCGTAAAAGGAAGAGTGCTCTTTTTCAGGATCTTTCATTGGGAATCTCAGATACTTTGAACTTGAATATTCAAACGGATCATATACATTTAACAAGGCTAAGTCATGTTGGCTAACCAGATAACGCAAATCATCAGGCAAATCTAAATCAATAAAGTCAGAGATCAAAAATACAACAAATCTGTGGCCTTTGCGTTTCTGTAACGCATGTATCACCGAACGAATGTCAGTTTTGCCTGAGTTTGTGGGATTGTCTCGAAAATGTACGAGCCTCTCCATCATTTGGTAGAGCTGACTTTTGCCTGTTTTTGCCCTTGCCTCAGCAAGAACTTTATCTTGAAAAAAAAGATAACCCAATCTATCTCCCGTCTTTACCGTGCTATATGCAAGAGTAGCAGCAATTTCAACTGCATGTTCAATTTTGGAACGTTCTTGCCAGCCCGTGTACATGGAAGGACTCACATCAATGGCGATATAAATATTTCGTTCTCTCTCTTCTTGAAAAATTTTGACATAAGGTTCACCTAACCTTGCGGTCATATTCCAATCTATGAGACGGATGGATTCTCCTGATACATACTTTCTCGCCTCTTTAAACTCAGTGCCCTTGCCTGGTATTTCGGTCATGTAATGACCGTTTAACACGGAAGTAGCATTTTTTTTGGAAATCAATTCCAAAAGGTGCACTTTTTTAAGAATGTCTAATGAAGCAGATGTTTCCAAATGACTTGCCGGTTGCTCTCTACGCTGGTGCCTTGATGGACTCCAAAATTTTGGAGATCACATCTTCAGATTTTTTACCTTCTGCTTCGGCCATGTAATTCAAGGCAACTCGGTGTCGTAGGATTGGCATCGCAATGGAGCGCACATCTTCGGCTGTCGCAAAATCTCTACCTTTCATGAGTGCAATGGCTCTCGCCGACTGAGCAAGCGCAAGAGAAGCCCTCGGTGATGCCCCGTGTAAAATCCATGGTTTGAATTCCGATAGATTGAAGAATTCGGGATCCCGAGTCGCAAGGACAATGTCCGCAATATAACTCATTAATTTGTCTTCGAGATGTATGGTTCTTGCGAGGTCTTGGAGGGAAACGATCTCTTCAGCAGTAAACATAGGATTCAAATCAGGAACTTTGACTTCAGAAACGACCATCTTTATGATTTGAAATTCTTCTTCTTTTTTGGGGTAACCAACTACCAGTTTGAGCAAAAAGCGATCCAATTGAGCTTCTGGCAGTGGGTAGGTTCCCTCTTGTTCAATCGGGTTTTGTGTCGCAAAAACGAGAAAGGGTGCTGGAAGTTTGAGAGTTTCATCGCCCACAGTGATTTGCCTTTCTTGCATCGCTTCGAGGAGAGCCGACTGTACCTTTGCTGGAGCGCGGTTAATTTCATCAGACAGGATAAAATTTCCAAGAATCGGTCCATATTGGTTTTCGAAAGTGCCTTTTGAGGCATTAAAAATGCGGGTTCCGACGATATCGGCGGGAAGCAAATCTGGTGTAAACTGGATGCGTCTGAAGTCAACTTTACAGATTTGGGATAGTAAGTTGACCGCTCTGGTCTTTGCCAATCCGGGAAGGCCTTCAATCAAAACATGTCCATTGCTGATGAGAGCGACAAAAAGCCCGTCGACGAGTTCTTCCTGTCCAACAATGCCTTTTTGCATTTCCTTTTTGGATTCTAATAGACGTTCACTTGCTTCTTTGATCGATTTCAATGGAATCTAGACCTACCCTTTGCATTAAAATCCAAGTTTCTCGCATAAAATACCGGTAGTTTCAACAGAAATTTAGGAAAATTATTTCTTTTTTTTAGGGAAAAGGAGTAAAAAAATTCTTGCCATAATTTTGCCAATCTTTCACAACATATGAAACGATCATTGGAGAAAAAAATGACAAAGCGAACAATTCTTAAAACTCTTACCACACTTTTGACACTTCTGTTTACAGGGGCGCTTAGTGCACAAACTTACACTGTATTCATACACGGAAAATCTGGTTCCAATCACAACGGCGTTGGCACTACAGATGTAAACAACTACTGGGGATCCAATCCAAATACAGTAAGCGGCGCAAAAATCTTCATCGGATACGATGGAACGACTGACCCAAGAACTTACGGTTCTTCTCGTGCACAAACGAACATCACGACTGGTCTCACAAACTACTGTAAAAACGGAAAATCTTGTAAGATCGTATGCCACTCTGCTGGTTGTTACGCGATTGAGTTTTGGTTGTCAAACTTAGGTGGAACTGCATCTTCTAGAGGATTCTCTATCACAAAAGTAACTGCACTAGCGGCGGCATCTGGTGGATCTGAACTCGCATCTGCACTTAACGGAATCACGTTTGGTTTCGGTGGAAATGCAATGGACAAAGCTTTGATCGTTGGAACTGCACGTGGTGCATTCAATCATAACAACACTGCATCTGTAAGTATCTTTCATGTCCCTGGATACAAAGGTATGTTTGGTGCTTCTGCAATCCTTCCTGGTGAAGATGACTATGCTGTTGCTTACCACTCTTCATGCGGTTACAACAGAACTGGTGGACTCAACAAATGCCAATCTCCACTCACACAGTACGAAGGTATCTGGCCATTTGGTGGAAACCAAACATACAGCCAGTACTCTGGTCACTTCCGTGCACCATCTGTTGGTTCTTCTGGACTTTACGAAAACCACAGCGAACTTACAAATGATGGATGGAGATAAGGTTAAGATCTCTTCCTAATTTTCTCCTGAAAAAGGTCAGCCGCAACGCTGGCCTTTTTTTTTATGTGATCCAATGCACAACTGCATCTAAGAATACATTCTTCGGATTGATGCCAAAGAATTGAGTAAATACTCGATTAAAATGAGAGGAATCGTAAAAACCTGCATGTTGTGATGCTTCCGTTAGGTTGCTTCCTGATTGAAGTGCGACTGCCAGTCTTTTAATCTTTTTCCATATTTTATAGGAAGAAATGGGAACACCCATCTCTTGAGAAAAGAGATGACTCAACCTAGATTCTGATACTAGAACTTTATACGACAACTGCTTTAAGGTAGGTTCACTATCCTTAGACCACGAATCCAAGATCTGGAGAACGTTGAGAATTTTTTCATCCATATGGATTTTTTGTTTTTCAATCGGTCGAAACTTTTCCATCAGACTTTCAAATCTTTCTTTCAATCGATCTTTGCTTAATGAATTTGGATCCAAAAAATCGTTTTGATACCGACTTAAAAATTCATCCTTAAGCAAATGTATTTCATTATCACCGTACAAATTTCGAAAGTATTTGTTATGTTTTTCAAAAAAAAGAAATAGTATTAATGAATCCTCTGCATAAATGGAATGTTTAAACTTAGGAGGAATGATGGCTGCTTGATCAACAGAATACAATTTGCCTTTAAAGTTTACTTGAAAGTCTCCCATGATCCGCAAACACAAAGTCCATGTTACATGGGAATGCAAATCTAAACTGGATAACCTTCCTAAATATCCAACTTGAAAGTCTCCCACATAAATATACTTTTCTTTTTTCATTGTAAGGAATATGCCACAAAACCACATACAAGAAGAATGGAGGCAAAACAGTCTATTATGAATACTTTCTTTAGTTCAGGTGAAAATTCCCCTTCGATGATCAAGTAAAGAATCATAAATGAAAGCATACTGACAAGGCCGATTGTAGTCGAAGTCTGATAGTATTTCTTTGTTATGCCGGAAAATAGCAAAAGGCCGCCTACAATTCCAAACAAAACTGCCCTATGCCTCATCAGCAATTCGTAGTTAATGTTTGGCAATTCGATTCCATATGATTTTCCGATTTTTTCTGGTAAAAAAGCTAGGATAAATGGTAGCAAATTGATGATTGCTGAAATAACAAGCGTAATTCGGAAAAAAAGTTCCATCACAATCAATTCTCCTTTAGGTAATGAGTCGAATCACAACATCTTTCTGGAAATAATAGACCTGTGACACTATTTACATTGGAAAAACTTTTTAGTAAACAAAGATTGAATTCTAAAAAAAATCTCTTTTTTGGATACGATTTTAAGATGAGTTTCTTTTGGTTCTGATCAATAGAATTGCTATTTTTTCCAAGAACATCCATGTGAGCAGCAGTTTGTAGCAAACCAGCCACTTCTCCCTTATCCCACCGAGGTTTGAATTGGAAATGAAAATCAATGGCTTCCATAAGCGCATTGATTCTTTTAGGATCAGTTTTAGAATCTCTAACCAAAAAATCCCTTAAAGCAATGGAGGATCCCATTTGAAATGGTTTTCCCTTAATTTGAAAGGGATGATAAAAACCTAGATCATGGAATAGAGAAACCAAATAGAGTTCCTCTTCAATGAATTGAATGTCCTTTCGTTTTCCATAATTTATTCCATAATAAAAAACACGCATGGAATGATTGAATATATTCTCACTCAATGCATGTTTTACGATGTGCAACGCTTCTTTGGCAAGCTTAGTATCAGGCACTGCATTCATTTCCATAACTCCTTTTCTTTTGTTTCATTTGAATCAATTATAATTTAAATCGTTTAAAGAAAATTGTATAAATCTGCTATCGTATCAAAATAAATATAAAAAATTCAACTTTCATTTTTTTTCTAAAAAGAGTGAAAATAGCATATTTATACAATTTTTAAAATCGTTCTTCGCTTATTCTGATTGTATGGAATTAGAATTTTTAAAAACCCTCTTTTTGAATCGCTCACTTGGAAACGACTATATCTTAATGCTCGCAAGCTTCTTCTTTGGAGCGATGGGAGCAAGCGCATTTGTCAAACCAGTGTTTATTACAAAACAATTTGACATCCATAGTCTATCGATAGCCGGAAAGAACGAAGTACGGGCAGTTTACGGTGGATTTGGATTGTTTATGTCTATCGCATTGATCATCGCCTTGCTCCTTCCAGAACTGCGCAATGGAGTCTGTCTGACTGTTTCCTTTGCTCTGGGGGGGATGTCGTTTGGAAGAATGATAAGCGCCATTATGGATGCAAGTATCTCGAAATTACCTGTTTTCTATGGAACCATCGAATTTATGGCGGCTCTCCTGATCATTTTATCTTGACATTGGTAAGGAAGAGGGAATTTTTATCTCTAAAATGTATACGCGTATATTTTTTCTGACTATACGGTCTACTTCGTAGCAAATTTTAAAAATAGCCTAAAAAATACAAAGGCAAGGAATTGGAATGATGCATCATCAAAGAACGGAAGAATACAAATTATTCGAATTGCTATACTTCCGGCGATTGCCTATCCAATTGAATTTTCATAAATCTATTTCTCACTTTTAGATATAAGATTATTAGGAACTTGACCATAGATTATTAAATCGTCTGTTGGATTTGCGATTATTCCGCCTGGTCCGACAGAGTTAACCTTTACGCCTAAGGTAGAGAATTTTGTATTAAATTGGAATTGGGTTACATTTTCTTTCTTGGAGAGATTTAGAATCACTGAATTAGGGATTTCTTTGATATATAAGTTTCCATTAATGATGGGTCGTGCAGAATTTTGGATATCTTTTGGTAAAGAAAATTCATACCTCATAGGAACCAAAGAGGGGCCTCCAAGGAGAAATGATACTTCAGAATCACGCTTCGCTAAGCCAGAATCGAATTCGGACACAGGAATAATTATTCGGATCATCTTCTCAGATTTTTCTATTGTTACAGAGCAATTAATTCCTATAACGTTTACATTCGTAACAAAAAACATTCCTTTGGTTGTTTCATAGGCTACGCATATTTTTTCTGCACTCATTTTGCTAAAAACATCCGTTGCGTGCAAAGTTTGTAAGCTAGCAAAGCCGATTATGGTTAGAAAAATAAAATATTTTTTCATGTAATCTCCAGATAGTTGTTTAGACAAGTAATATAAATTATATTACTTGTGCAAGCAAGTTTTTTTCTTTTTTTATTTTTTTCGTGACATACTGTGACTTTATTTGTTTCAGTAATGTTATGAAAATCGAATTAGATAAGCAACTTGGATTCAATTTATCAAGAGTCACTCTACTTTTTAGAAGAGAATTAATTAGATGTTTAAGAGATTATAATATTACACCAGAACAGTGGCAAGCAATGGTTCATATTTGGGAGAAAAAGACAACTACACAGACAGCGATTGCTGCGGTTACATTACAGGATCCTCCGAGTGTATCTCGGATGGTTGGGCGCTTAATCAAAAATGGATGGGTAAAAAAAAAAGAAAGTCCTGATGATAAGAGAGAAATACTATTGAGTATAACTTCTAGTGGGGAGAAATTGGAGCCCGTTCTTCCTGAAAAACTTATTACAAACTTTAAATTATTTCTTCAAAAATTTCCTGAGAAGGATCAAGAGGCTCTATTAAAGCTGCTAATAAAATTACGAGTTGCATTAGGAGACCTCTAAAAAGGATTCTTATTAGATAGCTTTTCTTATATTAACGAAAAAATTTAAGCTATTTTCACTTAATTAACTAGACTTTACGACGTAGGCGACCCTGAGTCCCAGAACGGGACGTCGGGGACTGGGATGTAGCTTGAGTATGCAAGTGAGTTACAGAATGCCCATTATGGGAAGCGAGTCTATGTGCACGAAAAAGCGAAAGATGCATTTTTAAAAGCCTTAAAAAACGAATTGAATCAAATGCCAAAAGAATCCAACGGACTCTATCGTGTGCAATAAAAAAAGCGGAGAAGTCTTCCATGGAGGGAAAACAATCCACGCTGGCTCAAAATATTTCGAACCAACAGTTATGACTAATGTTTCTCATGAAATGTTGATTATGCGGGAGGAAACATTCGGGACTGAGATTTCTGTAATGACATTCGATACTGATCAGGAAGCCATAAGTCTGGCAAATGATTCTGAATATGGCTTAAACGCATCTATCTGGACAAATGATGTATCAAAAGCACTTAAATTTGCAAAGTTGATAGATGCTGGCGGTGTTTGTATCAATGATTGTTTGACCAATTACCTTATCGCTGATCTTCCCTTTGGAGGTGTTAAAGAGAGTGGCCTTGTAAGAATTCCCGAGATCTGGTGGTATCCCTATTCCTTAAAGAAAATGAATTTTTTCAGAAAACTAATTCGAGTTCTTTATGGTTAATCGGAATCAAATTTCAGTTTCAAGTTTATCTTTTTTTTACTTGCAAAATATACGCGTATAGTTTTGAATCGACTTTTATGAAATCGCAACCAATAAAAAGGAAAAAGTTTCTCCTAGGCTCGTTGGGTGCTTTAGGAGTTTACTTTGTATTCAGCCCATTTGTGGGGAGAACAGTAAGGACCTTATTTCTATCAAAGAATCAGTCAGAGGTTTTGTTGGCATATTTGTCTGCGATATTGCCCCAGACATTTAGCGGAAATGATGCACACAAAAAGATAGTCATACAACGGATAGACGAAGAGCTTTATTTTGTAAATGAATCTATCCAATCAGAATTCTATAGCGGAATTCTCCTTGTAGAATTTTACCCATGGCTTTTGGGTTATTGGTCTTCCTTTTCTAAGTTAGACACACGAGATGCATTAGAGTGCATTGAAAATGGTCTGAAGAGTGGTTCTTTATCTGTTCGAGCCGCATTCTCAAGTGTGCGTATGTTATGTTATCTCATTCATTATGGCCAAAAAGAACCATGGAAGGACATCAAATATGATGGGCCTTTTGGTTCATTCCCACAAAAAATTTCTGAATCACGTGCTTATTACAAGAAACAGATGGAATCTTAAATGAAAAATTTATTCGAATGGAAAGACTATTCAGAGACACAATTGATTCGAACAAAAGTGTGCATCATCGGTTCCGGATGTGGTGGCGCCACACTCGCACGTGAGTTGCAAAGCGCAGGTGTTGATACAATCATTTTAGAAAAAGGTGGCCATTACCCAACCTCAAGCTTCGATAACTGGGAATTGAATATGGCGGCGAAAGTATCTGCTGAAAGAAATCTGCAGATGGACCAGCAGTACCAAGCGAATTTAGTTTCGGGAAATAATGTGGGTGGAGCCTCTGTGCACTACTGGGCAGACAGTTACCGAACCCCAAAAGATAGATTGGAACTTTGGGAGAACAATTTTGGAATTAAATACCACACTTTGGCTGATCTATCGCCTTACTGGGATCTGCTTGAAACCAGGCTAAGTGTACATGAACCTAAAAAAGAATATTATAATGCAATGAACTTGAAAATGAAGTCAGGTGCAAAAGCTTTATCTTGGTCGGGTCACCCTGTTCCTCAAGCACGCAAAAATTGCCAAAAATCTGGGCATTGCATGCAAGGGTGTGCTTTTGGCGCAAAACAATCTCAACTAGTAACCCATATTGAAGACTTTATGAACTTAGGTGGGCGTGTCTACGCGGATCTGGAAGCTGACCTATTTCATATAAATGACTCCTCGACGGAAAAGTCCATCAGGTCTTTGAAGGGGCTCGTTATTGATCGCGAAAAAGGCAGAAAGTCAGGGAAGACCATTGAAGTCTTTGCAGATAAATTCATAGTTGCGGCTGGTGGATTTCATAGCTCCGCCTTCCTTCTCAAACAGGGATGGAAAAAGGAATTACCAGTCTTAGGCGAATTTTTTGGAATGAACGCCTCTCCCATGGTCCATGCAATCTTTGATGAGAATATGTTTACGTATAGAAACATACCTGCCGCTTTTGGTGTTGATGAATTCAGAACCGCCCGATTCGACTCGAAGAACCAGTATGTAGAAGGTGGTTATATGTTAATGGCAAATCAACTCCAACCAGGAACTTTCGCGTCAATGATTCCATTTGTGGGAGAGAAACATTTTGAATGGATGAGATTGTTCAATCAAGTAGGTGGAACCATCGGTTGGATTGATGATTTAACAGGCGAACTTGGCAACATAAAAATTGAAGATAAAAATAGAGTTGTGACTCCGCCAGATGGACCTAACACAAGAAAACAAATGTTAGATCTAATAAAGAAACAAATCATCATCAATTTCAAAGTTGGAGCAAAAAAGGTTCTTGTCCCAACAGTAACCGGCATTGAGTTAAACTCTTTAAATGAAATTACGAAACTTGATAATTTAAAATTAACTCCGCATTCTTTATTGATGGCAGCTCCACATCCCTTTGGTGGCTGTCGTATGGGAAAAGATTCCAAGACTTCCGTTGTAGATTACCGCCACAAAGTGCATGGTTTCAAAAATTTGTATATCTCTGACTCGTCAGTCTTTCCTACAGGACCCTCCGTTGATCCTAGTTTCACAATTATGGCATTTAGCATGCGTTTATCAGATTTTTTAAAGGAAGAATTGGTATGAAAATATTTCTAAGAAGTTTACTCAGTGCATTTCTCTTTACGAGTCTTTGGAGTTCGTGGGCATATTTTGCGAATTCAAATAAAGGTTTGGAAGGAGCAAAGAAAGCGGCGATCACTCAAGGAAGCTTTACACTCATCAATTCATTTGTTTATACATTGATTTTAGAATATCTCCTTCAACGTTTGGGCAAAAAACGAGCTTGGATTGCTTTTCTGATTCCGAATCTAATAGTTACATTAATTTTACCTCTGTTACATATTCTGAGGGGAACGCCAAATGTAATTTTTACGGTAACTCCCGTTTTATTTATAATATATTTGATATCGGGATTGTATGTTCTCTCAAAAAGTAAGGATAAAAAAACTGCATGATGTTACTACCTGGCATTCTTTACACTTTAACAGGCTTGATTCTCTTTTTTGAAAGCCATACCTTTTATGAAACACTTGGATACATCTATGGTCCGTTTAGCGAACATTTTATAAAGGACGGAGGACTTGCTTTTTTATCATCTGGAATTCTTTTGGGCCTCTCCCATTTTATTAAGAGAGCAAGGCATTCTTTACAATGGGCGGGCCTCCTTTTTTTAAATCTGCATGCATTATTTCATATTTGGATTCTGTTGCGACACCATGGGAATCACTCGATTCCTTTGGAGCTAGTTTTGAATATACTACCTCCCTTTGTTTTGAGTCTGTTTGTCTGGAAAAATAATAAAGATGGGAAATGAAGAAGCCATTTTGTTTAGGATGAATCGATATCGAAATTTTTTGATCAAAAATTTAACTAGAGGAATGGACCATGACAGATTTAACAAAGCCATATACGAATCATTATGTTACCAGGATCGGAGATATCGACTACAACCAACATGTAAATGGTTCTAGGTATGAATTTTTTGCAGAGGATGCCCGAATGCAAATCCTCTCCATTTTGGGTATTGACATCAAAAAACTCATTAAGAATCAAATTGCTTTAGTTCATAAGTTTTCCCATTTTCAATTTCAAAAACAAAGGAATTGGAACGATATTTTAAAATTAGAGACCACTTGCTTTTTGAATCACGACGAAATGCTAGAATGGAATCATGCGATATTTGATATGGAAAGTGGTGAGTTAGCGGCAAAGTTAATACGAAAGGATTCATTGGAACAATTTGATACAAAGGATAAAGAATTAATCCTATATTATGTGCAAAGATCTTCTCACAATCATTCAATGACGGAAGAACAGATTCCAAAAATTGAAAGTAAAATATTAGAATTTTCGCTAAGGCCAAATTTATCAGATCGGAATGGTTTCAATCACTATCCTTTACATCAACTTTTTAAATTAGTTGAAGAAGTCCGATGGCTGTTCAGTGAAGGTATGGGACTTACATTGGAAGGAGCAAAGGAACTCGATTGCATTTTTTTCACAACGGAAAGTCAATTGAGCCAATCATTACAAATGAGACCTGGACATCCCATCCAAGTAAAAGCCTTTATCTCGGACTTCAAAAAGATATCCTGCACATTGCAACAGTTATTTTTCCAAGAGAATGACATGAGACCGTTTCTGACCGTGAAAGAGACGATGCTCGCTGTTTCACCAAGTAAGATGAGCCCAAGAAAGATCCCCGACGAACTGTTTTCCCGTTTTTTAAATTCTCCTTGAAAATGTGACCGAAGAATGCTCTCTGTCCGATGAGTGCAGAAGAAACAGCAAAACAAATCACTTGGAGGAAAACGTTCCTCCAAAACACAAATTATCGTCCCTAAAGATAAAGATCTTTTGGTGCGGTCTCAAATTTTGGCCGTCGCTAGAAAAACAGTCTTAAAAAAGGGATACGAGGCGTTATCGATCCGGACTCTGATGGCAGAATTAGAATACTCTCCAATGGTCTTTTACCGTTATTTTAAAAACAAAAGAGCATTATTGCATCATCTCTGGATTGATATCTTTGAAGTTTTGATCCGTTCCATAGAAAAGCACATGGATTTGAGTAAGCCTGAAAAAGACTCTCGGATCAAAAAAATAGTTATCGGAAACATTGAATTTTGGCTGAAAAATCCAGATAAATATAAGATTGTCTACCTCCTTCCAGATTACCTGGAAGATGAACAAAATGATGGATTTTTTGTAGATTCACCTTTGATACAATCTTATTTAGAAAAAATGCTTCTTGTCATCTCTTGGGAAAAACAAACAATGAAAATCGGAAAGGATATATCTGAAATGGATATACTTCGTTCCATGGTGATGCTTGTGCAAGGCGTGTCGCATTCTCTTGTTACTGTGAGTGAGTTTCCATGGGGACCTCATCAAAAGTTGTACCAAACGTTTGTAAATGTTTGGTACAAGGGATTGAAATGATTCTTGTTCATTAAAAATGGTAACCGATACCAAGATTGAGTTGGGGTGCATCCGTCTGTACTTCAAAAAGTTTATTTCCCTTTGAATTTCGGCTCACGTTTTTCTACAAAGGAACGAACTCCTTCGTCAAAGTCCTCTGACTCTAATAGGACTAATCCACGATTCAGAATATCTTGAGAAATTTTATCTTTGTCCCCCTCTGAAAATCGAATCGCCGCAAGCATTTCGCGCACAGCCAATGGTGCTGAATGCTTTGCAATTCGAAGTGCATACGCGTAACTTTGATCAAATAATTCTCGCGTTGGAAAAATACCCTGAATAAGCCCTAGCCTAAAAGCTTCATTCGCATCAAATTGATCTCCTGTTAACATATAACGTAAAGCATTGGCCTTACCCGAAACCTTTGGAAATCGTAGGGTAGAACCTCCTAAAGGCATGAGCCCTCGACCCACCTCAAACTGGGAAAAAATGGCGTTGCTTGCCGCAAATCGCACATCAGACGAAAGCAAAAGATCTATACCTAGGGTAAAACAAAATCCCTGGGCCGCAAAGATGAGTGGCTTTGTACGTTTTGGAGCTTGGATATCTAAATCATGGGGATCTGGCGCACCTGGATATAGAGGAAAACCACGTTCGACTTTCATTCTTTCACTAACTTCCGCTAAATCTAGTCCCAGCGTAAAATGTTTTCCTTCCGCATAAAGCAAACCCACTTTCGCAGTTGAATCAGATTCTAATTCTCCGTAGGCTTTGCTTAAAGCGATAAACATATCCCATGTAAATGCGTTACGTGCCTCTGGTCGGTTAATTCCAATGAGCAAAACACCTTCGCGATTTTCTGTTTTAATAAAGTTACTCATATACTTCTCCAATCTTTCTGTCTAGTATTTTGTATCCAACATTTCACATCCTCTCTCAAAAGTTTAAAGCTAAAATCAAAAGTGTTTTGTTTTTAATATTAAATTAAATGTGTTAAAGGAAATGAAGCCAAACTATTCTCCCACTTAACTATATCTCGACTCGTTTTTCAAATCGAAGTAAACTATTGCGACCTGATATACTTACCAATTTGTTCTAAAACCTCTTTCGGAGCTTTACGAGGTCGACTCGTGGAAAGAGCGACAAACAACTGTTCGTCCCTCATTCTGACCAATATTTTACCATCTTGCGAAACAATATCTTGGCGAAAGTAAAATCTTATTTTTTCGACTGAGTCAATCCAACTATGAATAATCACTTTCGTTCCAGGTTTCGGGAGTTCGATCATTTCAATTTCACCGCCCATGAAAAATGTGCTTGTGTCAATTTTCTTTATCAAACCCAAATCTAATACTTCATTAAAAAAAAGAAACCTGCCTTCTTCGAATATTTTCCAGATCGATTCCGTTGGAAGATTCCAAAAACCATTCATATCAGTAAAAGGTATATCGTAATTATGCGACAAAGTGTTCCAGCTTGGATTTCTTTCATCTAACTTAACATCAAACAATTTATCTTTATCCTCTGTAGTCAAAACTGAATCAATAGATACAAAATCTCCATTACTATTCGCTAAAGCAGACACATTCCAAACATTGCACACCGGTATACCGTTGCTATCCTGAATATGGTGATAAAAATGAAGCTGATCTCTTTTGTCGCGATTCAGTGCAGTCTTAACAGTTAGAATTGAATTTTCAAACTGCTGGGATAGGAATCTAACTTTGCTAGAAAGCGAAATCCATTTATCCTCTTGATTCAACATCTTGGATATAGGATAACCGAAGTCTTTCAATATCTGCATCCTGGAAGCGTAAGCAAATTTTTCATAAGTTCTAGAATTTACATGACGGTTCCAATCTAAATCATAATACTCGGTAGTTATTTTTTTTTCAAACATTGCAATATCCATTAGTAATCAAATTACGTGCCTCTGGTCGGTTAATACCAATGAGCAAAACACCTTCTCGATTTTCTGTTTTAATAAAGTTACTCATATACTTCTCCAAAAGCTAAATTATCTTATTCCTGTTAGTTTAATCAGAGTAAACTCCTAGAAACTATTTCCTTCCAGCCAAACAAGAATTCGCGGCCATAAGTTGTTCTTTTGATTGGGTTTCAAGATTCCAAAATGGCCCATTTCTTTCTCATTGATATCCTTTGGATGCAAATGAAAATGTTCTAAGTTATTATCAAATTTTTTCATCATCGATTTAATCGGTTTAAGAGGTATGACTTTATCATCAGAAAAGCTTACTGATAATTTTCTAATATTATATGATTTTAAAAACTTTCCCTTAGGATTGAGTGATGGATTTTCTAAAAATCCTTTAAGTAAACCCATTTCTGCCCATTCTAATGCAATATTTTTTGGAAGCGGAGCTCCATAGTAATATCTACTTGTTAGTAATAAGCCATGTTTCTTCACTTCTCTAGGCAAATGCACTTTCCAATTTAAATACATTGTTAGATTTGCTGGAAATGGAAACGCATTGAAATAACCATCACCGACATTCAATAGTACTAACGACTTAAGATTTTTTGGCGGCCGAACATATCCCAGAAGCCAGCCACCGCCGCTATGTCCGATGATATGCAAATCCATACTTGGATGATTTGCCTCAACATATTCATGAATTGCTCGTAAATCTAAGGTGCCCCAGGTGTGAATTCCGTCTTCAATTTCAGAAGGATCTCCAGAATCGCCAATACCCCTATAATCCATAGTATAAACATGATATCCGTTTTTAGATAGAAATCCAGCTAACGGACTATAAAACCCTCTTTTGACACCGACGGCAGATTGAATGATTATGACTTTTGTTACTTCAGTCTCACTCTGACCAGCAAAAAAAGTACAACATAACTTTTGATCGTCAGCCGCTTTGATTTCGATTTTTTTATTCATAAATTTTCATTGAATTTAATTGGCGTGAATATTTTTTTATTCCTATCAAAAATTAATCTAAACAGAACCTATTCAAATTCACTGATCCATTCTAATTTAGTATCTTTGAATTTACCTTCATCGACAGCCTTTTTGATATTAGCCAAGGAATTAAATGGAGTATTTGTAATGACCAGATTTAGAATTGATTTAGGAACGGAACCTCCTGGTTCAAAATGAGCTTGATACTCAATCAATACTTTTCCAGAACTAACGGGTATGATGCGCCAGTTCGAATACAATGATTCCGTTCTCACTACTCCGGCTGGTGAAGCTTTCATTATAGCATCCGTTTTTTGAAATCTCAAGTTAACCACTTTTGATTTTGGATTTTGGTTCATTGTACGTTCAGTGACAACATCCCTGTTCGCTACTGGCCATGGAGCTCCAGTTCGTATGTACACAATTGACTTCTGATTGGAACTTGAAAGAACCGTCATCTCCAAACAGCTATGGTATATATAATCACATGCTACTGGATCAGTAAGCAAACTCACAATTTGTGATAGACTGGCATCCAATTCAACCTTGCCTAAGTATTCTTCAACATCCGAACCTTTGTATTCCCTGGTAAAGACAGTAATCCCATTTTTTTTCTTTGCTTCCTTCCACTCGGCACTCTGAGAAAACAAAGACTGCGCACACAAGATCATAATGATACTTAGTTTTAATTTGATCTTTAAATTCGTTTTGTTCATAAATATCCTGCTCTTATTTGTTTTTTGGTAATTCCTTTAATGTGGTGTACAAATCGGTCTACCATTAAGTAGACCGTAAAATCTGGTGGACAGATTAGTCTACCAAAAAAAAATTGAGTATGGAAAATTTCGTTTCCCCAAGAGATAAAATACTAAATTCTGCGATGGATTTATTTTATAGAAATGGCTATACTGAGACTGGAATTAATGAAATTTTAAAACATTCCGGAACGTTTAAAAAATCTTTCTATATACATTTTTCATCAAAAACCGAATTGGGTGTATTGTATATTGAACAAATAGAAGAAATTCTTTTGAATCTCTGTAATAAAGTCTTATTAAAACATCCGACTTTTTTAGACTTTTCTCAAGCCTGGGTCAAAATAACAAAGAAAAAAATTTCAAAATTATATCCACAAGGTTGTCCACTTGTTAATTTACCTATAAATACAAAAGAAATTCAAGAACGGAATCAGGCCGCGTTTGAAAATCTAAAAAAACCATTCGTACATTATTTTATACATAATTACAATATGTCAGAAAACGATTCAAGGGTAATTAGTGAGGAGATTCTTATGTTGTATGAAGGAGCTATGAATTCGTTTAAACTTGACCCAAATCCAAAATACTTTGATTATATGGAAAATTTTCTTAAGCTTATTGACTCAAAACTTCCAAAAAATAAGCAAAAGTAACACGACTAATTCCATCGTAAGTGCGTCGTCACACTTTCGTTTAATAGAGAATTAGCAGCTTCATCTTTACTCTTTGCATGCTT
Organism: Leptospira sp.; assembly: GCA_027531445.1. GTDB lineage: Bacteria > Spirochaetota > Leptospiria > Leptospirales > Leptospiraceae > Leptospira_A. Next base: position 36,513 of record JAPZRK010000115.1, read on the forward strand.
AGAAATTCAGCGACTAGCAAATGATTCATTCATTGCGTATTAATTTTCTAAATTTTGTTAATACTCGTATAACATAGTATACAGGGGTCCCGTCTTTATTTTTTTAGAAAATTATTTCATGAAATTTGTAAGTCAGAAAGAGTGGGAAAAATTGATTTTCGACCTACAAATTTTTCCCCAAAAATTACTTTTTCTTGTTCATTAAAAATGGTAACCGATACCAAGATTGAGTTGGGGTGCATCCGTCTGTATCTTGCTATCTTCTCTGTATTGATAACGGCTTCCAGAAAGCTCCAAGTTCAAGTAGATACTTTCCGTAAAAAAATATCTCGTTCCTATGCCTGCTCCATATTGCCAAACATCGGCTTCTCTTCTGAAACCTTGCCACTGGCCTCCACCACCTAATATCCGTATGTAAGGTTTCCAACTCTGTCCTAAACTGAATTGGTAGCCCAATGATAAAGTAGCAGTAGCAATTGAAATTTCAGAAGACTGTGTGATGCCAAAGCGTTTTTCGTCGTTTTCCGATTGAATGCGTATGTATTGAGCGTTCAAACCGATAAGAAAAGATTCACCCAAGATTCTGTCGTAAGACAAAACTCCTACAGGTTGATTTTTGTTTTCTATTTGGACAGCTCCCAATCTTAAATCTATATAATTTGATTTGGATGAGGAACTCTTATCTTCCGCATTCAAATGAAAGGATGAGGTCAATACTAGTGCAGTTAGGATTAATTGTTTAATCATATTAATAATATGTACGTGTATATATATATTTGAGTCAATAAAAATAATTTAAATCGCATTTTCTTTCAATAAAGTATGTTACCATAGGAAGTTTTTTTTCCAAGATACAATATTTCGCGTAATGAATATTAGTACATAATTTATTGATTTTATGCAGTATTAATTGAATAGGTAAAATTATTCTTCTGAAATCTAAAATCTTTCTAAACAAATCAGTCCTGTTTTTTTATTCCTTTGTACCAAAACTCCAATTGGTCTTGGATTATTCTGCTCAGGTCTCTCTTTCTAAGCCTTTTCAGAAATGATTGATTACCAAAAATTAAAAGAACAAATCCATGTATAAGGATCCAGGCAGTGAATGCGGCTTTCTTTGCACTTCTAGCATTGATCATACCGTCATTTCTACATTCTCTGATCAAATCGCATATTATTGAGTATGGTTCTCTCTGCAGTTCGTTTACACTCTTGTAAATGGAATTTTTAGGAAACTCATATTCAAACATAAGTTTATATAAGTTTTGATTGGCAAAAGCAAATTTCACATAAGCGATGCCTGCTTTTTTCAGTTGTACGAGCGGATATCCTATGTTTTTACGCTTAACACTTGCCACATTTTCAGTCAGTTTTTTATAACCCCTTTCAACAAGTTCATAAATCAGATGATCCAGGTCTTCAAAATGCCGATAAGGAGCTGCAGCAGAAACATTAGCAAATTTCGCTATTTTTCTCATGCTTAGTTCCTTATCACCTTCTTCAAGCAAAATGATTTGTGCAGAGTGAATTAGGGCCTCCTTTAAATTGCCATGATGGTAGGAATATTTTTCAAAAATTTTATTCATGGAGCATTCAATAATTGTTCAAAGATTTCAGTAAAATTTCCAGACACATTATTTTGACGAAAACAAATGAAAGATCAGTAAATTTTTTGTCGAAATAAATGTAATCATCTATATACATGATTTCTTATTTTATCGATTTTAAAAAATTCATTTATACGCGTATACTTTCTATGCCTTTTTTGTAATCCTTTTGTATTTTAAGGGATTTCCACTTCTTCATAAAAAATTTTATTCAAAAACAGAATGATGATTTGATTGTTTCGGATGATTAATGTTTACACACTTTGTTTCTATTTTTGAAGATTTGCTCGAATCAACATCTCTATCAATGTAATCGCCTATTAACATTGCATATTAACTATATATTTTTTAAAAACTATTTCCGAATCTTTTGTTTGAAAAAAAAATAAAATGGATTCAATCTGTAAATTTCTTTACTTAAGATATATTGAATGTGGAACTTTGGATTTTTAATTGATTTTCGATGAAGGATGTCCCTTTCATCTGAATTTATCAATTTATTTGACAATTGCATATATTCGATAATCGTTGTTAGATGGAATTTTAAAGTAGCATTTCAATAAAGAAGAACGATAAGGAAGGTCGAATTATTCCGCAAATTCGTAGTTAATCCAACCACATAAAAAGTTTATTTACCCAAAAACCGCCTATAACAACTGAGAATTGTATTTTTCTCACCAATTTACAAAAATAAATTTATTTTCCGGGCTTCTTTGTAAGATTCGACGCAAAGTAGACGTCAATTCATAAATGGAATGGGTATAGGGGGGAGTATTTGAATCCGAACGACAGAATATCAATCGATCATCTGGCTAAATTCGAGTTGAGTGAGGAATCGCTAAACAGCTTTCGCCAAAACAAAAGAATTCCCTTTGATCTATATAACAAAAACGGACAAGTCGTAATGCCAAAAAAGAATCTTCCGACGGAGGAGGATTTCGGAAAACTTTTGAAATTTGAATTACAAGGCCTTTACTTCCACATATCGGAATTAAAAAAATCCAATACCCAAACTGGGAAGAATCCGGCTGAAAAAAACGTTGTTAAATTATTCAACAAAGATAAGACATTGGATTTTGCAAAACAATCCGCTACGTTACTCGAAGAATTAAAAAAAGAAGCCTTCTCCTCAGAACAAGCAGTCATGATACAACATTCTGTTCGAGATATTTTGAATGATTTTATCAGTAATCCTGATTTTGAAACCGGACTATTTAATATTTTAGAAATCCTAAGTGTTGCAGGAGTTCCGCTCCAATCAGAACTCCTAACGAAGAGGACTATCGTGGCAATGGGTATGAAAGTCAGGACGCGAAAGATCGGGACAGATGAAGACAATAAGCCGAATAAAAAAAACCACCTCTCGATCATGATGGCGAGTTACTTGGCTGATGTGGGATATTCGAAATTAGAAGTATCCGAAAATCCTAAACTTTCTAAAGAGGAATACGTTTCCATTCAACAGCACCCGATTATCAGCTATTTGATGACACTGCCTGCTCAAGAAATCAGTTCAGACATTCGGACCTTGATCTTAAACCATCATAGACCATTTCGAGGAAGTGGAATCAATAATAACTATCCAGATCAGAGATCTGTATTTACTCGTTTAATGTCTGTAAGAGACAAGTTTACAAAAGATGTTTCTAAGGCACGGATTGTTTCAGACATTGAATCCCAACTTCGAATTCAGGAAAGTCAGAATTCAAATGCTCAGTTTGAAGAAGATATTGCCATCCTCTCATTGGCTAGTGAGTATGCATCCCTTACCTCCGACCAACCCTGGAGAAAGGCATTTTCTTCTTCGATGGCATTAAAAACGATTTTGAATGATTCTTTCTTTTCCTATAGCAATAAAAATATAAGACACCTTATCGATTACGTTGGCGCAAGCCTAACAAATAACGAAAACATAATCAACGTAGGTAGTCTCATCATTACCGCATCCATTGATTCAGAGAAACAAGTTCATTTTGATATTTGTAAGGTTTTGGAAGTTGAACATTACCAGACTCGTCCCAAAGTCCAAAGGATTTGTACGATCAAACCTATTTTTAAAAAAGGTTATAAGTATAAAATCGCAGATTTTGATGCCAATGAAGTAAGAATGGATCGCCGTAGAGCGATTATTGACCTTGCCTCTCAGGCGGCAAGTTCACAAAGGGTGATTTATATCATTGATCAGGAAATAAACGAACGATTGTTCGATGCGGTCAGCACATTAAGTAAAGCCAGTTAAATTTCTTTCTAACTTTCTTTAAAACTATAACAATTGATTGTATCTTCAGCACTTTGATTAAAGTGCGGTCAATTTAATTTTAATGTTTTACATTCGTATTACAATGTAACTACACATTAACATAGTATACACGTGCTATATCTTAAATTTTCTATATTTTAGTTTTCTAAAATACGGTGAATCAAAATCTTCAGCATATAGGAAATTTTGTTAATCAATTCCGGAAGGAACAAAGTTAACAGTTAGTATGCGTGATGTTGTATGGCAATTGGAAATGACGTAAGTTTGGATAATGAAATTGATTTTGAACGAAGAATTTGTAGACTAGGGTTGATTTTAACATTTATGTTATATAGCCTTACCTGCAAGCCTCCCGACTTGGAAAATCTTTGTGATCCATCCGCAGAAAGTTTTCAAAGGACATCAATTTTACAGGGGCTCGTCGGAGATAAAACTCCACTATGTGGCGTGTCTTCTCAATTCGTTCTATCCAATCCAGGCACGACTAACTCCAATCCGAGTTCTACACCCGCACCAACGAATTGGTCACAAGAAGCCTACATCAAGGCACCTAATGCAGATACACTTGATTTCTTTGGATCAAGTGTATCTTTCAGTGGGGATACGATTGTAGTTGGAGCTTTTGGGGAAGACTCCAACCAAACCACGATCACTAGCACCGCGAGCGGAGACAATTCGGTCGCAAATGCCGGGGCGGCCTATGTATTTGTGCGATCGGGCACGACTTGGTCGCTAGAAGCCTACATCAAGGCACCCAACGCGGAGGCAAATGATGAATTTGGAACCAGCGTATCCATCAGTGGGGATACACTTGTATCTGGAGCTTCTGGGGAGGACTCCAACCAAACCACGATCACTAGCACCGCGAGTGGTGACAATTCGACCTCGAATGCCGGGGCGGCCTATGTATTTGTGCGATCGGGCTCGACTTGGTCGCAACAAGCCTACATCAAGGCACCTAATGCAGAGGCAGGTGACCTATTTGGATCAATTGTATCCATCAGTGGGGATACCCTTGTAGTCGGAGTTTCACGCGAGGACTCCAACCAAACCACGATCACCAATGGAAACACGGCGAGTGGAGACAATTCAACCGTGAATGCAGGGGCGGCCTACGTATTTGTGCGATCGGGCACAAATTGGTCGCAACAAGCTTACATAAAAGCTCCAAGCGCAGAGGCAAATGATGAATTTGGATCAATTGTATCCATCAGTGGGGATACGATTGTAGTTGGCGCACGTTTCGAAGATAGCAATCAGAATACAATCACTAATGGCTCAACCGCAAGCTCTGACAATTCGGCCTCGAATGCCGGGGCAGCTTACGTGTTTGTCAGGAAGTGAGAATATGAAAAAACAAAAATACTATCAATTCTTTATAAATTATATTCTAATAAAATAGGTTAAGTAAAAACGATAAGTCAATGGCGGATACTTCTAGGAAAATAATCTGGATTCTTTTCTCATTCATTGTCATCTTGCTTTCGTTGCTTTTTTTTATTCTCCAAAGACAGCAAGATTTACAAAAAGAAATTCTAATTCAAATGAGAGAAAAAAACATCGGTAAGGAAGGGAAAACAAAAGATTCTTACAAAGATGTGGCAATAAAAAATACGCTTCGAAAAAAAGATCTGCAAGTGCAAGCTTGTTTTAAAAACCTACTCTTATCAAAACCGTCGATCACTCAGGTTTTTATTGAGTTAGATTGGACAATTTTGGAGGATGGGACACCAAAAGACATCGAGATCATCCAAAGTGACGAAACAGATAAAGTGTTTCTCCAATGTGTGCAAAGCATCGTATCCAGCATTAAATTTCCCCACCCTCCACTGGGCCTTTCCGAATATGTATCTCATAAATATATTTTTAAAAATGTATTGGAAAACAAAAAATGAAACAAATTTATATCATTGATCAGGAAATAAACGAACGATTGTTCGATGCTGTCAACACATTGAGTAAAGCCAGTTAAAAAAATTATCGCGACCAGATCCTAAAAACATATAATTCTAGTTTGATTTCATCTTCACAATTTTTTTTACAATTTAGAACAAAAAAAGTGAATATTTGATTTGAGAGATGTTATATTGCAAATGGAAGTTAGCTAAGTTCGATCAATGAAATTGATATTATTCGGAGCATGTATAGGCTTCGGGTGATTTTATCTTTTTTATTAGATGTGTTATCTATAAGCCAAACCGCTCTCCCAAAACCATAGTCAGCGAGTTAGGGAAAACCCTTAACCACTACTCAATGGGTGAACGATAGGTCATCTTGAATCAGCTATCGCCATGCCTGTATTAAATGTTCTTATTTAATGCAACTTAAAGACCATTATAATACGAAAATTGGGATTCTAAGTTTGATTAGGGGGCAAGACATAGAATAAAGGCGAACCATTTGTGGTGATGGTAAATTTAATACTAACAGGTAAAAAAAAGAATTGCGTTAGGGGCTCCTTTGTTAAAGTCTTTTCAAATAAAATTAAGGAGATAATTATGAATAGATTATTGAAAAGAATATTTTTTCTTGTGTCTGCTCTAATGCTTTTAGCAGTATCAAATTGCAGAACTTACAATGGTATTGTTAAGGCGAACGACGGAAAGATTTACGTTACTAGTATTTTATCACTTCCATTCTATCAGTCACGGGATATTCTTTCCTGCCAAGATAAAGGAACAGAGTTAGAGTGTAAAAAGCTCGAGATTATAAAAAACTAATATTGAGGAAATTATGAAAAATATAAAATTAGGTTTAATTGCTATTGGAATTTTAATAGTATTCAATTGTGCACCTTATTATCAAATCCGCCAGGTTGAAAGTAAGGATGAAAAGGTATTCGTTGTGCATGCTGTCAATGATTCATTTGTTATGGTATGCAAATTACAAGGCGATTCAAAGCTTGTTTGTTCTGAAAAATAGGGGATTGAGATAATGAAAAGATTAAATATTGTTTTCAGTGTATTTGCGTTACTTGTTTTGACGCTTTTATTGAATTGTTCAGCGAATAAAGATGCTACTTCACCAGAGAAGGGTGTTTATTATAAGACACGCTCTACTCTCGTAGTTTTCTTTGCTCTTCATGATATTGACAAGTGCACAGTTACGGGAAATTCTGTAAGTTGCACTCCAATGGATATCAAAATAACAAATTAAGATCCCAACGATTAAAAAGTTTATTGTAGTGATCTTCTGATTGAGGAAACTACAATAAACTTACTTCAGATTACACACCAACAAATGAAACTTTTAAATGGTTCAAACATAATTATTGTTTTCTTATGCTTTCTAGCCTTATCAAATTGTAACCGAAGTAATACTGATTTATCTAATCCAGTACAATTTGAAAATAAAATTAAGATTTTCAGTATACCGGATTTTATTCAAAGTCCATCCACCGAAAAAAAGGTGCTAACCCTAGTGAATGGTTCTAATAGTGTAATGAAGATATATTCCGTTCAAGGTAAGGAAAATTCATTTTATGTTTCAGAAAAATCGGACATTACGCTAGTTGCATTGAAGAACTCGTTTACTTTGGATTTATCCAGTAAAATTGTCACCCTCAATGAAGATGAAATCATCTTTTTACCTAAAAGGACGTACTTTAGATTTTATTCTAAAAATAATAAACCAGCGAAAGTATTATTTACGCTACACTCGAATGACATCAATGATATGAACATCGTGACAGAAGATTTTTTAAATCAAATAAAATAAAGGGATGCCCTTGACCCACTTACTTCCCGAAGAAAAATAAACATCCGTGGATGGAAGTTTTTCAACTTTTCCATCGTTTGGAGATTCTCATTCGTAGAGAAACTCCCCTAATTACCGGAATCAATTTGACTCGCTTCCCATCCGATCATTGCAATTTTTCGATTGCTACCCCAACGGTATTGGCCAAATTCCCCAGTCGAACGAATGACTCGGTGGCATGGAATTAGATAGGCAATCGGATTGTCGCCGATCGCAGAACCAACGGCACGCGAAGCATTGGGTTGGTCCATTGACTTTGCAAGACTTCCATAAGAGGCCAAATTTCCTGTGGGAATTTTTAAAAGTGCCTCCCATACCTTGATTTGGAATTGGGTTCCCTTCAAATGTAACTTGATCTGACTGAGATGTGACCTTTGCTTGAGAAATAGATCCAATACGCTTTCTTGGTGTGGACTGATTGACTGGTTGTATTTTGCATTTGGAAAAAGAAGCTTCATATCACGAATCGCTGTTTCATCATCAGTATCTGAAAAGGTTAAATGACAAATGCCTTTCTCTGTCGAAGCACAAAGAATTCTGCCAAACATACTATCTGTTATCTCAAAATGGATGTTAAGTTGTTCACCACCATTTTTGTATTCACCTGGAGTCATCCCCTCGATCTTAACGAACAAATCGTGCAATCGACTCGTTCCAGAAAGACCAGAATCAAAAGCTGTATCCAATAATGTTGCTCTTTCTTCTTTCAATCTTTTCTTCGCAAACGCAAGCGTTGTAAATTGTAAGAATTTCTTTGGACTGACTCCCGCCCACTCGCTAAAGAGTCTCTGGAAATGAAAGGGACTGAGTTGCAACTGTTCGGCAAGCACATCCAAATTTGGCTGTTCTTGAAAGTGAGTTTGGATGTAATGAATGGCAGTTTCTATTCTATCGAAATTCTTTCTTTGGTCCTCTTTCATAGATTCCAGTATACTCATCTTTGAAAGAACCAAAACCCGAATCTTGCTATTTTAAAAAAATCGATCCAATTTTCACTACTGCACAAGCGATTGTAACGGACATCCTTTGCGGAGCAAAGATGGGAGTGGAAAGCGCGGTCCAGCTCCTGAGTGAGCTGGATGTGCCCAGAATGCCAGTATTTGGCAGTATCCCTAAGAATTTCGGGTCTCAAAAATTTGTTTCGCCTTTTTTTATTCTGTGTTGACACATTTGAAACATTTTCGTCTCATTTTATAAGAACCAATTCAGGAGAACCAAGATGCGTAGCATACTCACAGGAATCGTAGCACTGCTTTTTACAGCGGGGATCAGTGCCCAAACCCACACCGTTTTCATTCACGGAAAATCAGACAAGAACCATAATGGCGTTGGCACTACAGATGTGAACAATTACTGGGGAACTTCAACTAGCAGTGTAGCTGGAAGCAAAATCTTCGTTGGTTATGACGGAACAACCGATCCAAGAACTTACGGAGCTTCAAGAGCTCAAACAAACATCACAACTGCACTCACTAATAATTGCAAAAGCGGCAAAACTTGTAAAATCGTATGCCACTCTGCTGGTTGTTATGCCATTGAATTTTGGCTAGCAAGCTTAGGCGGAACTGCATCGTCCAAAGGATTTGGAATCACAAAAGTAACTGCACTAGCGGCGGCATCTGGTGGATCTGAGCTTGCATCTGCACTTAATGGAATCTCATTCGGTTTTGGTGGAAATGCAATGGACAAAGCACTTATCGTGGGTACTGCACGAGGCGCTTTCAACCATAACAACACTGGTGGTGTAACCGTATTTCATGTTCCTGGATACAAAGGTTTGATCGGAGCATCTGCGATCCTTCCAGGTGAAGACGATTATGCGGTCGCATATCACTCTTCTTGTGGTTACAACAAAGCAGGTGGTCTTAACAAATGCCAAACTTCACTCACACAAAGCGAAGGGATTTGGCCATTCAACTCCAATGTAACTTACACTCAATATTCTGGCCACTTAAGAGCACCGTCACTTACAGCGACTGGTCTCTACAAAGACCATGGCGAGATCAAATCAGAAGGTAACAGATAAAAAGGATCTTCCTTCGTGAAGGTTTCAAAAGGTCAGCGTTTGCTGACCTTTTTTTTTTAAGTATGTTCTAGTAGATGGACTTCCCCACCACGTAGCAATTCTCTTTTTCTAGCATTGCCAACAAACCAATAATACAACACAGGCACTGCGAATCGGCTGAGTATCGTCGCCGCAATTTCACCAAACATTAATGAAACGGCAAGACCTTGGAAGATGGGATCAAACAACATAATGAAGGAGCCCACAATTACAGCGGAGGCGGTAAGCAACATCGGTCGAAATCTCACTACACCTGCATGGATCACTGCCGTTTTTACATCCACACCCTTCTCGATTTCTGCCTCGATAAAATCTACGAGTATGATGGAATTTCGGACGATGATCCCCGCTCCCGCGATGAATCCAATCATGGATGTCGCCGTAAAGTAAGCACCCATAATGAAGTGACCAGGCAATATTCCAATAAGGGAAATAGGAATCGGAGCCATGATGATGAGCGGCACCGTATAACTACGAAACCATCCAAGCACTAAAATGTAAATTAACACCATCACAACTGCGAACGCTCCGCCTAGATCTCGGAATACTTCATAGGTGATAAACCATTCTCCATCCCATTTGACAACTGGCTTTGTTGTATTCCACGGCACATCTGCAGTTTGGGTTTCATATTTGATTTTTGGTGCAATCTTTAACATTCCATAGACGGGAGCTTCCTCAGCACCAGAAAGTTCACTCATCACATAAGAGACTGGCTTGAGATTCTTACGGAATAAGGCTCTATCTTCTTCGATCCGAGGTGTTCCAATGACAAGTGATGACGGGATGACACCAGTTTCCATGGACATCAAATTTTGGCCTTGGAATGGATTGTTGGAAGATCGGTAAGATTGTTCCACAGAAAGATTGATCGTGACCTCTTCTGGTTCCACTGATGTCGCAATGCTGACAAGAGGAGATTCAGAAAAGAGGTAATGTCCAGTGCCTGCAAGAGATAAGGAACGAACTCCAAACGTTCCAGCTTTGTCGTAGCTGATTGGATAGATGAGTTTGGGCCTTCCATTTCGAAGACTTGTATCCAAATCAACGACACTCGGTTCTGCGGCGAAAATCGCATGGATTTCTTCGGCTACTTTCATCCTTTCCTCGGCGTTGGGACCATAGATTTCAGCGACCATTGTTGCCATAACAGGTGGTCCTGGTGGAATCTCCAAAACCTTCGTAATCGCATTGTGTTTTTTGCCAAACTCAATGATTTGCGGACGAAGAGATTCAATAACTTCATGCGATGATTCTTTGCGATCCGATTTGTTTTTTAGAACGATTTGTAGATCATTCATCGATTCTAAATTTCTTAAAAAAGAATGTTTTACCATTCCAGAAAAGGAAAATGGAGTGGGTTCTCCAGCATATACCTGAACTTTGACGATGTTTTCATTTTTCAAAAGTTCGGCGATCAATGTTTCCGTTTTTGCCAAACTTTGGTCCATAGAAGTAGTCGTTGGATAATCTATCAAAACTTGGAATTCTTCTTTGTTGTCAAATGGCAACATCTTCACCTTTACAAGTTTGAGAGCAACAAATCCCATCGACAGAAGTAAGAGTCCCACCGTGATCAGTCCAAAGACACTCGCATTTTTTTTAGTCGATAACAGCCATCCTGTAAACTTGATATAAATCTGATCGAGTTTGGATACTTTCTCTTCATCTGGAGGAACATTCGAGGGATTGGCATCTGATTCTTTATGTGAATGTTTGAGAAGACGAACAGAAGCCCATGGTGTGATGATAAAGGCAACGAAGAGCGAAAGGATCATCGCAAGACTTGCACCCACTGGGATCGGCTTCATATATGGGCCCATAAGTCCCCTCACAAATGCCATGGGCAAAATCGCGGCGATAACAGTGAAGGTCGCGAGAATCGTGGGATTGCCTACTTCTGAAACACCTTGTAACGTTGCTTTTACGATCCCTAAATGTGGATTTTCCAAAAGGTGTCGTTCAATGTTTTCGACGACAACAATGGCATCATCTACCAATATTCCGATGGAAAATATCAAAGCGAACAAAGTGACACGATTTAAGGTATAACCCATAAAGTAATAGATGGCAAGCGTTAGCGCAAGTGTTACTGGAATCGCGATCGCAACAACTAGAGATGCTCTCCATCCCATCCAAAGTGCGATGAGGATCGTTACAGAAAGTGTCGCAATCATCAAATGCTCAATGAGTTCATGTGATTTATCTGCGGCAGTGCTACCATAATTTCGAACGACTGAAAGCTGGATTTCTTTAGGTAATTCAGATTGAAAGATTTTTGCTCTAGCTAATAAATCTTCTGCAAGAGTAACGACGTTGGTTCCTTTTCTTTTTGCAAAGACAATGGAGACAGCATTTCGTTTCCCACCACCGATTTCTTTATCAAAAAGGAAAGAAGACTTCATACGTTCTTCCGGACCTTCTTCAATTTTTGCAATGTCCATAAGCCGTATCACACGACCACCACGTTGGACAATCGGCAACTTTTGAACTTCTAAGATGGTTTTGATCTGACCACCGACTTCTACATCCATTACTTTTTCTTTGGACCAATTTTTACCGGCGGGTAAAAAAGCATCGTTTGATTGCAGGGAATTTGCCACTTCGAGCAAAGTAACTCCATATCTGGACATATCAGACGGATTTACAATCACCCGAATTACTTTTTTTCTTCCACCTAAAAGCTCTACACTTGCTAAATCGGGAGTTGATGATAACTCGCGTGCCAAAGGTGCCACTTTCGTTCGTAAAGTATAATCATCTAATACATCTGAGCTAAATGATAAGGTAAGAAAGGGTACATCATCAATAGAAAAGGATTTAACCTTGGGTTCCAAGACATTCTTTGGAAGCTGCTGTCTGGCTTCCATAAGCTTGTGGTGGATTTTTACGAGAGAGGGTTCAATCGGTTCCCCAACTTTGAACCGAACGGTGATGAGACCTCCATGCCATTTACTTGTAGAGTAAACGTACTCGACTCCTTCCAGTCCCCATATCGCTCGTTCTACGACTTCAATGACTTTTCGCTCCGTCTCTTCTGGAGAAAACCCAGGCGCGGCAAGTTGGATATCAATCATTGGAACACTAATTTGTGGCTCCTCTTCCTTAGGAGTAAGGAAAACAGAAAAAACTCCAATAATCAAACTTCCAATCGCTATGACAGGAGTTAACTGAGAAAACATAAACATCTCAGCCAACCTGCCTGCGAATCCTCTTTTAATTTGTAAGTTGGGATTCATTTTTGGCTCCTCTTTGTAGTAAATGAAATTCAGATCGAACCTTCAAATAGTTCATTTCGACATCTAAAAGGTTCCTTGCAATGTCGGCAGATCTGTTTAAAACTTCTGCGAATTGGATTGCATTCACCGCACCCGATTGAAACAACCTTTGCATATAAATCACTTGTTCTTCCTGATTTTTTAGAGATTCCTTCATTAAAAGATAACTCTCTTTAAGTGCGATTTCTTGATTGCTTAGATTTTTATAAATCGCATCTTCTTTGTTTTTTGCTTCTTCCAATTTCTTACGCATCGCATCTGCTTGCAAATTAGCCTCCTCAACGGAGCCCATATCTTTCGGGTTATATAAATTCATCTGAACATAAAAACCTGCATTGTAAGCTGCTTGGGTACTTCGACTTCCACTGTACGCATTTGCCTCTGAATAGACTCCTACTCTCGGAAGGAACTTTGTCATCTCTACATCAGATTTCAAAGTTTCACCTTCAGTGTAAACACCTAACGCCTTCGTTAAATTACTATAACTTTGTTCGCCAGTTTTTGGCAGGTACCGTTCCACAAATGAAAACAGTTCTTCGTCTTTTGAAACGATCTCTTGCACCTCAATACCAGAAAGGACAGATAGATTTTGTTTGAAATCTGACAACAAAACATCTGTTTCTTTGTCCATCGATACCAATCTATTTTTTAAGGATTTCAAAGCGAGGTATCCAGAATACCCAACAGGATTTGATTTATTTGCTAGCTGGTATCCAGATTGAAATCTTGTTTCTGTCTTAGAAATTTGTTCGAGACGAAGTTTGTATTCCAGCAAAGATTGTAGACCACGATAAAATACAGCTGAATTTGCATATTCTCTGTCGCGAATGGCTTCTTTCTCAAACTTCAAACCAAGGGAACGTTTTTCTTGTATTTTGGACATCGCCTTACTCGCACCACCTTCGTAGACAGCCAAATCGATTCCAAG
>JAPZRK010000099.1 GCA_027531445.1 Leptospira sp.
GTGTTAGGTTTTGTGGCAAAATCTGTTGATTTGTGCGTATTAGTATTGAGAGATATGGAATTTTTTAACAAGTTTAGAGTCTTTCTGTAAGATTGACTGTAAAGGGAAGAAATTGAGTAATTTTGCATTGAAATAGAACCTGCTAAGTTAATTAAGATAATACATCTTTTAAAAAATAGATACCGAAAAATGAGAAATCATATAAACCACCAAATTACTTCTCTCTTTTTAAGGAAAAAAATAAAGACATAAAGATGGAATCTTTTTAAAAAATAGTTTAGGCTAATAGTAAAGATTTTAAACAATTAGCCAAAACAACATTTAATACATGTTAATTGTTTTTTCAAGAATCGAACTCATTTTGCTCAATTTGAGCGATTTTCTTACATAATTTCCAGATAATAAAGAAAGAAGAATAAGTGGCTTGGGGAATTAGTTACAATTTTTGTTTTTAATTCTGTGTAATTGTAATAAAAATGATCAGAAACGTGATAAAAAGTACCATAAATGGTAAAAAAAACTGAAATATGGTAGAATATTGAAAGAAAATGATAGAAATATTTCGTATATGATATAGAGTTGAAAATATGAAAACCGAAATTCTTAAAATAATTGAGGGTGCTCTTGAAAAAGACAAATCAAAAGTAATGAAGTTTGCTAAGCAATTAGCCTTAAATGAAAGAAAAAATGGTGATGAAAAATTTGCGAAGAGAATTGAAGAGTGTCTCAATGTCCAAGGGAAGGGTTCTATTGTTTTAGATGATTTATTGTCACTCCCAGTAGACAATGAGTCTAGGTTTGAAATGTTGAAATTGTCTTCAAATAAGAAAACTGGAAATGAATTTATATTGTCTTCGACTATAAAAAGTAAGGTTGCTGATTTTCTTAATTTTATAAAGAAACAGGAAGAGATACAAAAGTATAATCTATCCATAAATCAATCTTTACTTCTATATGGTCCCCCAGGCTGTGGTAAAACTTCTCTAGCTAAACAGATATCAGATGAGTTAGGTTTACCTTTGATGACATTACGGCTTGATTCAACTATATCATCACTTTTGGGTAGCACATCTAAGAATATAAATCGGATTTTTAGTTTTGCCAAACAAAATCCTTGTATTTTATTCTTAGATGAATTTGATGCGATTGCAAAAGCAAGAAATGACTCTCAGGAATTGGGAGAGTTAAAGAGAGTCGTAAATAGTTTGATCCAAAACATTGATGACTTTTCCGAGAACGGCATATTAATAGCCGCAACTAACCATCAGGAACTTCTTGACAGAGCGATATGGAGACGTTTTTCTACCCAGATTTATCTTGGTCTTCCTAATGCAGAAGAACGAATTGAATTATTAAATTTATTTCTAAAAAAATTTCCGAATGATATTCTAGGCAATCAAAAGAAAATTTCAAGAATCTCCGAGCTTACAGTTGATTTATCTCCAGCAGAAATTCGTAACTTATGCCATAACGCCATAAAACGTTGTGTAATTAGAAATAAGAAATCTCTAGATTATTCTGATTTTCTTTATGATTTATATGTTAGCTCTCGACTCAAAAATCATGATTTAGAATCAATAGTCAAGTTCTTGCACGAAAACTTTGTACCTCAAGAAAATATTTGTCAAATTCTAAATATTTCACTTAGGCAAGTAAGAAAGATTATTTTATAGAGTGGAAAAAGAGTATGGATCAATCAAAGAAAAATTTACCGATAAGAATTTTTTATAAACGTGAGAAAGATGATAGAAAAACGGAAGGTGGAGGTAATTCAAATAATCCAAAATGGTTATTAGGTGGAGAAGAACTTAAAAATAGATCAAATGCATTACGAATTTCATTAGATCAAGTTAGTAAGAAATATATAAGTGAGCAATCTGATTTACCTATAGTAATTGATGTTTCTGTTAATCCTAAAGCTCTTGCAAAAAGTCATCGAAAAGATATTGAGACAATTTTTGCGAATTCTTATAATCAAGCAAAAATATTGGAAATTAAATCTGACAATGAAGTGCTATTTAGTCTAGATAATAATGACCATCTCGGATTGGTATCCTTACGACTCAATAATCTTGAATTAAATAAAAAAGTAATTTCTGCCATTGAGGAAATTAAGGGCTATGAGCCTTTTATAGGAATCGATTCAAGGGATTCATCTATCAAAAAAGTAAAGCTACTAAAGTATAAAGATATCGCAGATAATGAGTTTGTCGAAAGTAAATTAATAGAATTTTGCAAGTCAAACGAAATAAAAATAATTAAGAAAATGTATACGAAGGAACTAAATATATTTCGGCTGGAAAATGTATCCGAAAGTTCATTTTTAAAATTAATAAAATTAGAAGGAATTCTTTCAATTGAATCAATGCCTTCCATTGATCTAGATTTTCAATCTTCA
Source organism: Leptospira sp. (assembly GCA_027531445.1). Lineage (GTDB taxonomy): Bacteria > Spirochaetota > Leptospiria > Leptospirales > Leptospiraceae > Leptospira_A. The sequence continues at coordinate 2,399 of JAPZRK010000099.1, forward strand.
GGAGAAGAGCAGGATATAGATATTAAATTACCAAATGCAGATCAAAATTATCCTACGGTTGGATTGCTGGATTCGGGAGTATCGCTTAATGATTTTTTAAAGCCATGGGTTATAGATTCTTATTCTCCTTATCCCAATGAAGATTTAAATAAACAACATGGAACTTTCTGTGCTGGAATTATTGCGTACAGAGAGGAATTGTTTGGTACGCCTGATGGAAAAGGAAGCGGTTGTAACATATTTGATGCAGCAGTATATCCCGATCAGGAAAGAAATAAATTGAGTGAAGATGAGTTTTTAGATAACATAAGGGATGTTATCTCCAAATATGCTGATAGAATAAAAATTTGGAACATGTCGATGGGCAAAGAAAGCACTAGCCACCGAAGAAAATTTTCCGACTTTGCAATGGCGTTAGATGAAATTCAAGATACCTACAATGTTATAATAGTCAAATCGGCAGGCAATTGTAATAATTTTGATAAAAAAGCAACTGAGAGTCGAATTTCTGAACCATCTGAATCTGTTCGCTCGCTTGTGGTAGGATCAATTGCTCACACCCAAGGAATCTATGATATTTCAAAAGCCTATCATCGGTCTCCATTCAGTAGAATTGGACCAGGACCTGGCTACATTACTAAACCTGAATTAGTCGATTTTGGAGGAAATGCATACAAAAATTCTAAGAGTAATTTAGTAATTAATGGAGTTAAGTCATTTGGATTAAATGGACAAATTAGATCATCAGTCGGAACAAGTTATTCAGCACCGAGAATCGCTTGCAGATTAGCTAACCTAAACCATACTTTATCAAATTCATTTAATGATTTATTGTTAAAATCGCTAGTTATACACACTGCCAATTGTCATCCTTCCATAAATCTTGATTCGACAAGAAAATTATACGAGTATGGATTCGGAATGCCTGGAGAGGTAGATGATATACTTTACAATGATCCTCATGAAATTACACTCATCTACCAGGATGAGTTGAATAAAGGACAGTTCCTTGAAATTCTGGAATTTCCCTTTCCTGATAGTTTAGTAGATGATCAAGGTTTTTACTATGGTCAAGTAATAATTACTGCATACACTAAACCTTTATTAGCTGTGAATCAAGGTATGGAATATATACAATCTGACCTTTCAGTAAAATTTGGAACCTATGAAAATTTGACAGCAAGAGATACTTCAAAGAGGAATGTTATAAATCCTATAGGTCGAGAAGGCGGTCGAAATATTCTTGTGGCTGACTGCTATAGTAAAAAGCAAAAAACGATTGGAAAAAGAGAGACTGAACTAGTAGAACAGGATTTTAAATTTCACCCAGTTAAAAAATTTATTGTTAATTTGAGTGAAATGACAGAAGGAAGTAAAGCGACTTTGTTATCATCAAAAAACAATTGGTATTTAAGATTAGATTCATTATTTAGAAATTATGTTGAAGTTAAATATGCAAAGACTCAGAGTCAACTATCTTTGCCTTTCTGCCTTTTAATTACCATTAGAGACCCTTTGAAGAAGATAGCTGTTTACGATCGAGTAACTCAGCAATTAACAGAAAGGCACTTTGTTCATAAAGCAATTGAAATAGAAAATGAAATACGTGTTAGTGTATGATTTAATTAACAAGAATTTATTGTTAAAGTTACAGGTAGTTTGGAGAATAGGCTTTTAGATTATTTTTAAGTTTTAGCACGATTGTAAATTAACGGACACTTTTTTTGCGGAAATATTTCAATATGTGCAAATGAGCAAACTGGTCTAGCTCTTCATCCCTTGTATCTGAAATTAATAGGGATACTGTTTTTCTCTGAACAAATATTCGATAGGTATGTTGAACACTTGAAACATACTTTAATACTTAGATTTTTCTTGAGATGTTTTTTTAATTGAGCGTTAGTCATCAATTTATTTTCATCCGCTATTTTAAAGCAAACGAACCTTACGTTGCAGAGTGGATCAGTGTCTTCAATGATATGACATATTTCGCAATCAGTCGGTGTATAAATGGAATAGATTTTATTCATGGAGGAATTCCACCGAATAAAGCTATCAAGTAAACCTAATTTTGGTTCGTATCAAATTGGTGGTAAATTAAATCTTTTTAAGTAAGTATTTCTGACGTTCTTTTTTCTATTTTGCAGTATTTTTGATGCGATCAAAAAAAATGGTAGGATTTTAATTGTAAGGCATTAAAATTACTATACATATAATTACTATACATAAAATAGTGTCATGCTCTGCGATTATAGAAATATTAAATCATTGCATCCAGTCCTCGAACAAATCAGTTTTGAAGAAAAATTGATGGAATTGAAGAATAATCCCGAATTTCTCTACTTAGTGGATCGTATCTACTCAAGGCTTTTAAAGAATAATAGTATTCCAAAATTAATAGAGTAGCGAGTTGACAGCTTTTAAATAATCTATAATTTCAAGTTAAACTAAGGTTGCAAAAAAATAATCCAACTTATTATCTATCAGCAATTTGTTCTTTCTTCCTGATTTTGAAATGTATCGCTAGATATAATTGGAATATTTCCTTTCTTATTGAACAATTTATATAGCCACTCTAAACCTTTCGGAGTAACGTATGTGACTGGCATTAGTCTATTAATGTTATCGTTTATGAAACATATGACGACAAAATATTTTTGATCTATATAGATTTGGTAAGGCTCATTAAATTGGCTCTGTTTCATTAAAATTTTCATTTCTCTTAGTAGTGCTATGAAATCATTTCTTCCCTTACCAATATCCAAAATTTTTGCAACTGCCGAGAAAGAAAAATTCCCTTGATAATCATCGAAGGGAGTAGGTTGAGCAATTCTCTTCTCAAGTTCATATATTTTCTGTGTATACCATTCCAAAACAATTTTAATCATGTTTTGTATTTCTTGCTCGGTATAAACACCTTCAACTCTGGTTGAAGGTAGCATACATTTTCTAATTTCGGTGACCATTTCATCTGTTAATAAACTTTGTATGCCATTTATCATAAAACCAGGATAGTTGACTCTTAAATGCTTTCTAATAGCTTCTGGTGTAACTTGCAAGATATTAGCTACCTCCTTTATGCTCATCTTTACTTCATTCTTATTGTATTTTTTATTTCCCTTTAATTCCATTTTAGTTTCTCCTTTTAAGTTAGTAGGATAGGGAAAATATTTTTTTCATTTAATCGATCGCCTCGATGAAAATGGTTTTTAATTCTATTACTAACTTTTAAAGAGGAAATTGAATGATTTTAAATGATTCTTATGAATATAGACTAATTGATGCGGAAGTAACTTACCTTGTTGGGTTGATCCCAAATGGAAATGAGGTTACAAAGAATTTTATTAGTGTGGGTAAACCACTAGAAAATCCACACCTTCAATTAAAGGATTCGAATGGTGAGATAATGAATATTAAACTGATTCAGATTAAATCTGAATATATTGCATCAGCAAGTTTTGGAGGATATTTATTTGGGCTTAGGCTAGCTCCGATGAAAAATGATAATAAAAAGCACTCTTTATATATTAGAAAAATAATCTAATATTCTAATGACTTTTCATAAATAAAAGATCGGTCCCTTTACTTTGGAACTTCCAATTTCTCTAAATAGTATTCATCTAATGACAGTTTGGAATTAATAGAATTCAAAGTTGAAGAAATTCTTTTTTGTAGGAGTAGGAGATCAGCATTATCCATTTCCTCTAAGAATTCGCTGGTAAAGTGCAGAAGTATTGTTTTATTCTCCGAGGAGACAGAGGGTAGTGCAAGACGACCTGTTCCCAAACCGATAGCAAGTTGTGGCATAAAACCAACTAAGTGTCCATTTCCAATATCTACAACATCATTAGATGGGATTTTGTTTGAATATGATGGCAGATTGAATATTTCTAACTTAAAGAATCGATCTGTATCTTTGCCCCAATCTATCTCTATACTATAGTTTATCGGTGATGAGACTTCCAAATTCGTAATAATGTTAGTTGATTTCATATATGAAATTTAGTGTCTAAAAAAAACATTTTCATATTTATCTGTTATTTCAAGTAAAAAATATCAAAAATATAACAGCAGATAGTGTTCGTTACTTTTGTAATAGTTTATTTGATTGATTTTTTCAAAAAACCTTGTAAACTAGATATAGCCATAGTCTTTATGATTCTATGAATTGGAAGAGGGGGTTAACAATGGATATATTAGTAAAGAAGATTTCTACTAAAGAAGAAGAAAGTTTGTTGATTAACGTTGTGAAATTTTTGAAGGAATATTATCAAAAAGAACTTGGAGATTCAATGGACTTTAAACTTGCTTTGCTTTCTGAAGAAAAAGTAGGAAAATTCCTCGTTCGAAATGTAAGCGATGATCCTCATTGTTATTTCTGTTTGCTATTGTTTGGTGATAAATCATATGGATTTTGGTTAGTCGATGAATCATTTGAGGAAAATTCCTTGGAAATTTCCATATCCAGTCAGTTTCACCGTTTAGAGATTATGGAAAAGGATATTAGTGTTTTTGAGCATTGGATTCAAAAGGCTGTCTGATTCTAGTGTCCCAGCCAAAAACGATATCCTATTTGCGAAAGCAAATTCTCAGTAGTTATATTCCGTTAATTAATACTCTTGGAGTGATTGAATTTCCTGGAAAATTAGAATACGAAGAAGTAATAAGATTCTTTAAGAATGCGAATTATATATCTGGTAAACTAGTTGAGACTGAAGCAGAACCTAAGAACGAAGGATTTCTTCTAGTATTCAATATAGAACGATCGTCTTTAATAAAGCATTCCAAGTCTTTGAATCTAGATAGTTTTGATTTTTTACAGTTTAATCGGAAAACGGATACTTTAACGATTGAATCTGTTGCATTTGAGAGTATCAAAAGGAATCCGTTTGGAGGATTTAAAACAATCGCAAAAAGTATCTTCAATTTTGATTTAGATCAAAATTCATTTATCAGTCATTTTTATCGGTTCAAGAGAAATCCAAAATTCACAATAGTATCCTCAGAATATAAGGATATGAAATATGTTGGTAAGAGAGTAAGCTTTAGCATAGAGGAACTGGATTCATTAGAAGCTTTCGATGAGATAACAAATCTTTACAAAATGGAGATAGCAGAAAGGCAACATTTGTTTAAACAGGAATTAAACTTAACTGAATCATTTAGTTGGAAGAATCGGGGTATTATCAACAATATGTTTTACAATCTTCTTGAAATTGAAAGTGGATATTGGAAAAAAAATAAACTATCTTGAAGATTTTTTTTTATAAACTGATGAATATTGCGTTTTGATCCCATAGCGAATTTCTAAACACAAAAGTAAATCCTGGATATGGGCATCTAACACAGACGTATAATGATCTTCTCTGTAACCTCCAAACAGGGTAATAACGGTTGGAAATTTGTAATCACCTTTATCCAATTTTGCCAATTCTGAATAAATAATATTCTTTATTGAAAGCCAATCCTTTAAATTAACGCTTCCTCCTAAATCATCATCTATCAGGGAATCTGCTCCTGAGCATACGACAACGTAATGTATTTCCTTATCATGAATTTTTTTTAGAATGTATTCGAATTTAGATTCAAAATCTCTTATATAATTTATGCCAGAACCTTTTGGGTTAACATTCGCATATTTTGGAACGGCTTGATTCAATTCTGGAACAAAATTCCTACTTTCTTCTATAGAGTTACCAAAATGCTCATCCAAATCGATGTAAGCTCCTGATAAACCTCTTTCTCTATAAATTTTTACTGAGGCAATGACCTGACCAGAAAATGTGCAGTAACCACCACCAGAATTTGGAGTTGCGTGATGAAACCCTGAAGTTGGGCTAAGGCAAACGTTCCCTTTAAGTGAATTTAGTATCGCATAATATAGGGAGGCGTTAGTATATCGAACACTCCTACCGAATTCAGAAGACCAATTTATTCCACTTGAATTTGAATAAGGAGCCTTACCAGAAAAGAATCCCGATATATATTCTTTTGTGTGAGCTATTTTAAAATCTTTGTTTGGATAAGGTTTCCAGTTTACAATTACTGGAAAGTACTTTGCAAGATCGGAGGACTCAATCATTTCCATTAACATCGCAGGTTTTTGCGGCGATCTAGAGTATCCAGCAAGTTTGTCAGGAGCCATTTCTGGACGATAAAAAGTATTAATCAATTAACGAAACCTAACATTAGTATATTTTATTATATCATATGATCTCGCAATAACCAAGGATAGGACTTTAGTATTATTTTTTGGATGATTTTTTAGTGGGTTTCTTGTTAAGCCTTTTTCTCTTGGGAAATTCCTTCCTCAATGGACGGTCTCTCAATAGTGGAATATCAAACAATTCCCTCGGATGAACTCCTAGAGCGTCTGCAATTATGAGGAGAGTTTTTAAACTAGGCATCCCTTCACCTGCTTCAATTTTTTGATAAATCCTGAGGCTTAGCTCCAAACCTGCGACAGATTCTTGACTCATGTCTCGATTTTCCCTAATTTTCCTAATATTTTGAACGAAAGATTGCATTATTTCTGTATAATCCATGGGAAAGATTTTAAATCTTTGCTGAATATTTAGCCACGAATGGATATACGTGAACATTTATACGTAATAAGTGATTGACACCTAATATCTTTGGTCTATAATCCTAAGTAAAAACTGTACGAGAGGACCTGATATTGGTTAATTCAATGAAATTGAGCATAGCAATAATGTTAGTTTTGCTAAACTGTAATATTGTAAGTAAAGATAAAGATAAAGATAATCGAAATGAGAAAATTGGATTACTGGCAGGCATTCTAGCATCACAACCGACAGCAGCATCGACTCCCCAAACGAAGGCAGTCTATCTGGCATCAGTAAATGACAATTCTATTTCAACTTTCACGGTTCAGAATGCTGATTCTTTAGAATTAAAATTAATTCAAACTTTAAGTTTATCAAACGTTAGAGATACTGTAGTGAGCAGGAATAAGAAATATTTATATGCAAGTACTTCGATTGGAATGGCATCATATTCCATAGATACAACAACCTATTCACTGTCACTTATTGAATCAAAGAATATAGGTGTTGACTCAGGGAAACTATGTACCTCAAAAAATGGGAATTATTTGTATTCTATTTCCGCAAATTCTTCTGGACTAATTTCAATTTACGGAACGAACACAACAAATGGTGCTTTGACTCATATAAGAAATGTTTCCGCTGGATCATTTCCAAGTGAAATTTTGTGTACTGAAAAATATGTATTCGTCGTAAATAGAACAACGAATCTCCTTACACAATTCACAATTAACACCGATTCGGGAGACTTAACTCAGTCTCGAACAATAGCAACTGATACCGCTCCATCAGCTATAGCCATCACTTCCGATTTAAAATATCTTTATGTTACGAATTCAACATCAAATACAGTTTCTGTTTATGGATTCAACAATGAAACGGGCGTTATTACAGCCTCTGGATCAGTTTCAGCTATTGGAACTTATTCAGCGGCAGTTACTATTGCTAGCGATAATAAATATTTGTATGTGTCGAATAACACTTCCAATTCTATATCAAGTTTTTCAATCAATCAAACGAACGGTTCTCTAACAAACATAGCTACAGTGACTGGTGTTACAGGAGCTGTAAATTCGGAATTAGATGCTACAGGTGCTTATCTTTTCGCTGGTAACCAATCATCACCTGGAGCCGTTAGTCTGATTAAATTGGATAAAATTGGAGGAGTAAATTTACAAAAATCTTATTACATGGAAAGAAATGCTTTGGGAAGATCAATTAGTACGTTTATCAAGGAGTAACTTTATGAAAAAAAAATACTTAACTGTTGTTGCAATTCTATTCATCACTTTTCAATTAAACGCTGAATCTGCAATCAATTATCTAACTCGGTATGGCAGATTAGATCAATTGAAGGATTTATTAGAACTAGGCTCAAACCCGAATGAATATGATGATTTCTTAGAAGGAGAAACACCGCTAATGACATCAATGTATGTGCCAGCCAATTTTAACAATACTCCTGATGGATTTTATGAGGAAAGAAGAGAGGTTGTCGCCTTACTTCTTGATTTTAAAGCTAATCCAAATTTACTTAGTAAGAAAAAGAATGAGTCTCCATTAACTGTTGCTATAAGAAAAAGAGCCATTTCAATTGTTGAACTGCTACTCTCTAAAGGAGCAAATCCAAATTTATCAGTTGTGAATAACCTATATGATATTTATCCCGCAGGATCAAGTCCTCTACATGTTGCATCTTATTCCGAAGGAAGTGATAAAATATCTCCAGAGATCGTCAGAATTCTTATTAAATTTGGTGGTAAGGTAAATTCATTTGATAAAAATAAGAATACTCCACTTCACATAATTGCTAAAGAAGGTAATTATTCAATCGCCGAAATTCTGGTTGAGAATGGGGCAAACAAAAAGGCGAAGAATAAAGAAGGTAAAACTCCATTTGAAATTGCTCTAAGTGCGGGTAGGATAGAGTTAGCAAAACTTTTGAAAGAATAAACGTAGGTTATCCGTTCCATTTTCACACTCTAACGTTTATATCGAAAACATAAAATATTCAGCTAGAAAATGATATCACTTGAAGATGTAGATTCATTGTCTTTGAACAAGTCATGTGCAATTAAGTCCATAATTATTGTCAACACATAAAAATAGAATCACTGATCCAGCATTAGGTTCTGGTGCATTTTTTTTTTAAATAAAGTATCTCAATAGTTGAATTTTTGAAAACTATGTCGGTATAAGGAAATACTAATATAGTGAAAAAAAAGTTGATTAAAAAAATCAATTTCAGAGAATGGAATTAATTGATGATCTTCGGATAGGAAAGGATTTCTACTAAATGTAGATAAATCGGTGAGGGCATTCGCCATGTTGGATACAAAAAACCAACAACCCACCATTAGGTGTGGATTGCTCAAATTTCTACCAAGGTAGATAATTTATGAACAGGTTTACTCTTAGGAGTGTTCAGTTATTAGATGGAAGATTAATCTAATGGCAAAAAACCAAAAAGTGAAGCCCCTCGGTGTAAAAGCTGGGGGTTTTTTTATTCTAGCTCAAAAATCCAGAAATTCATTTATAAACTTGCAACACCTTTTAAGTAGAAGGAACAAGAAATCTTTTAATTTAGCAACAAACATTGATTAAGTTTAATTTTTTTTTACTCAATTTGATATTTTTTTTTGACACTAAAATAATATTTGCGAACTTGGTACTGAACATCATCTTTTTGATGATTTTTACCGTATTTTTCGCCTCGATGCTCTCTTGTAGTGCGTCCTCTGAAAAATCAATTTTTTGTTAGGCTATCGAGTATTCCTCTAACCTGACGTATAGTTGAACTGTAGATATAGCTGGAACAAAATTTTGGTTCAGCTGTCTGCCAGAGGCGTATCTATCATAGAAGAGCTGATGATCAAAGGAAAAAATATGGTAAAACATACTCTGATCTCACTAAACAGATCATTCAAAAACAAACTCAAAGATACTCCTGGTGCCAGTTTAACTGCATTCAGTGCAAAAAAAATATCCAATCTCGGATTCATTGAACATATTCAAACTGGTTATAGCTGGAGCGTTGGTATATTCAAGAATAACTATCGTAAGGTAGATAATTTCATCGAATCGCATCTAACTGCGTTAGATTTTGATAAGAATTTTACTTTAGATGAAGCTCGGAACAATGAATTCTTTAAGAAGAACGCAACATTTATTTACACTTCGGCTTCACATTCTGAAGAGCAACACAAGTTCCGAGTAATATTCTATTTTCCTACACCAATTACTTCAACCGACGAATATAATAAATTGTATGCGGGTCTATTAGCTCTGTTCCCTCAGGCAGACACAAGTGCGAGAGACTCTGCAAGGATGTTTTATGGAAGTAGTGGGGCTAAGATTTTTCATTTTGATAATACGAAAATGTCTAACGCAGACTTTGAATTTTTAAAGTTAAGTGAAATTACGGAAGTCAAAAAAGAGAAAAGAAAAAGTAACCCTAAAAAACCTAAGAAAAATACTTCCAAGAATACGAAGACAAGTAATAGCCAGATAACGGAAACCAACTTAAATTTAGTCGGAGATGCTCTTTCGCATATACCCCCAAAATCTAAAGATGATGGACGTAGATCAATATTTCTTAAAATCTATTACTCTTTACGTAGCATATTATCCGAATCTGAGACTATAGATTTACTAAATCCAAAAATTGATTCAAACTCTACTCTGAATTTAGATAGTTTTGAAAATTCATATCAATACGGAAATATCGGAGCTCTATTCAATGTAGCAAAACAGTATGGATGGAAGGCTAATAACTATGTTAAACGATCATTAAAAGATATAAAAACTATTCTATCAGTTCCAAAGCAAGTTACTAAAATACTTAATGTAGAATATTTGAGTAATGCTCTCGAAAATGTTTTTACTAATAAATTTGTTTTAATCCAGTCACTACAAGGCACAGGTAAAACTGAATTTATTTCTAAATACTTAGAGAGTAAAAAATTCATCTACGTAATACATCGAATTGAATTATGCAAAGAAGTATTCAATAGACTTAATAATTCAGGTATAAAAGTAGAATTATACTCTAAAATTAAGTCATGGAAATTCGAAGAATTTGATCAGAGTATTATTATTTGTTTAGATTCTCTGCATAAACTTAATTTCAAAAATTATAGAAATTGTACGATTATTTTTGATGAATATGATCAGGTATTCAAACATCTATTTGGAAAGACTTGTGAATCTAAGATAAGAGATATATACAGCAAGTTGCGTGATCTAGTTAGAGTAACGGATCAAGTTATCGCAATGTCGGCGGATTCAAGCAAAGCTTCCTTACATTTTTTTAAGAAATGTTTGAAAGCAGATAATATTGAATATATATTTAATCAGTTTATTCCGTTTAAGGATCGCAAGGCTACTGTCTATTCAGATAGGAATATCTGGTTTAAAAAAATAAAAGAAACTATAGAGAGTGGTAAAAAAGTTTCAATCGGTTGTGTGAAAAAAAATAGCACAGAACGATTATATAATGATTTAAAGGAAATGTTTCCACAAAAAAGTATACTGCATATAACTTCTAAGAATAAGAACTACTACGAGGAAAGAATATGCTTAGAAGATTCTAATAATGTAACAAACTATGATATTTTTATTTTCTCTCCAATAATTGGAACTGGTAGAGATTTTAGCTTTGAGTATTCAACAGAAAATTTCCTTCTAATAGATGCCTCCAATATTCTTTCATCTACAGATTGCTTCCAAATGGCTACAAGGTTTAGAAAATTCAAACATTTACACGTTTTTCTAAATTCTAGTGATAAAAAATTTAGTCTCAAAGAGTTCTCCCAAGATGGATTCATGAAGAGATTTAGAATATTTATAAGTAAAGACAAGTTTTACAGAGAAATCATGAAACATCCAGATATCACTGAGCATACTAGGGGTAAATATAGACCATTATTTATTAGTAAATTTTTACATGACCAAGAGAGAATTGATTCAGAGAAGGGAATTTATGGATACTTCATTGGTCTCCTATACGAGAGAGGATTTGAGGTGGCATTTAATAATGATCAAATCATAACTGATAAACATTTAACTTCTAAACGAATTAAAGAAGAATTCGATCATCATATTCAGAAAATTAAGAATGCCAAAGATAATATGAGTGAGTCTATTTCTAAGATAATTATAAAGTTTGGTGCTTCTAATGAGGATGAATATTATTCTAATGTTAAATTTCTCTTTAAGAAGATCGTAAATTACAAGCCAACTAACCAAGAATCAATGAATGATTTCGATTATTTAGTTGAATCGGGAAATGACATTTACTATTGGCAAAATAAAATTCTATTTTTTAAGTTAGGATTTGGTTCCGAAGAAATTGCTCATTCTTTAGATTCTACGGAAAGACATCTTAAACTTAGAATTCAACGAAATTTATATTACAATAAGCACGAACTCCTAAAGCTACTCTTATCTTTTATTCCTTTGGATTCAATAATCGATGAGGAGAGTTTAGTAAATCTCAGAAAATTCCTATCTCTTGATAAAAATTGTAAGATGATTACGGAAAATCTCTTTAAAGTTACATCTTCACATAGATCACATGAGATAAAATTTATATCATCTCTACTTGGTGTAATGGGTTTATCTCTGAAAAAGGTAAAGAAATCAAATGGTAAAAGATACTATTCGGTGGATAAACAGAGTCTTGATCGTATGTATCGAATCAGTAAACTAAATCAATCATCAGAAGAAAGGAAAGCAGGCTAAGAAGTATAATTTGGGCATTAAATACATATTTTATATTATATATTATTAAGCATTTAGTGCCCTTTATTACTGTTTCGTGACTCAACATAAGGATAAAAACATGGAAAAAATTAATAATAAATCAATCATAAATCATTCAGATTTTCTAACAACAGAAGAGGTTTTGAATCGTAGATGGACATACTATGCGATTAACAAGCTTCTAAGAAGTCAAGGAAAGATAGATAGACAAAATTGTTATAGTCGTTCGATGGTAATACGAATTGAGAATTCAGAAGAATATTCTAATTACTTTAAGAAAAGTAAAAAAAGAATCTTTGGTAGAAATAAGATTAGTAATAATAGGAAATTAATCTCTGAAACAATTAAAAAATACATTCAGAAATATGATTTTAATAATGTATTTATTGATTCTAGATTGCCATCGGAGGTAATTTCTGATTATAGGAATAAATCCCAGATTCTGCTACGCTCAAAAACAAATTTCTGTGGAGGAACCTTGGATGAGGTGATTCTTTATCTAGAAGATATCTTTGGATCAAATAGAGTAGCTGAAGCTCTATATTATGCTTTAAATGCGGAAATTGCAAACTATGAGGCTAAATTATCTGATAGGTATGGGAGAAGGGAAAGATATCTAAGAAAAAATTTATGTATATCTGAGCTTGTAAAGTTATGCCAAGTTGAAGGTTTTAAATTTGGGATTCAGAAGAATCAGAGTAGTTACAAGGTTGTTGGGGAGGTTATTTACTTTGATCTACCTGGAACTGCACAGTTATCCTGGCATATAAGTAAAAATGATCTAAAATTTAAAGGAGAGCTTCCAATCTATAAGAAGAAATGGGACAATCAGAAGAATTCGGGTTTCTCAAAAATAGAACAGTCAATTTTATTGCAATTTCCAGATTTAAGTAGAACTCTTGATCGCAGTCTCTCCGAGCCTGGAATTAATGACTACCTAGACTAGGGTAAATAATGAGTGATAGGATTTGGGAGTTCTTCGTCCTATCACTTATAGTTCTTCTAAAATCCATTTATTTAAATTTTCACTTCGATACTAACGGGCTCTTTTAAACTGCTTAATGTCAAAAGATTCTATTGCTTCTCTGAGCTCTTTCTTTGCTTTTGCAATATATTCTTCTGGTGTATAAAATTTTCTATCTGCTGTAACAATTTCTTCTAGTGATGTAAAATAGTAAAAATCTTCATTCATGAAAGGAATTTCCATTATTGAATTAGCCATCGTTACATATTCTTCATAATATTTATCATAGAATCTATGGCAAAAATTTTGTAGTCTCAACAATTTATAATAGAAATTGAGTTCAATATAGGTGTTTCCTTGCTCTGCGTTATGCAGTTCATTTCTAATTCTTAATCCTCTTTCATTTTTCATAAACGCTCCTTGCCAGCTAACGCATAATTTCAATTGATTTAGAAAAAAGGAGCTGGTCCGTTGCTTATACCATAGATAAATAAATAATTCAATTAAAAAAAATGAAAATTCCGAGAATCAGATAACGTGTATTAAATTAACTATTAATTTAGCTGGAAGGTTACACAATTGGTAGTTTTGTAACCTTTTTTTTGGGGTCTAGTAGAGGATGATATTGACTTATTTAAAAATCTATGGTAGTATACCAAATATCGAAACCTTAGAAAAAAAATATCCAAAATTACCTGCTATAGCACAATACAGGGTAGGTGTTATACGATTCATTAATTGGATCGGTAGTAGACCCATAAACGAGGAGACTCTACGGGAATACTTCCTTTCACTTAAAAAGGAATATTCTCCAGCTACAGTCAGATTGGCAAAAACATCCATAAAGTTATGGATACTTAAAAATCATCCAAATCGGAATGACATTGTGTTTAGGAATGGCATAGAAGCTGTTTTTAAAGATATTAAAGTGCCGAAGCCCAGCCTCTCGCTTACAGATTCTAAGTTTTTAAGCGAATCAGAGGTAAAACTACTCATGGATAAATTGCCTACAAAATATAGCCTAATCATTCAGGCATTATATGGTACAGGGTGTAGAGTATCAGAACTATTGTCCGTTAGGCTAAGTCAATGTCAGATTTTGAAAACTCATATAGAAGCAAAAGTGGTAGGTAAAGGTGGTAAAGAGAATATACTTATTATTTCTAAGACTCTATTTACTAAAATACAAAAGCAATTCAAAGGTAACGTGTATCTTTTTGAAAATACTAGCAAAGGTAAACCTATCACCAGACAACTTGTTCATAGAACATTACAGAGAGTAGGTCTGGCAGAGTTGGATAGGAAAGTGCATCCTCACCAGACAAGACACAGCAGGATATCTCATTTGTTGCAAAATGGCAAGCCGCTAGATAGTGTGTCTCGTTTCGCTAACCATTTTGACCCAGCGTTTACGGCAAAAGTATATGGGCATAACAAGTTAACCTCTAAAGAGATTCTTGAGACAGCTATTTAATAATAGATTATATTAATGGGAAGGGTTTATTCGGTCACATAGGTATTGTTACTCCTCGGTAGTGGTGATTGGAAGGTTGCATTATCGTGTTAGCCTTGTGGGAGTGGTTTAAGTCCTTATTTAATTAGTGGAGCAAGCAAAAATAGAAATCCAATTCAGATCAATGGGTAAAGGGATAAAACTCGATGAAAAGAAAAGTTGGCAGTTACGATTACTCATAGCTCTTTGACCTTTGCTTCGATTTCTAATTAGTAAATTCATAATTGCTGGAGAAAAGCAAAGAGTATTTTTAGTTCAGATTTTCGGATGACTCCAGTATTCTATAATTTGACTCTGCCTTCAGTGCTAGGGTTTCCAAGCAAACAAATATAGCCTTTGCTGAGATTTTAGAATTTTAGATGCTGAAGCAACTGTTATAATCTCTTGATTTCTTATTCAGTATTAATTCCTTAAAAACAAACATATCAAATTGTATATGATTCGTAGTCGATATTGCTATTCGACTAGACAGTTATTAAAGTATCAAAAAACTAATTTCAATCGTTATGAAAATATTGAATCTAAGCCTGGCAGGCGAAAATTATGAAGTATATGAATTTGTCAGCCCTGGTTCGATGGAAAATTTTTTGAGAAAGCATACACATGAGTTCTATACAGAGAGATTGTCGATTCACTCCTTAATAACTGAAAAAGGAGAATTTGGAAAATTTTATGCTAGGTTTGGAAGCATCACCCCAAAATTGATGGAAGATTGTGCTGTTTGGAGCCTTGCAAAATTAAAAGCAAAGCAGGTGTTAAGTATTGATGAACCAGAAATTGGAAAGGATATTCAAATTAATCCGATGGGACAAGACCCTACTAAAGGTGACGGAACTTGGCAGTTTGCAAATTATGATATTGATCGAGTTCTTTACGTAAAAAAAGAGTTTCAGCCAATCTCTAGTCATGTTTGTCAGGTTTACTCTCCTAATTCTTTAAGCGTTGACTATTTGAAAATGATCAAAGAAAAGAATAGGCAATTGCCATTTCTCAGGAGTACATACTATGATAGTTTCTTAATAGAAATAATAATTTTCTTTGAAAAACCTGAGCTATTTAATATTGATTCTTTAAGTAAGGATATAAAAAAATTTAAAACTCAATACAGCAATGAACTTAGATGGAATACTTTTTTAAGTTTTATACTTTGGGGAGATGAGAATATCAAAATTTATAGAGTTAGGTTAAGCTAATTAACTATTTTTCTGACTCCGCCCTCTCATGCCACTTCCGCCTCCACCCAATCACCATATAACTCCTCCGCCTGCTCTAACACAAGTGCTGTTGCCTTTGCTTGCATGTCTGGTGGATATCCATATTTTTTTAAGATTTTCTTAATATTAACCCGTATTAAGGCTTTAACTTGCTCTCTCTCAGACCAGTTTATTTTGAGATTACTTTTGAGAGTCTTTACAAGTTCCTTGGCGATGATTTTAATATCATCAATTTTCATTTCACGTGCGGCTGATTCATTTTCCAGCAAAGCATCATAGAAAGCTATCTCATCATCGGAAAGTCCGAGGTCTTTACCACGTTTTGACTCCTCACGCAATTTTTTCGCAAGTTCGATGAGATGTTCAATGACCTGTGCAGTTTCTATGGCTCTGTTCTGGTATTTTTTAACGGAACCTTCAAGCATCTCCAAGAATGTTCTTGTTTGAACAATATTTCGTTTACCTCCCATTTTACCGACTTCTTCTTTAAGTAGTTTTTGGAGTAATTCTACTGCTAAGTTTTTTTGAGGCATTCCTTTAACTTCAGCAAGGAACTCATCTGTTAGTATAGATATATCTGGTTTATTTAATCCAACACTAGCAAAAATATCTATTACCTCATTAGAAGAGACTGCTCCAGCAATTAATTGGCGTATGGCGTAGTCTATATCTTCGGGTGACTTCTTTTTATCCTCTCCACTTTTTTTTGTAAGAGCTGATCTGACAGTTTGAAAGAAGGCAACTTCATTTCTTATCTCTGTTGTCTTCTCATGAGGAACTGATAAGGCGAAAGCTTGAGTAAGTTCGGTTACCGTTTTCTGTAATTTAGATTTACCATCTTCTTGGGAAAGGATATGTTCTAGAGCATTTGGAAGTAAGTTAAGCCTGTCTTTTGGAGTTCCACTCATCCATACTTTATAATCAAATCCATGAAAAAGACCACGGACTACCTCATACTTCTCTAGCATGACGGCAACTGCTTCATTTTGGTCTATTGCTGTAGAACCTTTGCCACCTGATTGAGTGTACAATGCTAAGGCAGACTTGAGACTATCTGCGATACCAATATAATCTACTACTAGACCACCTACCTTGTCTTTAAAAACTCGGTTGACTCTAGCAATCGCTTGCATAAGTCCATGCCCATTCATAGGTTTATCTATATACATTGTATGAAGGCTCGGTGCATCGAATCCTGTAAGCCACATGTCTCGGACGATAACGATTTTAAAAGAAGACTTAGGGTCTTTAAAAGTCTCTGCTAGTTCTTTTCTTCTTTTTCCATTGCGGATGTGTTTTTGCCAATCAGGTGGGTCTGTCGCTGAACCAGTCATAATAACTTTGATCACGCCTGATTTATCATCATCACTTTCCCATTCTGGATGAAGTTTTATTATTTCATTGTAAAGGTCAATTGCAATGCGACGAGACATTGTTACTATCATCGCCTTACCTTCCATCACTGATAATCTCAATTGCCAATGTTTAGAAAGGTCTCCAGCAACTAGCTTTAAGCGATTTTTTGCACCAACTAAGGCTTCTATTGCTCCCCATTTAGATTTGAGCTTTTGTTTATCACGTTCTTCTTCATCTTCTGTAATCGATTCAAAGGCAGGATCAATCTTTGGTTTTTCAGATTCTTTTAGTTCTAGTTTAGCAAGTCGACTTTCGTAATAGATTGGAACGGTTGCCTTATCCATGACCGCTCTTTGTATATCATAGATACTGATATACTCACCAAATACAGCTCTAGTGTTTTTATCACTTAGTTCGATAGGTGTACCAGTAAAACCTATAAAGGAAGCATTGGGTAGTCCATCTCTCATGTGACGAGCAAAACCATCTATAAAATCGTATTGGCTCCTATGGGCTTCATCCGCCATGACGATGATATTTCTTCTATCAGAAAGTAAAGGGTAGGCATCATACTTTTCTTCTGGGAAAAACTTTTGAACTGTGGTAAAGACAACTCCGCCAGAAGCTACAGACAATAGTTCCTTGAGCTGGTTTCTATCTTTTGCTTGTACAGGAGTTTGGCGAAGTAGCTCTTGGCAGTTGGAAAATGTTCCGAATAGTTGATTATCTAAGTCCTGTCTATCCGTGATAATAACAATGGTCGGATTTTGCATTTCTGGTTCAAGTATTGCTCTTCCTGCAAAGAAAGTCATGGTAAGGGATTTGCCAGAACCTTGCGTGTGCCATACGACACCAATTCTGCGATCACCTTTTGGTTTACTTGCTTCTATTGTTTGCTTTAGAGCAGTATTTACAGCATGATATTGGTGATATCCAGCTATTTTCTTGAGATAGGAGCCATCATCTTCTCTCTCAAAAACAGTAAAGAATCGAATTAGATCAAGGAAGCGTCTTTTTTCAAACACACCTTTAATCATGACTTCCATTTGGGTCATTGAATTGGAGGCAAGTTTTTCTCCTTCTATCGTTCTCCAAACAGCAAATCGTTCCTTGTCTGCTGAAAGTGAACCGATCCTTGCTTCCAAGCCATCACTAATGATCAGAACTTCATTGAATGTAAAAAGACCAGGGATTTGTTCCTTGTAAGTCTGCAATTGATTGTATGCTGACCAAATCGTTGTTGTGTGGTCGGATGGATTTTTGAGTTCGATGACTCCAAGAGGAAGACCGTTCACAAAGATGATTAAATCAGGTCTGCGATTGTTTTGACCTTCAATTATCGTAAACTGATTGATGACATGAAATTGATTCTGATTGGGTTTTTCAAAATCTACGAGTTTTACCTTTTCCGTTGCAATTCGTTCTTTGCCTTTGTAAGTAACATCTATTCCTTCTGTAAGTAGTTTATGGAATTCATGGTTGCATGCAAGGGTAGTAGGAAATGAGATACGAGTTACTTTTCTATAAGCTTCTTCGATCCCATCCGCTGGAATCGTTGGATTTAGTTTGGAAAGTGACGCTTTCAGGATAAAAGGAAGGAAAGATTCGTTTAGATTCTCCCTTTGGGCAGATGGTTCTTCAGGAAGGATGTCTTTCCCGAATAAATAGTCATAGCCAAGTTCTTTGAATAGATCAATGGCAATTTCTTCCACATCTGCTTCAGTAAGATTGGCTGTCATTTAGCTGGTTCCAAAATTTTAGAGATAGCATTATCTGATAGTTCGAGTTCGCCTGAGATTAGTTTTGGGAGGAGGGAGTCACGAATAGTAACAAGAGTTTGAATTTGTTCAAAATTTGATCGAAATATTTCAAACCAGTTATTAATTAAGTTTCCATATGCTTTATTAATAGAATTTGATGAAAATATGAAAGGGATTTTCTTCATGTTTTCTTGATTTAATTTTGCTTGTACCGCTCCATTTACAAAAGCTGAAATATTTACCTGCTCCAAAAATACTTTTAAGTGTTCGTTTGAAATTCCATTTCCTAACAATACATGAGCATGGTTATTTACCCAAATCTTTCCCCATACATACTGAACAAATGGAGTAGAGTCTTCTTTTATGACTGACCCATCCTCACCCAATAAAACAAAGATGCCCTCAAAAATAAAATCATCTACATAATCCATTATGCTGGTAGCTCCATGATACGGGTAGGTTCCTTTTCGTTTTGCTCGTTCTGCACCTGATAGGGGAATTCTTTTTAAATCCAAAATCTGGATATAATCTCCCAATTTCCCCACCTTCCATCCTTTCGGAATCTCACCTAACTCAGAATCCACAAACTCACTGGGAAACATATCTTCTACTTCTTTTGGCAAACCTGTAGGCAATCCATCGGCTTTCTTACGAACTGGGTCAAAGTCTACAAACCATGATTTGAATAAGGCTCTTGCCATCGCTTCTAGGGTTTCATTCATTTGTCGAAGGAGTTCGATTTTGTCGTCTAGTGAGCCGAGGATATGGGCAATGGCTTTTTGGGTGGGGATAGGTGGAAGGGAGATTTCATACCTCAATAAAGCATTGATTTGCATATTGGGTTGTGTTGATGTACCACCTGAAATTGAATCAATATAAGCATTGTAGTTTGAGGTTCTAAAGTTATAGAATAAATATTTTGAATCGCACAGATTTTCATTTACTCTAATACGAATTAATCCATTGTTAAAAACAGCGTTTGAATTTTCTTCGATAATTTTATTGACACCTATTGAAGCCCCTGTTCTAGCTACAATAATATCATTTTTCTTCAACTGGAATTTGTAGAAGTTTCTTTCTTCGACATTAGTAAATCCCCAATCTTCAAACTTTTTTTCTTGAGAAACATCTTGAATACGTAAACATTTAATGCCAGTGTCATTTAGCACAATCGGTGCTCTTTTAATAGCATCTAACCCTGTATTTGCACTTAATATCACATCACTAATACAAATCTCTTGGAATTCACTCATACCCAAGCACCTTCAAGTTCTTAAATATATCTTTCGTAAGCTTATCAGAGGTCGCTACTTGCACTTTGAGTTTGGCGGTGAGTCCTTGCATTTTCTCTTCAAAATCAACACCATCATCTTCTAAATCCTCAGCACCTACAAATCTTCCTGGGGTTAGGACATAGCCATGTTCTACGATCTCAGATAGTTCTACCGATTTGCAGAAACCTTTTACATCTTCATACTTGACCTTACCGTCTTTGTCTCCTCGCCATGCATGGTAAGTGTCTGTGATCTTCTTTAAGTCATCCTCAGTCAACTCTCGATGAACTCGATCTACAAGTGTTCCCATCTTTCTTGCATCGATAAAAAGCGTTTTACCTTTGCGATTTTTGAATCGGGAATTATCTTTACTCCGAGTGAGAAACCATATACAAACAGGAATTTGAGTGGAATAGAAAAGTTGTCCAGGCATCGCCACCATGCAATCGACTAAATCAGCGTCGACGATCTTCTTTCTGATTTCCCCTTCACCAGAAGTGTTAGATGACATGGAGCCATTTGCTAGAACAAAACCAGCCATTCCATTTGGCTTGAGATGGTGGATAAAGTGTTGCACCCAAGCATAGTTCGCATTGTTCGCTGGTGGCATTCCATAGTCCCATCTCTTATCATTTTGGAGTGCAGTCTGTCCCCATTCTTTCATGTTAAACGGAGGGTTTGCCATTACGAGATCAAACTTTTCATGGGGATGTTGGTCTTTAAGGAATGAGTCTGCTGGTTCCTTTCCGAGATTGGCTTCAATGCCTCGGATCGCAAGATTCATCATACAGAGACGCCAAGTAGTAGGATTGGACTCTTGACCATAAACTGCGATGTCACCGATCCTTCCAGCATGATGTTCTAAGAATTTCTCTGACTGGACAAAGAACCCACCAGAACCACAAGCAGGATCATACACAGACTGATTTTTAGTAGGAGCTAGCATCTCTACAATAAGTCTTACTACACTAGAGGGAGTGTAGAACTGACCACCGAGCTTTCCCTCGGCAGAGGCAAATTTGGTTAGGAAATACTCATAAACTCTTCCCAAGACATCCTTGGAGCGATTCTCTTTGTCTCCGAGTCCTATTGTTCCGACAAGGTCAACAAGTTCTCCTAATTTGGTTTTATCGAGGTCTGGACGAGCATAGTTTTTGTTTAGAACTCCCTTTAACTTGGGGTTTTCCTTTTCTATGATATCCATTGCATCATCGATGATCTTTCCTATTGATGGCTCTTTCGCCTTCTTTTGGATGAAGCTCCATCTAGCTTTTTCCGCCACCCAGAATACATTCTTGGAGGTATACTCATCCCGATCCTCTGGGTCTGATCCATTTTTCTTATCTGCCGTTAGCTCGTCATGTAGAGCCATGAAACTATCCGAGATGTATTTAAGAAAGATCAGCCCAAGAACTACGTGTTTGTATTCAGCGGCATCCATATTGTTTCGGAGCTTGTCCGCCATTGTGAAGAGTTTTTCTTCGAATCCGATATTTGCTGAAGTGGTCTGTTTCGCTTTTGCCATTTATGATCCTAAAGTCTCTGATTTACTAACAAAATAAAGCATTGAAATTATCTTTCAACCTTTTCACCCAACTGAAGTTCTAGGGATTGTCTTACCAAACCTATCACATAAGGTAACTCTTCCAAGCCTGACAGTGAAATTTCAACATCACCATTTCCCCATCGACCCAATGCTGTAATATCTCGACATAGTCCTTTAGGATCGCTAATTTCAGAAAAACGCATGTTCAAAGAAATCCTTAACTGTCTAGCTTGCGGAACCACATCGACAAAATTTGTCTCTGCTTTATATGCTATGTATAACTTTAAAAACTCTTCATTTACACAAGGATCAAGAGATAATACTTCTTTACGAAATGCTTCAAACAATTCTCGCACATTTGGATTCGATAGGTAGCGATGATCGTTAATAGTATATGTTTCGCTAGTTGGCTTTTTAGGTTTGTATGATTGTAGCAAGGTATCGCTAAGATTTGGAGCTTTCCAAACTTCTAATGCTAAAGTAGCTAGTCTATCCGCTCTATGTTTAATCGTATCCTCATTCCATACTTCTGACTTTCCAATTTCCGCATTTAGCTTTAATGGACTTTCTTTGAAGCCACCTTTCATATTACATTTTTCAGAAAATGCTCTATCACTGTATTCTGAGTTATAGCCAGTAATGGTAAGATTGCCCAAAGTATGTAGCCATGTTTGTTGAATCTTTTGCCAATCTTTTCCTAAAGATGATTTCCAAGCTTCATTTAAATTTTCATTCTGAGGTAAAATATGCTCGATAGTGTATTCATCAATCATTACCATCTCTTTTCTATTAAAGTTTTCTAATCTTCTAAGCCAGTAACGACGACTTCGAAAATGATATAAATCTCTGATCTGGAGGTCACGGTGAAACTCTTCATCATTAGGAAATCTTCGATACGATGGTAATATTTGAAATTGAGCTTCCACAGATTCCAAGTATCTGGTTTTATCTATACTCTTTGAAAATTTTGCAAATGTTAAGTTCATTGAATTTGTAGGAATCGTACAGATCGCACGACGAAAAACATAAGATTCAATCAGCCTAACTATTGCTGAAAATATCTCTTTTGAAATTAAAGATTTTTGGTAGTCTTCATACAATTCTAGTAAAAGTGGAAAGGCAACATCTACCTTTAATTCTTGTAAGTCTTGAAAAACGATTTTCAATTCTAAATCTTTCTCTTTGTCTAATGCCATAGAACAGAAATTTCTAGAGTGTTTTCGTATATCTTTGACTAAGCTCTCAATATGATCATTTTCACTTAATGATTTATCCCTCGATTGATAAGAGTGAGTTTTAAACGCCTCATAAACGGAATTAATGTTGGGAATTTCTCCAGTCTTGAAGGTTAGATAATGTCGCATAAAACTATCAAAATGAGTTCCATACGACTCTTGTCCAAAATCTATCTCCATTGGTCGCCAATACTCTTCATAGAGCCTGGTTTGAAACTGAGGTTCTAGACCCATTAGGATAAAGTTTCTAATCAGGTCAGCTTGGCTCAGCTCTTTTCCAGTTGAGTTCATGCTTTCAAAGATTAGCTGAGGGTTATCCTGTTCTCGATTGAGAGCGATATCTACGACGACTAACTTAGCTAATCCCTTACAAATAACGCCTAAATTGTTCTTGTTTTCTAAAATTAATTTTTGGAAATATTCAAAGTTCTCTTTAATCCGCAGGGAAGGATTAGTCGGTTGATCTGTATTGTTAATAATCGCCTTTAGTGAAGCATTATCCGTATGAGAAAGTAAGAGTTTGAAATAACGGTCGCCTGATTCTTCTGGGTTAAGTAAGAAATAATTACGAATCTTTCTTTGGGAAAATCCATCTAGGGGTTCTGTCTCCTGTATCTCAAAAGCTAAGGCTGCCAAGATTAGCGTAATAGTTGTCAGCCTCTGTTGTCCGTCAATGACAAGAAGAGGAGACTGATGTGTGACTTGAGATAATCCACTTTCTATATATACAATAGAGCCGATAAAGTGAACCGATATATTGTCGTTTAAACCACAACGTAAAATGTCATCCCAGATTTGGCGACACTCTTTTTGCGTCCATGAATATGTTCTCTGATATATTGGTATTACGAATTGAGGAGATTTTTTAAGAAAATCTAATAGTTTTGCTTCGGTTGCTTTCATTAAGTTGCGTTTCTAAAGTTATACATTCACCAGAATGTCATCTTCATTTTGAGAGGTATTCATACGTTTAGGTATTGAATCGTAAGATACCCAAAGAGTAGAGTAAAGTTCAGATTTCTTAATTGCCATTAGTTATGTGCCAGAATATGGATATTTGCCAAAATAAGCAATGGAAATTGTTTGGGGGAGAAGTGGGATTTGGACTCATGCGATCTGCGATCATAAGAACTTACTTGAATTGTATATAGTTTGGTTTACATCTATTTTCAAATTGTTTTTCAAAATCACTTCTCGCCAATTCTGATACGGATTAGGTGGTAAATACTTGAATTCTTCCGCATTATAGGTACCTTTAAATCCAGTTAATATTTCCATAGAATTTGTCGAGGCAGATTTTACGCCATCATCAGTGACTCTGGAACCGATATAGAAATCATTGCCTGCCCAGGATACGTGATCCCAAGCAACTATACTAAAATGTTTTAGGTCACTGAAATTATCGCCTTTGTCTTGGTAAACTACAGGATAGCAGAGTTGCGGTTTATTTTCATTGCCTTGGGTAAGTGGTCTCGTTAGGAATACTAAGTGCTGAATCTCTACTCTTTCATTGCTACACTCATTATATGGATCATAGTATACTACCTTAATGTTTGAGAATTCTCTTACATACTTTGATAGAAAAAAAGACAAAAACTCTTTAAGATGATTACCAAGTGTGCCTCTAAATTTCCCCGCAAATTGTCCGCATCCTAGACCTGGAATTGTAATGATTGCCTGCTTCTTGAGTTGTTTGCAAGTTTCATTCATATATAAAAATGGTGGAAGAAGTCTTCTCTCATATAAAGAGTAAAATGCCTTTTGATTGATATGATCGTTTAGGACGACTTCATCCCAATCAGCAGGTGTTTGGTTTCTCATATTTTCAAGCAATGCACCAGGTGTATAAATAAGAACTGAATCCAATGGTATAGAAT
This sequence comes from Leptospira sp., assembly GCA_027531445.1. Lineage (GTDB taxonomy): Bacteria > Spirochaetota > Leptospiria > Leptospirales > Leptospiraceae > Leptospira_A. The sequence goes on from JAPZRK010000099.1 coordinate 27,467, forward strand.
GGAGCATAGGTTTCACATGTAATGCATTGTCAAAGACTTTCACAGGAACAGCAATGCTTATATCGCCTAATATGGATAACTCATCTAAGTTCCAATCTGAGCCATCTCCCATGACTTGACTTTCAGCAAATATCTGCGGAACTTTCGTATTCAGTAGTAATTCCGTGAAGTCTTCAAAAGAAGTATTAGAAAGATCAATCTCTTTCAGATTAAGAGTCAGATATTTCCCTGGCTTTTTCCGTTTTTCAAGAATGGAATTTTTATATTCTCTGATTTTATTGGAGGTGATTTGATTTATTAAAATTTTATAATCATTCATCTTTCGGAGTCCAAATTGAACCAGGGTCTTAGGCTTCCAATGAGATAGTTTTCGAGATAAAATCTATCAGGAATATGTTTTTCCCCTGGATATGGAATAAGAGTTAAACCTATGTTATCTCTAATTAAATCTAAGATGTTTTCCTCTTCTTTGAAAAGTATTTCGAGACCATGACGAAGTTGACACGAAGAGTTATACTTTTTAGAGACAAATCCACTGTTAGCTTTACCTTTTCTTTTAGGTGAATTTAATAGAAGATGCAAACCGATTCGTTTTCTAAAGGAGGTCGCAGTTTTTCCAATATACAAAGGCAATCGGTCTGTTAAATGATCAGGAAACCAATTCATTTGCAATTGGATGCTATGCATTTTTCCTTTGATTCCGCTGTAATAAAAGGTTCGATCCATGGTTTCTAATTTGTCTTTCGAACCAATCCACCAGAATATATACACACCTCCTGTTTCTGTCTGGTCCTTTTGAAACTGACTAACGTTTTCAAGGCTATATGATTTCTCCTTTTTTTGCAGACAATCTTTCATCAAAATTATTTCATTTTGAAGAATTTGATTCAAATCAAATTTCATACTTTCCTCGTTCCTTGAAGTTTTCAGATCATGTCCAGCAGCTAGCAAATGTAATTCCAGCATTTTTGCGAAGTCTTTTGGCAGTCCATCTTCTTCTATGGTAGTATCCACAACTGGAATAACGACTGGGTAAAAATCATCTCGTTCTTGAGGATGAGATTTCCTTTCATTCTTTTTAACTTCAGACATAAAATTATGATACAGGCTAGGTGAGACAAATGGGAAGATGATTTTTTTCTAGATTTCCGATTCCAAAGAATTTATCTTTTCCAAGTATTCTTCCAATATCTCTAAATCCACCGCCCATTCTGCAAGTTCTTCCGTCTTGTATTTTTCAATTCCGCTGAGCATAGCAATTGCAAGATTCACCCTCAAATCCATAAGGTCATCTTCGATTTGCTCTATATGAGCTTCGATTCCCTCTTCAATTTGGATTTTGCAATCGATGATCGGATGTTTCATGTCAGGTCTCCGTATATAGGATAGTCTACAGGATAGGTGGGACAAAAAAAGTCATAGTTTTTCCTAGGCTTTGGATTTATCAGCAAAAACCGAATTCTAAAATTACCTTTTCTATCTTTATGTTCTGAATATTTTAACCGCTAAAGAATATAAGAGTATTAACAACAAACCAGTTGTGTCACTTTTTAAGCGGTGACTAACTCAATGGTTTTCTAAATTTTGTTTGCAGTTAAAACATACTTTAGATTCTGAATTCCTAACCAATTCCTGAATCTTTTTCAAAGAATGGTCGTTTGAAATATCTGAAACAAGATTTCCAATCGGTAAGGAACAGATTAAATCATAGTCTTCCAGGATGTGAAAGAACTCGTTTCTATCTTTCTGAAATTGGTATTTAGCCATCGGTAATGTTTAACTCTTCCTTAATTTTACCAATAAATTCTTTGAGATCGTCATCAAAATAGCAATAAAATAGTTTAATGTTTCGTTCTATACAAATATCCAGTTTTTTCCTGTCTCTCTTAATTTGGCTTTGAAAATTAATGTGCCCGCCAAAAAAGGTGATTGCTCTTATGTGTTGTTCTCCTTGATGTTCGATGCTATATTCTCTTGTACCTACTTTGAAATAGAAATCTAATTCCAATCCATCTAACCACTCTGGTCTAAAACGCTTTTTGATTTTCTTTGGATCAAGAAATTTAATTAACTCGTTATAGATCAACTGTTCCCTAAGATAGCCCTCGCCAATAGGCTTAATACCTAAGTATGAACGTAGGGTGTTTTCACTCTTTCTTAAACATTGAACCAGGCATTCCTGAATATGAATATAGTAGAATTTTTTACTTCTTTCATAAGACTTTAATTTAGGAATATTCCATTCGTCATTATGCTCTAGGTAATAATGGTGAATAATGTCTAGGTTCGGATCGATTCTGGATTGAATTAGCTCCTCAGCTAAATATTTCAAATACAAGTTTAAGTTTTCTAAGACTAAATCTGATATATCGTAGAATTTTTTAAAATAATATAGAAAAACGATAAGATCATAAGGTTTGTTCTGGTTTATTTGATTTCTATTATACTTTAACGCATCAGAATTTAGATCATTGATTCCACCTCTACCATTGCTAAGAATATATCTATGTAGGTAGAAATTATCTTCATTTATACTAAAATAAGGCTTACATTTTTTGAATGTATACACCATAAACTGCTGACGAGATGTAATTTCGAATTTTGTTAGGTAAATTGGAAATAATTCAACCTTTATATATTCCAAAGCTTTATTCCAATAATAATCTTCCAAATTGTCTTCGGAATTTTCTCTGAACTTATCAATTTCGTTAAATTTGGATTTGAATTGATCAATAAGATTGATTTTAATTAATTCCTTTCGTAATTGCTCGGTTATGATCTTCAATTTTTTAATTTCTTCGGAAGTTAGGTGTTCATCGTATTCGATCATAAACTATTCCTTATAAAATTAAATCTGGTATCCCATGCACCATTTTTGTTTCCAATGAATCCTCGTTTAATTCGACGATATGAAAGGAACCAAGACAATTCATAACTATTCATATCTATGACAGTCCTTCTTGCGAATGACAGTCTTGCTCGTTCTATGCAATTAGTCCAATCGCTGGGAACTTTTGTTTCACTCAATTTAGTCTGATTAGCAAAGAGATTTAACCTGGAGGTTTCCTCAAATGCTTGAATTTCAAAGAGTGATGAAAAATCTGATGAAGGATTTAGTGCGAATCTATTAAGAAATTGTATAAGTAAATATTCTCTCGTTAACCATTTAGCCTGATTATATCGATAGATTTTATCTAATGAGACCCTCGAATTTATTATTTGGTATTTCCAGGCTGAGTAGAAGAGATCATATTCTTTGAGGGCTTCTCTTTTAACAAATGTTTCCAAATACTTGGTATTTTCTGTGATAGAATTTCCCCAAGATTTCCATCGGAAAGGAAAATCATCTTCGGAGTCCAAACGATGGTTAAAATTGCTTGCTCGACTATGAATTTTCCAATTCGGAAATTTATCTTTTTTTGGCTTTTGTGATTTTATAACCATACTTGCTTCCCAAATTATTAATCACATCTGCTGACATCTCAACGATCTCATCGATAGAGTGGTATCTTTTCATTCTATACAGAATTTCATGCACTAAGCAAATATTCTCCTGGGTATGAGTTCCACCTAATCTTAATGGAATGATATGCTCGGCAAAGGTAACCTCTGGAGTAAGCTCTCTATTCGTAACGTAGCACCTATATTCCTGTTTGGTTAATAGCTCCCTGAAATGGGATGCCTTAAATACAAATTTACTAGATTTATCTATTTGGTTGTTGTTTTTTGCCATGACTATTGAGTTTTCCTTTTCTTAGTTTTTATATATTTTCTGATGTTATCTTGACCTCTCTCAAATTCAATCCGAGACAGATGATACAATAGTTTTGGTAGGTTTTCAACATTTATTTTAATTACATAGTCAAATCCTCTTCGTTCAGTGTTAAAGTACTGGTTATCCTCAATTGAAACAATCTTTAATTCTGCCCATCTCCTAACAATTCTTAGTGAGGTTCTTTTGGGAAGTTTTGCGGATACCACTATTTTATTTAAATTTACCCACTTCTTTTCTTTGCTCTCGGTTAAAGCATTCCAAAGGTTTTTTGCAATGCTTCCGTAATATTTCTCCTTTAATTTAATGTAGTATTTAATCTCTGGATTCCTCCAAAAATCATCATTACGTTTCATTTCAATATGTAGATTTATCAGTTTTGCGTTATGGTAAATTGATTCCAGAATTGGATTTCCTTGGTTTACTACTGAGGCGGTTTTTTGACGATTTCGCTCCTCTAAGGTTAGAGGATGATAGCAGTATTTGGTTATTTGGTCTTTAAGGTAGGTGTTTTTATGAGTATATATCCTAGATACATTAGGCACAACTCCTTCTCTATGAGCAGTCACTAATCTATCCATCCCAACAGCCCGTATGGATTTTATAAATGACAGTTCATTTAAATAGAGTTGTGAGTATGTAGGTTTTACATAACAGTAAGAACTAAAAGCTGACTTCAGTAATCTCTGATTGCCTTCCGCTACCTGATTATGAATAGAAAATTTACTCCAACGATTCTTAGCGAACTTGTACCTCTTATCTTTACTATGAGCCTGATGATTGACAGTTCTATGTTTTTTATATATACCCCAGAGCCATGGATATCCTTCATCTGAAAATAGAGGAGACTCATAAGGAACAGTTTTACGAAGTAATGGTCCCAAAGTATTAGCTTTTTGATCTGGAACCGAATCAAAGAATACACAACCATTCTGAGTGGCGATAGTGCTTACTAATATTCCTACCTGCTTACCTCCTACAGAATCACTTTGATAGATTGAAGCGGTTAAGCCACCATGGCGAAATCTTTTCCGATGCTGGTTACTACGTTGTGAAGCAGAATAGAGGACTGCTGTATCTGTATGTGGTATTTTTCTATAAAGCTTTTTACCTAGATGCTTCTTTATATCCTTACCTTCATCTACATTTGGTAGGTTAACATCCTTAAAAGTATCTTTGAGATCATTGTAATATAGCTTCCTTAAAACCTCTACTTGATGGCTCGAAAACACCTGTATTCGTTGCTTCAAAAGCCTCGCTGACTTATATGAGATACTTAACCTTTTACTTATTTCTACACTTGTGATTACCTTTGGAAATTGTAGGATAGATTCCTCTAGTATGTATCCAAACATCCATATTGGTAGCTTGAAATGATGAAGTGGAGTATATGAGAGCCTAGATACTTGGTGGTGACAGTTCTTATTTCCACATCTTACAAGGTCTGGTCTATTTTTTACACCCTTTGAAAGGATTACATTACACTTAGGGCAATACTTGGGGTAGAGATCATAGAGAATTTTATATGTGAGCTTTTGGAACTTCTCAGTATGGATTCCCGAAGTACTTTTATATTTATGATCCTTAAAAGTATCTGCTTCTATGAATATGTCATCTGTAAGGTTCTCATAAAGGTGATCCTTCGAGCGGTGATTATTATCTCCCTCTAGATGTAACTCAGAGGAAGTAGAAAGAGGAACATAGGCTCCATCACTCATAGACTTTGCAGTGGTAGGTGTTACTTTCCCTGTAGAGGATACTTTTGAAGGTTCTCTTTTAATTCCTTTGGTAGGTTTGTTAGGGTGATTTTGCTTTGAGGATACATTTGGAGAGGCTTTACTACTGGAGGAAAGGCTTGGAGAGGGGGAAGGGTGGGGAGAGCTTAATTTTGGTTCTGAGGTGTTAGGTTTTGTGGCAAAATCTGTTGATTTGTGCGTATTAGTATTGAGAGATTAGGTAAAAAACGGTTTACATGATTGCCTTGAGCAGAAGTTTGAGATAATGATTCACTTTATGAGGAGATTGGGTTTAGGATTTTGTCTTGTTATCCTACTTTCTCCTCTCGTTCTAATCAGCTTTCATGCATTTTTTGGTTCTGAACGATTCCAAACAGACGGTCTCTGTCTTACTGAAACTTACGAGGACAAGATTATTTTGGATCGAGCTGAACTTGGCTCTTCCCAAACATTCAAAACTTGCTTCGGCGCCGTCGATCTAAGTTTTACAGGTAGAATTAAAGATTCTCTTCCTTTCAACGGAAGAGATTCCAGTTTATCATTTTCGCACAAAAAGACCTTATCCATTCAATTTCATACTTTTTTACTCAATACACAATTCTACTTTCTTTTCGCGCAAACCCGGGCTCCGCCTTTTCTTTCCTAAACCTCCCAAATTAGTTACTAATTTTTTTTCAGCTTATATGCTGTAGGAGTGAATTATGGATTTCCCCATTTTCCATTTAGATTTTATGGGCAATCGTTTGTTAATTGCCGTCATCGCGATCCTTCATGTTCTCATTAACCATTCTTTGGCGGTTGGCCTTGCTCCAATCGTTACCTATCTAGAATACAGAGGGTGGAAAAATAAAGACTCATCTTTGGATCATCTTGCCAACAAAATCATGTTTGTTGGCTTTGTCATTACTACTTCACTGGGTGCCATGACGGGAGTTGGTATATGGCTTTCTGCCTCTCTTGTCAGTCCCGCTTCCATTGGTAGCCTGATTCGAGTATTTTTCTTTGCTTGGTTTGTTGAGTGGATAGTTTTTGTAACAGAAGTAGTTTTGATTCTCTACTATTTTCTCACTTGGAAAAATTCTTTAAAATCGGAATATGCGAAGAAAAAACATATCAAAGTAGGAATTGCATTATCGATTTTTTCTTGGATCACGATGTCAATCATTGTCGCAATCCTAGCATTTATGATGGATCCAGGAAGTTGGCAGGAAACTCGGAGTTTTTTTCATGCAATTTTAAATCCAGTTTATCTTGCGCAACTTGCATTTAGAACACCCTTAGCAATGTTAATGGGTGGAGCAGTTGTCTTATTTTTGACTGGGATATTTACAAAGAAAGAAAGTTCAGCGCGTAGTGAAGCAACCCAAATTGCTGCTATTTGGATGCTAAGTTGGTCGATTTGGGTGGCTGTCGGTTCTATCTTTTACTATTCGGTAATACCCGATATGATGATCCAAAACCTTTCCGTAGCCGTTGGTACAATGGAATTCGCAAATTGGTACAACAGCCTATTGATTGTAATGGGAGTTGTTGTCCTTACAATCGTTTCTATTTCATTTTTTGCTCTCTTTAATAAAGCAAATGTTCATATAACGCTAGCGATGTTACCTATCTTGTTAGCTTTTTCATTGCTAACTGTCTTTGAAAGAGCACGTGAGTTTATCAGGAAACCGTTTGTCATTGGCAATTATATGTATTCCAATATGTTCCGTGTCGCAGAGCTACCTTTATTAAATAAAGAAGGTATATTGCAACATGCAACTTATGTTAAACATTCAACTATAACTGATGAAAATAAAACAGAAGCAGGTAAGGATGTATTTATGCTAACTTGTAGCCGATGTCATACATCTCATGGGATCAATTCCGTCGTGAAAAAATTCAAAAATATGTATGGGGATGCAATATTGAATCCCATCGCAATGAAAGCATACATTGAAGGAATGCACAACGCAAGATACTTTATGCCTCCATTTCCAGGTAATGAGGCTGAAATTGAGGCACTTGTTGATTTCATTCTTAAAACTGATGAGTATCCGATTGCTACGGAAGGCGCACAAGAGGCTGGAGTTTCCATATCCAGTTATAGGAGATAGTTATGAATTTTCTTAATTTAATTTTAGCAAATGTGCCAGTGCCAAAGGATATCCCGTTGCCGTTACCTGCACCCGAATGGTTACTTGTTGGACTTTTAATATTTTCATTTCTAGTTCATATTATTTTTGTAAATTTGATGGTAGGAGGGACCTTACTTACTTTCTTTGCCCAGGTTAAGGGTCTTCGAGAGAAAGATTATGATATTTTGGCTCATGAAATAGCAAAAACGATCACAGTAAACAAAAGTATGGCGGTGGTTATGGGTGTAGCTCCTTTGCTTATAATCAATACTTTGTATACTGTGTATTTTTATAGTGCCAATGCATTGACAGGGTTGTTTTGGATTGCCATCGTTCCTTTGGTTACTTTTGCTTTTCTATTAACATATCCTCACAAATATCTTTGGGAAAAATTACAGAATAACAAAGGCCTTCACATTGCGATGATCGCGGCTGCAAGTGCCATTTTCCTTTTTGTTCCACTGATATTTTTAACAAATATTAACCTAATGCTCTACCCTGAAAAATGGGGAACCGTATCTGGCTTTTTCTCTGCATTGTTTCTACCTAATGTATTACCCCGATATTTCCATTTTATTTTCGCCTCATTAACAGCGACAGGGTTGTTTTTATTTTACTTTTTTGGAAGGGAAAAATACCCATTCGAAAAAAAGTTTTCCACTCTGACTCGATTTGATGTAAGAAAACGAATGTATTCATTGGCGTTTATGGCAACCTTACTTCAGTTTATCGTAGGACCAGTGATACTTCTCACTCTTCCAAGTAAAACAATCAGCTGGAGTTTGATACAAGTAATTTTACCTGGGATTGCATTGGGTTTGTATGCACTTTACCTTTTATGGATTGGTTTAAATTCGAATGAATCCGAAATAGGAGCCAATTTCAAAAAGGTAGTTTTTTCTTTAGGACTGGTCGTGGTGCTTATGGTTTCTGGAAGGCATATCATTCGTGAAAATGCATTGGGACCACATAAGAAGTTGGTGGCAATGAAAACGAATCAATATGAAGATAAAGTCAAAGCAGCAAACATAGAAGCTACGCTCGCGGTTGATTCCAATATCAAATCCTTAGAGAAAGGAAAAGTTGATCTCCAACTTGGCGAGAAAGTATTCAAATCAAACTGTTCTGCATGTCATGCTGTAAAAGAGAAAATAGTGGGTCCGCCCGTTCTGGAAATGGTCACTATTTACAAAGGAAATGATTCAAAATTAAAAGAATGGATTAAAAATCCTGGGAAACGACGTGAAAATTATCCTCAAATGCCAGGTTTTCCACAATTGAATGAGGAAGAATTGGATTCTTTAGCCCAATTCATTTTAAAAACGAAGTAGGTTTTAGCCAAAACTTACCTTTCAATCAAATTATTTGATTGAAGTCTCACTGATTTGGAGGAGGTAGTATGAGAGATGGTTAAACTCATTTCCATATTCCTTCTCCTTTTTTTGACAAATTGCAAAAAAGGCTCACTTCATTTCCCAACAAACAGCTATCCTTTAAAAAGTGCTGAAAACTTCATACTATTAAATCAACATGGTGAAGATTTTGATTTCTATTTGAATACAAAGGAAAAGAAGGTCATACTTCTTTTTTTTGGCTATTCTCATTGTCCTGATATCTGTATTTCAGTTTTAGAAAAACTATCGGTCGTATATTCAAAATTGAGCGATTTTGAAAAAAATAAAGTTTCGATGCTTTTTATTTCTATTGATCCCGGTCGCGACAATACTGAGTTATTGAAAAAATATGCAAGTAGATTTGATTCCAACATTTCACTTCTAACGGGAAATATGGAAACAATCAAAAAAATTAAATCTAATTTTCGAGTTATAGCTGAAAGGAATGAAAAGGTATCTACCCAAAAGAGGGATGGAGAATATATTCATTCTACAAATTTAATATGGATTAATTCTCAAAAAGAGATATTACGTATGATTCCACATCAATTTCATACAAATGATTTGGTAGAAGAGATTCACTTTTCTCTTCAATGATACCAATCTGAATCGGAAACGAATACTCGATCGTATTCGTCTTTATCCTACTGTATCGTTTGTATGTGGAGACTCGAGATCTCTCTTCAGGAAGGAAGATTTACCGAACTCTAGAAAAAGCATATACTAAAGAATCACATTCAATTTGTATACTTTCTGTCTTTGCTAGATTCAAAAAACTTGATACTATTTTCCGTTGGCAAAATGACAGGCTCTCGTTGGTCTAATTTTTCCAAAATACCTTTTCCAACCGTCTCAATTGAATCAAAGTTTTTCCGTAAACCTTCGATAACTTTTTCGAAGTTTGTGGTATCACCTGATGCATTGGTGACAAGATCAGTGACAACGCCCGCTGGTGCACTTACAGATACTTTGACCTTTGTGGAAATGAGTTCCATGCCTAGAGCTCTAACAAAACCAATCAGACCAAACTTACATGCAGTGTATACGGACATATTTTTGAGAGCTGGAACAAGTCCTGCGATTGCAGAAACGATATGTATATGTCCTTCACCTTTTTCTTTCATTTTGGGAATGAAAAAATTTGTGATTAGA
>JAPZRK010000059.1 GCA_027531445.1 Leptospira sp.
CAAAAATTTTATCCAATTTTTCTTTAGGAATGCCAATTCCAGTATCTTTTACTTCAATGAGCATCATCTCCTTTCTTGTTAGGGAATCCACTTCGTGAGAGACGTTTAGCTCAATTTTACCGTTTTGGGTAAACTTAATAGCATTACCCATGAGATTGATCAAAATTTGTTGGAGACGAATGGGGTCTCCGTAGACGGAAGTTGATAATCCTGGGAAAACATGGGTCTCTAAAGACACACCTTTGTTTTTGGCTCGAAGAAAAAATAGGGAATTCGTTTCTTCAAAGACACTTAACAACGAATAGGGGTGATTGTCTATTTCTAGTTTACCAGCTTCTATCTTAGAAAAATCTAAAATGTCATTGATGATATTGAAGAGAGCCTTTCCAGAATTCCTAAGCACTTCCAGATATCTCTGTTGGTCCTCAGATAATGCTGTTTCTTCAAGTAGTTCGGTCATTCCGAGTATGGAATTGAGTGGAGTTCGGATCTCGTGGCTCATAGAGGCAAGAAATTCTGACTTAGCAAGGGAAGCTCGAATTGCTTCTTCTTTGATTGTGGTAGCCAAATTCATCTGTTCACGAAGCATATTTTCTCTGATGACTTGCTGAGAAACATCAGATATCTGAATCATACAAATCGTTTTATCTGAATCGTGTACAGGAATGGGAATGACATGCAGATATTGAAATATTCGAATGTTTTCTTCTCTTTTTTTTGCATTTTCATATAATGGAAATGGATGAGGATTAAGTGAATGCGTAATGATTGAATACTGTTTACCTTCTAGACATAAATCTATAGAATAATCGAGTCTTGTATTTTCCAGATCAGGAAAGATTTCAAAAAAAGATCGTCCAAGCGTGGTCTCTTCGTTCAGATTTGAATATCTTTGAAACCATTGGTTCGTAAGTATGATTTGTCGGGAATAGTTGAGTATAAGTATACCGATACCGGATTTACTGATTATCGTTAGGAGGTTGTGAATATTTAAGTCGGGCAAATTAATTCAATTTTTCTAAAAGTATTTTAGATAACTGTTTGATCGTTTCAAATTCCAAAAGAAAAAAGATATATCCTTTAATGTCCTTCCCTTTCACATGATAGTCAATGTACGCAAGTAAGATAGAGTCGACCTTTTCGATCGACTTTTCATCGCGTTTTAATACCTCTTCATACTCTCCAAGGAAAAATTCCGGAATTTCGGTTTCGATTTTCTTCTCTGACATTTTTGCGAGATTGGAAAGTATAGAATTTAAGATAATGTTTCCAATTTCGCTCAGAGCATCTTTTTCAAAATGAGAGACTTCATTGATTTCAACATAGTCCTTCATCATCATCCTTACGATTTCAAGACTAGAATCTTTATGAAATAGAATGAAGGCGGATCCTTCGCCCAATCCACCTGTAAATTTTTGTTCAATGGAACAAACTTGAAAGTTTTTGAGTGATTCGATATGAAGAGCTTCTTCCAATTTTACAATGCGTAAGCTAGGAACAGTAAGTAATATTTCATTTGAAATCATTTCACTAAGTAGTTTGGCGGCTCCGCCTAGGCTTATATTAAAGATTTCGTTGATCGCGTCTTGTTCGAGTTCTGTTAAGGTACCCATTTTAGAGACTTCCTAGATGTGGTGTGAGCTTTTCGGGAGAGATGGGTTTTTCGATGAACCCGATACCCAACGAGCTTGCACGGTTTCGAATGGAATCTTGGATATTGGCTGTGATGAGTATCGTCTTTGTAGAAGGAAACTTGGCAATCATATGTTCTGCAAGGTCTAGACCGGTGAGTGTGCCGGGCATATTTTGATCTAAAGTGGCAAAATGAAGATCTGCGATCCCTTCCAATATTGTCTTGGCTTTGTCGGCAGAATCCGCCTCGATAAACTCGCAATCTAGCTTCGTTTCCGAGATTATTTTTTTGATCATTAGCCGCGTGACTGTACTATCATCGACGACGAGCACCTTTTTAGATGACATATTTGATTCCTTAACTACCGTTTCCATACGATGACAGAACGGTTTGCACTAAGGATAACGGTAAGCAGAGATAAATCAATCCCAATCATCCTTGCGAGTCCATTTTTTCTACTTTGTTTTTTCATTCTTCTCAATTGTTCGTCAACGACGGCAAAGTGTGAAGAATCTCCCTGCGATCCAAGTGAATCTGAAACCCTAACATTGACTGAAAAAAATGGCCAGCATATCTATGAGTATCGCAGCGGTGAAAGGTTTGAAGGCGAATATAAAAATGGATTGAGGGAGGGGAAAGGTACTTACTTTCATTTGAACGGGGATCGATTTGAAGGGCAATACGCATCGGGCAAACGAAACGGAAAAGGTAAGTATTATTTTTCGGACAAAAGTGTGTTAGAAGGAGTATGGATCGACAATCAGTTAGAAGGTAAGGCGATCATTCGGGACCAACAAGGAAAAATCATCCACCAAGGGTATTGGAAAAATAACAAATACATTGGAATGAAAGAACCAGATGGACAAGACCTAGATCGCGTCGAAATTTTGAATCCCTAATGATTCGTAGATTTTCCGAGTCGCCTTAGATTTGTTTAGCGTATACATATGAATTCCGGAAATGTTGTGATCTAGCAAATCTCTAACTTGTTCCGTTGCCCAGTGTATCCCAACATTTTCAGCATAAGTATCATCCACAGCGCGTGACAGAGAACGTAACAACTTGGCGGGAAATCGTGATCCAAGTGATAGTTCCGCCATCCTCGCCATACCCTTACGTGAAGAGACAGGCATGATACCTGCAATGATCGGTACTTTGATACCTGCAATTTCACATCTTTCTACAAAATCATAATAATCATTATTATCAAAAAACATTTGAGTGCAAATATAGTCTGCACCTTGATCAACTTTCCATTTTAGATTTTCTATTTCTTTCAATCGATTGGGTGTGGATGGATGACCTTCGGGAAAGCCGGCAACGCCTATGCCCATTTCTGGAAAATTTTGTTTGATGAAGGACACGAGCTCACCTGCAAATTCAAAACCATCTAAGTTTTTTACAAATTCCATTTGGCCTTTGGGAGGATCACCACGGAGTGCCATGATATTGTGAATCCCTGAATTTTTGTATCTTTTCAAAATGTCTGAAATCTCTGCTTTTGATGCACCCACACAAGTTAAATGACTAACAATGGTTAAGCCCGTTTCTTTTTGAAGTTTTACAACTAAGTCGTGTGTCAGGTCTCTTGTGGATCCACCGGCTCCATATGTAACACTTACATAGGCAGGATTTAAGGAAGAGAGGTCTTGGATGGTTTTAAACAAATCTTCAGAAGACTCGGCATTTTTTGGAGGGAAAAACTCAAAGCTGATAGAAGTTTTTTTGCGATCGAGGACCTGAGAAATGTGCATGATGACAAGAATACAAAGGTGAATATTTTTCTCAACTCCCTTGTTTTTGTTTTTTTTGTTTCGTCCTCTGAATCCAAATTGTTTTAGTCATAGTATGTCATATCACCTTTTAAAAGCCGAAATGGGACACCAGTTGCCTTCGGTTACCTCTACCAATGAGTGGATCAAAAATAAAAGTATCCCCGCGGGATCTTGGGTCATTGCACAAGATCAGACCAATGGAAAAGGACGAGGTTCTCATTCTTGGATCACATTAGGTGAAGATCATATCATTTTTTCAGGAAAGATCCAGATTCCGATCTCCGAGATATCTTTACCTTTATTTTCTATTTTTACAGCCGCAGCAATGCTCCGTTCCATTCTCGCAATGTTTCCGGAAATGGAAGCTGAGCTCAGCATCAAATGGCCAAATGACATTTATCGGAATGATAAAAAAATTGCAGGTATTTTAATCGAAAGTGAAATCCAATCGGGAATTTGTACGATCATTATAGGATTGGGAATGAATGTTTATGGCAAAGAAATTCCCCCTGAATTAGAAAAAAAAGTTTGTTATCTGTTAGATGAAATTCCTCTAGAGGGAACAGTGGAACGTTTGACCTATTCATTTATTGAACAACTAAACCAATATATCATCAAATTGATCGACCCAAGTCAAATCTTGAATGAATTGATATGGATTGAAAGACATTCATTTTTAAAAGACCAGGCAGTAGAGACTGAAGTTGATTCAAAAATCATACGTGGTAAAGTTTTGGGAATTGATGAATATGGATTTCTCATTATTATGACCGATACAGGCGAAAAAGTTGAACTCATGGATTCATCACCAAATTTTCGGGTAATCTAAATGCAAGAAAAACCACTCCTCCTCGTTGTCGATGTTGGCAACACGAACACTGTCTTCGGTATTTTTCAAGAAGGTGAAGACCAACCCGATTTTCACAAACGGACTGTTACCAGACGGGACCGAACTTCAGATGAGCTTGGATTATTTTTGAAAGGTTTTCTCACCCACGAAAAAGTAAATTTAGAAAGAATCACTCGTGCCATTTATTCCAGTGTTGTTCCATCATTGAATCCTATCGTTGAGCGTATGTTAGAAGATTGGTTTGATGTAAATCCGTTGCGTGTTTCTTATGAGATGAAGCTTAATTTTGGGATCACCTATCCGCGTCCATTTGAGATTGGAGCAGATCGTCTGGTCAATGCCGCCTACTGCGTTAAAACGTTTCCAAAGAAAAAAGCCATTTTAGTAGATTTGGGTACTGCCACAACCTTTTGCGTGATTAATGAAAAACCTGAGTATGTCGGTGGAGTGATTGCTCCAGGCCTCAAAATTTCTATGGATGCCTTGACACGCAATACTGCTCAGCTTCCACCGATTGTCTTTGGTTCGCCTGCACGAGTGTTAGGAGGTTCGACTGTTGAATCCATCCAATCAGGATTCTTTTTTGGTTGGATTGGCCTCCTAAAAGAAATCGTTAGAGCCATAAAAGAAGAATTACCAGGTGATTACGTCGTGGTCGGTACTGGTGGCCTTGTTACGACAATTCATTCTTCTCACAATAAAGTTTTCGATATAATTGATCCTCTATTGACATTAAAAGGTTTGAAGATACTGGCAGATTTAAATTTAGAAACCTAACAGGATCTTTCGATAGGTTTCGCCGATGATTTCATATCCGATCTGATTGGGATGGATTGGATCGGCGATGGAATACAGACCCGTCGCATTTCCTGTGTTTGAAAAAGCTTGTTCCAAATCGGCTAGTCGATACTTCTGATTTGATTGGACCAGGGCTCTGATGCTTTCATTGTTTTTTTGGATGCTTTGGTGGAGTCCGACTTGATTGGTGATCGGCACTGTTGAAAGCAAAAAAATGGAAAAAGGGCGATTGCTTAGGCGCTCAATCAATTGTGTGTATCTTTCCAAAAAGCCGTTAGTGCCGTAGTAGCTGGCATCATTGGTACCTAATTCAACAATCCAAATGTCTGTAGGTATACTTTCGACGACGGACAATTCGGTCAGCCATTGTGTTGTGTCATATCCTGCCTTGGATACGTCTGTGATTTGATAGGATGCTGGTAACTTATTTTTTAATCCAAACGTATCAGACCATTGCGAGAGTGAATCACCTACGACTGTGATGCGAATCGGGCTACTTTGCCTAGATAACAATATCAAGATTGCGATATCCTCTTTCTTTGAATGATAACAATTTAAAAACAAGTTTCCAAGACAGCATAAAAATAAGATCTTTAGAGATTGTTTTTTCATCATCTCAATGGTTTTTTATAAATGATGGTTTTGTAGGCAAGCCAATGTTGTGCTGGTACTGGAATATCCCATTCTTCTCTAATCCAATCTGGATGTTGAATTAAAAAATCTGAGATTGCCTGGCTTTTTAGATCATCTCGATAAAATATGAATGCATCTCTTGTGCCAATTGTTTCTAAAAAACGATTTGAAGGAATTCCGAGCTCTCCTGGAATAAACTCTAAAATTTCCTTATTCGGTTGTTTTGATTTTAAATAAAAATATGGATCAGGTATAGATTGAACATAAATACGATTATGATTTTTTAATGAATCATATATTCTTTCAAAGTGATTCGATAGAATTTGATCCGAATCGGTTTGAATGTGATGTAAGTTGATGATCTGAAACCAGCCAGTAACAGAAAGTAGGATACCAAATATAGCGACTTTTAAACCAACGATTCTTTGTTCTGAAAGAATAGACATTCCAAGTGCAAATGGAAATAAAAAATGAATCACATACCAGCCTTCCGAAGAAGAGTAGATTGAAATGATCACACTTAAAATCCAAATCCAAAATAGATTGAATTTGATTGGAAGGATTTTTCTTTGTTTGAAGATTTGCCTTGAAAAGATACCGATTAACAATAATTGAATCAAAATCACAAATATTCTAATTTTTGAAAATGCGAAACCATAGCTAAAGATTTTGATTTTATCAATAAGTGAAAATGTGGAAAAAAGTGCCTTTTTACGAACTAATTGTGCGCCAAATTGCATAATTAAAAGATCCCAATCCGGAGAAATATACAAAAGCCAGGCAAAGAATGGAATTATAGCACCTAATATAAAGTAAACGAAAGTTCTATATTTGTTAGGATTGTCTAGATAGAGAAGGTAGATGATGACAAGACCAAGCGAAAGTGCGAACGGATGTGACAAGCATGCAATGGAAAAAAAAAGGCCTGAGATCAATCCTCGTAAAAATGGATCTTTAGTTGTGAAAGTAGTGTATGCGCTGAGTAAAAAGAATAAAATCGTCATTCCTTCCATTCGTGCCGGAATACCAAATCTAAAGAATAAAGGCTCAAAGATGATGGTTGCAAAACCAATTGTAACAGATATATTGTTAAATTTTAATTTGCGAAGTAAAAAAAGAAATGTAATCGCAGATAAAAAAATTGTAAGTGCGCTGAGGAATCTAACAGTTGATAAATTTTGCGGAAAAATTTTTAAAAACAGAGCCGAGTTCAGCATATAGGCTGGCGGCATCCATAGAGTTTTTTTCTCCATTCCTGGAATTAAACCAACTAACACATCTGTTTTAAGAATTCCGTTGTTTGCAAGCTCCTGGGAAGGAGAAAAGAACAGTACTTCG
Organism: Leptospira sp.; assembly: GCA_027531445.1. Lineage (GTDB taxonomy): Bacteria > Spirochaetota > Leptospiria > Leptospirales > Leptospiraceae > Leptospira_A. The sequence continues at coordinate 7,028 of JAPZRK010000059.1, forward strand.
TCAGGCCAAACTGGCGGAAGCACCGAATGATCTAATAGAAAAAATGACCAGAAAAAGAGTGAAAGTGTAAGAAGGGTGAATCGAAAGAGTCCCAGATGAAAAGGACTATTTCGATAGAGATGCGACCGCTTCCTGTTCTGTATCGAAGACTTCGAAAAGATCAAGTAGCTCGACTACATCAAAAACTTTTTTAACGGGAGGAGTGATACAGCAAAGTTTCAATTTGCGACCTTGTTTGTCCAACTCCCTAACCATTCCAACGAAAATACGAATGCCAGAGGAAGAAATGTAAGATATCAATTCGAGATTGATGATGTCACCGGTTCCGCCTTGCACATCTTCCGCAAGCTTTGCTTCCACTTCATCAGAGTGTGTAATATCTAGACGTCCGTTCAAATGAACTAACGTATGATTCCCTATTTTTTTGGTTTTAATTTCCAAAACGCGCCTACTTACGACAAACATACGGAATTTGTCAGATCGTTCAAGAAATTTTTAAGCGGCTTTGTTTTGGAAATCATTAAAATTATGTCCCATACGGTCTTTCCCTGAGATTTGAGGCTTAAAGATCCGATTCTTGGTCGATTTCTGTGATCTATGGCCGAGAAAATTCTGAATGTCCCGTAGGCTCACCGATTGCTCAAACAGCGCGACCGCCAAAAAGTCTCGAATGGTCGGAATGGTGATCTCTTTTCCTAGGAATTGCGAAGCCGTATTCAGAATCTTTTGGATGGAACGTACATTTCGACTTTGTCCTTTTCTTCCCGCAAACAAAAGTGATCCTTCGTTTAAGTCTGCGCAGAATCGATACAATTCCCTTGTGAATTCCTTTTCAAGAAAGATCTTTCGATATCCTAAACGTTTTCTTTCGTTGATGATCAAGTATTCGTTATCGAAATTCAGATTCTTCACCGGGAAATGGGTAAGCTCTGGTATCGATGCACCGGTACTAAACAAAAATTTAATGATTAAATAGTGTTTGTGATTCCGTTTGCGAAAGTATTGAAGCAAGGAATGGACTTCCATTGAGCTAAACTGAGGTGAAGACAGGGTCTTCAAATCGATGAGCAGATCAATGGGTGGAGAAGGGAAAGCGAGAAGGTTTTCAAATTGATTTAACATATAATTTTCTTGGAAAGTATCGGAAATTTGAAATACTTTGATTGGCAAATTGTTTTGAATTATTCGCCTTTTTGCTGATTTTGTTTTCTGCTTGATTGCTAAGATAAAATGCCCCAAATTTTGGAAAAAGAATTATAGGAATGAAACGAGATGGACTCTTTAGAAATTAAATCAAATGATCCGGAATTGCAACTGACCCCGGAAGATCTTAAAAAAGTACAAGAGTTAACAGGACAGATCAAGTTAAACGATCCAAATGATATCATCCAATATGGATCTTCGGTCCAAGCAAAAGTCTCCGAATTTGCAGATAAAGTTTTAATGGAAATCAAAACGAAGGACTCTGGCTACGCAGGTGAACTACTCAACAATCTGCTTTTTAAAGTCAAAGATCTGAATCTAGATAGCATTGGTGGCGAAGGAAGTGTCTTATCAAAAATCCCAATCCTCGGTGGCCTTTTTGATGCTTCCAAAAAATTTCTTGCGAAATTTGAAGATCTGCATTCACAGATTGAGAAGATTGTCGATGAATTGCATACTGCAAGAACCAATCTAACGAAGGATATAACTCTCCTTCAAAGCCTATATGAGAAAAATATAGAGTATTTTAAAGAAATCCAAGTGTACATTGCCGCCGGTGATGAAAAGATAAAAGAACTAAGAGATAAGGTATTACCTGAAATGTTAGCCAAAGCACAGGCGCAAGGTGATACCATGGCTTCTCAAAAGTACCAAGACATGGTTCAAATGGTGGATCGATTTGAAAAGAAGATCCATGACCTAAAACTCAGTCGCATTCTTTCCTTACAAACTGGACCACAGATCCGCTTAATCCAAAATGGAAATCAAGTTTTAGTAGAAAAAATCCAAAGTTCCATTTTGAATACAATTCCACTTTGGAAAAATCAAATTGTAATCGCTTTAGGATTACTCCGACAAAAGAAAGCGCTCACTGCGCAACAAGAAGTAACCAAAACGACAAATGACTTGATCCAGAAAAATGCAGAAATGTTAAAAACTGGTGCAGTTGAAATCGCGAAAGAATCTGAAAAAGGGATTATCGAAGTGGAAACTTTGAAAAAAGTGAACCAACAATTGATTGAGACGATTACCGAAACATTAAAAATCCAAGATGAGGGTCGACGAAAACGAAAAGATGCAGAAGTTGAACTCGTAAAAATCGAATCAGATATCAAACAAAAGTTATTGGAATCAAAGTAAAAAATGGAAAATAAAAATAATGAAGTGATCGCTCCTGAAGAAAAACATTGGGCCCGAAGGGCTCATTTGAGTACTCTGATTACATACCCTCTTTCATTACTTCCATTCCCTTTTTCATTCGAAGTATTAGGTGCATTTGTTTTTCCATTCGTAATTTGGCTTTCGAGAAATAAATCATCCTATTCGGCAAGTCAAGCATTGGAAGCTATGTATTTGCAGGCAATCTTGTCCTTCGGATATATTGGTTTTGGAAGTGCATTTTCAGACGATCGAGTGTTGCTCGTGTTTTCCTATGCTTTCATGGGTTTCCTTCATCTCGTGCTTTTAGGTTTTGGTGTTTTTCGTACAACCCTTGGAAAGCCACACCATTATCCATTTAGCTTTTTTCCTCTGCTCTTTTCAAACAATTCCACCAAACAAAATTGGGATTCATTAAAAAAGCAATTTAGCGATAAAGTTGAATTTAACGAGTATAAGTCGTTCATGGAGAAGATAGATTCTCATAAATTGACAATAGAAAAGGAAGTAAAGCAACTAAACGAGGTTAATTTACAGAGTTTAGGCAATGAGTTTTTACATTCACTTAGTGATCTGAGAGTAAGGTTGGCAGAAGAACCACTATCATACAAAAAAGCAAAACAATACATCAATTACTTTCCTGAAACAACATCAAAAATCCTTTCACAATACAATCGAGTTTCCAAAGATCCACAGCTTGCGACGGAAAATGAAAAACGAAAAACTGAGTTGAACCAACTCCTTCACGAAGTAATTAAAACAACAGAGCAAGTGAGAGGGAAGTTAAAGGCTGATGAAACTTTGAATTTGGATGTTGAGATTACTGCGATGAAAAAGAATATTGAGTTTGGCGGGTATTGATGGAATCCGAACTCATCAGTAGGTCCCACCATTTTCTAAACTTTTTGCCCTTAGTTGGGAATATGTTGGCAACAAAACATGAGACCGAATACCTACAGATCAAGGAGAAGGCTTTATACGATTTAGTAACCGAAGCGGACTTGGCGGCGGAGAAAATGGTCTTGGATGAAATTCAAAAGTACTTTCCTAATGATGGATTTCTTTCTGAAGAATTTGGCGAAAAAATTGGAGAAAGTGGATTTCGGTGGGTCATCGATCCTTTGGATGGAACGACAAACTATGCGCAAGGATTACCGTTATATGGTGTTTCAGTTGCAGTGGAGCACGAAGAAACAAAACAACCTGTGGTGGGTATGGTTTTCTTTCCAGAGCTTAAAACATTTTATCACGCAATTAAAGGTAAAGGCGCATACCGAGATAAAACGTTGATCCATGTCTCCAAAAAAAATCAGCTGAAGGATTCTCTTTTTGTCACAGGATTTCCTTATGATAGAAATAAATCTATAGATACCCTAATGACTTACTATAAATCAATCCTACAAAAATCTCGAGGGATCCGAAGGACTGGAGCGGCAACGTTAGACTTGTGTTGGCTTGCCGACGGAAAATTTGATGGATACTATGAAATCGGCTTAAAGCCCTGGGATATGGCGGCCGCCGGTTTGATCGCGCAAGAGGCTGGGGGCAAACTCACCACTATGGACGGAAATGACTTTGATTTGTACATTCCAAGTCTTCTCGCAACGAATGGGATTTTGCACGATCTGTTACTGAATGTATTTGAAGGACATATTATCAGAGAAGTTTACTGATCAGTTGTTTCAATTTTTTTGAAACAACATCTTTGGTAAAATTTGCCTGCACATATTTGTATCCATTTTCTCCCAATCGTTTCCTTAGTTCAGGTCTCTCTATCAAATATTCAAGTGTTCTCCGGAAAGATATTTCATCTGAATAATGAAGTCCACCTTGGCTTCTGATGTTGTGTCCACGCATGACTTCAGACTTACCATTTACAAGCACGGGAGTTTTGAATGACCAAGCTTCCATCATTGCAATCGAAAAACTTTCGTATGGTGAAGGATTTATCACCAATGAGGCACTTTGAATTAGTGATTCTTTTTCATTTTGCGAAACAAATCCTTTGATTTGAATAGAAGATGGAATATCCTTAGGATTTAAATGGTTAGATCCAATGCTAATCCATGTTAAGTTACTTATATTGTAGGTAGATTGCCAACGATCAAAGAATTGGAAGATTTCAACAAAACCTTTTGCTACCTCCATCCTTCCTAGTGTCATGAGGATGATGCTTTCCGGCTTAGATGCAGTAACTTGGAAATCAGCTGGAGAATTGTTGGAATATTGTGAAGAATTCTGATTTTCTATAAATGTTCCTATTAAAGTATGTTTTGGAATTTGTCCAAATCGATTTTGATATACGAGTAACTCTTCTGGTGCATTGAAAGAATATACATAATTTGGCAGATAGATTTCTTTATATAATGGCAAATATAAAGCAGGCTCATCATGAAAAGTAGGTATGATAAGTTTCTTTATAGAAACTAAAGGTAATAACTTTACAATAGGATAGTATAAATATCCAACAAAAATAACTAAGTTAAATTTATTTTGATCTTTTAAAAACGTATCAATTAGAGCAGGACAACAAGGACCTTGTTTTTCTATAAATGATAACTGTTCTTCACGAGTTACCGAAAATCCTTTCGATAAACAATCTTCCAAAGCCTTGTTCATCTCTTGTATATTTCTTTCTTTGGTTACTGGAAACCGATGTATCGTTATTTGATTCCAAACTTCTGTGCCAGGCTTTATTTCGTTCCGCCATGTTGTATAGTCTTTGGCACAGGTCGTAAACACCTCTATTTCATAATCTTCTTTTAATAGCAAGGCATAGTCCAAAGCAAGTTTTTCAGCGCCACCTGCTATCTCAGGATGAAATCTGGGCAATATAAATGCTATTTTAGATCGAGTGGAAGTCATAGATTTAGGCATCTAAGCAGTGGATTCAGAGTTTTTGTATTAAGAAAGTTTTTGAGTCTGATTGATTGATTTTCAATCAGTCGATTTCTTTCAAAAGGATTTTGCAAAAGATCGATCACTCTATCTGCAATGGCTTCAAAATTTTTTGAATTAAATAAAATTCCTGATCCACCTAATGTTTCTGAAACGGCTCCAGCATCATAGGCGATGACTGGTAGTTTAAAGAACATTGCCTCCATGAGGGGGACACAAAAGCCTTCATGTTCACTCATTGAAATAAAAAAATCGCTTTCCATATAATATTTTGAAAGAATGGAATCATTCACTGAAGAAACGAATTTTACGTTTTCTTCCAAGTTATATGTGCGAATCATAAATTCCAACTCTTCAAGATAAGCTTGTTGGTTTGGATTTGAGTATCCGATTAAATTGAATTGGAATGGAATATTTGTTTTGGATTTCCAAATTTTAGCAAATCTTATCAGATCGTCTTGCTTTTTGTTTGGTGCAATCCTCCCAACAAAGAGAAACTGCACTTTATTAGAAACACTCTTAGGTGAACTTTGAATTGATTTCCATTTTGAAAAACTAAGATGCAAAGGAAAAAGAGCCACATTTGAAATTCCTAGATTTAAAAGCTCCAAGCGATTAAATTCAGAGACTGCTAAAAAGTAATCAAAAAATTCTTTTATAATTGAGAGGTCATTTCTTCCCTCTTGGAGCAGGTACGAAAATTTTAGGTCATAGGGTTCAAAAAAATTTGAAGGTGTTACATTGTGATAAATTAATATTTTTTTATTTGGATATTTTAATATAAATGGTAATACTTCGGAATGAATGGAATGGTGATAAACAAAAACATCATCTTTTTTAATCCGAGCTTTGTTAAATTTTGAGACGTAAGATCTATCGGATTTATGGATATTCTCTGAAAATAGCTCTGAATCTATTCCATTTTCCTTGAGCATTTTTTGAATTTCCAACATTTCTTGGGAAATTGCATCGCCCAATTGGAAACCAGCTGAAAATTGTAGGATGCGGATGTTTCGACTCATAATTGGCTTACCAAAAAAGGCAACGTTCTTATCCAGGGATAGGTGTTGTATTCTTCAATCACTTCTCTCTGCTTAGATAATAGTTTATCAATTAGTTGTTCGTCCTTAGTATACTTTCCAATTACATCAGTAAGCGAGCGGTAGTCTTTTGAGTCGAACAAAACCCCCGCACCTTTCATCGTAGTTTTGATTGCACATGCATCGAATGCAAAAACCGGTAGATCAGACCCAAATGCCTCAAGTAATGGTAGGCAAAATCCCTCATGTTCACTCATTGATACCATTGCAAAAGATTTATGCATAACATCAATGACTTGAGAATCGGTTTGACCTGTTAAAAAATGAACCTTTGAGCCTAGATGATGATCGGTGACTCGTTTCTGTAATCTTTCAAAGTAGCCATCAAAAGCGCCTATAACAGAACCAACACAGTAAAGATTGGATTGAGGATAGACTTGATGCCAATTTGAGAAAAAATCTATCAAATCCTCCCATTTCTTTTGGGGAGCGAACCTACCAACAAAACAGATATCAAAATTAGTTTTGTCTTTCGTTAAACGCGGCTTAATCGAATATTTTTTGCAGATAGGTAGAACAAAGAGATTTTTGAAATCAAATGATTGAATTGTGTATGCGTTAAAAGGAGAGTCACACCATGCCGCATCGCAAATAATTGAGAGTGTGGCAATTTCTAAATATGAAACTGATTCAAATCTAAGCATTGAATTAAAGATTTCTGGAGAAGTAGTCTGGTTATAAAAAATTGCAGGCGTTACGTTGTGAAATCGAAGTATTTTTTTTCCAGGTGCATCTATAAAAACTTTAATAGGATATCCATGGCCTCCATAATGAAGAATATGTAAGTCACTAGACTGAAATTTGATAATGTCAGTAGTTTGATAAAAGTGAGATCCATCTATCGAACTTCCGACCCGTGGTATTCTTGTTATGAAGTTTGATTTCCAACCTAAAGATAGGAACTGATGGTGTAAACCAATTGCGTCGTTGCCCACACCATCTGAGTCTTTTAGCTCATCTAAGTGCTGATAGACGTTCATTAACTTGTTTTGGTAAAACGAAAGATTTGAAAATTGGAATGCTTAGTAAGATTCCTTTCTTCTTCAAAACCGAGAGACTTAAGATAAGTAGCTAATTTTATAGAATCAATCCGTGTTACATCTACATCTTGAAAGGGCGAATCGTTTGTCAAATCTGATGCTTGGATTGATAAATACAAACGTTGTCCTTTTAAGATGGATACACTCAATTCCGCGAATAATTTCTCGAGAAGAAATGAAGGGAATCGATTCAGAGGAATACAAATCAAAACATCTTTATTTCCATGAACATAGGATTTTAGCGGGAATGTCTGTGTAATTTTTGTTATGTTTGATGTTATTTTTGATTGAATGAAGTTTACTTCTTCTGGAATATTAGAAAATGAATGAAATCGAATATTTGAGATTGTAAGTTCTTTGAGTAGATAACCCCAACCTGGGAAAAGAATGATAAGATCATTATTTGATTTTAGATCTTCAATCGCGTTCTCCCAAATATTTATTTGGCCTGCTGTTTCAAAATATTGAAACGTAGACCAGCCAAAATCTATCTGATTCAAATCTGTGCTTTGATTTGAATTGAGTAAAAACTTAGTATAGAAATTTTCTAACCTTGTTTCTATATTTTGAATCCGTTTTGTGAGTCTGATTAACTCATGCAAGACGGAAAAGAATGCCTTGATTCGATTTTCAGAAAGTTTTTTGTCTACTAAGCTATAGAATTCGATAATTCTAGTGAAAATAAATTTGATAGGACCTTTGATAAACCATACTTTCGGATTTGTGAACTTAGGTGGTGAGATTCCTTTTTCAAACAAGAAAGCAGTGCCAGCAGGATCAAATTTTCGAAATCCTTGTGGTGATTCGGGCTGGAATTGCATCTTCGTAATGCGCTCCCACTCTGCCTGCGAAGGTGGGGGCAACGGGATCTTAGATTCTATCTCTTCGATTATCTCTTGGATATTTATCTGAGGGTCACGGATCTCCGTAAAGGGGGTAGGTTCAATTGATGGTTCATTCTCCACGGATTTCTTTCTTTTGTTGAGAGGATTTGAAATTTTGAGATGATGGCAACAAAATCTTATTCGCAATTTGGAAAATTCCTAATTTATGCAGAAAATTCGAACTTTAATTACAGGTGGGACAGGTTTTGTTGGAAAGTACCTGATTTCTCTCCTGAATGCTCACAATCGGTTCGAAATCAGTCTGTTGGAATCAGATATACGTGATAAGGAGGCAGTGGCTTCACAAATAGCTCGATTTGCCCCTGATTATGTTTTTCATTTAGCTGCACAGCCATTTGTCCCAAAGGCAATCGATGACCCATGGGAAACTCAAGAGATCAATGTAAAAGGCACCTTAACCCTTTTAGAGAATCTCCATCGAAACAAAAAACCTTGCAAGATGGTCTATGTTTCCTCAGCGGACGTATATGGCAGGCAGGAGATCGGTAACCTTCCGTTGCATGAGTCGCTCTTACCAAATCCACTCAATCCATATTCTGGAAGTAAATTGGCGGCAGAAACCTATTGTAGACAATACGCTGCTTATGATTCAAATTTGAAAGTGGTCATCGCTCGCCCATTCAATCATATCGGAGTCGGACAAAGAAGCGAGTTCGTGATTCCCAATTTTTGTCAACAAATCAAGGATGCTTTGGCGAAAGGTGAACCATTCATCAAAGTCGGGGACTTAAATCCAACGCGCGATTTTTCTCATGTCAAAGACATTGTAGAAGGTTACTTGATTTTGCTTGAAAATGGAGTTTCGGGCGAGGTTTATAATCTTTGTTCTGGCAAAGAAGTTTCGATACGCTATATAGTTGAGACTTTGATCGAGATATCTGGCAAATCCCTCACCTGCCAAATTGACCCATCTAGAATTAGAAGTGCAGAAACGAGTCGGGTGTTTGGCGACAATAGGAAACTTCTTGCTTTAGGCTGGAAACCCACACATTCGCTTGAACATACCTTGCGTGAAATTTTTGAGTCGATGTAATTGGTGATGTAATTTTTTTTTTGCGTTCGATCCAATTTTTATGTCGTCTATATAAATACAATGCCAGCCTATCTGAAAAAAGTCACTTTTATACTCCTTGTCTTACTCGTAGGGTATGGCGTAAGTAGCCTGGCACAACCAACGACTGAGCTTCCTCCGAGTTTTAATGATTTACAAGGACAGGATAAATCGGTAAGACAACCCCCCGAGAAGAAAGAAAAGAAGGGCTGTTGTAAAATAAAATATCCAGCGGGTGGATATGATTTCTTTTTAGCGACTGAAGAATCCTGTCGTAGTAGTTTGTACTTCGATCGCTTTTTAGGAGAGAACAATACGCTATGCTTCCGATGGGAAGAGGATTAGACCTCACAAACCTCACAGGTGTTAAAGATCAATTCTTTCAAACACTCAATCGATTTATACCTGTTTTTGAAGTTTCACTCGCACTTGCCGGTGGCGGATGCAAAGCCTTTTATGCATTAGGTGTTGGAAAGGTATTAAGAGACTGGGGAGTAAGGTTCAATGAGGTTTCCGGTGTTTCTGCTGGAGCCGCCATGGCTATGAGTATACTCTCTGAAAGTGAAGAGGAAACCGTTGAATACTTTGAAGAGATCACTCGAAGAAATTCTAGCAATTTTCACTTCTCTAATTTATTAAGAGGAGAGCGCACCTTTCCACATGAAGAGATGTATCGAAGAGGGATTCGTTTTGGAATGCGTTTTGATAAGATTTTGGCGTCAGGTGCAAAAGTAATCATACATACCGTAAGAGCCCATCCAAAAGAAAATTCACTTAAAAATAAGTTTAGGCTCGCTCGACTCATAAGTGAAACTGGAAGGGCATTCATTCAAGATGACAGAGATCGCTCTGATGGTATTCCAGCCAATCGTTTAGGTGAGATTATCAAAAAATGGAATATGGAAGATGTTTATTTTACTGAAAAAGATTTTTCAAATCCAGAAATGATTGAACAATTTATTCTTAATTCTTCATCCATTCCACCCATTGTCGATTTCCAGTCAGTAAATAACGAATACTATCTTGATGGTGGTTTGACAAACAATCTTGTAATTGAAAAATTTTCACCAAACGCGAAAATAATTGGAATTTATTATGAGCCCTCAACGATCGTCGGAAAAGATATAGAACTTCTTAACAAAACACTACTTTTGCGACCTTCAACTAAATTGCCTATCTCGTCTTTTGATTATACAAACCCTGAGGGAGTGCGGGCTACTTTCGAACTTGGAAAAAAGGATACTCAAGATCGAAAATCTGAAATACTCGATTATTTAAGAAAAGATAAGAGTCCTTCCACTCCCGCTAAAAATTGATCTTCACTTACAATTAAACTGATAACTAAGATCTTTTTATTCTCTGGAAATCCATACCAACTTCCAGGATGTGTATAAATATTTTTTTCAAATAACAATTGCTCGGCTATGAATTCGTCAGTTTCGAATCCTGAATCCACTATCTCAATCCAACCGTACCAACCGGCTTGACCATGATGAAATTTGATTCGTTCTTGATTTAAATTCAGGTTTGCGGCGATGCCTAAATTTCGTCGAATTCGATTTTTGATGAGAGTTTGAATCATATCAGACCATATAAGAAGGTTAGAGAGGGCGATTTGCACCGGAGAATTTACTGATAAATATGTATCAGACAAAAGTTCTAGCCGAGCCATTGCTGCTTTTTTAAAGATTTCCGTTCCTTGTACATGAATCCAGCCTAACTTCAATTGGGGTAAGGCGAGATGTTTTGAGATTCCATTCAAAATAAAAAGCGGTGCTTTATTTGTCGAAGGATGGTAATGTTTTAATGTTGAATGAAAATATGGTGCAAATACTTCATCTAACAAAATCGGAATATTGGTTTTTTCGGACCAATCAAGCCATAGTTGCCACTCTTGGCTTTTTAAAAATGAACCTGTCGGATTTGATGGCGAAACAATAATGAGCGCTTTTGTTTTTGAAGTTACCTTTTTTATCACCTGATCTAAGTTATAACTCCATTGACCAGTTTTGTCCTCAACGAGTGAGTATTCTACTGGTGAAACATTTTCAAATATTGATAAATAAGAAAATAATGGATAACCGGGAGAAGGGATCAGTATTTCATCTCCTGGATTTGTAAGTAGCTTTAAGAGTAAACTAAATCCTTCAGAAGTGCTCGCTGTCAATAGCAGCTCGGCAATCTCTATATCCTGTCCATTTGATTGATAAAGGTTCGAAATAGCTCCTCTTGCACTATCCAATCCCAAAGGTTGCGGATCATATTCTGAAATGTTTGATTGATTTACATTGTGAGAATAAACTTCCATTGGAAATAATAGACCCAGCTTTGTCGGATTTGAACAGACTAAGTCTATAACAGAAATGTTTGATAAATCTTTTTTCTTTTTAATCTCAGAAAGTAAATTTCCTTGTTCGCCTAATTCTAACTCTTCGAATCGATCAGAAAATCTAAATTCTGTCATATGTAGCAATAAATTACACGAAAGGAGAAACGAAAATCAATTTAAATAAAGAATTTTAGATTCCTTTTTGAGTCACGATACTAACCTGGTAGAATGGATATTTCCTCAAACCATCAAGATCATCATCCCCTTCATACTATACAAAAAGAAAAGGCGATCATCTTTGTCCTGGCGGCCCTTCAATTTTTACACATTTTGGATTTTGTGATTATGATGCCATTAGGGCCAGTTTTTATGGAAAGTTTTAAAATTGGTTCCGCAGAATTTGGTCTATTGGTCTCCGCCTATACCTTTAGTGCCGGAATCTTTGGTTTTATAGGCGCATTTTTTTTAGATCGATTCGATCGTAAGCATGCTCTTTTAACGGTTTACTTAGGTTTCGCTATTGGAACGCTTCTTTGTGCTCTTGCTCCCACGTACCAAACCTTTTTGATCGCACGAATTATAGCAGGTGGATTTGGTGGAGTGATCGGTGCTCTTGTCCTTTCCATTATAGGAGATATTATTCCTGTATTCCGAAGAGGACTAGCAACGGGAGTAGTCATGTCTGCCTTTTCCGTTGCCTCCGTCGTAGGAGTTCCAACAGGTCTTTATTTTGCAAATCTATATGGATGGCATTTTCCATTTATGGGTTTAGCTTTATTTAGCTTTTTGTTATTGCCCTTTGCATATAAAATCCTACCGGAAATTAGAATGCATATAGATGAACGAGATATAACAGAAAAAAGGTGGGATGCGATAAGGACTGTCTTCACGCGAAAATCACATTATCATTCGTTTGCTTTTATGGTTGCACTGATGTTTGGTGGATTTACCATCATTCCATTTTTAAGTCCATTTCTTGTCTCAAACGTGGGGCTGACTAAGGAACAACTTCCATATATTTATTTTTTTGGTGGATTTTTTACGTTTTTCTCTAGTCGTTTGATAGGTCATCTTTCCGACAGATATGGCAAACACCAGGTATACACAGTTCTTGCAACCCTTTCGGTCATTCCTGTCACAATCATTGCGAGTTTAGGTAAAACGTCGCTGCCTGTTGTTTTATTGATAACTACGATATTTATGATCATTGTTTCGGGAAGAATGGTTCCCGCATTTGCTATGGTTACGTCTACCGTAGAACCTAGGATACGTGGAAGTTTTATGTCGATCAATTCTTCTATCCAACAGATAGCATCAGGAGCGGCCTCATTCATATCTGGCATTATATTGACTCAAGAAAGCGACGGTTACTTGAACAATTTTGAGTATGTTGGTATGTTAGCTGTCTTCAGTTTGTTACTGAGTGTCTATTTGGCATCGAAAATTCAAATAGCAGATGGGGCAAATTAAATTAAGTCTTTTGTTAAACGTTTTAAAAAATCAATTCCACCTGTTTGCAAAATTTCGAGTATCAGATTTCTTTGAGAGGATGTGATTACTTGGCGCTCTAATAATTGATTTAAAATTTCAAAAGCGATTCCTTCATCTAATCCACTTAATTCCGAAAAAATAAATTGAATGCTTATTTCTATTTTATTTTTTGTTGTATACTCCAATAACTTTTCAGTAGTTTCGAATATTTTTTGTTGTCTTTTGATCAATTCTTCCATTGTAGAGAGGATTATAAAAATCTCCATATCATCTGCAAATAGAGATAGCATATGGTCGTAGATCTGAGGTGATTGAATGGGCAATTCGTATATTGCATCACCTAATGCAAGGTATAATGTTTTTTCTTCTTCTGGGGTTAAACCTGTAAATTTCGTTATATTTGATACGATATTAGATGGTAAGACGACTAAAAATTGGGCCGCGAACTCAGCCTCCTTCAATTCTCTAATGAAGTATACGATTATATCGCATAGTTTTTGATAATGTATATATGTCCAGTATCGATAGCTTTTAACCTTAAAGAAACTCTTCTTCCGTTTTTCTCTTGGACTGTTGGCAAGAATATTCAGATAAGAATTGTAGTCAGCGCGAAACAAATATGCGAGAGTTGAGGGTGAAAAGTTTTCGATTATATTTTTAACAAGATTAGGATCATTTATGTAAAGAAAGTATGTAATGAGTTCTTTATTTTCCGTTGACTTGAAAAAAAAATCCTCGAGTAACGATGGTTCGGCCTCAGAAAATGCAGAAACTCCGATTCGAAAAGTTAAACGTTCCTCAAGAAATAAAGTTAACTTTTCTGTGGCCAAACATTGTTGGTTTTTTCTTTCGGAAATTGGTAACGTTTTATTGGATGATTTGCAATCGTTAGGGCAGACTTCACCAATTTTGATACCTAATGAACAACTTCTCATATAAACACAAATTATTCTTCAGTAACCTGTTCGCCGCAATCACGCATTTCAGAAGCGTATGGATTTCTGACAAATTTATCAGATGATACCCAATACTTATCCACCATAGGGCAATAAAATTTTTTATACTCAACGGGTAGGGATACCTGCTGCTTGATTTCGAGGAGGATCACGGCCATTTGCGCGATTTGATTAAATGTAGAGTCTAGATCCTTTGCATTTTTTGGAAATTGCTCCAAGAGCCTTTTTTGCCAGTTGAGAATGCGCTCGTCCTTCGATTTAGAAAGAGCTTCAATACTTGCGAAGTAGGACTTAAAGTCGAGTTTTGGGGGCTCGTTTAGCATTCCCTCATGGATCTTTTGGTTTTCTGCAAAAACTGCCGCGATTAAATCGATGTCTCCAGTTTGAAACGGGACTTTCTGGGTAGTACAGCCAATTAGAGTAAAAATCAACAGGAAATAAAAGATGGAAAAAACTTTCATTTTTTTATGTTAACAGAATGCCCAAACTCTTGGAATCTTATTTTTAAAGTGAAAGTCAGTAGATTTACTATTGCTTTTTTCTCGACAAAGCCGGATTTTCAAGCAAGATGACAGAAAAGTCCATCAAGGTATAGAAACAACATGATCATCGTAGAAGGCATAGGCCACGTCAATATTCCAGTTTCCCAACTCGAAGCATCAATTGAGTTTTATAGGGAAATTTTTGATTTCGAGGTGGAAACTAAGAAAGAATCAGAAGCTATTCTGTCATTGGATTCGTTCAAGATTCGATTGGTTCAAAGTGCCCCAAAAGATCAATCCATGCCAGTCATTAGTTTTGTGATGGATGTTGATGATTTTACGGAAGCGATTTCTGAGCTCGAAGAAAAAAACGTAAAAATCGTACGTGGACCAGAAGGGACAGAAAATGGGGAAAGTTTGACGTTCGCTGACCCTAGCCAAAATTTGATAGAGATTTACTACGAAAACTAATTGGAGTTGATTTTATAAAATACTCCGATAGTATCCTCTTGGCATGCAACAAGCGACCCAAGAGGATTTGTTCGAACTAGACAGAATCAAAGATTTCCAACGAGGATATGTCTATTTCCTTACCAGCTTCCAAACACTTGTAGCCAGCTTCATTCAGTTTTTACTCTCCGGCAATATTTCAGAACAAAACAAAAGGGATCTTTTGCCTTACCGTAAGGCGTTAGATTTAGAGCTTAACCATTGCCATAAACAAATCAAAGATATTATTTTCAATCTCGATGAGAGACATATGCAACCCCTTGTAAAGAAGGAATACTCCCGTCATTTTCAGGGAGGTTATGTTGATGGACCTCGTACGGAGTTTGTACAGTTCCATATGATTTTTGAAATGCTCAGAAATTTTACTATGGATTCGCGTGCTAGCTGGTTAGAAATAAAGAGATCGATTACTGAAGGTAAATTTACAGATCCCGTATTTCGCGATGATTCTTTACTTCACTTCAGGATCAATGCGGCTCTCGATAAGTTAGAATGTATTGCCATTTTTTTGAAACGAATGGCATTTATTTTGGGTATAGATAACTATTCTCAGATTTTAGAAACTAGGAACATCAAAGCCAAGTTTCGTGATAATGTGATATATAAACTTTCATCTGTGTTTAGCGATAATTTATATGCCGATCCAAGGACTGCTACTGAAGATTCTAGTGGACCCTTTGCACAAAACTCTCAATTTACTGCGCCAGTTCCTGAAGCACCAAACCGCACTCCACTCAGTTCTGTTAAGGAAAATGCAAAACCTTCAGAAGTAATTCCAGAAGCGAGCGTAAAGATCCAAAAAAAAGCGCCAGATGGTTCCGCAAATTATATCCAAGCCTTTGGTAAGTATTCTTGGAATTCAGATCAACACTATTTCTTTCGATATGAAGTAGACAAATACCAAACGGAAAGGGCACTTTTCAACCAAACGATCAGTATGGATATACATCTCGGAGCCGACGAGCAGATGTTACGTTCCGAATTGATCAAAACTCTTTCCAGTATTCGGCATAAATCAAAATCAAGCGAAGAATATGAAAACGCCTATCTTAAATTTTTGGACAGTTTCTTTGATTTTATTGAAAATATTGTGATTATGAATTTGGGGATTCCAAATCAGTTGAAATGGGTTTTTATTTTTCATATCGGGCCATCTCATTTCTATATGATCGCTAAAAAGTTTTTAATGGAAGTAAATACCGGATATTTACATGTTAAGTCGTTGGATGGAAAAAAAGTTTCCAGATTGATTCCTGGAGAAGTTGTCAAAAAACATGTGATAGATTATTGGAATCGTGTGATTTTGCCCAATGTCGGTGAAGAAAAAAACAATTTAGCACTGCTTAAGCGGATCATTGAAGTTGTATCGGATAAGTACAAAGAGGCTTCTGCACATGCTATGACAGAGTATGACAAACTCCCTGAAGAGATTAGATCTTCCAAAAAGATTGATGAACTTTTCAGAGAAAACATGAATCATTGGATTGGGGCCGCAAATATAATCGTATTTAAACGATTTGTAAAAAATAAAGCTATTTGATCTATTTTAAATTGTGATTCCGCAAGTTGCTGACCCAGCTGTTACATAAAATTGGGCAGAAAGTCCTGCTGGCAGGGAAATGGTTGGGTCTTTTTGTAAGATGAAATCGGTAGCTTGACAGCTTCGGTTAAATAGTCTAACTGTAACTACACTGTCACAGCCGATGGTTATGTTTGCTGATCCTACAATGGTGTCTGTGCGGAAAGCTTTAGTTTGAATCCCGCTGAAAACTACGCTTTTGCTTTGACCTTGTTTGATCTCGATCTCAGAATCATATTGTTTGCCCGTTGCTTCATAACAATCTACAAAAAATTCAGAGCCCGTACAGTTTACTCCAGAACTACTACCTGCAATGCAAGAGCCACCGGATTTTGAGACAGTTATAAAACCTGAATATGCACCATCAGGGACAGACGTGTACAACTCTGTTCCTAAATTTGCAGAAATGGTCGCAACCGTTTCGTTGAAACGAACCACTGTATCCACACCAAAATTTGAGCCTTTGATCACTACTTGCGTAGCCGGGTAAATTCCGTTTTGGTTGTTTTGGCGAGGTGTTCCAATTTGCGGGGTAACAGATTCAATGACCGGAGGATTCGCAAGAATTGCGGCAATT
This sequence comes from Leptospira sp., assembly GCA_027531445.1. GTDB lineage: Bacteria > Spirochaetota > Leptospiria > Leptospirales > Leptospiraceae > Leptospira_A. The sequence goes on from JAPZRK010000059.1 coordinate 24,307, forward strand.
GCGTCGTCATCTTTTCCCTTTGAGCAATTCGTGTGCAAAATGAAAAAGATCAAAAATAATACAAACCTAGACGCTTTCATATTCCACCGATATTACCGATATTATCGGAATTCATTGCACGATTTCATTTCTATTTTTTTCTAGGTAGAGAAATCTATGTCCTTTGTGTATTTTGAACAGCAGTCAAATTATGTCGCAAAGATTACATTCCGACGTGAAGAAGCAAAGAATGCAATTTCGCGAATTTTTTTAAATCAATTCTGGGAATGCATACACAAAGCAGCAAATTCAGACGCCCGAGTTTTACTTATTACTGGATCAGGCGATTCCTTTTGTGCTGGTGCCGATCTGAAGGAAAGAGTGGACTGGAGTGAAGAGCAAGTCGTTCGATTTTTGAGAGATTTTAGAGACTGTTTACTTGATCTGGAAAAGCTCAAATTCCCGACCCTTGCTTTGATCAATGGATTCGCCTTTGGAGGTGGACTGGAGATTGCGCTAGCTTGCGATTTGCTTTATGCAAGTGACAATGCCATCGTTGGATTAACTGAAACTAAACTAGGAATCATTCCTGGTGCCGGTGGAACCCAAAGACTCACTCGACTTGTTGGCCCACAAACGGCGAAGGAATGGATCTTTCGAGGTAAAAAAGTAACTGCTGATGAGGGTTTGTCCAAAGGTCTTTTTGCTGGTGTATTTCCAAAAGAGGGATTTATAGAAGATTGTATTTCGATTGCTGAAGATATTGCCAACTCAGCACCTCTTGCCGTAAAAGCAGCAAAAAAGGCGATCCGCGGTTCCCTCAGCTTAGATTTGGAAAGTGGTCTAGAGTGGGAACGGGCATGTTATTTAGATACGATTCGTTCAAAAGATAGATCGGAAGCGCTACAAGCTTTCAAAGAAAAAAGAAAACCAAAGTTTGTTGGAGAATAGTTTGTGATATTAACTGGAAAAGAGATTTTAAAAAGATTAGGTCATGATATAAAAATTGAACCTTACAACGAAAAGTTGCTCAACCCAAATTCGTACAATTTATGTCTTCATGAAGAGTTGCTTGTTTATACACAATTTCCTTTAGACATGAAGAAACCAAACCCATCTGAAAAACTCATCATTCCTAGTGAAGGCTTGTTGTTGGAACCAGGTAAACTCTATTTAGGTCGAACGATTGAATTCACTGAAACTCACAACTTAGTCCCAATGCTTGAAGGACGATCCTCTATTGGAAGGTTGGGTATGTTTGTGCATATCACTGCTGGATTTGGTGACGTAGGCTTTAAAGGATTTTGGACACTTGAAATACAAGTGATTCACCCATTACGCGTGTATGCTGGTGTTCAGATATGTCAGATTTTTTATCATACTGTTGAAGGAGCTATCGAAGAATATAAATCGGGTAAGTACCAAGGAAATCAAGGTATCCAACCTTCTTTATTGTATAAAGACTTTGAGTAAAAAAAGCCCAGCGTATGCCGGGCTTCTTGATTCTCTATCTAAGGTTTAATTATTTTTTAGGCTTATTTACACAGTCCCAACGAGGATCTGCTAGATTTACACCCGAAAGTTTGACCCATGAGTTTGTTTTTCCGATAAAAGAAATTGAACAGAGAGTACCTTTAAGATCCAATTTATTTCCACCTTCTAGGCTTGTGAACTTTCCACAGTATGTTTTTCCATCGCGTGGGTTATAGATCTTTCCGTTTTTGTAAACACCTTCACCAACATATTCAAATCCTGTAATAAAGGTCATGCCCAAGTTTGGACGAGTCCTTAACTTCGGATCTTCATTGTTGTGGTCAAGATATGGTGTGCCAGGCACTCCTTTATCTTTATCTTTTTCAGGATAAGCGTTATCTTTGATGCAGATCGTCTTACCGCAGTATTTATCAGCACATTTATAAATTTCGATCACAGAGTCCTTCTCAGGTGGGATGTATTGACCTACTGCCGCATCCGCTTCCTCTGAAAGGATTGGCTGAGAAAGGCCAACTGAAAGAATTGCCGTGTAAATTAAGTGTTTTAAGTTCATACTCATCCTTGGTTCTATTTTTGAGTTTTTGATTCACATATTTTACAAAATTGGCAGATGTATGGCAAGCTGGTTTTTTTCCATTTCCCAAAGTCAATGTGCTTAAAAAAAAGACAAAATGATCATTCGAATGGTTTGCCTTCATGGCAATTTCAAATGTCATAGTTTTATGAGAATGATTCAATTTTTAAGGCGAGATAAGGTCGGACAATATATCAAGGAGAACCGTTCAAAACTTGAACACGATATTCTGACCAACCAAACTATAAAAATTATTGATTCACCGGTCACTGAGCAATTGTTTCAATACCAACAAAGGCTAAGGCAATTCATCGTTCAATCTGCAGACGCAATTTCTATTTCTATTTTGGGTTCTACAACCAGCCTTAAAAACATCCAAAGCTTTCAATCAGAGTTTGTTCAATCACTCAATCATTTTAGCGATATATCTATGAATTTAGCCAGCAGTGCAGAACAGTTGGATGCTGTCCTTCATAGTGTAACCAACCAAGTTCATGATGCGGTGGTTACCTTCGAGGCTACTGGAAAAAACACCGAGGAACTCGTCCAAAGTTTGCAAGAGACTGCAACGGAAGTTTCAAAAGTTTCCTCCCAATCCCAATTTATCAAACTGGAAAATGAAAAGAATGAACAAGAATTTCAAACTCTATTTAAAGATCTAGATAAGATAAATAATAATATCGTTCTGGTAAAAGAGATTTCGGAAAAAACAAATCTATTAGCTTTGAATGCTTCGATAGAAGCCGCAAGAGCCGGAGAACATGGACGTGGATTTGCAGTTGTTGCAGATGGAGTTTCAAAATTAGCGGAGAACACGCGCTCTGCGGTAAAGACGATTCAAGAATCTGCAGTTCATATTAAAGCGAGATTCCAAACTTTACAAGAAAATTCAAAACTTCGTGTGCAGGCAATCAACGATATTATCGAAAAGATAGAAAATATAAATTTTGCAATTACTGGAAACCAAAACGAATCCTCAATCACGTATGATAAGATAGAACTTTTGATTGAAGAGTTTCAAGAATTACAAATTAAATTGAAAGAGATTGGATCTGCTTCCTCAAATATAGCGAATGATTCTACATCAATCTCTCTGCAAGTCCAAACACTGTCAGATAAGAGTGTAGCGACAAAAAATGATTTTGATTTTATTTTTGGAAAGATAAATGAAACGGTGAAAATGATCACCAATCAAAATTCTGTATGGCTACTGGAATTTATTTTTGCACGAAGGATAGATCATATAAACTGGGTAAAGTCAGTTGATAAAGCGATCGAATTAAACGATGCAACTCAGCTTCCCCAACTGAACCATACTTTATGTAAAATGGGTTTGTGGTACTATCAAAGTACAGCAACGGATCCAGCTCAATCTGCGATTCATGCAAAATTGGAAGAACCCCACAGATTGCTTCATCAGTCTGCAGTTTCAATTAAAGAAGCTATGTTATCCTCCGACAGGCAGAGGATTAAAACTTCAAGAGAAGATTTGCAGAACTCTTACAATACTCTATCAAAAATTTTTGATGAGTACATTCGCTATATAGAACAAAAAACTCTATTGGAAAATGCAAATCATCTCAATTAGTTGAGAGCTGTAGCTTTATCTAATAATTTTGTTAGCTTGATCACATTTTTATTAGATGAATCCATTGCTTGCGCTCTCGTAACGTAAGTTAAAGCCCTATCAAGGTTACCCATAAGGCGACTTACGTCCGCCAAATTGACCAAGTTTTGTAAATTATCTGGATCTAGTTTTTGGGCTTCATGTGCGGCCTTTAACGCATTCTCGTAATTTCCAAGTTTCTTATCTGACATTGCCAAATAGTACCAATATTCAGAAACATTTGCATTATCTTTGAGAAATTCCGTCAAAACTTTAGAGGCAACATCATAGTTTTTGCCTTTGTAACTTACGAGTCCTAGAAATTTATTGAGTTTGTGGTTTAATGGGTCACCTAAAAAGGCCTTATACATAACGGTTATGGCTCTTTCAATTTCTCCGTTTTGATAAAAAACTTTTCCCTCTTCAAACGCACCAGCAGTTGTTAATGACTTATCCCAATCATCCGCAGGTGGTTCAAAGTAAGATTCACTCGGCGCATCTTCATTGATCTTACTTTCTGGTGGAGCATCCGTAGCAACATGTTCCGCTTTGTAAGTAATACTCAACATGGACATATCATCCGTTAACTCACCTAGTTGTTTAAGGAGTTTTTCAGTTAGATAAATATCCCCATTTGCTTCTTCTACATATTTTAATACGAGAAACTCATCTTCGTTTATCGTTCTTACGTCTTCGTCTGGTGTGAGATCGATATCGTCTCTACCATCCGATGCAAGAATGAGTTTGTCGCCAGGCAAAAGTTGGAAGGTTTGTACCTCGAACGGATACTCAGAATCCAATCCCAATTTTCTTAGCTTTAGTTCTTCTTCAATAAAGGAGGCTTTGCCATCACGGTAAAGAATTGAGAATGGGTGTTCCGCATTGAAATACCATATCTTTCCTGTCTCGTCATCGATTAGCATAATCGTGGCAGAAATAACCATTGTTCCACTAAATGATTTAAAAACCATGTTTACTTCATCATAGACATCAGTTAACCATTCGTCCGGAGTACGATTTAGGATACGTTTGTTGCCTGCAGAACGCGCCATTATAGAATTCATAACGACACCCATAACAAGGGAACCACCTGCACCCTGCATGGATTTTCCCATGGCATCTCCGTTCATAATCATCGTATAACGTCGGAAATCATCCGGTTTACCAAGTTTGAGATTTCCAGTGATACAAATATCACCGCCAAGATCCCCTGTCTTATTTCTGAATTCAAAAGTTTTCTTTTGATGAACAAAAAACTCTGACTTGATGTTATTTGATTTATTAGCGTTGAAGAACAAAGGTTTGGCGAGAAGGGAAGTTAAAAAGTAGTCACCATCCTGTTGAACCTTGAGCCTATGGATTTCATCCATTTTCTCTTGGAGTTCTTTGGTTCTCTCTTTTACTTTTGCTTCAAGATTCTCAGCATAGTCTTGAAGCTCTCTTCTTGCGTCACGTATGGAAGTTACCATTCCGTTAAACGATTCGGTTAGGTAGCCTATCTCGTCATTTACTTGAATATCAACTTCAACTTCCATATTTCCTTGGTTTACTTTTTCCACACCATCTAATAAGCTATAGAGTGGATTGACGAGTGTAGCCCTGAAGAAAAGGGGAAATATTACCAATAGGACGATTAGAACAACACCTAAAATGATTATCTCCAAACGAGCAGATTTATGCATATACTCACGATAATCACGGTAGTCATATCCTACTTCTCTGATGACCTTCTTCTTTGAATCATAAGACATGTAAGCAACATAGTGTTTGAGACCATCTAAATCTTTCCGATAGTGACGTGTTAGGTCTGGCTTGAAGTAACGAAAAAACTTAAGAAATTCAATGCGTAAATCTCGTTGTGAAATTTCTTTATTATCCCACTTACACTCATCTAAATGGGATAGGATGGAATCACGAAATGTATTAACATTTTTTACTTTGTTGATATATGCCGCACCTTCTACACAAAAATTTTCGACTGAAATATCAGACAATTTGTTGTGGTTTATGAAGGAACTTTTGTTTAATTTTTCGAAATGAACGTTGATGGAATTTTTTAATTCCTCATTTTCAATATCCGGGTTTTCTTCCAAATAACTTAGAATTGAATTTTTGTAACCAGCGAAGTAGTAAGGAGTTTTGTTTAACTTATCTGTAAGTGCTTTACGAAAACCTTTTGGTGATAATTCTGCAATTTCCGTATATAGCTCTGTATTGTACAAATCGACCTGAGCAAGAGGAAGGTCTATATGCACGCTTTCTGGATATAATGTCTTTTTGATGGATTGATTTTGATTATCATATTCCAAAATAAATAGTATATCTGGGGATTTTTCCCCTCCTTCTAACGCTCGTAAAGATTTTTGAATCGAATAACTGTCAAATGCGTATTCTTTCTCTCTATCGACTAAAAAGCTAAATGCTTGCATGATCAATAGCATGGTAACAAATGAGATACCCACAATCTTGACCATAAACGTCGTACGTTCTGTACTAACGTTGATGAAGACTATTGTAATCAAAAAGAATGCGAAAGTAAAACATAGAACAATCGCAGTTAGATAAGTAGATCGCTCCATAGCTCCGTCCCTACTCATCACATTTGTAATGTTAGGAACAATGGCCGCTACCAGGGTAGCAAGTGATAATGTAGAAAGAGATCGTCTTTTTCCTTTCTTCATTTTAAAAATGCGGTAGCTAGGAAGAATAATGAAAGAAAGAAGTGAGTCTATAACAATGCATATACCGAGTAACTTACTGGCTCCTTCGGCATTGAAGTCCCAATGGTGCGCAGTAAAATGAAATTTCTTTTCTGCAGAATAGGTCTGAATTAGAAACCAAATTACAACGATGGAAGCAATGGTATACGTGCTATAAAGGAGAATATCCGCGAATTTTTTATCCTCATTTGATGGAAATCGAAACAACCATTGACCAAAGTGAAGGACAGCAAAAAGTATAAAGCCGCCAGTGATCCATCTATGATAAGCAGCAATGGGATGGTAATAAAAAGCGCCTAACAGGTAACCAAACTGAAAGATCGATAAAAACAGACAGGCCAAACCTAGATGTTTTGTGGCGACTGTTTTGTCCTTTAGCGTTAGAAAAAATATTGATAAAATGCCAATCAGGACAGTGACAATTAAGCTTCCAAAGGTATAATAATTGGTAAGAATGTGATGGATGGATAGGGTGTTTTCACTCATGTATGTGGCTTCTGGAAAAGTTCTATTTCTGCAAAATCGTAACAAACTGACATCGTAAAGCAATACATTTTCGCATCGGGGAGCGAATCACAGAAGTAATCTGCGATTCGCTTTTTCATTTTAAAGGAGGAGGCTTTTGCAATTATTTTGGAGGAATGAAGCAGTCGATTCCGTCGTATTTCATTTTGGTTTTTAAGCTTTCTGCCTTTGTTCTATCAGCAAAATCTCCTACCTGAACGACAAACTTACCCTCACGTGGATAAACAAATACAGCTTGGTTGTACTCGGATTTTAACGTATCCTTGTATTTATTTGCTCGTTCTTGTTCTTTAAAAACACCGACTTGAACAGTGTACCCTTTTGGAAGGTTTCCGACCACAGGGGGTTTGTTGGTCAAGTTTCCTGGTTTGATGGGGGTTATTTTTTCTGGTTTCGAAGGAACGTCATCAAGAAGGTCAGCATCGTCCAAGTCCGAGTCTAGATCTTCTGGTACTTCGCCCTTTTTCAGAACTTTAATTCCAACTTTTGTGATTCCCTTTTCTTTGAATTCTAACATTTCCGCGGTTTTTTCGGAAACGTCTACAATCCGTTCATCTACGAATGGCCCACGATCATTGATTCGAACCACTACTTCTTTATTATTTTCAAGGTTCTGAATTTTGATCATAGATCCAATGGGAAGTGTCCGATGAGCCCCAGTTAGTTTAGCTCGATCGAATGGTTCACCGCTGGCAGTCGCCCTTCCTTGAAATTTAATTCCGTACCACGAAGAAAGTCCGACTTCGTCAAAGTTTCCAGAAGTGTTTGCTTTTTTTTCGGGGAGAGACTGTTGCTCTGTCGGTAACTTATCCTTTGTGTTTAGATCATCTAGAATGGACTTGGCGACTACGTCATCGCCAGAATTGGTTACATTGCGAGTTTTTTGCGTTCTTTCGAAAAAAATGTCTTCAGGATCTCCTGAGGCGCTATAATTTCTTCGCGTTGCATCAGTTGTTGTGCATGAAAACAACCATAGGATGGTTGAAAATAATAGTAATCGTTGCATAAGTCTCCCCTTTCTCTTGGATTCTTACTTTTTTTGTCGGTGAGTTTTTGATTTCTCCATTAGATTTTTTCGGTGAAAGTGAAAATTTGATTCGATAATGAGATTGATGGCATCTTCTGAAATACAACTGATTTACAACGAAGCCGTAAGATTAGCAAAGTCAGGGAACCTTCAGGAGAGCAAAGCTAAATATGAAGAGCTCATATCAAAGGATCCCGGATTTCATCTCGCATATCAAAATTTAGGTGCTATTTATGCGAAAGAAAATGATCATATTCTAGCAATAGAGAATTTTTCTAAGTCGATAAAGATAGAACCTGATCATAAAAATTACTACAACATTGGTGTTTCATTTTATAGACTGAAAGAATACGAGAAAGCAATCCACTTTCTCAAACAAGCTTTACATCTCGAAAAGAAGTTTGTGCTTTCACATCTATTACTCGCTCAAATCTATCAAACATTAGAGAATGATGATAAAACAGAAATTTATCTAACTAATGTAATTAAAATCGATCCAAATCACAAATCAGCTTTAGGAGGGTTGGCTATGTATTATTACGAAAGGAATCGTTATCCAGAAAGTTTACGTATGTTGGAAAGATATTTGCTTTTGTATCCTAACAATTCGCAATTAAAACTGATTCAATCGGAAGTCCTCGCAAAACAAGGAAATTTTAAAGCCTCCGCAAACTTATTGGTTGAGATGACAAAAACGGAAGAAGGTTTCACAAATTTCAATCAGACACTTGCAAGTGCATGGCAGGAAGAGGATGAGTTGGCAAAAAAAAGTTTGGAAAGAATCCAAGGAACAGCAAAGAAAAGGCTGAAGGAATTTCAGACGAAATTGGAATTATCTAGAGAAAATCCAAATGAGTTTTCACCGCCAGAACCTCAAGATGCCCTCGATTTAAGTTTGTTGTATCTATTTAATGGAAATCCAGAAAAAGCGATGCAGTATTTAGTGTTTGCTCAGAAAATGCAGGAAAACAACGATCAAACAGGCACAACTTGAAAAAAACTTTTGCATTTCTTTGTTTTTCTTTTTTCCTTCAGTGTTCCTATCCTGTAAAGAATCAAGAAAACATTGAAAGAGATCAAGGTTTTATACTTTCAAAACAAGATGACCCATCCTCTGCATGCAACAAGTTAGCGATTGATTCTGCCAAATCAGGTTTTGTTGAGGCCGCTGAGCTAAAGTTTGATGATTGTATCAGACTCTTTCCCAATCAGATGGATCTCCATCTCAATCGGTTGCGTCTATTTTATTTGTTAGAAGAGTATGAGACAATCAAAGGAAAAATTGTAGCAGAAAGTCCAAACCCAAAATCATCTCTTTACCAATCGATCCTTAAAAGTTTAGAAGATAGTTTTAGGTTAGAAGAAAGAGTAATTGTCTTGGATGCACTCTCAAGACTAAAGGGATGGGAACTTTATAGTTACGAAGAATTGGCAAAGTATTTTATGAACCAAGGAAATTTTCGTCAGGCAGAGTTTTATTGGAATCAGATCTTGGAAGTCAATGCGTTTCATGAAGAAGCTCTTTATGGGATGGTGGAAATTCAAACACAATTTGGAAAGTGGCATTCAGTTTTGGATTACGCAAAATCTTTGTCAGTTGCCGCGAAAAAAAATAAAGAATTCCACTATTTTTATGCCAAAGCTTACTTTGAGTTAGCACGATATGAAGAAGCTTTGAAATGGATAGAACAAGCTAATGCAAATGAAAAATCGCAAATTGCTGTTTTAGAAATATGGAGAGATTGTCTACTCTTAACGAAGGATAAGCCCAACTGGGAGCCATTACTACCGTTTTATAGAAAAGTAAAATCGGGTGGATATACTGTTCCTGAATCTGCTTTTTTTCCAACTTTAGATCCGGCGGGAAGAGAGTTACGTAAGGCCATTCGATCAGGAAGGCAATAAATGAAGTCTTTTTAAAATGATCTCAGCTTGTTTTAACTTTTTTACGTTATGTGTGCGAATCCAAGGAATTTTTTTCATTAATAAATAGATCTCAGCTGTCAATGTAACGTTTTCCCTTTCGGTTACTGGCAATCCACCCAAAGCATTTCCAAGGAATGATTTTCGAGAAACACTAACCATTAGATTTGGGAATTCCTCAAGTATCGAATCTAAACCTCGCAACACGGAAAAAGAAACTTCTGGATCTTCACTTAAAAAAAAGCCCATTCCTGGATCAAAATAAAGGCGATCTTCCCTAACTCCCCAACTCAATAATTCTTTTTTTCGATCTCGAAAGAATTCCAGGATTTTAGGTATCACATTATCTGGCGTTAGGTTAGAAGACTCTTTTGCAATGCCCTTCGTGTGAGAGTGCATTACAATCAATGAAATTTCCTTATGTTTTGAAATTGAGGATTGGATGGCGTGTTTGGAGTCCACATGTGTAAATCCACTGATGTCATTGATACAATGCGCTCCATGTTCTATGGCCATCGCCTGTATTTGCGGACGGAAGCTATCTACACTGATATTGCATTTGTAATTCTGAAGGAGCAAAAATGCCATCTGAATCCGCTCCCATTCCTCTATCTCTGAAACCAGGTTTGCGTTTGTATTCGAAGACTGTCCAGAAACCTCGATCCAATCCGCCCCAGACTGAATTAGGTTGGAGATTTGAGCTTCTGTAGCCACGGGCTCCAAATATGCGCCACCGTCGGAGAACGAGTCCGCTGTCACATTAAGAATTCCAAAACAAATACTCATTGGAGAGTAGTTTCTCGATTGTTACTTTGTCAGACAAATCCTTCTTTTTTTCCCTTGGCAGATTTTTCTAAGACGCCGATAGAAAGAAGGGAAAGCCAGATGAAACGAATTTTACTTTTAGGAATAATCTTTGGTTTAGGTCTTATTGCTCAGCCATTGCCAAAGCTTGGTGATGTTCAGTTTCATAATCCATTAAATACTCAAAATGTTGAATACAATCCAGTAATTTCACCCACAGGCAGGTATATAGTATTCCAGTCGAACCGTCCAGGCGGTGAGGGTGGAATGGACCTCTGGGTGAGCGAAAATTTGAGTTATCCTGATCGGATGAAAGTGCCAGTCTGGGAAGCTCCAAAAAATTTCCGAGAATTGAATACTGCCAATTTTGAAGGAATGTTTAGTGTTCTGTTTGATGAGAATGAAAAACCATATGAGCTGTATTTTACATCGACTCGCTTTGATGATGCGAGGGATCGAAAGAAGAATCGAGATGGGTATGATGGTTTAAATATCTATTACACAAAAATCAATACACGGACGGGACTTTGGTCCCTTCCAATTCATTTGAATGAGATAAATAGTAATTTTGAGGATAAGATGCCTGCCGTTTCACCTGACGGTTGCACTATGATATTTTCATCAAATCGACCAGGTGGTTTCGGCGGTTATGACCTTTGGATTTCCAAGAGAAATCCAACAACGAAAATGGACCCCGCTCAAAATAAGTTATCATTAGATAAGCCTAATCTTGTATGTCGAGATGGAATATGGCAAAAGCCGATATCAGTTGGAAGTTTAATCAATTCAACTAGTGATGAAATTAGTCCTTTTTTTCATTGGGATGGTAAACGAATATATTTTAGCTCGAATCGATCAGATCTACATAAAAAATTTAGTTTTTATTATTCCGAGTATGATCAAGAAAACGGAAAATTTGAAAAGCCAATTCTTTTAGGGAGCCCATTTAACACGCGTCAACCTCTAGCTTCCGATTCAACGGGATTTCCCTTTTCTACGCCTGCGGACTATTCCACGCAAAGTATTTGGGAAGAAAGTGATAATGAAGGGATTTCAGTTACACATGATGATTTGTGGTTTTACTTTGCTTCAAATCGGCCAGGTGGTGAAGGACAATTCGACATTTACAGAACTCAAGTTCCAGAAGATCTCCGAAGAACTTATGATTTTTTATTTCGTGGATTGGTGTTAGATGGTTCTGAAGCAATCATGATAGGATTGGATTCAACCTTAAAAATTTATGATGAAACGAAGCCTATCCAAGTATTAACATCGAAACGTATCGGTGGAGATCTATCAACGGAAGATGTCGAAAACTTTAGAACCACGATCAAAACAGGAAAATTGTACCGCGTCGAAGTCAGTTCACCTGGATTTCAACCTACGGAAATTTTACTGGATCTACGTGGAAATGTGGGTATGACCAAGGAACAATACTCCAGAATCGTTTTGCAGCCTATTCGCCCGGTCAAAGAAGAAAGACCTGATAAAACGATAAAGGGAATTCGATTCGTCGTTAAGGACAAAAAGACGGATTTGATTATACCAAATGCAGAGCTTATATATTTCGATGATTTAACTAGAAAAGGTAAATTAGTAGTTTCTAAAGACAATGCTTTCTCTATCGAAAAGGTGCCGACGATTGATTTTGAGATTTTGGCAAAAGCAAAAAATTATAAGTCTGAAACATTCTTATTTCCTTTGAGCAATATTAGCGAAATGGAAGGAAAAGAAACTATTCTTTACCTTCGAAACGAAAATGACTATGACCCGGTTTTTAATACGATAATCTATTTTCCCTTTAACCAACGTGTGTTAAGTGAAGAAGATAAGAAAAAATTGAACTTACTTGCTGATTACCTCATTCGCAACAAAAATGAGATCGTTGAGATAGGTGGTCATACTGACAATATTGGCAAAAAGGAATACAATATTGGTTTAAGCGAAGACCGAGCTCTTGCAGTTTATGAATATTTGCGAGAAAAAGGTGTAGCCAAAGATAAAATGAAAATTCAGGCTTATTATTATTCGCAGCCGCACTCTGACAATGAGACAGAAGATGGTAGATCAAAAAATCGAAGGGTAAACTTTAAAAAATTAGAATAATGATCCAGCCTGTCAAAAACCATTTTCAAACAGAAAGAGAATTTGAGCCATTTGATCTTAATGCATCAAATTTGAATGAGTTTTTCAAAGGTCGTATGTCTGCTGAAGGCCTTCTTTTGAAGGGTTTAGATTCAGAAGTTAGAGTAAAATTTAAGGGTCTCCGTCCGGATGGTTTGCATATCTTTGAAATGGAAGTCTCCTTTGAACTTTTTAACACTTCATTCATTGTCTATACCACGCCATCTTTTCACGCGGAATTTGAATATGAGTTGGTTAGCCAAAAAGAGAATCTTCTTTTGGGAAGACTAATAGATCAAAGGAAAAGTAAGTCTACTAGATCTGATGATCGTAACAATAATGTTTCCGGTAACGTTGTAGCTTCCAATTTTTTGATTGCAAAGACTGACATCGATTTCTCAAAACTGACAGGCGTAAGTTCACAAGTTATTCTAACTGATATCCACAGAAATTTATTAAAAGACTATCCAAAATCGAAAGTAGTTTTTTTGGCAAACACTGAGTTGGGTGAAGAAGTTCAATTGTTGAAAGAGCACAAAAAACCTATTTACGTAACTAATACTTCACTTATGGAATCTTTTGATTCACATGAAATATTCGATCCAAAGGAATCTTTTGAAGAAGATTTTATTTTGGAAGATAAGATTGCTGAGTACAAACGAACAAAGGTAGATTCATTTTTAATGTACCCTATCTTTATACGCATGAACGATTTGCATTTTTTTGCATATCTTACGATTAGTTTAGAAAAGTCTATGGTTCCTTTGGAAGTTTTCGAAAAGTATAAAGAAGTTGAAGCTACTTTTCAAGAACGAATTATGGACTCCAACACTTATGTATTAGATATAAAACAAAGTGTTCTAAATGTTTCGAAAGGTGGAGTCTGTATTGAAATTCGAAATCGTGAAATCATAAAAGCGCTAAAAGTGAAGCCTACAATGACCTTGGATATAAATTTTAAAATGCAAGCTCCATTGAGAATGGCTGTTGAATTAAAGCATATGACAGAAATCAAAGATTATTTTGTAATCGGTAGTCAGATTATTGGTCTTAGTGGAGACAAAAAAGCCAAAGATATCTACGCCAGTTTGATTACATTCTTCAGCTAAAATTAAGGCATTTGAGGCCTCTCTTGAAAGAAAAAAAACTAACAACTGAAAATTATAAAGGTACTCGAGATTTTTTTCCAGAGGATATGAAAGTTAGAAACTATCTATTTTCTGTGATGAAGCAAGTTGTCAGATCTTATGGTTATGAAGAGTATGACGGTCCTATGATCGAGTCTCTTGATCTATATCGAGCTAAAACTGGCGAAGAAATTGTTGGTAAACAAATTTATGATTTTGTTGATAAGGGTGGTCGTGAAGTTGCTATCAGACCAGAGATGACACCAACTGTTGCTCGTATGGTGGCAAGTAGGCTAAGAGAGTTGCCAAGGCCTATCCGTTGGTTTTCCATTCCAAATCTTTGGAGATATGAACAGCCTGGCCATGGTCGTTTACGAGAGCATTGGCAGTTAAATGTAGACCTTTTCGGAATCAATCACCATTTTGCCGAACTCGAGATACTATCATTAGCATGCGATATACTTTTTGCCTTTGGTGCCCCTCGCGATTCGTTTCGAGTGAAGGTATCACATCGTGCATTATTAGATCAATTTTTTGGTGAGGGTCTTAAACTAAGACCAGATCAATCCCATGAAGTATCCAAAATTTTGGATAAAAAAAACAAGATAACAAAAGAAGAATACGATTCCTTAGTCTTAAAGACAATTCCTGAAAATCCAAATGCGATTGAGCAAATCAATCTATTTCTTTCTGCAGATATTCATGGATTATCCAAAATACCGGGTATCAATTCTGATACAATTGCCTTAATAGCCGATCTATTTAAAGAACTTGAGAACGTTGGATTGAGTGATATGGTTGATTTCGATCCATCCGTTGTTCGTGGATTTGATTATTATACTGGCTTTATTTTTGAAATATTTGATACTAGTCCTGCCAATAAACGATCATTATACGGCGGGGGTAGGTATGACAATCTGATAGGTTTATTTTCTAATGACGAGTTGTCTGGTACCGGGTTTGGTCTTGGTGATGTAACCTTGCTTCACTTTTTGCAAACTCATAACCTGCTGCCAATTTTATCTAACGAAAACATTGTTTATATTCCTTTATTGGATAAGGCGAATTTTCTTTTGGGTCAACGGATGGCTACCGATTTACGTAAAATGGGTATTGCTGTGGATCTTTCGTTGGCTGAACAAAAGATGGGTAAACAGTTATCATATGCAGAAAAGAAAGGATATCGATGGATCATATTACAAGGTGAAGAGGAATTACAGAAAAATCTGATCACTTTGAAGGATATGCAAAATCGAACCCAAGAACAACTTACCTTTGATGACGCAAAAGTAAAAATTTTAAAAGAAATAAACTCATGAATTGGGTGTCTCGTTTAGACGAACAAGCGTCAATATGGATAAAAGTTCATTTACATCACCCAAGGTTGTCTTGGATGCTCTCACGCGTCAATCGCGGAGAGGTACTTGCTTTGTTTTTAATTCCCGTTTTACTTTTGAGTGAAAGATATAAACCTCTCTACGTATCACTTCCTATTATTATGATATTTGCTTTCGTGACCGATAGACTTGTCTTAGTACTGAAAAAATATTTTTCCCGAAAACGACCACTTATTAGTGTAATGGGAAAAGTAGATAACAATCCAGATATGAAACACTCCTTCCCTTCAGCACATAGTGCGAATTCATTGGTTGTGGTTACACTTCTTGTATTAGGTTTCGGTGAGATGCCATACTTTTTTCTTTTTAGCCTTTTTGCTGGAGTGGGACGACTTCTCACTTTACATCATTTTATTAGCGATATTCTTGGTGGTTGGATCATTGGCTTCATTATGGGTTTACTTGGATTATTCACATTAAAAATGGTTCAGCTATTTATTGTTTAACGAAAGGTAGGATCTATGAAACAGTTCGGTTATTTTTTCACTTTTTGTTTGGTATATTTATTTTATCTACCCTTTAAATTTCTACCATACCGTACTTGTCTCTCATATGGCGTTTTTCTAACCAGACTTCTTTTTCCTCTTGCAAAAAAACATAGGAAAATTGCCGCCGAGAATTTAAAATTCGCATTCCCAGAAAAGCATGAAGATGAAATAAATATTCTCGTTAAAAAACATTTTGATCACTTAGGTCACTTGCTTGCACACACCTTGTGGGCACCTCGTATGACGAAACAATGGTTAGATAAGTATTTAATATTAGATTCTGAAAGTCTGGCCATTGAGGAAGAAACCAAAAAGCAAGGTGTTGGAGTCGTTTTAATCTCTGGTCATTTGGGGACTTGGGAAATTTTGGTACAATTTTTAGGTATCCGAATGAAGGGGGGAGGAATCTATAAAAAAGTTCGTAACCCTTTTGTTGATCGGTTGTTACACAATATGCGATCTAAAAATGGCATTCTACTAGTTCCAGTTGAGGAGTCCTCTCAGGTCGTCAAGATGTTGAAGCAGGGATATTGGGTTGGCTTTGGTTCAGACCAAAATGCAGGAAGTGCAGGAATTTTTGTTCCTTTTCTAAATCGCCAGGCCTCTACCTTTGTAGGGCCGGCATTAATGGCATATTTAACAGGCGCTAAAATGCTTTATTATTCCGTTTTATCTGGTGAAAACGGCCAAGTAATAGTTAGAGTAAAAGATTTAGGGTTCGTAGATAAAAAACTTTTTCCATCAAAAGATGATGTTTTACGTCATTATACTGAGTTATGGACAAAAACTTTAGAAGAAGAAGTTCGACTATTTCCTGAGCAATATTTTTGGGTTCATCGAAGATGGAGAACCCAACCAAAAACGACGCATTGATATCAATTTAGTAATGACAGGACGGCTTTGTGTCGAATTTGTCCTGCATCCGCAATCATACAAGTGTTGATAATTTCATCCTCTAAATTAATTGAAAACTGTTTTTCTTTGTTTACGAATAGCTTTAAGAAGTTGAGAATATTCTTCGCGTACATTTTGCTCGCATCCATTGGCTGTGTACTAGGTAAATTAGAATTCCCTATTACAGTGATACCATTATGAAGAATGGTTTTGTCGTTTACCGTCACCTCACAATTTCCTCCCATAACGGCTGCTAAATCCACGATGACAGAACCCTGTCTCATAGATTCAACCATTTCTTTTGTGATAAGGATTGGAGCTTTTTTGCCAGGAATCAATGCTGTCGTGATAATGATATCAGCCTTTTCTGCGAATTTTGCGATTGCTTCTTTTTGACGTCGTTTGTAGTCTTCTGATTGTTCAACGGCGTATCCACCACTGCTAGATGCATCTGCTGCGCCCTCTACCTCTACAAATTTTGCTCCAAGAGACATACATTGCTCTTTGACTTCTGGTCGAGTATCAAAAACGTCTACGACAGCCCCTAGTCGTCTTGAAGTTGCGATCGCTTGCAATCCTGCGACTCCCGCTCCGAGAATGAGTACGCGTGCTGGAGTAATCGTTCCTGCCGCAGTCGTCAACATAGGAAAAAACCTGCTGTAATTGCTTGCGGCTAATAAGACTGCCTTATAACCGGAGACTGTAGCCTGAGAACTTAAAACATCCATCGACTGTGCTCGAGTGATACGAGGAATCATATCCATAGAAAAAATCTTTGCACCGTTTGCGGATAGCTCTTTCATTTTTTGAGGTGTAGCTAATGGAGATAAAGTTCCAATATAACACTTGTCTTTTGATATGAGTTTTGCGGAGTCTGAATCTAATTGATGAATCGAGGTGATGATGTCACACGTTGAAAGGATATCATTTCGCGATGATATAAGCGCACCAGCGGCAGTATAATCAGCATCAGAATAGAACGATTTTTCGCCAGCTTTGCTTTCAATAGAGACAGAAAATCCCAACTTGCCAAGTGCATCGATGATGTCAGGAGTGATGGAAACTCGATTTTCGTAAGATGGTTCTTGTATTACACCAATTTTCATGTATTTAAACTCTTTTTGAAATATTCTACAGTCTTTTTGATACCTTCAACTAATGGTACGGTCGCAGCATAGTTAAGTTTTTGTTTTGCGAGAGAGAGGTCTGGTCGGCGGCGAGTAGGATCATCTTGTGGAAGAGGTAGGTATATGATTTTCGACTTGGATCCTACTTCTTTGATAACGAGCTCGGCTAATTCTTTGACGGTAAACTCGCCATCATTGCCTAAATTGACAGGTCCGATGAAGTTTTCGGTATTCATCATTGTGATAATACCATTAACCAAATCATCCACATAACAAAAAGAACGCGTTTGGGAGCCGTCACCATAGATCGTTATATCTTGCCCTTTGATAGCCTGCACAATAAAATTTGTGACAACTCGTCCATCATCTGGAATCATACGTGGACCATAAGTGTTGAAAATTCGTATCACACGAATATCAACTTTGTTAGTTCGATGATAGTCAAAACATAACGTCTCTGCAACACGTTTACCTTCGTCGTAACAGCTTCTAATACCGATCGTGTTAACGTTTCCCCAATAAGATTCCTTCTGCGGATGCTCCAGTGGATTCCCATAAACCTCACTGGTTGATGCTTGCAAAATTCTTGCTCCGACTCGTTTTGCTAGTCCAAGCATATTCGTCATACCTAGGACGTTCGTTTTAATGGTTTTAATGGGATTACTTTGGTAATGCACTGGTGATGCAGGGCAGGCCATGTTGTAGATTTGATCTACTTCCAACTTAATTGAGTCTGTTATGTCATGTCGAATCAATTCAAACTTGGGGTTTGAAAGAAGCGAACTCAAGTTTTGTTTTCGACCAGTGTGGAAATTGTCGATTGCGATGACTTCATTTCCCTCGTTTAAAAGGCGTTCACAGAGATGAGATCCAATAAACCCTGCCCCACCAGTGATAAGAATTCGTTTTGCCATTGAGATTCTATATTTGGGAAGTCGATGCTATCGGCAAATTAAAAATTGAGAGAATTGTTTCCCTATTTGTCTTTTGGTGGGAGATCTAAGAGCAAATTGGGTGGGATTACGACCCCACTTTCAGGATCCACGCCTCGTTTTTCCAGCCACATTTTTGCTTCTGGCGACAATTCTCCGGGAAAGCGCTCAAATTGGTCCATAGGATTGTCGGTTCCGTAGTCCGAATTTGGCTGGTGGTCATGCAGAGAACCTTTGAGAAAAAAATAGATGATACCTATGCTTAATAGCGACCAAAGCGTTGCGATTAAATATCCTAAGAACAACACTGCCGTGGGTACTTCTTCCGAAGTCAGATCTTCTGGAGTTAAACCAGACATCCAAAACGCCAAAATTCCTGCATCAGTCTCAGGTAATTTTTCCGCAAAATCGGAAAGGTCGTAGATAGAATAGAGAGAGATACTCGTACCTAGAAAAACTAGTGTCAGAATCGAAATTGATTCCCCTAACATACCTATTACTAAAATAGCAACTCCCCAAAAGATACCTGTAAAGTATGCCAATTCACCTAACTTTGAATATAGGACACTCACCGAAATCAACATCAATCCGAAAAGAATCAGTGTCTGACGAGCATTATGGCCCGAAAAACCGGCCTTTAAAAGTAGACCACCAACTAAAGAAGAACCAATATATCCAGCTGAGACAACCAAAATAAATGAACCTCGAAATGAAGCTGGAATCGCAATCGTTTCACCACCTTCATTTCCATGAAGAGCGATGCCTTTTACCATACCTCCTGTGAAGAGGGCGGCACTTGCATGACAGATCTCATGGATTAGAACAACAAACTCTTTTAAATATGAAGTAACCTGATGATCCCAGAAAGCAACAAGGCTCAAAATGAGGGATAGGAATATGGCGAATTTGAGGGGTTTATCCGACATGATCTTTTTTATTATCGGCTAGTCGGTTACAAAAGATAGAGCGATAAAAGTAATATCATCAGTAAGATCTCTCGCACCTCTAAATAAATCCAATTTTTCACTTAGGATAGACGGTAATTCTTTGATTGGTAAGCCATTATTTTGCTTAAGAAAATCGATCAACATCTCCTCTCCAAATAGTTCATCGTTTTTTCCAAAAGTTTCTGTAATACCGTCTGTGAAGAGAAATAGCTTCGTGCCAGATTTTAATTGTAATTGCTGAGATTGATAGTCTGTTTCTAGGATTCCAAGCACTCTTTGTGTTTTTGCATGTGTAATCAATTGACCAGACGGATCCATTTGTAAAAGTGCAAGATGACCCGCATTAATAAATGTAAAAGTCTTTGATTCGGAGTCGATAAGACCACCTAACAGAGTCATGAATTCACTTCCCTTGTAACGTGCACGGAAAAAGGAATTAATTTCCTTAAACAAACCTTCTAAAGAGGTCCCATTCCTTAGATGTTCTCGCACGATCCCTTTAATCGCACTTACTAAAAATCCAGTGCCAAGTCCATGTCCTGCTACATCACCTAATAAAATTATGATCTTTGTGTTTGAAATTGGAATGATATCCAAATAATCACCGGAGATTCCAACAGCGGGTCTATTTAAATAGCCAAAGTCTATACCTTTAATCTCACTTGGCGCGATGATTCGAAGTGTATTATCTACGATTGAAGCCGTTTGGATATCCCTTACAATTTTTCTCTTTTGGATCTCATCTTCTAGGAGGCTGTAATTTTCTATCAACATCGCTGTTATTTTTACTACTTCATTGATAAACTTAAGTTCACCAATGGAAAAATAATTTGAGTCTCCCTTTTCACCTAATAAGATCATGGCGCGTACAACTTTTTTATTTGAAGAATACCCAAATGCGGGAAATGCAAGTTGAACATTCAATCCTTTAAGAAAACTAAACAATGTTTCTCGAAGTCCAATGCCATATTCAAGGTGAGAAGTAACCGTAACTCTGTCTGTATTCGCAAAATAATTCCAAATTTCAGACTGGGAAGGTATACGCATAAAATTAACATTTCGGAGATCAGTCCTAGCGAATTGATCTCCGGGTATTAAAATTATAATATTCGAAACATTAAGTGTTTCCATCACGGTTTTGTTGATTGATGAAATAGTCTTTCTCATCGAGATAGGTTCTGTGATCAGCTTTGTTATGGTTTCAATCCCATGAGAAAGTACCGGGTTAGTCTCAAAAAACCAATAATCAATCAATTCCTTGATTCGAAGCTTGATTGGGATCATATAATTTGTAAGTAAAAACAAAAGAATCAAATTCAAAAACCATCGCTCTTTCACATAAGGAAGCGGTAAAAAATAATCTACCAAGAGTAAAAGAGAAATATACAAAACTGAAGAAATCGTGACCAAAAGTAATGTGATAATCGTTGGAGTGAAAATTACAAAAGACGGTATAAAGGTATATTTGTATGTACCATAACAGAAAAAAATTATAAATAATAGGTACGTTAAAAAGAAAAATATTCTATCGACAAAAAACCACGGATGGCCATTCAAAACAATAACAGACAATGGAACACTGACATATAGGACAATAGCAAAAATCAATGTAATTCGTTTGATCAATGCGTCTCCACTTGGTTTGTTTTCGATAAGGTCTTTAAAGTTCAAAAAAATGTTAATCAGACAAAAAATTACGGTTAGGCCATAACCAATGTTGACCATTCTATCCAAAATGTGAAAATCTACATTTTCTTGACCAGCAACAATGGCCACACCCAAAGCGATTAAAATTTGTGGCAATATCCACTTTGAAGGAATTTCTTTTCCTCTCAAACGAAAGATTAAATGATAGTTGATAAATGCACTGAGGTATATTGAAAAGAAAAGTGGAGAAGGCGAGATTCGATAAGTTAACAAAAATACGTTTGAGAAAAGCAGTAAGGAAAGATTTAAAAAGAAGGAAAATATAAGCCCATCTCGAGTTGAATAATAAAAATATACAGCCGTTAGTAGACTAAAAAATGCTAGAAAAAGATCTAAGTAGAATATTTTTATAACATCAAGTTTTCTAAATTCGATCAATTCGAAAGATTTATGAATGGTTTCATTTTGTTCATTTATAATTGTAATATCTCGGGTTTGGCCTTTATTCTGGATTGACTCAACCGAATCACGAAGTATGTCAAACTCAGACAAAGAGTTTCCCCAAAGGTTCTGGTATTCTGAATCAAAATTGGCAATGAGACCGGTAGGATAGTAAAAAAAAGGTAATCTAACTGTCGTGCTATGAACTCCAATAAATGAAAAAAATAGCAGAAGTCCAAAGACCAAAGTAGAGAATATTGTAATTGATAATTCTCTCATTTGACTTTTGGTGCCAGACTAAATCTTAGTATTGGTTGTTCTGAGTGAAGGATTAGGATGGCTCCCTTTTCGAACTGAATTCGATTTTTCCAACCCATACTTGCGACTACTTCCTCATCGTTAGTTTCTCTCACAATTTTAAATTGTCTTCCCTCTTGAATAAGATAGATTTCTTCCTGATCTAACATTCCGATTATGATTTCATATTTTTCTTTCCATTCTAATTTTTGGAAGGTGGAATGAATTAATTGTTTAACGTCTGAAAAACCTTTTAATAATTTAAGTTTTGATTGGGAGTAGACTACTCCTAGAATATAAGAGAGTATGATACCGATGTGGTGATATGTTCTTCCTGCATTGAGAACAACAAAGAACCAAGACCCATCTTCCACTTGAAAGAATTCAACTAGGTTTCCGTGATGACGAGGATATGCGCTAATCTTCCAACCCGTTAAATCAGGAATCGTTCCAGTTTCCAAAAGATTTTGTACTCTGTCAGCATACTCGGCTTCTTTCTGATATTTTTTATTTTCCGCAATATGATAAGAAAGAATATGATTGTGGATTGTCAATGCTGATTGACCGGCAAGTAGAGATAGTGTATTAACAGCATAAGTGTTTGGAATATTTGAAACTGCAAGAAAGCCGAAAAGTTTTTCTCTAAAAAGCAAAGGGTAGATAAAATTTGCGTGTAGTTCCATAAAATCATTGTTAATTTCTGAAGAAGTGACTGCATCTGCAAGCGACGCACCTTCCTTCTTATTTTTGATAAATTCTTTAAAATTTTCTTTGATATGAATTTGTTTTGTCGGGCTTAATTTTTTTTGTCGCCCTCGAAAGTATGTGTGAAAGTCGAAGGTACCATCTGGTGTTAAGAGTGCGATTGTGCCTGAGTGACTCTCAGTCAATTTTACCATATCCGGAAATACATGTTTTATCAATACATCATAGTTAAATTGTTTAATGGCTTGCCTAAACGATTCTGCATCTTCGGTTAAATATTCTGAAAGAAATCTTACTCTAAGTTTTCTAGAAAATCGTTCAATGAAAGGTAGATAGATTAATATTGATACCGCCATCACCAGTACAAACGACATTTCCAATTTATAACTAAGTCCTTCTGGAAGTTGTCGAAGGATAAGATAGTATGAGACGAAAACTAGCGTTATATAAGTAGTTCGTGAAAGGAACTTTAATATAGATACCTTTAACTGATAACTAGATGGCAAAAATTCTCTGAAAAAGGAAGTAAATTCAGGAGCTTTCATGTGGTATAGTAAGCATTTTCCTTAATGTAACCTTCAGTTAGATCACAGCTCCAGAAGGTTTTTTCGACCTTTCCTGCGCCTAAAGCGACTGTGATTGAGATTGATTCTTCAGATTTCAAGTATTCAGCAATTCGCTGTTTGGTGGTATTGTCCGCTCCTTTTACAGCTATGCCACCTAAATATATCTGTAATGAATCGTATGGAATAGGTTCATCAAAGACTTTACCAACAGCCATCACAAACCTTCCCCAATTTGGGTCCCCACCGTAAATTGCAGTTTTGACAAGAGGGGAATTTAAAATTGATTTTCCGATTTTGATTGCTTGGGATGTATCTCGTGCTTCTTTGATTGTACACTCAATTAATTTTGTCGCACCTTCTCCATCACGTGCAATCATTTTCGATAAATCTATTGCAATACTAAGCAGGTGTTCTTTGAATAATTCATCTGGCAATGTTCCCGAATGACCAGAGCACATTAGCACAACAGTGTCACTTGTGGATGTATCAGAATCAATGGTAATACAATTATAGGAGCTGTCCACAACCTCTTTCAATATCTGTTTCAGATTTCCAGATTCAGGTAAAAAATCAGAAAGTATATAAGATAACATGGTGGCCATGTTAGGTTCTATCATTCCAGCACCTTTTGCAATTCCATAGATTACACCTTTTGATTTTCCGTTTGTAATCTCACGAAAAGATATTTTTTTTCGTGTATCTGTTGTCATAATGGCTTCAGCAACGATATCAAGATTTCCTGGCTTTAAATATTGTTTGGCGTCGGCACAGGCTTGTAAAATTTTTTCTATCGGGAGAGGAACACCAATTACACCGGTAGATGAGGGTAGAATATCTGACGCTTTGATGCCAAGCGATTCAGATAGTGTTTTGCATATCTCATAAGAATCTTTGATACCCTTTTCACCGGTTGCGACATTTGAATTTTTGGAATTGATAACAATTGCCTGTAACAATCCATCCTGAATGTGGTCCTTTCCAACTACAATTGGGGCTCCTGGGTAGTTGTTACGTGTGAATACTGCGGCTGACTGACAAATTTTATCCGAAAGAATAACGGCAAAATCGAGAGTTTTGTCCTTGATTCCAATATTTCTGCCAAAAGAGGAAAATCCGATAGGGTAGTTCATGATTACTCATACCAGAGTCGCTGAATTAAATTTTTACCGCAACGAATACACTCTATTTTTTCGGAAATTCGAAAGTGAAAATTGATCCGCCTTTTGGATTCGGCTGTACATAAACCTTTCCAGAATGCAATCGCGCTACATGTTTCACGATTGACAATCCTAAACCTGTACCACCTTCTTTCCTTGATCGATTCATATCTACGCGGTAGAATCTTTCAAATATTCGATCCGCATCTTCTTTTGTGATTCCAATTCCCTGATCAATAACCATTAGGCAAACAGAATCTTCTTTGGGCTCTAAATGGATGATGATTTCCGTGTCATTGGGTGAGTAGGCACTTGCATTTGAGATTAAGTTGATAAGAACATGTTCCATCAAAACCATATCCGCACGAATCGACTCTGTTTTTGGGATGTCGATTTTCAATGATTGATTTTTGGAAGATAGAATTACGCCAACGGATTCAGACACATTTTTCACCAAATCGTATAGAAGAAAAGTTTCATCATTGAGTGTTGTTTTATAGTTTTCTAATCGCGAAATGGTCAGCATATCTTCCACTATTCTAACAAGCCTGTCCGTATTTCGAAGGATGGCGTCCAAAAATTTCTTCTCTTGGGTACCTTGCGCTAATTTAAGTTTTATTTCTAAAGTTTCCGCATAACCTTTGATTGACGTGATCGGAGTTTTTAATTCATGAGAAGCATTTTGGAAAAATTGCTCTCGAATTAATTGATTTTGTCTATCCTCGGTGATATCCAAAAGAACACCAATATGCAAATGGACCATATCATTAAACCTAACAGGATAAATCCTGGCGTTATAATAATGATTACCGTCTTGAAATTGGATTTTACCTTCTGAGTTTTTTTTAATTTTGATTTTTATAAAATCTAAAAACTCTTTGTTATTGATTGATGTTGTTACATCTTTAAACTGAGAATTTGATGAAATAATACTCGAAGGTATATTTCGATTTAAAAAAAGAAATTTATTTTGTGTATCAATTGCAAAAACTCCTTCCTTTAAATTCTGTAATAGTGAGTTAAATTTTTCTTTTTCTACAGTCAGATCCAAAAACTGAGTTTTTAGACGTTTTGCCATTTCATTGATTGATGTTGTAAGATAAGCAAGTTCCCGAATTTCTGGTGCGGATAATTCAACACCAAAATCACCAGCATTAATTTCTTTGGTTTTCTTTTCGATCATCGCCAGAGGATCGGTAACCTTTCTAGCAATGATGAAAGAAACATAAAATGTTCCAAATAGAGCGATAAGCACAAATGCAAAAAATAACATTGGACGAAATGCAAAACTTACATTGTCCTCAATGAGAATTACACCAACTGCTAATACTAATAAGATTAAAAGTAAGCCCCAATTGAGCAGGAGCATTGTAGAAAAAAAACTACGCATCGTGGAAACGATACCCAACACCTCGGATGGTTTGTAATCGCTCTTTCTCTCCTAGTAACTTATCACGAAGTCGCTTGATATTTACGTCAACCGTACGATCTGTTACAAAAACGTCCTTGCCCCAAATTCTATCTAATAGCTTGTCCCGGGAGAATGCAACTCCAGGGTTCGTAACAAATAGCTGTAATATCTTGTATTCGATCAAGGTTAGCTCAATCTCTTTTCCATCTACGTATACTTTATGAGCTGTTTGATTGATTTGAATTTTGCCACTAGATATAGTGCCAACACTTTCTGATGCGGCGGCCGCTTCCATATTTCTTCGTGTAACGGTGCGCACGCGAGCAACTAGCTCTCGAATGTTAAAGGGTTTCTTGATGTAGTCGTCTGCTCCCAATTCGAGACCTAGAACGACGTCAGTTTCTCCCGTTTTTGCAGTTACCATGAGGATTGGGATTTGAGGATATTTTTCTTTGATGCGCTTACACAAGTCCATCCCATTGATCCCTGGAAGCATCAAATCCAATATGATACCATCAGGTAAACCCTTCTCTAACCTAGGAAAAACTTCCATACCGTTGTGACAAACATCAACCTGATAGCCTTCCTCTTCTAAATGAAATTGAATGAGGCTAGCAATATCTTCTTCATCATCTACAACTAGAATTTTCATAGAACTAGGCTATATTACAGTAGTTGTGTTACAAAATGAATACAAATGCATTACAATAATTAAATTAATCGGATTTGAGTATGTGATTGATATCACTAACGGCCTTTCGCTGGCGAAACAGTAAAAAAGCTAAAAATCCATTGAAAATTATAAAAGCGAGACCAAATACCCAAAGTAAACTCTTTAGTCGAGCTTGTTCCTTTTCTATCGCACTTACTTCTTCGAGATGGGATATGAGAAAATAAAAATGGTCAATTTTCGGATAACTTTGCTTAGCTTCTTGGCGCAAAGTGGTAATTAATTCTTTAGTTTCTTCTTTGGATAAGGATTCAATGAATGGGAGTGATTGATCTAATCCCATTTCCAAGTACTCTGTTGCTGTCGGAAGTTTCCGATCAGGTTCGATAGCGAAGGAAGGAAACGTAATTAAAAATAGAATGGCGAAAAAGTTTTGTCTCAACGAAGTCATTCTTCTACGAATCCTAACTTATCTTTCCATTCTTGTAAAAATGGAATCCGAGAATCAATGATCAAAAAACCAAGTAACAGGGAATAGAAACAAAAAAATAAACTAGAGCTTAGGATTACAGGCATTAGATTATCATTCAAACGAAAGAGTAACAATGCAGATGCTAAGGTTCCAATAGGTATCAAAAATAGGGTGAACGAAATCGCCATTCCAGACAACATATAACGAGAAGGCAGTAATTGTCGTAAGACACGAAATGTTACCCTATCAGATCCTGGCTGGTTTTTCATAAGTGGGTCTGGAGATTGAAAGAAAAGATCAGGATCAATCAAATTGTTAGTTTTCATGTTTCCACCATTTTCGGATCAAATCCTTGCCACGAGAGATGTGACTTTTGATCGTATTTAGCTTGATATCTAGATCTGATGAAATTTCCCTTAAGGATCGATTTTCAAAATAGTGTAGAATGATCGGTTTGCGATAAGCGATAGGCAATCTGGAAATGAGAGATCGAAGCATGTTTGTGTCTGCTTCTTTTGACATTTGCTCTACGAAATGATTGCTGAATTCGTTTTTTGTTTGGAGACGAGTTTCTTCTAATGGTTCGGTAGTATATTTTTTCTTTTTTGCATTCTTAGAAATCGCATTGCGTGCAATTTGATAAATCCAAGTCGAAAACTGTGCATCGCCACGAAAGGTACTCAGTGACTCATAAGCTTTGAGAAATATTTCTTGTGTAAAGTCTTCGGCTTCATCCGTTGTTTGAAAGGCTTTTTGAGCTTGAGAGAAAACCATACCTTGGTAACGCTTCATCAGATTTTCAAATGAATGCACATCCCCTTTCAGTACAGCTTGGATAGAATCCCAGTCTTCATCATTGCAGATGCGAGAATTCTGTGTCGTTAGCTTAGTTTGTAGTAGGTCAAGAGACCGAGTCCAATTGCGAATGGGATTATCCCTCCGAGCATTGCAAAAGAAATGCCCAACACGAGTATAAATACAAACGATAGTGCAAATCCTGTGAATGTCAACAAAAGACCAAGGAAAAAGGAATAAGTCCTAAGGTCAAATGACCACGGTTTGTACTGACCAGTCTGAATGAGTGCCATTTTTTGGCGATGGATCCAAAGGAATAAAAAGAACAAAAGTGTAGTTCCAAAAATAATTCCAAGATTCGGCACTAGATACAAAATTACATTGTTCGTGGAACTAACTTCTTGGTTGGCAAGTATCTTCAAGAGAACTTGCATCATTTGGTCATACTGTTCTGGATTCATAGTTTATACCTCTGGGCTTATGAGTTGAGCTGCATAACTTTCAATGAGATCAAGACCATCTCCTCTATCACACTGAAAAATTTGAACCCCTGCGACTGGATTGGAATTATCATTTGCTGGCTTCTTGATGCTTCTAAGTGAGCCAAAAAAAGTATACGCGAGGTTATTGATATCAATTTGAAAAGAGACTGGTGACCCCAATGGCTTAGACTCCAACGTGTTATCGAGTGGCAAATAGATACCGATTCCTCTTCCATTTTGACTGAGATCTCGAATCAAAGATTGTTTTGCGATCATTTCCCAATCTTTCGCATAAGAAAACTCAAGATGAAAAACGTATTCATTCGCTTGTGTTTCTAGATAGGCTAGAAGTGGATTGATACCTTGTGGTCCACTGATATCATTTTGTAATGCGGCATTTCCGAGATCCGGTAGGTTGCTAATAATTTCAAAATAGCCTAACAATACCTTGTCAGTTGTAAACACAGGGAAAATCAAAACGGATTTTACATTGTTAACCAAAAGATTGTCAAGGTAAGTTCTAATGTAGATATCACTCAATTTTTTGTGGGAAAAAAAACCTTGGTCTGTATAGAAAATACCGCGATTAGAGTCTCTTAAGTAGAAGGGTGTAGAACTTGAACTCAATGCCTCTAATAAAGGGCTATCTGCAGCATAATAAAATCCTATATTGACACGTTTGATAAAATAACCGAAGGAAGTTAGAACTTGTTCTAAGTGAACTTGCCACTGATTGAGTGCCTGATTTATGAGGGAAGTTTTACCGTATAGTGATATAACGGTACTGACATCGACTTTTGCCGCCACTTTAAAATCTTTTACTTGGATTGAATCAATTTGCGCTCGTTTGGCGGAACGTTCTAAAGGCTCTATTCCAACCTCCGAGGCAAGAAACAAATCAGATTGGTAAGGATTAACTTGTTTGATTTTGATCTCAACACGATTGTCTTTTAAGACGCAGGTTAAGTATGTAGGGTTTGTTACAAGGGGTTCTTCGGATTGTAAGGTAAACTGAACTGACTTGATGATATCATTGACGGAATTTGGATTTTTGATTTGGAACTTGGCTTGGGTTTTTGGATCAGTGAGAGTCGTATTTGTAAGCTTAGAAAGTATGCCTAAAACTGTTCTTTGGTCTGTCAGTCTGTATTTTTTCATGTCTAATTTGTATGATACGCAAATTACTCTTCTTGGTCATCGTTTTTCCATCTTTTTTCCCTCTTTTAGGGGAAAAACCAAAGTTTCAATACTTTGGAAAGGCATATGACTTAAAAACTGGCAAATATGTTTATTCTGATAATCATAAGGAATACTTTTCTGGCGGAAAACACACCCACTCTGAAATAGAATACAAGGATGCCAATGGTAAGGTATTCGGAAGTAAGCATATAGAATTCACTCCTAGTGCTATACTACCATCTTTCCGAACCGAGGATATGCGTGACGGTTATACGGAAGGGGCTGATGTGAAAGGATCGTCCGTTCGAGTTTATTTCAAAAGAAAAGCCGAAGATCCCTTGAGTGAAAAGACTTACACACCCAAACGTCCCGCCGTTATGGATGGTGGTTTTGATTATTTTGTGCGAGAGAATTGGGACTCTCTTGCAAACGGAGAGCGTATGGCGTTTCGCTTTCTAGCTCCCGTTCAATTGGATGACTATCCGTTTGCAGTAGAAAAAATCAAAGATGATGTGTGGAAGGGAAGAGATGCACTTTATTTGAAATTAGAAATCGATAATTTCGTTTTGAAAAGAGTAGTCAGTTCTTTTCTTTTGGTTTATGATTATAAAACGAAACGTATTTTACAATTTGAAGGACTTTCAAATATCAACGATGATAACGGAAAAAGTTTGAAAGTAAAGATCGTTTACGATTACCCAAAGGATATCCTGCAAGATTGACCCAAAGAAATTTTGAGCAGTTTTTTAAAAATCCCAAAACTTGGAATGAAGATCTTGTAGCCGTTGGTGGTGATTTTCATCCAGATCGTATGCTTTACGCATACACTCATGGTATCTTTCCTTGGTCCGAAGGACCGATTCGTTGGTATTCCTTAGACCCAAGGGCCATCTTTGATTTAAATCTTGTCCATTTCTCAAAAACAGTTCAAAGAAAGGTCAGAAAAAATCATTTCAGAATCACTTTCAATGAAGCCTTTAAGGCAGTTATGTTAGGTTGCTCTTATCGCGAGAAAGAAAACACCTGGATTACTTCTGGATTTGTCCAAGCTTATCAAAATCTGCATCGCATGGGATGGGCACATAGTGTAGAAGCTTGGAATGACAAAGATGAGCTTGTCGGTGGAGTTTATGGTGTTGCGATCGGTAAATTTTTTGCCGGTGAATCTATGTTTGCTTATGAATCTGATGCGGGAAAAACTGCACTTTTTCATCTATTTGAAAAGTTAAGACAATCAAAGTTTCAATTATTTGATACACAGCAATTAAATCATGTTACATGGTCTTTGGGAGCCTATGAAATTCCAAAAGTTACCTATTTGAATCGTTTGGAATCGGCAATATCAGATCTAACACCGTGGGTCATTCCACGGTGATTTTATCTAACTCGTTCAGTTCAATCTGTGAAATTTTTTGGATTTGATCGAGTAAGGAAAATATCTCTGCTTTTTTTGTCTTAAATTCACCAAACGGGTCGATGCCTGTTGATTTGACTAGATCGTTAATTTTTTCTTTAGGGATCGATGTCCGATAGATTTCAAATTCCTGGATCGCGGCATCAGGATGGTTTTCGCCTTTCACATATAGTGGTTTTGTCAAACTGAGCCTAAGTTCTTGGATGGGAAGTTGCGCCGTCGCTTCCGCTATTTGTGCATGGTAAAGTGCCTGGGTTTTTTGAACTTGGTCTGCATATTCCAACTGAGAACTGAACGTCAAAGCACTTGAACCTCCATAAGTTACAACCAATGTCCACAAAGACGTCTTGGGATCTTGCTCTAAAGTCCATTCTTTCAACTGGGTATCAAAGATCATCTCTACGATTTTCCCCGTAGCAGATCTAAAATCTAGCGATGTGTCATTTTGAACGGCCAATACTTTTTTTGGATTTGGTTCTTCTTTACATTGGAACAAAATGGAAATCGAAAAGAAGAGAATAAAAAAAATGTGAAAGAGTACATTGTTCTTAATTGATGGATTTTTCATTATTTTTGCTTTTTGATTCTTCCAAATAACATCATTCCATACATTCTCCAATCAGAAATGAAAGAATAGAATGGATAGGTAAAAGTCGCAGGTCTGTTCCTTTCTATTAAAAAATGACCGATCCAAGCAAAAAAATATCCGGAAACTAGTGCCGCAACTAAACTAATCCATGATCCACTGCTGATAAAACCTAACATAAATCCGATAGCCAGCGAAGTTCCAACAAAGTGTAGCGCACGATTGATTGGATGGCTGTGCTCCGATAAATAAAAGGGAAAGAATTCTTTTAGGGATTTGTACAATTTGTTCGATTCAGTCATGGTAATTCCTTTCTTTTCATTAATTCTTTAGGATAGAATTGTCCTGCCAATCAAAAATCGGCTTAGAAAATAGTTCAAAATGATTAAAAAGAGCAAAGATTATGGGAAAAATTTGTACAAAAACGAACAAGAGTATTACTTAAAAAATATGTTGCAGGTTAGAAGGTACTGCCTAATGTGCATTAACAGTAGAAAATATAACGATTATCAAACTAGCTAAATCATTTCGAGGTAATAATGAAACCAAAATCAATCAAATCAGATGACGTCGCGAAAATCTTCGCAAACCTAAAAAAAGGAGAAGAGAACTCAATTGGAAGTTATTTGATCAAAGGCATTCGGGTTCAAATTAGTAAATACAATTTGAATGGTGCAGAACGAGTCCAGTTACTTTACAAACGCAGACGTTCACAAGGTCTCTGCATTGTCTGTGGGACTAAAGTTGTAAAAAAAAATCCAACAACTGGAACACTCTATCGTCTTTGCGAAGTACATCGCAAAAAAATCGACAAAGGCAATTAAACTCATCATACACTCCCATTCTCCTCGGACAATTTAAATATTAACCGAGGAGATCATTTCCATTTAAGTCTGTTTTTTCCCTTCTTCGCAATTCCAATTCTGACAAAATGCTTTCCTTTTGTTCCATCGTAAACTGACTCCAAAGACCTATTTCTTCCAAGGTTCGAAAGCAACCAGCGCAAAGCCCCGATTCTGGGTCCATCATACAAACTCGGATACATGGTGATTTTTGTGACATAGGATCTAAAATAGTAAATTTTTATAAATTTTCCTAAGCATGTTCTGTTTTTCGTCGATCCTTCACTTGAGGGAATGGAAACTTAATGTTGGATTGGGTAGAATCACTTAGAAGTCTATTTACTATTGAAATAGACTGTTACAAACGCCTTCTTGCTTTGGAAGGAAAAAAAAGAGAGGCGATCCATGCCGCCGATGGGAAGTCCCTTGAATCCTGTGTAAAAGAGAGCTATCATGTGATGGTAGAAGCATCGGAACTCGAACGTATCCGTATGAAAACCATCGAAGACGTTTTCCAAAAGGAAAATTTCAAAAGCGATGCTGAGGGGCTCACACTAACCAATTTTCTCAATCAAATGGATCGTGAATCCAATTATAAGCTAAAGGGATTTGCCCAAGAGCTTAAATCCGTGGTGCAAAATTTAAAAGAAGCCATCCTCATTAATGAAAAGCTTTTGAAAGCAAGAAAAGATTTTTTACAGCTTACCATCGATACCCTTCAAGAGCACGCTCGGGAAAAGGTATATACTTCCAGCAAACAACCTATTCGGCGAGGGCAGGGCCAGAAGAGTGCGGTCATTTTGAACGCAACTGCCTAGGAGATAGAATATGGGATCCACATTTCAAGGAATAGAAATCGGAAAAAGAGGGCTTTCTGCTCATCAGCAAGCCATACAAACAACAGGGCATAATATATCGAATGCGGATAACAAACATTATGCACGGCAACGTGTTGTAATGAATAGCATGGATCCCATTTACGAACCAGCATTGAATCGTGCCGAGGTTGCAGGGCAGATCGGACAAGGTGTAAAGGTTGCTGAAATTGAAAGAGTTCGTGATAATTTCATAGATGATCGAATCATAGAATCATCTTCCTTGAAAGAATATTGGGGTAAAAAAAATGATTACCTCTACCAAGTAGAGACAGTCTTTAACGAACCCTCTGGTACTACACTTCGTTCACTTATGGATAACTTTTGGTCTGCATGGGAAGATCTATCCAACTATCCGGAAGAAACAGCTCATCGAGCAGTAGTACAAGAAAAAGCAGAAGGACTTGGCAGTCGAATGGAAGATGTGTTCAAAAAATTGACACAACTCCGCGATCAAGCCAACCGAGAAATTGAATCTAAAGTAAATCATCTCAACACCATTGCAGAGAACATCAAATCATTAAATGAAAAGATTGTAAAATCACAGGCTTTAGGTGATAATCCAAATGATCTTTTAGATAGAAGAGACGAACTCTTGCAAGAACTTGCTGGAATGGTCGACATCAATATCGGAAGAAGTGATGATGATGAACTTATGGTATTCATAGGTCAACAAATACTTGTTCAAGGTCAGAAGGTTCATAAAATTGATCTGGTAGGTAATGCATCAAATGATGGATTGCTGGATATGCAATGGCATGAAACGGGAAAACCTGTCCTACTTAGAAAAGGTAGTATTCAAGGCCTATATGAAATCAGGGACAACATACTCGTAGAAAAAATAAATCAAGTTGATGCACTAGCGATCAATGCAATGGACATCATCAATGAAATTCATAAAGACGGATTTGGTTTGAATGGAAAAACCAACCTCACTTTTTTTGAAGAAAGATCACTCGCAACAAACACGTTTGGTGAGATAGATACAGATGGAGATGGTATCAACGATAAAACGTCCGTTTTTCGTGTAACCGGTCGAACTTCGATCGATCCGGATCGCCCAATTGGAATCAGCGGTACCATGCGTTTTTTAAAACCAACGGAACGTGGAGAAGAAGAAGTGTTGGTTCCGTATTCCAAAGACGATACATTAAATGCAGTTATCAAACGCATTAACCGATCTGAAACTGGTGTTGTCGCATACATGTCGCATGACAATCAGTTAGCGCTAAAAGCGACGACAAGTAAAATAGATAAAAAAGAAAACTTTATGATTCGCCACCTTGAGGATTCAGGTGAATTACTTGTCGGTTTTACAGGTATCTTGAGTGCAAGTGGTAATGCTGGTTCTTTTGATTATCGCAAACTCGGTGAACTCAACAAATTTCAGGCAAATTCGCAAGATATCACACTCACTCCAATGTATCATCCTTCTGCATTTTTCAAAATGTCAGCAGAAGTAAAAAACAACCCGGCAAACATTGCGGCTGGTCGTGGGAAAGATGTCGGTGGGACAGGTGATTACAACACACCTCAAGGCCATAAAGATGGTACCAATGCACTGCTTATTGCGGCGGCATTGAGAGAAAAGCCTGTGATGTTTGACTATTCAAAAACAACAGATGACTTTTACAATTCCCTAATTTCGAAAATTGGAACAGAAGCCCGAGAAGCTCGCCAAGAGTATACCACACAATCTGAACTTATGACTGAATTGGAAAACATGCGCCAATCAGTGATGGGCGTCAATTTGGATGAGGAAATGGCTAACATGGTACAATTCCAACAATCATATAATGCTGCTGCAAGAATGATATCTACCATGAACGAAATGTTGGATACAATTATAAATAGGTTAGGTGGCTAATCATGATTAGAATTACAAACATGATGCAGAACAATTCACTTGTGCGGAATTTAAACCGCCATCAGGTGGCTCTTGATGAAACACAAAATCAGCTTGGAACTGGATTAAAAATCAGAAAACCCTCAGATGATCCGAGTGCGGCCGCCAACCAGATGTACTTTCGCTCTAGGTTAAATGAACTCTCACAATACGACGAAAATATTGCGGATGGCTATCAAAGACTCGCACAGGTCGATGGGGTTCTTGATAAAATGGGTGAAATTTTCCAGCGTGTTCGAGTCCTTACAGTGCAAGCTGGCAATGGTATTTACCAAGGCGATAAAGGTTTTGAACTAGAGGTTGCTATCGGAAAAGAAATCGACCAACATTTGCGAGCAATCGTTGACTTAGCGAATGCCAGAGACGCAACCGGACAGCCTTTGTTTGGTGGATTTGTGACTGAAAGACCTCCATTTGAACCAATCGAGTCAAAAATCAAGGGATTACAAGGATTAGAACTTAAGAATCAATATGTAGGAGTTGAATACCGAGGTGATATCGGTGAGCAACTCAGAGAAATTGAAAAAGGCGAATACGTTCCTGTAACAATTCCAGGGAACAAGGTTTTTTGGGGAACAAACGTAAGCGTAACAAGTAAAGTTGACAACTCTGCATATCAAGCAACTTCTGATCAAATTTTTAAAATAGATAATGTTGAAATACACATTTCAGTGGGAGATACTATTGATGATATCATTGATAAGATCAATAATTCTCCGCTTGAGGTCAAAGCGAGCAAACTCGCTCAGGATAATATTTCCATTTCATCTACTGCTCCCCATCAAATTTGGATGGAAGATGTGGGTGGTGGAACCGTTTTAAAAGACATAGGTTTGATAGAACCGTCCGCGAGCGAACCACCTAATAACTATTCTAAGTCAGCTACCGTAACGGGACTTTCTGTTTTTGATGTCCTCATTCAATTACGAAATGACTTGATTCAAAAAGATCAAGAACGTATCGGTGGGCGAGACTTAGGTGATTTAGACTTGGCTCTTGAAAATATTCTACGACACCGATCTACGATTGGTGCTCGAATGAACCGAATGGAAGAGCATGAAGAGCGTGTATCGTATGATAAGATGTACATGACAGAACTTTTAGCAAAAAATGAAGGTATTGATTTTCCAGAGACAATTATGAATCTAAAATGGTTGGAAACTATTCATAGTTATGCGTTAAATGTAGGATCAAAAATCATAAAACCTACCTTGATGGATTTTCTTCGATAAAATATAGGACTTACATTACATGCCAATCACATTACATACAAAACCTTTTGGACCTATTGAAGTTGATGAACGTCAAATTTTACAATTTCCAAATGGATTATTAGGATTTGAAAAGTATACCGAGTATGCATTAATTGAAGAAAATGCGGAAAGTCCATTCAAATGGCTTCAGTCGACAAAAGAATCTGGACTCGCGTTCATTCTCATACAACCGGAGTTGTTTTTGAATGAGTACAAACCAATTGTTTCAGATGATGAACTTAAAGACATAGGATTAACTCATTGGAATGAAGGAATTATCTTTTTAATTGTAACCATTCCACATGACAATCCTCGTGGAATGACAGCAAACTTACAAGGTCCCGTAGTCATCAATGCAAAAATCGCGAAAGGTAAGCAGTTGATTTCACGTGATGAAAATCACCCGATTCGAAAGAAGATAGTTGAAATGGCTGAAGAGCCTGCTTCGGAAAAGGTTTAATCTGTGTTAGTTCTTGCTAGACGAAGCAATCAATCTATCATCATAGGCGATGACATAGAAATCGTCATCGTTGATATTAAAGGTGATCAAGTAAAAATCGGAGTAAAAGCTCCGAAAAATGTATCAGTTCACCGAGCCGAAGTATACAAAGAAATTCAAGAAGAGAATACCAAAGCGGCGGGCGCTAATATCAAACCAGAAGATTTAGGCAAACTGGGTGATATCTTTAAAAAGAAAAAATTGTAATTTTATTCAATACTAGAAAAACTTAGTGTATGGCTAACTTATTCAATGAAGATATCGTTGTAACAACTCACTCAGAAAAATATAAAACTAGTATCAAAGCAGGGAATCATACACTCATTGCAGATGAGCCCCTAGATTTGCAAGGCGGAGACCTCGGTCCGATGCCCACTCAACTTCTGGCGGCGGCATTAGGTTCCTGCACAAGTATTACGGTCCGAATGTATGCAGATAGAAAAGAAATGTCGTTGGACTCTGTTGAAGTTTCGCTTAATATTGAAAAACTATCAGCTGATCATAACAAAATCACGAGAAAACTAAAGCTAATTGGAAACCTAACAGAGGAACAGCGAGAGCGTTTGTTTCAGGTTGCCAATGCTTGTCCTGTACATAAAATTTTATCAGGACAAGTTGATATTGAAACGACTTGGGCGTAAGTGCAAGGTTAAATTAATATTCTAACCACAATGGAATGGCTGTTATAGAACTGCCGTTCCATTCAATTTTTGTATGAAAGTGCCTTTTGCCTTTGATTCGAGGCACCATCGCACCATTTACATAAAACGTTCCATTGGTATAATGCAAAGCTTCGCGATTCTTTTTAAGTGCAGGAATGGTATGGTGCATATGCCCCGAAAGCACTGCCGGAACTTTTTTACCAATTTCTTTTGCATAGCGGATTGCTTCAGCTAAGTCATCATCTCCATTGTCTCCACCTTCTTTTAAAAAATCGGATCCATAGATTGATGTTCGTTCTGAACCTAGGCCACTCGGCCCGTTATGAGATAGGAAGAATAAATTTTCTTGTTTTATCGAATCAATCAGCTTCTTTAGTTTGCTCACAGATTCTTCCTTCGTATTTACTAGGTAAGACTGTGAAAGATTTCTTTGAAAACTAAACCCACTGCCCATGGCATGCGGTCTACCGACGATAAGGGCTAGACTGTGTTCTTCAGAAAGAACAGCAGTGCTATAACCCATCGCTGGAATCGGACGAATCACATTCGAAAGTGCTTTCATTCGATTTAGATATCCAATGCTTCCCAAATATTTTAATGCGGATAGATTTGTAATCTCTCCTAAAATTCCTAAAATGGAGGTGCCATCCCAATTACCCGGAATCAAAAATGATCTCTTTGTAAGAGTTCCAAAATTGAAGTTTGGTAGGAGAGAGCCAGTTGCCCTTATTCTTCCTAGATCTCCTGTAAAAAAAAGTGCGTCATAGTCGGACTCGTTAAAAAATTGCACATCTTTTTCATTCCAAAATCCATGGATATCTCCAATCAGGGCAAATTTCATAATTTATTTTATGGAACCGAATGATTTGATTAACAACTTTTCATTTTTGCCACCGGAACGAATAAAGGCGGCAGGTTTACCAATGGGTGATTCAATGCTGATCTCTTTGTTGCCTGAAAACACTTGATTTGTCCAAACATGAATCCAATCTCCTTTTGGAAGGTAGACACTTACGGAATCTTGATCTGGTTTTATAACTGGAGCAACTAACAAATCATCACCGAGAAAGAACTGATATTCCTTCTCTTGTAAACGCATGTCATCCGGTTCAACAATGAAATTGTGACGAACGACTGGAAGGCCGGTGCTCGCGGCTTCTGAAACTAAAAGTTTTATGTAATCTTTGAGTGCAAAGTGTATCTTACCAATCTTTGCAAAGATCGCAACAGTTTCTTCATCCGAACGTGAATCGATGCCATCTTTGTTTTTTGCCATATAAACTTGCCAGTTTTTCAATGGCTTGTTTCCTTCATGGGTACGGAACACTGCTGTAAAGGCAGACATTTCTGCCCATCTGAGTAATAATTCCTTTGGCCTGTGGTAATTCATTAGCGGATTTGAAATGGTTGTGTACCCACCGATGTCGCTATGATTTAGCGCATAACCACTGATACCTGAACTAGTCAGACCGACGACAGTAGAAGGGAGACCGTCGTGTTTTCCGAAGCTAACCATTTGATCCCCTTCCCAGAACAATGTGGAATGTGCATTTGAATAAGAGTAACCTGCACGAGTGAAAAAAACGATCTTTCCTTCTTTGCCTGCTTCTTTAATCGCTTCCCTATTGATGCGTGCCCAGTCCACGGGATATTGGTTATGATACACTTTTGCATCTATGCCGGAATGCATTTTGGCATCGAAGGGCAACCATTCTCCAAAATCAGCCATCCATCCGGATAGTCCGACGTCGATCATATTCTTTTTGA
Organism: Leptospira sp.; assembly: GCA_027531445.1. Taxonomy (GTDB): domain Bacteria; phylum Spirochaetota; class Leptospiria; order Leptospirales; family Leptospiraceae; genus Leptospira_A. Next base: position 63,621 of record JAPZRK010000059.1, read on the forward strand.
TCAATTCTTTCGTCCATTTAACCGCTGCTGGATTGGTTAGATCGATCAAATATGCAGGGAATCCTACAGTTTGAATTAAGTAATCTTCGCCTTTTTGGTTTTTGATGAGGTAACCTTTGGCTTTTGCTTCAACTAGCAATGGATTTGTGAAGTCATCGTTTGCTTTTTTGGGATCAGTATCAGCTAGGAATGAATTGATATATCCAAGCACTTGGACATTTTTTGCATTCATACCTTTTACGAAGTTTTTAAAATCTGGGTACAATGTATCATCAGAATACCATCTCCATTTGAGTTGGTCGCCAAAATTAGTTACACGCCTGCCACACCAGTCTTGGATCCAAAGAGCCGTCACAGGATTGCCAGCGGCGATAGCCTGATCAACGATGGTTGTGACTTTTGTGGTTCCACCTTGAACTCCTAACCATGTTCCGTAAGCCCAATCTGGGAGTGGAATGAATCTACCTGTTTTTTTAGTGTACGAGCTTATTAGATCCTTTGGTGTGTTGCCTATCCAAATAGTTCCTTTCAATCCACCTTGTAAATTGACATCCCAAAACTCAACTTTGACAGAGGCATCATTTGTAAGGTCAAACTTGGAATATCCGGTATTTTCAAAAAATACAGATCTATTTTTGGATGTCACATAATGCGGGATAGGTGCATAAGATGTATATTCATTACCACCGGCTCCTGCCATGACATTGGCACCAGTAGTAATCGGTTGGTCTCCTCTTCCGATGCCTTGTTCTTCAGTGAATAAAAAAGGCTTTTTACCTTTGAATTGGCTTTGAGAAAATTGTTCACCAAAGCCGAAAAATTTTTCGTCTGTGCTACTACCATACTTTAGCCAAACGCGATTTAGACTCTGATCAGAAAAGGTTATCTTAAATTGTAATTCCTTTTCATTGATTGGTTTGATTGAAAAGGAAAAGTTTGAATCGCACTTGTTACCGCGAAGATTTCCAGTGATCAAAAATTCACCTGATTTTACTTGCATGTCGCTGATCAAGAGACTTTCGCAAGTGCGGATGACTTCTTCTTTAAATGAGAAGGATGCCATACGGTATTTTGAGGAAGCGATGGCCTCCGCGGCCGAAAGAAACGGGCTTTCTAGAGGAAGTGAAAGAAACTCGAGGCCTGATTTTGCATCAGAAAATCGCAACCGACCTTCCTCGGCATCAATTACTAACGAGCCAATCGTTTGTTTTGTGAGATTTTGTTTTGGGAATTGGATTTGTTCTGAAGAGCAGGAAATTGTTAAAAATGAGAATAGAAGGGCCAAACAGAAACGGACAGAATTTTGGAAACCAGAACGAAATAACATGAAGATCCTCCAGGGAAGTCATATGATTCGTTCTGGTGTATAGAAATTAGTAAATCTTTTTTTAAACTTTCTTCCTATCCAATCCGCCCACTCTTGGAGCGGCAGCTGCCGGAATCTTCTGACCAAACATGGAAACTGCTTGTTTTGGCAAACTGGACTTTCTCCATTCAAACCAAGACCCTTGATAGGTGTTTACATCGATATATCCCGTTTCTTTCAACATCAGTGCTAGAAGGCAGGATCTAGCTCCATTATAATCATAGATAACGGTAGGTCTTTCCGGCATAAAAGGAAATCCGTTTAGACGCTTTTTGAAAACGGTTCTGTCAATTAGGTTTGCATCTGCATCATAAAGATTGCGCCAATCCCATAAAAAGGCTCCCGGCAATCTGCCACATAATGTCCCCTCTTCAGGTGCAGTTAGGCGTGGGAGTCGTCCTTCATACTCGTCTAATGTGCGTGCATCGAAGATTTGGAGTTTTGTTAAGTTTTTTTCCATGAAGGCTTTATCAACAACGCTTTCAATCGGTTTTGACTTATCTGCCGGCTCAAACTCCATCTTGTGATTGCCTGGTCGTTTTGTACCTTCAAATGGCCATTTTCGTCCTAAAACGAAACTTTCTGTGAAACCCATAGCACGTAAAAAATAAACCATTCTTGAGGAGAACATTCCCATTCCCTCATCAAATACGATGACTCGATTTTTTTTTGACTTCTGTATCTCATTCAATACAGATTGCATCGGCCCACAAAGTTTTTTATGAGATTCTGGATCGGATCCAAATGCTTTCTTGATGAATGGAAAGTAATAAGCACCTTCCAATGTTTCCTGCTCGTAAGCGGTTTGTGATCTGCAATCGATTAAAAAATCACCCGCATCAACCTCGGTTTTAAGAAAGCTCCAGTTCAAAGATATCTCCTCATCGGTACAATACTTTCCCCCCCTATCTTTTTTGAAAGCCTGAAAACCAAAAAAAACAAAAGACATTCCATTTGAGACATAATGATACATGAAATCACTTCAAAGATTTCAATTCTCGGGGGATTAAAAACCGATATATAATAAGACGAGAGAAGGAATGGCATACTCAAGACCAATTATGAATACGAAATCGTTTGTTTGCCTTTTACTACTAGCGATTGTACCATTGAACTCAGATCCTAGTCGAGATTCAAAAATGAAATCCTTGTCCATGTTATATGAAGAACTCTCGATGTTTCCTAAAATTCCATCAAATAGTTTGCAAAAATTGAAAGAAACGACAAGATTTATTTTGCCAATGAACGACGAGAATGATTGTCAGCTAGTTAAAATCGATGAACTTTCCTCAGTTGGTTATTATGGAGTAAGATGCAATGGTTTAATAAGAGAAGGATTGATATCTTTCTCTACAGACTCAAAGTCTAAAAAAATTCCTCCGGGTCAATTTCAGATCATCGGTAGGGAAAGGATCGGAACAAAAGATTACATTAGGATATCATTAAACAAAAGCTCTCTATCAAACGTTCATTCGTCTCGGACCATTAAATCAAAGAGAAATGAATATAAACAAATTTCCAATCCCAACCTAGCATATTTTAAAGCAATAGCTTATGATTCCAATCGAAGAAAAGAATCACCCAGTAATCTTGAAATTTTTTTTGATCCATCCTGTCCTTTGAAATTTAGAGAAGTAGATCAAAGTTTTTATTGGGACAACACGATATCTTATGTTTTTGAAATATCATGTGTAAAAAATACTCCATATTCTGTGATCAAAGTTCCTGGGAACAAGCAACACCAATTGGTAGCCTCAAATCGAGGTACAACAGAAATAAAAATAGGAGATCGCTTTCTCGCAAAAATACGCTTAACAAAGATTACAGACGAACAAGCTTATTGGGATGAATTCAAAATTTATTATGAATAAATACATACGATTATTTTTAGGTATCACAATATTTTCATTGCCCATCGTATTGAATGGTCAAGGTACAGAAGACACGGAAGTAAATACAATTTTCCAAGCAATTGTACAAGTCAAAAATGATAGTTATGCGATAGAGAATAAAATTCAACCTTGGATGAAGAAAAATCTAAGCACAGGATTAGGTTCAGGGGTTGTTATTGGAAAAAACCTAATCCTTACAAATGCCCATGTGGTTATGGATTCAAATCGAATCATGATTCGTCTGAATGGCAGCCAGAAAGAATATTCAGCCAGGGCTTTATTTATCGGATATGACTGTGATTTGGCACTACTTGAGGTCTCTGATCCCGATTTTTTAGAGAAGTCAAAAATTCTATCACTTTCGGAGAGCTTACCGGTATTAGGCTCAGATTTGTTAATCTTAGGATTTCCAAATGGACAAGAAGAATTGACGTTGGAAAAGGGCTCGGTTTTACGATATGAAAAAAGTCGTTACAGTTATTCGGGACTTGATTTTCGAAATGTAATCAAAGTAAATGCAAATATCAAACCTGGAAATTCTGGTGGTCCCGCCATTCAAAATGGAAAAGTAGTAGGTTTAGCATTTCAAATCTCAAAGACAGACAGTGAATTGGGATATTTGATTCCCATTGATATCATTCGGCATTTTTTGAAGGATATCGGAGATGGAAAATATGATGGATTTCCAAATCTAGGTTTTACATTTCAAAGCGGATCACCGATTAGCCTAAAAAACGGATTAAAAATTCCAACGGATGAAAGTGGAATCTTTGTTAACCGCATCTATCCCAATTCTTCATTTTCGAATGTTTTAAAAGAAAAAGATTTTCTCATCCAAATAGACAACCTTCCGATTTCGTCAGAAGGGGAGATAGTGACAAACGGTCGCAGAGAATCGATCATTGATTTTATCGAGAGCAAACAAATGGGGGAAACAATCTCGATTGAAGTCTATCGAGCTGGTAAAAAATACCAAGCTGATGCTGTCCTTCAAAAAAACTTTGCTTTGGACCTATATCGAGAAACACCCGATAGTTTTTTTCAAAGTGCTGGTTTTGTATTTCAGCCCATTTCTAGATCGTTCTTTAATAGCGATGATGGTGATTTAGACAGCTCGATCAAATATCATTACAGCTACTTTATTCAAGATTTACTATATCGTTATACAAATCGCGATATAGTTTTGAGTTATATTTTTGATGATCCGGAAAACTTTAAGTACAAAAAGTTTAAATTCAAAGTTGTAGAATCAATTAATGGAAAGGTTCCGAAAGATATTGAAGACTTTAAAAGAATTTGGGGTGAAAATCAAAAAAACTTTGTAATCCTCAAATTTAGGGGTATGGATTTTCAGATTGTTTTGAGTTCTGAATCAATTCAACAAATCAATGTAAGAGTAAAAAAAAGATACGGTGCAAACTATGAAAACTAATTTATTCTTAAGTCTCTTTTGTATTACATTTAGTTTTACCAATCTTTTTGCAATTGATATAGAAAATTCCAATTCCGTAGACGTACTCGTTAGTTTTCAAAAAATTAGCCACCAAAACCCATGGATCATCGGCGAACCATTCGTGAAGAAAGGGAAAGCCATTCATATAGGAGGAAGTCGTTTTTTTACTGTTACACTTGCTTCTCAAAAACCATTATTTGCGGAAATGGATTCTTATGATTTTGCGGTGCCTAGATTAAAAATAGTAGCATATGATCCGGAAAGTGGATTTACCCTATTAGAAGCTGTTGATCTAACAAAGCTACCGAAGCAGGTCTCGCTAGATGAAAGGCTAGTCAATAAGTATTGTAAAACAGGGAAAACACGTTATACACGATTGCCATTTTCGAAAACTCCGATTAAGGCATATTTGTTAGAAAAACGGGAATTAGATGATCCTAATTTTTCATTTCATGATTCAGTCGTTTGTGGTGTAACATTTCAAGATATACTGATACCAACAGAGTACATTCGATTTTTTCTAAATGGAAATGAGTCTATTCGTTCGTTTCCTCACCCCGGTTGGAGTTTCGATGTGCAATTAACTCCTTCGGAACGAAAGTATTATTCAAAAGACATTGGTCGTGGCATTTTAGTTTCCGAAGCATTTCCGGGAATTGGTCCAGCGTACAATTTGTTCCCAGGTGACGTGGTGATTGGCATCAATGGAATTTCGCTTCAGACTCTCAGCGATTGGGACAAAAATGACAAGGTTATGGATTTGATTTTAAGAGATAAGGAAGGCAAGTTAAGACCGATCGGTTCAAAGACAAATCTGACTGTGTATAGAAATCAACAAAAACTGAACATCTCTTACGCTTTGACACCATATAAATCGGATAGTTTTTTGATTCCTGAACAAGCACCTGGACGAAAACCACTTTATTTGATATTGGGTGGGTTCTTTTTTACTGAATTAACCGGTTCTTATATCAAGGAATTTGGAAGTGAATATCGGGTGAAATCAGAGAAAAAACTGTTATATCTCACTGATTTTTATCAAAAGAAAATTCATCCGATTCGAGAGCGAATTGTTATTTTAAGTCGTGTATTTCCATTAGATGGCAATGTTGGATACCAAGACTTTCAAGATTTAATTTTAGAAACCGTCAATGGATCTCGTATAACATCTTTACAACAACTCAAATCAAAAATTGACCGAGAAGATACAAATGTCTTTGCATTTGAATTTTCTGGAGGTAAAATCGCTCTTTTTACAAGAAGAGACCTCGTTGATTTGAAAACGGAACTACAAAATATTTACAAAATAGATCGAACTCAGAATCTTGAAGATTAGAGTATGAAAATTCTATTTGTTGATGACGAAGAAAACATTCGAGAGTTATTCCTTGAATACTTTAAAAATGAATATGAAGTCACACTTGCTGCAGATGGGATGGAAGCTCTCGATATAGCTCTTTCCCAACAATTTGATCTCATCATCTCTGATATCAGTCTTCCCAAACTCAACGGTGTCCAGTTCATCAAAAAATTACGTTTTGAAGGTAATATTACTCCATTTATTGTTATCACAGGGGATAGCGACATTCAACTGGCAATAGATGTCTTTCGCATAGGTGCAGTAGACTTTTTTCTCAAGCCCTTTCGAATGGATTCGCTTCGCCGTCGGATCGAAAAGTATGCAGATACAGATGTCGATTTAAAGGTTCTGTTCAGAAATCAAGAAATTTCTTTCCACGATAGTGAGCTGAATATTGAGATTTTTCCTCGTATTAAAAATATTAACAAGTATGTTGCCATTATCATAGAGCATATCCAACTCAATCCGATTGTGAATGAAGAGGATTTATTGTCGATCAAAGTGGTTTTATATGAGCTACTCGCAAATGCCATCGAACATGGATCAGCTGGCATCACATACAAAGAAAAACAAAGTATACTTGAGTCGACTGATCAGTATTTTGAAAAAGTAGATGAGCTATGTCAAAAGTACAATCGCAGAATCTATGTGCTTCTTAAAATTAGTGATGAAGGCATCGTTATTAAAGTTCAAGATCAAGGAAGTGGATTTAATCTGAAAGAAATCCCAAGTCCACTGGACGATCATACGGGAAATCTTCTGAATGGTAGAGGGATCTTCTTAGTCCGTATGAATATCGATTCCATCAGCTATAATGAAAAGGGAAACGAAGTGACCGTCACTAAGTCTTGGACATCAAAAAATTAGAACTCTAAACCTGCGGAAAGATAGATTCTTAAGAATTCCTTATTTCCTTCCAACTGAGTAAAGGGTTCCGAAATCAAAATAGTTTTACGATCTGAATTTAGATATGCATAACATATGGAACCAAGGATAAACCCCTTCGGCCAAGAATCAAATCGATGAGTGATTTTCAAAATCCCCTCTATACCATTTCCCAACTCACTTGAGTTTCGATTCAAAAATATATCTCCTCTCAAATTGTTTCGAATATCATATCCAAATTGAATTCCGAAAAGTCTCTGTCCTTTATTTTCAAATCCTGGAACTTTCCGTTCTGAAAATTCAAAGAATATTTTATCATTTGGAAAGTAAACGGACTGATAAAGAAAAAAAGACGAATATCCACCCATTACTCTTGGTTCGGCGAGAGGTGCAGCAAATCCATTGCTAGATTTATCTAGTCTTGCATTTTGATCTTTTGAAGAAAATAGTCCACTCAGATTCCAATGGGTAAGACCAAAACTAGCATGGAGTGAAGCATATGCCAGAGTTGCATTGGTATCTTGTATTACTTCGGTCCAAGGTGCGGTTCGAGCTTTTCTTAACCCTGTGACTCGAATGATAGAAAGGTCAAATTGAAAACCCTCGTAAAATTTGATAGAACGCAATTCGATTCCAGAGTAGTTGAAATGTCCAAATTCGTAAGCGGTAGGAATCTGTGATGGGTCATTTGAATGATTGGGCTCTCTGTAAATGTAATGAAAGAATTGTAAGTTTTCCCAAAACAAAAGGTCTGAACTTCGAATCGCTCCACCAACTACTTCCTTTCGGTCGTGATTCCAAGCACTTGGCTTAAGTGATTCCTCACGGTGTTTAAAGGATAAGCTATGAAGTGCCAATGAAAATCCTGAGGTATCTACGATTTGAAATTGTCCGTAATTTGCCATACCATTGAATAAAAATCCGTAGCTGTCCAGGCGTTGCCAACCACGTCCGCCTTCCACTGCAAGTTTAAATCTGGACAGTTGTGTTTCATAACTGGATATCGCCTCGCTATCCCAAACAGAAGTTATCTCTTTTTCAAATTTTCTACTTTCTACGGCTTGCAAACGTGGACCGAGTATAAGAGAAAAGGCATGATTGCTTTGTTCATATCGAAAGCCAGCGATCGCATTCGCACCGACTAGTCCTGAGTATTTTCTTCCCTCATCATTTTCTGAGCCTCCCCTCTGGGAAAAAAATTGACCGCCTGAAAAGACTCGATGATTGGAATGAAAACCAGTATTTCCGTCAGATGAAAATGCATTCGATTTCCAACGTGTTTGAGTAGCGACCTTGACTCTACCCCAGTCCTTCGTTGCCTTCAAATCATCCATTTGATAGTCAGAGTAGGATTCACTCAAAAGTGAATTAGAAAAAGAGGACATTAGAACGCCAAAAAGTCCGATCATATAAATGAAAGTGAAACGACTACTTCCATATAAATACTTTGGCCTACTATTCTTTCCGTTGATCATTGCATTACTTGTATGGCAAGAGGCAGATGCGAAACTATTGCGTGATTTATCGCAATTCTTTCCCAAAGATGCCCTGAGTAACCAAGAAAGAGTCATCTATTTTGCCTTCTCCGAAGACAAAGATTTAAAGATTACCATCAGGCAACAAAAAGAAATGGCGCGTGCAATTGTGAGGTCAGCAGATCGACTCGACCTTCCTGATGGAACAACATTAGGTGGTTTACTCCCTAGTGAGTCTTTATTTTTATTTGTAATATCAAAAATCCGATCAAACCATGGAACGAACCAAATAGAAAATGGAAAATATGGAATCCTTTCTCTTTCCGAAAAAAAAATCAAAGATTTGGAAACAAAGACTGGTTCGATGATAGATAGAAAATTTGACATTTATAATTATAACATACAATATAAAATTGCGATCATTCTATTCAAAGAAGCTCTTTCAACAGGTCTTACCACAAAACAAGCTTATTTTGAATTGTTTGATTTACCTTCGAATTCCGACGAGTGGAATCGTTTAGAAACGTATTATGTTGATCTCCATAAAAAACTGATTGTATCAAGCGAGTGATCACTTCCTAAAAAAAGCTAAAAAATAGCCAACTAAAATTAGCCAAGAAACGATTTGTCCTAAAAAGAGCGAAACTGCGGCGCCGTTTGCACCAGCATCTGGAATAATCCAAAAATCAAATAATGCACCAAATAACAAACGCAATAGGGCTAGCCCAGCTAACATTTTTGGTTGGCCTAATGCAAATAAAGCGGTGCCAAGTGGTGCAAAAACGAGTTGTAGCAAAAAATTTGGATATAAGATTTTAAAAACGGAGATCGAATTCGAATATTTTGCTCCAAATAAAAGATTCAAAATAGGTTCAGCAAGCAAGATGCCCGGTAAAAGACAAAGTGCAATCAATCCACCGAGCAATACCGCTTTTTTCAAAAAGATCGGAAACTCTGAAGAATCGGCTAGTCTCGATAACTTCGGATAGATGATTGAATTGAAAGTGGCTAGTATAATGCCAAATCCACTAAATAATTGTAATGCTGTACCATAATCGGCAACGATTTCAGCAGGATGAAATTGATTTAGGAAAAATATTTCCAATCGATCCGAAAGGATGGCAAATATGGATGCTGTAAATGCCCATAAATTAAAGAGGATCAATTTACGTTCACTTTCTTTGACTAATTGCTTTTCAGCAGTCCAACTTATCTCCTTTCCACCAAAGAAGATAAAAAATAAAAACAAAACAAATATTGGAGAGATGGCAAAAATAGATAAGATATCTAAATATGTGAGAGGGTGGATAGATGTTTCGGCGATAAAAAATAAAATTCCTAGCCTCAACAAATTAGGCATTGGATTCCAGAATGAAAGCGCAATGTACTTTCTGTAGGAGATAAATATACTTTCAAAATATGATAAGAAGGATACGATGATACCACCTATCACTAAAATTATAAGAACAAAGTAATTTTCGTAACTGAGTGCAAAAGCCAAAATAGAAATTGCAGTTAAAATAAGAAATGAATAGAACTTAATTCTAAGAGAAGCATTTAAAAGTGCGCCAGGATCTTCCCCTTTGTCAGCTAACGGAGAGATATACTTGATCAAAGCGTTCGGCAAACCAAATTCTGCAATTGCGAGAACAACTGGCAATAAGCTAAGATAGTATTGAAATTTTCCATTCTCCGTTTTGCTAAGCAGATTGACTGCGTAGATCATAAAGGCAAGATTTGTGATAGAAGAAATTGCTTTAGAAACACTAACAAAAAATGAATTTTTTAAAACCCCTTCTCTCTTTAATTCAGATTTTAGAAGGGAAAATAAATTTTTAATTTTCTTCATCATTGCCAATTAAGAGAAATTTACCATGAGCAATGTTTTGAAGTATAATAGGAAATAAACATACCAAACAAAAACTGATTAGAAAATACCGTAAATATCTTAAAAATAAATCCTCTTTCCAAATCGAATTTTTTACGAATTGGGCTGGGAACACATAGAATATTAAACCGATGATCAATAAAATTAAAATTCGCACAACAATTGTTAAAAAATTAATCTTTCCACCTCTAGTAGGGAAATTCCAGTTTAAAAAATGAGCTTTGGAAAAACGTGGATAGAATAACATACCCATCCAAAATCCGGCGAGCGCCCCAGCCGACGTCATAGCACTCGAAAGACTGTAAAAATGTTCCGCTGACAAATGCGGAGAATCAAGTAACAAAATAGAAAGCGTCAAAATCAGACCTAAAAGGGTAAGTGTTCTGTGATTTTCAGTTTTAAAAAAATAATGTTCCATCGCTTTGCGATCAAAATTCCTTAAGATAAGAAGAAGTATTGTTAAATGGATGGTGCCCAAGATGAAACCCAAGGTAACATCCCCTAAATAGTGAACTCCTAAATACATTCTCGAAAAAGGGGTAAACACAATGATCAAGGCACAAAAGATTCGAAACGCTATCTGTTGAATCCGGTATGCTAATAGACCCCAAACAACAACTGCTACATAAGAATGCCCGGAAGGTAGTCCGAAGGCCCGTTCATCAAATGCTTCTGGATATGGATAAGGCCTAGGGCTTTCCAGAAAAAACTTGGCCAGAGCAATGACGACGCCAGCCGTCAAAAGTCCAAATGAAAGTTCGATGGCAAGCTTTGGTCGAAAGAGAGTATAAATCAAAGAAATTAGCAGTAAAAAGAAAGTCGATCCACCAATGTGATGGCAGAAAGTAGAGACACTCATGAGAATGCCTCCGATTTGAAGGTCGAAGAAATGAAGGCTTTGGAGGGGCTCCATGGAGAACCAGATGGATTGTGCCAATTCATGAGTCATGAGCATATGATTTTCCATCTAGAATTAAAATCCAACTTGATTTCATAAAGTTTTATTTTCAAATGTATGCAGTTCCCATGGACGAAAAGACCAATCCTAACTTTGAAAGCTTATTTGTCATTCCCAGAGAGATTCCGAAGACAATTCTTCGAAACCTACTTGAGATGATCTATGATGTAAAGGTCACCGGTTCCCAGTACATCCCCATGACGGGCGGAGCGTTGATTGTTTCAAATCACACTGATTACTTAGATATACCTGTTCAAGGAACGTATACAGAAAGAAAGATCGTTTACCTTGGAAAGTATGAGTTATTCCACCCGCAAGAAGACATTATGAGATACGTGAATCACAGGAATTCACCTTTCAATTACCCACCACTTAGTTTCACAAAACCCATCGTCGAAGCCACTTTAGCTTCTTTGGGAGGCATTTTAAAAGCAAACCTGATTAGCTGGGGAAGTATGCCTATCATTCGAAATGCGGCAGGTGAGTCAGAGATGGATAAAAAATCTGCCATGGAATACTATGGCAAGCTAGAAGATTATATGGTCAATTTGATGAAAGAGGGCGAAATGCTTTCCATTTATCCGGAAGGTACTCGATCTGAAACTGGCGAAATGACAGCTTTCAAAGCGATGGCGGCCAAGCTTGCGATTCGCGCAAACGTCCCTATAATACCGTCGGGTATTTCAGGGGCTACCAATATGTCAAAGCCCATGGCATTCTTGTCAGGCGAGGCTTTCAAAACCAAAATTCGATACAATATTGGGAAGCCCATTTTACCCTCTCAGTTCCCTACCGGTCCAGAAAAAAAGGCGGCTAAGGAACTTACCGAAATGTTGGAGAAACGTGTTCGCGAATTGATACTTGCTCCAGAATCTGATTAACGAATTGATTTACGGATAGTTCTAAAACTATCTTCACAAAGATTCAAATTGCAATTGAATCTTCTCATTTCTTTCTGATAGATGTTCTTGTATGACTCAAGAATTTACTCCTTACATTCCCACTCACAAAATACGCTTTGTCACCGCGGCATCACTCTTTGATGGACATGATGCTTCCATCAATATCATGCGCCGCATCCTCCAACAAAGTGGAGTTGAAGTCATTCATTTGGGACATAATAGAAGTGTTAGAGAAATTGTTGAGTGTGCCATCCAAGAAGATGTCCAAGGAATTGCACTTACAAGCTATCAAGGTGGTCATGTTGAATACTTCAAATACATGATAGATCTTTTAAAAGAAAACGGAGCAGGTCACATAAAAGTTTTCGGAGGAGGAGGTGGAACAATTCTTCCTTCCGAGATCGTAGACTTACACGCATATGGCGTTACGCATATTTATTCACCCGATGAAGGTCGTGTCTTGGGTTTGCAAGGAATGATAAACGATGTGGTCAAACAGTCCGATTTTTTAACACCACTTTCATTCAATGGAGATTTACATTCATTTATCTTAAAAAAGAATCCGTTGGCGTTGGGCCAAGCTATCACGCAAATGGAATTCTCTTTACTCAATGACTCGGCTTCCATATCCCTTAAATTTGATTTTCCTCCTTTGGAACGAACCATTCCAGTCTTAGGTATAACTGGTACAGGTGGTGCAGGAAAATCTTCCCTTACCGATGAACTTGTAAGGAGATTCCTTTTAGATTTTCCCGATAAAACGATTGCTATCCTTTCCGTTGATCCCTCCAAACGAAAGACAGGCGGTGCCTTGCTTGGAGATCGTATTCGAATGAATGCAATTTTCAATGAAAGAGTTTATATGAGATCGTTCGCAACGCGTGAGGCTAACATTGCTTTAAATCGAAGCGTCAAGGGAGCGATTCAGATTCTAAAGTCAGCCGGTTTCGATCTGATTGTTGTCGAAACAGCGGGAATTGGACAAAGTGATTCTGAAATTACAGAAGTATCGGATGTTTCCTTGTATGTAATGACTCCCGAATATGGAGCCGCAACACAGTTAGAAAAAATCGACATGATTGATTATGCGGACATCATCGCCATCAACAAATTTGACAAACCTGGTTCTCTTGATGCGCAACGTGATGTCAAGAAACAGTACCAAAGGTCACGTCAATTGTTTGAAAAGAGTATCGATGATATGCCTGTTTTTGGAACGATTGCATCACAGTTTCAGGATAATGGGACTGATGACCTGTATCAATTTCTAATCAAGACAATCATATCTCGAATGAAACTAAACTGGGTTTCAAATTTTGAAAACATAAGATCAAAAAATCAAATTTCGGTCGTTCTTCCTCCAGATCGTGTGCGTTATTTGGCAGAGATCAAAGAAGAAATTGATCGAAGTCAGAAATTTGTAGAAAAAGAATCGTTGACTGCAAGAGCCGCCTATCAGTTAAAAGGTGCTATTTCGATACTAGAAAAGTCTGGAAAAGATACAAAAGATTTAAAATCAGAATTTCAAATCTTTTGGGATTCTTTATCTCTAGATTCCAAAAAGTATATCGAAGAATGGCAATCCAAGATTGAAGCTTTTCAAAAAGAATCGTACAGCTATTTTGTCCGCGGAAAAGAAATCAAGGTATTGAATTATACTGAATCCTTGAGTCACCTCAAGATACCCAAGATCGCCGTACCAAGGTTTGTTGATTGGGGTGATATTATTCGTTGGAGTTATGAAGAAAATTTTCCAGGTTTTTTCCCTTTCACTGCTGGAGTTTTCCCTTTTAAAAGGACTGGTGAAGATCCAACCCGTATGTTTGCTGGAGAAGGTGGGCCAGAAAGAACCAATCGTCGTTTTCATTACCTAAGTTCTGGTATGCCTGCAAAACGGCTCTCAACTGCCTTTGATTCGGTAACACTTTATGGTGAAGATCCAGATTTAAGACCAGATATCTATGGTAAAATTGGAAATGCGGGAGTCAACGTTGCAACGTTAGATGATGCAAAGAAACTATATTCTGGATTTGATTTATGCGATCCGGCTACTTCGGTTTCTATGACAATCAATGGTCCTGCACCAATCGTACTTTCCTTTTTTCTAAATGCGGCGATTGACCAACAATGTGAAAAATACATTCGATCAGAGGGTCTGGAAACAGAAGTTCAAAAAACATTGGACAAAATCTTTGCGACCAAAGGTGTGAATAGACCCTCCTTTGAAGGCGGTTTACCAGATGGAAATGATGGACTTGGTTTGATGTTGCTTGGAGTTTCTGGCGAAGAAGTCCTTCCTAGAGAGACTTACGAAAAAATCAAAAAATCCGCATTGAATCAAGTAAGAGGAACCGTTCAAGCAGATATACTAAAAGAAGACCAAGCTCAAAATACTTGTATTTTTTCAACAGAGTTTGCCCTAAAAATGATGGGGGATATCCAGAGTTATTTTATAGAACAAAATGTACGTAATTTTTACTCGGTATCGATTAGCGGCTATCATATCGCAGAAGCCGGTGCCAATCCTATCACACAAGTTGCCTTTACATTGGCAAACGGGTTTACATATGTCGAATACTATCTAAGTCGGGGAATGCAGATAGACGATTTTGCACCTAACTTATCATTCTTTTTTTCAAATGGTATTGATCCTGAATATTCGGTAATAGGAAGAGTGGCTAGACGGATTTGGGCAAAGGCGATGAAGTATAAGTACTCTGCTAACGATCGTTCCCAAATGCTAAAGTATCATATTCAAACATCTGGACGATCCCTTCACTCGCAAGAGATTGATTTCAATGATATACGAACGACATTGCAGGCTCTGTATGCAATCTATGATAATTGTAATTCCCTTCATACGAATGCTTATGATGAGGCTATAACCACACCAACAGAAGATTCCGTTAGACGAGCCGTTGCAATTCAATTGATCATCAATAGAGAGCTAGGTTTGGCAAAAAACGAAAATACCTTACAAGGATCGTTTATTATTGAAGAATTAACTGACCTTGTGGAGCAGGCCATCCTTCAAGAGTTTCATCGGATCAGCGAAAGAGGTGGAGTGTTGGGAGCGATGGAGAGAATGTACCAACGAAATAAAATTCAAGAAGAGTCACTCTACTACGAAACATTAAAGCATACTGGTGAATATCCAATCATCGGGGTAAACACATTCTTAAGTAAAGAAGGTTCACCCACTGTGATTCCAGGAGAAGTGATTCGCTCTACCGATGTGGAAAAGAAATCTCAGATTCAGAATCTAAACCAATTTAAATTAAGGAACCAAGCGAAGATTGACGACGCCATTTTTAAATTAAAGGATAGTTCTAGAAATAAGAATAATGTATTTACGGAGCTTTTAGAAACCGTCAAAGTGGCGTCTCTTGGTCAGATTTCGCAAGCTTTGTATGAGGTAGGCGGTCAATACCGAAGAAACATGTAATGGGTTGGTCTAGATATGATCTCTTGGGAATTTATCAAAAAACATAAGTTAGGTATACCTTTGGTATGGGATATCGTCATGGTATTCGTTGTCTTAGGTAACCTTTCCTTGATTGTATTTGATTTAACATACCTTTGGTTAAGGCCGTTTTATTTTCAGAATTTTCCTGAAGTTTTAAAAATATATGATAAGCCGATTCTAGGAATCGAGCCGCATCGAGCTACCACTACATACACGGACTACATCGATGATTTAGTCTATCTTACAAAGTTAAGAGACTCTGAATTTCGTGAGAGCCAAAGGAAAAAGACAAGGGAAAGTATTCATGATCTTCTAAAGCACCTTAAAACTACTGTAGTCAACGAAAAGTTTGATAAGCTTTTTTCTGATTTTGAAGAGGGCTTAAGTATTGAGAATGTTGATCTACGCGGTAAGTCATTAGAAGCCACTTTAGTAAAGCTGAATGATTTCTTTAGTGTTATGGAAGAAACGGAAGAGATTAATGAGTTGATCGAACTATCCGAGAAGTATAGTTTTATCAATCGATTAAGCTTACCCGGAAAAGAAGCATCCGAGATTCAAAAAATCTTGATGAGCATGGACAAAAAAATGTTGGAGATAGTTGAGACCAACCCATTTGCTCAATCAGGACAAACAGAAAACTTTTCCCAAATTCAGGATATAATCAAAGCAGAATATCAAATTCATAAAACAAAGTCACGAGATATCAAAATAAGACAAGATTTAGATTTGTATTTAAATCGTGATCGTATACCATCCACAGTTGTCGCTTTCTCTTGGTTTTGGCGTGATACGGATAGATCCCTTGAAGACAAAGTCGCATTTTTTAATTCAAATTTACGTTTGTTTTTTGATTTGAATTACTACCGGGCTATTGCTCCAGATGGGAATCCAGTTAACCATTATCTTTTGTTAGATGCACCTTTTCTTGTCTTTTTCTTAATCGAATTCAGTCTGAGCTGGTTTTTTGCTATCAGAAATAAAACTTACATAGCTTGGTTTCTCTATCCCGTATATCATTGGTATGATGTTTTAGGTTTAATACCGATTG
This sequence comes from Leptospira sp., assembly GCA_027531445.1. Taxonomy (GTDB): domain Bacteria; phylum Spirochaetota; class Leptospiria; order Leptospirales; family Leptospiraceae; genus Leptospira_A. The sequence continues at coordinate 80,317 of JAPZRK010000059.1, forward strand.
TTGAATTTAGATTCTTTCGATTGATTCGAGTTTATAAGATTTATCTTCTTTTACAGACAAATCAGTTTACTCGCATTTTAGGTAATGACTTGATCAGTCGAACCATCCGTTACTATAGCAACATCATCAAAGAAGAAATTTCTGACCTAGTTACGATTCAAATATTGACAGAGGTACAAAATGAAGTGCGCTCTGGAAATTCTTTAGATCAAGTTGTTAACGCAATCGATCATAATCGAAGTGAGCTCAAAAAAGTTGCCATCAAAAATATGATCAAGTCTGCAAAAAATGAAAACTTAAAGGCATTGATACAGAATTTAGTTTCGGAGATTGCAGAAAATGCTGCAAATCAAATTAAACCTGTCTCATTCCTTCCAAAGGACATACAGGCAAATCTCACCAAACAAATCAGTTTAAGTTTATATGAGGCAATCTCTCGTTCGGCGGTGGCACTTTCTTCCGATCCTATGGGACAAAAATCAATTGAAAAGTTGATCGATTATGCGATCGATGAGATGATTCTCTTTGCCCAAGACCCAGATATGATCAAACTTAATACAAATATATCCGTAGCTCTTATTGAAAATATGAAAAAGAGTATTGCAGAGAAGAAATGGTTAAAAGCGGATATAGAAACTAGCTGACTTTTTCATGACCTCCGCCAAAAAAACCAATACTCGCTTTTTGCCCAAGGGTCTTTTTATTCTCTATGAAGATCGAGATTTGTTAGTTGTGAATAAACCAGCTAGTCTTCTCACGATATCCACAGATTCCGAGAAGGCTAAGACAGCTTATGCGGCACTTACTGACTATGTTAAAAAAGGAAGCACACGTTCACCTCATCGCATTTTTATTGTCCATCGATTGGACCGAGATACATCTGGGTTACTTTTGTTTGCGAAAACGGAGACCGCCAAACAGACACTCCAAAATCATTGGGATGAAACTTCAAAGCAATATATAGCAGTCACGCACGGAAATTGGAAAGAGAAATCAGGTAAGATTTCTTCTTACCTTACCGAGAGTAAAGCGCAAGTTGTGTATTCTACAAAAGATCCTGAGCTTGGAAAACTTTCGCACACGGAATATGCCGTATTGAAAGAGACAGACAAGTATTCATTACTTCAAATTAATCTGCTTACCGGAAGAAAAAATCAAATTCGTGTCCATTGTTCGGAACAAAATCATCCCATTGTTGGTGATTCTAAGTATGGAGAGCCCAAAAGAAATTATCCACGAATGGCTTTGCATGCTTGGTCCATTCGTTTTAAGCATCCTTTTTCGGGGAAAGAGATGGAATTTAAGGCTGAGATTCCACAATTTTTAACAGGCCTTGTAGGTGGAATCGCGGATTCCAAATTTGAATCAACTTAAAGATCAAACTAAAGTTATTCTTTGTCTGATACTAGCAAATGATTGTATTTTGTTGGCTCATTTGATTTTAAGTAATGCTCAATTAGATCTTCGACATCCTTTTCGGTTTTTAGTCGAAACCAAGTGCCTTCAGGATACGAAACCTGAATCGGTCCTAACTCACATCGATCCAAACAACCAGCGCGCTGGATTCGAAATTTATATTGTATACCAGCCTTTGCACTTTTCTGTTTTAATAGTTTAAGAATCTCGCCTGAACCTTGTGCCCCACAAGACACCCGTTCACCAGGTGGTCTTTCGTTTTCACAAACAAAGATGTGTTTTTCGTAAAAAGACATTCTAAGCGTAACTCTCAATCGGAATACAAGAGCAAATTAAATTACGATCGCCATAGACATTATCAACTCTTCCCACACTTGGCCAAAACTTTCGAGATCGAATCCAAGGGAGAGGGTATGCGGCACGTTCTCTAGAGTATTTATACTTCCAATTGTCAGAAATGACCATTTCAGCTGTATGAGGTGCATTTTTGAGTGGGTTGTCGATTTTATCTAGCACGCCATTCTCTATATCTCTGATTTCTCCAGAAATAGTTAACATTGCATCGATGAAGCGGTCTAACTCTTCTTTTGACTCTGATTCCGTTGGTTCAACCATTAAAGTCCCTGGAACTGGAAATGACATCGTTGGTGAATGAAAACCGTAATCCATTAGGCGTTTCGCGATATCTTCAACTTCGACGCCAGATACTTTTTTAAATCCCCGAATATCCAAAATACATTCATGAGCCACCAATCCTTTGTTACCTTTATAAAGAATTGGAAATGCATTTTCAAGTTTACGCGCAACATAGTTTGCATTGAGGATCGCAAGTTTGGTTGCATGTTTTAGTCCTTCAAAACCAAGCATTGCGATGTATGCCCAAGAAATGACAATAATAGATGCGGAGCCCCAAGGTGCAGATGTTACTGCGCCTTGCCCGTTATTCGATCCGTTTTCTATCATACTATGTCCTGGAAGAAATGGAGCAAGGTGTTCGGCAACTCCAATTGGTCCAACTCCGGGGCCACCGCCTCCGTGAGGGATACAAAAAGTTTTATGAAGATTCAAATGGCAAACGTCTGCACCAATATCAGCCGGGCGAGTGAGCCCTACCTGTGCATTCATGTTCGCTCCATCCATATAAACCAAACCACCGTTTTCATGAATGATGTTACAAATCTCAACGATCGATTCTTCGAAGACACCATGTGTAGAAGGATAGGTGACCATGAGAGCACCCAGATCATTTTTATGTTCGATGGCTTTTTGCTTTAAATCGTTTACATCAATATTCCCATTTTCATCGCAAGCGACTACGATCACTCGAAATCCAGCCATGACAGCAGAGGCAGGATTGGTTCCATGTGCTGATACTGGTATCAGACAAAGGTCTCGGTGATTGTCATTTCTACTCTGATGATAACTACGAATGGCCAGAAGTCCTGCATATTCACCTTGCGAACCTGCGTTTGGTTGGAGCGATACTTCTGCAAAGCCGGTGATTTCACAAAGCCATTTTTCAAGTTGGCCAAATAGAATTCTATAGCCTTCGGTTTGATTGTCTGGAACAAAGGGATGGATATTTGAAAGTTCTGGCCAAGTCACAGGATACATTTCAGTTGAGGCATTCAACTTCATCGTGCATGATCCAAGTGCAATCATGGAAGTGGTGAGAGAAAGATCCTTTGATTCCAATCTACGAATGTAGCGTAACATTTCTGTTTCTGTATGAAAGCTATTGAATACAGGATGTGTTAGATAAGCTGACTTACGTTCCAAAAGTTCTGGAATTACGAAAACATCATTCTTTGATAGATCATTCAATGAAAAATGAATGGCCTTTTTTTCGTTAAATACGTTCAAAAGATCTTCAATGTCAGCAAGTGTTGTCGTTTCATCAAGAGAGATGCTGATTACATGTTGTGAAACCGATCGTAAGTTGATTTCTTTCTCTTCGGCATAATGGATGATTTCGGACGAAGTCACATTTGTAAGCTCGATTCGAATCGTATCAAAAAATGGCTTTGATATTACTTTGTAACCTAATTTTTCCAAACCGTTGGCAAGTAGTGTTGTCATGCGGTGGACTCGAAGTGCAATCTGTTTCAAACCATGGGGGCCGTGATAGATTGCATACATAGAAGATAAAACTGCCAGTAAAACTTGTGCCGTACAAATGTTAGATGTCGCCTTATCTCTACGTATGTGCTGCTCTCTCGTTTGTAGAGAGAGTCTATAGCCAGATTTACCTTGTGAATCCTTTGAGACTCCGATCAATCTGCCCGGCATATTGCGTTTGTATTCTTCTTTGGTGGCAAAAAAGCCAGCATGTGGGCCTCCAAATCCAAGAGGAAGACCAAATCTTTGAGTACTTCCGACTACGACATCAGCATCCATTTCACCTGGGGGTTTTAAAATTGTAAGAGATAGAATGTCTGCCGCAACGACTACCTTGGCACCAACTGAATGTAGGCTTTTAATAAAGTCTGAATAATCAAAAACTGTCCCATCTGTTGATGGATACTGAACGATGGCGCCAAAAAAGTCGGAGGAAGGAACCATTTTTTTGAAAGAACCTACAACGATATTGATACCGAGAGGTAGGGCTCTAGTACGAATGACATCTAATGTTTGTGTATGTACAGATTGCGAAACAAAGAATGACTTTCCTTGTGATTCTTCTTTCAAAGAGTAGAGCATTGTCATCGCTTCTGCCGCGGCCGTACCTTCATCCAATAGAGATGCATTGCTGATTTGCATTCCTGTTAGGTCAGTGATCATGGTTTGGAAGTTAATGAGTGCTTCCATTCTTCCCTGTGCAATTTCTGCCTGATAAGGAGTGTAAGCTGTATACCAACCAGGATTTTCTAAGATGTTCCTCTGGATCACCGGAGGAATGATGCAAGCATTGTAACCTTGCCCTAAGTAAGATCGAAAAACTTTATTTTTTGAAACTATCTTCTTCAATTCCTTTTGAAGTGCAAATTCACCTAGAGGTTCTGGAAGCGAGAGTGTCTTTTTTAAGCGGATATTTTTGGGAACGGCATCATCAATGAGAGTATCTAGATCTGAGTAACCAATGGTCTGTAGCATTTCGGAAATGCGACTTGCATCAGAGCCAACGTGTCTCCTAAGAAACGTATCACTGGCATTTAGAGTATCTTCGTAGGTAGTATCTTTAATTTTCACTGACAATGCTCCGCTTGTTAATCCAATTTTGAAACGTAATCTTTATACTGGTTTGCATTGAGGAGCGAACCTAGCTCCCCTTGGTTGATACCTGTTAGCTTGACCATCCAAGTCGCGAAAGGATCTGTATTGACACTTCCTGGTGATGAGGCGAGTGCCGGGTTGATTTCGCTTACTTCTCCAGAGATGGGAGAGTATAGATCTTCTGCCGCTTTTACTGATTCGATGGTCCCTAGACTGTCTTTTTGGGAAATTTTTTTGCCAACTTTCGGTAAATCAATGAATACGATGTCACCTAATGCATTTTGAGCGAAATCTGTGATTCCGATAAGCGCAACGTCACCTTCTATTTTGACCCATTCGTGTTTTTCGGTATAGAAGTAACCTTCTAATGCGTTAGTTTCTGCCATGATTGTTCTCCAAATTGATTATTTTGATGTAGATTTGTTTCGGACACTGCCTTTGATGAAAGGAGAAGTATAAACGATCGCCTTCTTTTTTGACCCACGGATCTCAACGAATATTTCCGTATTGTTGGGTGTGTATGCTAAATCCAGAATGGCAAGTCCCAGTGATTCTTTGCGCGAGGGTGAATGCGTGCCAGACGTTGTTTTCCCGATTTCTTTTCCATCGGAAGAAAAAATAGAAAAATTTTCCCTCAATACGCCTGGTTCTTGTAAGATGATTCCTACCACTCTCTTCTTTGGACTATTTTTTTTGTCATTTTGGATGCGTTCATAACCAAAATACGGTATCGATTTTTCTTTTACGATAAATCCGATACCTGATTCTATTGGAGACCATTCAGAATTTAGCTCATGACCGTACAATGGATACTTGGCTTCTAAACGAAGTGTATCTCTTGCACCGAGTCCAACAGGGATGAGACCAAATGGTTTTCCAATTTGTAGAAGGTCTTTCCATAACTGAACACCAACAGGCACTGAAGTATAAATCTCAAAACCATCCTCACCTGTATAACCAGTTCGTGAGATTAGGTAAGTCTCACCTTTGAAATCTAGTTCGATGAAGTGGTAATATAGTAGTGATGAGAGATCTTTACCAAGGTATGATTCAAAAATAGCATTGGCATTGGGTCCTTGCAATGCGATCTGATGATAGGTTGCACTTTTGTCTTCTACTTTGCATGTTCCACTTGCGTACTTTTGTAAATGGGCAGTGACAGCTGGATAATTTGATGCATTGGAACAAATCATATACTTTTCATCAGAAAATTTATAGATGGTGATGTCATCGACCAAACCACCAGTCTCATTCAGAACAGCATTGTACTGAACCTGTCCGATTTCCATGTTTGAGATTAAATTGCATGTTGTTTTTTCAAGAAGTGCGAGTACATCTTCACGACTTCCAGTTACAAAGATCTCACCCATATGCGAAACATCAAAAAGTCCAGCATGTGATCTCGTAGAAAGATGTTCTTGTATGATGCCCGTGTATTGAACTGGCATGTCCCATCCACCGAAAGGAACCATTTTGGCTCCCAACTCCCTGTGTATTTGATTGAGTGGGGTACTTTTTAAATCCAAGTCGTGCTCTCTTCGCTTGCGTACATTTTTTAAGCGACTGTACTACCATGGAAAAATCTTTTCTTGGCAATGGAATTCGATTTTTTTATAAAAAATGATGAATAGAGAAGTATATCGAGTCATCCAAACCGGATCCCTTTCGGGTCTCCATCGTAGAGAAGAGGAGTTAACTCCACCAAACGAGAACGAAGTAACTGTCCAAGTTCGGGCAATTGGGCTTAATTTTGCTGATGTTTTTTCGATTTATGGCTTATATTCTGCTACACCGAAGGGATCATTTATTCCTGGACTTGAGTATGCGGGAACGATTGCAAAGATCGGAAAGAATGTAAAAGAATTTAAAGAAGGTGATTCTATTTATGGAACCACTCGTTTCGGTGCTTACTCTACTGCGATCAACATTCATAAAGATTATATTTTTCCTCTTCCAAATGATTGGTCCTTTGCTGAGGGTGCTGCGTTTCCAGTGCAAGCTTTGACCGCATATTATGCGCTTGTGCCATTAGGGAATATCCAACAATCACAAACAATTTTGATTCATAGTGGAGCAGGAGGGGTAGGTCTTCTTGCAAATCAAATTGCAAAGAGGTGGAATGCATATACTATCGCAATGATCGGTAGTGAATCAAAGATATCTGTGATTCAAAATGCTGGTTATGATGATTTTGTACTACGAACATCATCATTTAAGAATGATTTATCACAAAAACTTTCACATCGTAGGTTGGATTTGGTTCTCGAATGTACTGGTGGCCATTATTTTAAAGATAGTTATGATCTTTTGTCACCTATGGGTAGGTTGATTACTTATGGAAGTGCAGTCTTTACACCACAATCATCACGAAGAAATTGGTTTCAAATCGCATATCAGTATCTAATCAGACCAAAAATTGATCCGTTAGCGATGATTTCTGAAAATAAATCAGTGATGGGCTTTAATTTGATATGGTTATGGAATGAAATTGGTACATTAAAAAAACATTTTGATGCTTTGAATGAATTAAAACTAGCTCCTCAGATGATTGGTGATACATTTTCCTTTGAAAATTTGCCAAATGCGATCGAAAAGTTTCAAAAAGGGAACACGATAGGTAAGATTATCATCTCGATTCCGTAGAATGAGTATTAGCCTAGAAAAAATAAAAATAAATTCCTCTAAAAAATAAAATTTCTTTACATTAAAATTGATTAGAATTAATTATGTCGTATCAATCAACTGAAGTGCGCCAAGGACTTGAGGTGATTGAAATTAAAGATAAGGACGATCACAATGGTTGCTAAAAAGAAAGCTGCAAAAAAGAAAGCTGCTAAGAAAAAGGCTGCAAAGAAAAAAGCTAAGAAATAACCTTAGCAAGTTTCTTCCTCCGATGTTGTCGGAGTAAGATTGTGTAAACCCGCAAGACCTGCGGGTTTTTTCATTTTAAGGCAAAAACTTACGCGATTGCCCTCGTAAAACCTCTCCTCGGCCCAATATAACTCAGTTTTTTATCATAATTTGGTTTTTCGATCCCAATAAATTGGAAGTGATCCTTCTTATTGATCGAGTGAAACAAGGATTTCAATAGCGAATCCATATTCGGATGAGCTACATTCTTATATACTTTCTTTGAACCATCCTTTCCCCATATCTCTAGGTGGTCTGATTCTGGAAGTTTGAGTATGAGTGAAGGTAGGTCGTACCGCTTCATTAAGATATGGCAGGTATCTTCAAAGCCCATTTCAGTAATAGAATTATGATCAAAGAATGTTAAAAGATAAAGAATGGATGCAGATTCCACCTTTCCACTCTCATCAGAAACTTTTTGCAGACCATCAAGCACCAAAAAACGTAATTTTTTTGCTTGGAGCCATAGTTTTTGATCTTCGTGTCGCTTTAGATTTACTTCTTCAGAAAATCTTTTTTGGAAAACTGTGGATAAAAAGAATCCACTCGATTCGTTTCTTTCTGAATAGATGCGATCAAGTTCAAATGGTTCGAACTCAAGGTTGAAAAATTTATTATATGTATCTGCCATATCACTTTTAATAACGGACAGAAAACTAAATTGGCTCGGTTTTTTATTTTTATAAAATTAGAATTCTAACATTCGCCGTTCTGAATCATGAAAGAAAGTGAATCCTTCTTTTTTCCAGGTATCCCAAAACTTTTGCGAACCTTCACGCATAAAACAAATCCGTTCCTCAAGGGAAATAGGTGTGAGTACTAAAAAGTTGATTCGTTTTCCATTTTCAGAGAGCAATCCGTTCAATTGAGGGATGGACTGATTTACTGATAGGTCCAATTCATCTGTGATATTATTAAAAACAAACCAATTGAAATCCAAATACAATTGATCGGGATCTTTCCTTGGGTTCTGAATTGTATGAGAGTGACCAAACCAAATACCAGTGTTCCATGGAAACTTGATCATTTCACCCAGCGCATGTTGGACCCATTGCTCGGTGTGATCTTCCACATCATTTAAGAGTTTGATTGCGAGAACGAGTTCGATGCGAGCGAAGTCTTCAAATTCTTTGTGGTACAACTCTACACTCGGTTGGTTTTGGACACTCATCCCAATCGTTGAAAAAACTTTGATGCCAGGAAATTCTTTAGGATAGAAGGATGCGATGCCCAAAGATGGATAGCTCCCACCATCAGCAGACCAGTATTTATCATGTTTGCCCAACTTTGATTCAAGAAAGTTGAGTCGTAAAGACTGCGCACGTTTCCAATGATCTTTTTGTGCTACATTTTCCCAATGCTTACGTGAAGCTTTGACTCGATCCGCAAGAACGCCATTATTTACATCACCTAAGGGGGACGCAGTGATTGCATTTTCTTTGGCTTCTTTTGCATACCCTTGGATTCCCTTTACACCAGACCAAGGGGGAAGATAGGCATACAACTCTTCATTTACAAACAATGCGACTGCATCGCCTTCTTCGGACCAAATGAAATGAATCTCTTCTTCAGTAAGAGTCGGAAGCGCCTTAGGATTAAAAATTTCTGCTTCAGTTAGAATCGGAGCTAGGCCCGAATCAAAATCATGAGGATCTCTTTCTTTCGGTGCATCAATAAGATTACGAATCCAAAGTGATTTCATTTTCCAATCTGGATTGTTATGAGATTGAAGGTAGAGGTAAATGGTTCGTCCATCATCTTCTAAAAATGCCGTAAACGAACCGTAAGGGTTTGCCTCTTGGTACAAGACCTTGGGTGTGTGTTGGTTCATCAAAATTTATGTGGGACAATACGTGATCTAAATCGAGTGAGCAGTCGTTCGATCTCTGCATCCATTCCATCTTCAAAAAAGATATCCGGAGTGTAGAAAGATGCATTGCGAAGGCCGATGAGCTCAGGCTCACTCCATTTACGAAAGCCTTTCAATGATTCCCAAACTTCGTCAGGGATCGGCATGGATTGTTTCTTTGCTTCTAGAAATGATTGAACGGTGCGAGTGGGTGTCATTCTAACGTATAAATTCTCCCAGCGACAAGAGAATCCAACTAAAATTTTATGCGGGGAGGGTGATACAATGCATTAAATCTTCGTTTTTACAACGGAGGTTCTACGAATTGTATGCTAAAAATATTTGCCAGTTTGGTTATGCACGATTTTGCTTCTCAAACTCCTAGATACATTTTACTAAATATTGCAAATACCAGAGCGATAATCAGTCCTTGCATCCACATCATGATTTTAAACTTTTCATCTATCGCTTGAAAACGAGAATCATTAGATTGAAATCTAGCATCCACTTCCTGACGAAAGCTTCGCAGATCACTTCGAAGAGTTTCTAAACGTTCGCTGGCTTTGAATTGTTCTAATTGGATTGGCATCAGAACTTCCTTTTCCCATTTTAGAGGTGGGAAGTTTTCTCTCGCAACAAATATTTCAAAAAGTTCCGAATCAATTTCCACTGCGACTTCTGCTGGGATTCCAGCCTTTTTTAATGACTCTGTAAGTTTGCTCATAATTACCTCATAGATGACGGTTGGAAATACTGAGGTTTGGCCAAATTTTTTAACTTTAATTGATTTTTGAGGAAAAAACTTTAAAATTGAATCTCCTAATTTAATTCTCACAAATTCATGTCGCATAACGATGAGCACCAAATTCAATTTACTAATGTTTACAATTTTAGCAGTAAGGTTGAAATTAAATGATTTTGAAAGACATTATAAAGCTGATATCATTCGTAGCCTTGTCTTTCAGTGGGTGTGCATTAATTTGCGGAACTTACTCTGAACCAAGAGCTTACCAGTGGAGTGTCAGGGCACCAACAAATGTTGGAGACATTGTGGTCTACCACCAAATAAATAAAAGTTGGCACTACGAATTTCTTAGTTTTGGCCACTTGGGTAGTCTTGATCTTATCAGTCCAAAATATAGCTATACATTCTCATTTGTCCACAATGATCAAAGGATTGAATGGTATAATGATCCCACAAAAGGATACCCATTCATATTAAATAATTTTGATCATGAGTGGTATGTTGCATTTTACTCTAATCATAAAGCCTATTTCTATGTTTACAGAAAAACTGAGTGGATTGAGATTGAGAAAATTCGATTTCCAAAAGAAATCGCGATGCCGAATATAAACGTCTGGCTAAATAATATAAATAATTATCACATGCCAAGGCTTTTGGACTTATTATATCCGGATGGTGTAAAAGAAAATCAACCAGCAATATACTTCGATGTTTATTCAAATGTTCTAAAGCGCTGGGAAGATGATCCGCAACCGATAAATTTGCAATACGTTTTCTTATTCAAGTTTTGGGATTACCTAGAATCGTCTAACGCAACATTTGATTGGAAAAAAAGTATTCCCATTGAAGAATCGATCAAATTCAAGAAGAAGTATGTTAAGTAAGTTCGCCTTGCCACCTTTTTACCGTAACTGTTTGCCCTAAAATGGACATCTTTCCAGGAATCAATGGATAAAAAAATACCCCTTCTCGACAACGAACCCGAACTAATGGCAAAGGCAAGGTATCCTGACCCTGTTGAACTGGAAAAATATCTGTTACAGATTCAAGACTTATTCCCGTTTTTAAGAGATAAAAATTCGGTATGATTGGCACCTGCTAAATCCTGCTTTTATGTGGAGTAATTCGTCCTGATAATTGTCTAGTTCAAATCTTATGATTTTTAATATGCATAATCAAAAATCCAATCACGGATGAGAAAATTATTCCCGCCTTCACTCTACCCAAAAAGGATCATCACAAGAATTCCACTTCCAATGAACAAACATAACGGATTGTATATCAGTTTTGTATGATATACGAAGATAGGTTTCCACATTTTTGTGATTTGAGGAATGTAACCAAGAATTCCACGCGTGATAAAAATAATTGTGGAAAAAATCAAAATCCAAAAAATAAATTGGATTTCAGATTCACCTAGCAGCAGTAATTTTCTAAAGGTCCAAAAAAATGGCAAAACGGCAAAAAGAAGGAGTCCGGTTGCCACAAAAAGACAGGCAAACCTAGAAGGAAACCGATCTCCTTGTCCGAAGACCATATCAATCAACTCTTGTTTGTTTTTCCCAGGCCAAAGTCCACCAAAAGCCCAATACACGTGTAACACGCTTAGGTAAAGTAATACGTTTGAAATGAAAATATTTAATAGCACCATAATTGAATTCATTGAGAATGAACCTATCAATGATGAATGTCGAACGAATTTTTTATAGGAAAAATTTAAAAAAATAGCAAATGTCTCTCTTTCCACAGGATCCTTCTCTCAATCTCCTACCCTACGACGGAATGGTTCAATACTTTGGTCCAGTGATTTCTAATTCTGAGGCAAGTGAATACTTTCTAGATCTTGAATCAAACATTCCTTGGGAAAATGATGAGGCAATCATCTTTGGCAAACATATCATCACCAAACGCATGGTGTCTTGGTACGGAGATGAGAATTTTTCGTATCAATACTCTGGAACTACAAAGAAAGCTCTTCTCTGGAACCAAACGCTACTTAAATTAAAAAAAATAGTAGAGCAAATATCTAATGATTCATTTAACTCTTGCCTTTTGAATTTGTATCATGACGGAAGCGAAGGTATGTCTTGGCATTCAGATAATGAGGCGTCTTTAGGAAAGAATACAACAATTGCTTCAGTCAGTTTTGGAGCAGAGAGACGATTTTGCTTTCGTCATAAACAATCAAAGAAGAATGTTGAATTGTTATTAGAAAACGGTAGCCTTCTGTTGATGAAAGGCGAAACGCAAACTAATTGGTTGCATAGTTTACCAAAATCAGCTAAAATCAGGTCGCCTCGGATCAATTTGACATTTAGAAAGTATCAAGTATAACTTCAATCGAATGGAACAGGATTTCTAAAATGGTCTTTAAAAAAATAATTATCTATTCTGCTATTTTGATGGTCACATTCCTATTCGCACTTGTTGCATTCGTTGCATATTCTAGCTCAAGTAGAATCGACAAAACCTTTGATATTTCTGACAACTCTTTTCCCATTCCAACTTCTCCGTCCGAAATCATCGAAGGAAAACGTCTCTATATCTCAAGAGGTTGTATTGATTGTCATGGCAGTGATCTTTCGGGAGTTGTGTTTGTCGACGATCCTGCTATCGGAAGATACAAAGGTTCAAATTTAACCAAAGGGAAAAATGGTGTATTTGAAATGATGACACCTATTGATTTTGAGAAAGCAGTTCGCCACGGTGTTGGAAAGCAAGGCCGCCCCTTAATCTTTATGCCATCTACAGATTTTCGCTATGTAAGTGATGAAGATTTAGGAAGGATGTATGCGTACATTCATAGTGCTCCATCTATAGATACAGAGAGTAGCCAGCAAAAAATAGGTCCTCTTGCAAGATTTTTATTTACCATAGGAAAAATGCCGGTTCTGCTTTCAGCGGAACAAATAGATCACGAGAGAAAGTCTACAACTTCCATCAAACCAGAGATAAGTGTTGAGTATGGAAAGTACATCGCCACCACTTGTACAGGCTGTCATGGCGACACTCTTGTTGGTGGACCCATACAGGGTGCTCCACCAGAATGGCCTCCAGCGCAAGATATTACTGGGAAAGCGATTGGAAAGTGGACGGAAAGAGAGTTTCTTACTGCTATAAAAACAGGCGTTAGACCAGATGGATCAATGATCAAACCACCTATGCCTTGGCAAAATTTTTCTAAAATGACCGATGTGGAGTTAAAGGCACTGCGATTGTACTTGGTATCGATTTAAGCAGGTCTGATTTTTTTTCCAGTTTTGATCAATTTTTTTATAAAATCGACATCTTTTACACCTTATATCGTTAAGGGGCCAAAATGTCAAAATCGATCAAACTCTATCAAATTTTAGAAAAAGCAAATATCGAAACTAAAATCGCAGTTGAAATCCAAGATTGGATATTGGACACTTTGGACGAGAAGGGAGAACAGGCTGTGATTCAAGTCCAAGAAAATAAGATTCTTCCCATGCATCAGGAAATGAGACAAGGATTTACTTCCATGCGTTCTGAAATGGATGCGAGTTTTAGTTCAATGCGTTCTGAAATGGATGCGAGTTTTAGCTCAATGCGTTCTGAAATGGATACCAATTTTAGATCTATACGTTCTGAAATGGATATGAGATTCACCGCAATGCATTCAGAAATGGATATGAGATTTAGCTCTATGCAGTCTGAGATGAACATGAGATTTGAATTGGTCGATAGAAGGTTCGAAATGTTACAAAGTGAAATGAACGCACGATTTACTTCTTTGGAAAAAAGGATTGATGCGACTAACTTTTCTATCCGTGTGTTAGGCGTTCCGATTGTCGGTGCAACGATTGGTGGCTTAGGTGTTATTTTCCTTCAAATCTATCAAGCATTGAAATAGAATATAGAATGGCCGAAGGACTTAGGCGCATTAGCCTGTGAGCAGTGGATGAACTCACAAGCTAAGGTTTGTTCGAAAATGTATTAACCCTAAAGAGCGTTAACGACTAAATCTCCGCCAGCTTTCACTTCCCCAGCATCGTTTTTTGCTTCCACTAAGACAGTTACAGTTTTTTTACCATCTTTCTCAAATTTCTTTTTGATGGTGCCTACGACTGTTAACTTTTCTCCAAGTTTTGTCATGGCTTTGAATGTTACTCCAAAGTATGCGATGTCCTTTTGGTCTGCCCAAGAAGTGCAGAGTCTTCCGACTTGCGCCATAACGTACATCCCATGTGAGATCGTACCTTCCAACCCTGCTTTTCTTGCGAAGTCAGGATCATTGTGTATGGGATTAAAATCGCCGGAAGCTCCCGCATAACGAACTAGATGTGCATGGGTGATTGCATCTATTTCGAGAGGAGTTAGAGATTGACCTACTTCAACTTGATCAAAATGTATTTGTGCCATTGTTATATGCTCCTTTTAGTCCTTCCGAATAAAAATCGCCATCTCAGCGGATAAGATAGGGTCATTAGATGCGTCAGAAATGGTGGTTTTGAATGTAATAATTTCTGCTCTACCAACTTTAACATCAGAAATTTCAGACTGCGCAGTAACTTTACCTGGATACAATACCTTGTGATATGTATATTCTTCCTTTAAGTGAAGAATCTTTGAAAGGTCGATACCCAATTCTGCCATATCGTTCCAAATCTTTGGATAACCCCAAAACATAATGACGGTAGGAAAAGTTGGTGGTGCCGGAGTGTCCGTATAACCTGCCTTCTTTGCCGCATCTATATCAAAATAAATGGGGTTTTTTTCGTGGATAGCGAGGCAAAATTCTTTAATTTTTCCTCTTTCCACGGTGAACTCAAACTGATCTAGTTTTTTTCCAACTATATCTTTACTTATCGCCATTGGCTATTTTCTCCTTAATGTTTGTCGAGCCATGCAACTAACTCTTGTAGGACGATTGCTCTTTCCTTCGGAGTTTCATTCATGGTTTCGTGATACAATCCTTCAAATAATTTCATTGATTTGTCATTCGAAGATAAACTTGCGAATGCCGCATCCGTTCCTGAAGGAAGAGCGATTTGGTCTTCCTTTCCATGAAACATATAAACAGGTATCTTGATTCGTTGGGCACTATTGATCGCCAGATCATAACAGTTCAACAAAAAGTCTCCCAAATAGGCAGATATATTTCCATGAACTAGTGGGTCTTGAACGTAAGCATCCACAACACTTTTGTCATGCGAGATCAAATTGACATTCAAACCAGCGGGAATCGTTAGAGTAGGAAGGACTTGTGCAAGGAATCCCCCGATGCCTTTTTTGACATCCATCACAAAATCAGTCTGTACCTTGATCGCCAAACCACTAGTAATCAAAGCATCCAAATCACTTTGGTAATTGTCTGTTCCTGTATAAAGAAATGTGATCACTGCTCCCATTGAATGGCCAAGCAATGTTACCTTTGAAACTGATTCTTTCTGTTTGGCAATATTGATCAATTGATTAAGATCGGCAAAAAAATCTGAAAAGTGATGAATGACTCCCCGACGTCCGTCAGACCTTCCATGGCCACGGGCATCAATTAGATAAATGGCAAAACCTTTGTCTGCTAAGGATTCAACTAGATTTGTATAACGGCCACCATGTTCACCAAAGCCATGGTGCACCACGAGAACTCTTTTTGTGGCCGATTTGGGTCGGAAAACTTGATAAAAGATCTTTCCACCGTCTTTGTTTACAAAAGTGGAAGTTTCGTGAATGTAGGCCGTTTCCCATTTACTCATAGAATGCTAAAATGATGCAAAGAAAGGTAAAAAGAAAGAACTTTTCCGATATGATTTCTCCTTTCTGTTCCGTTCTTAGTATTGATGGACAATTTTTTGTTCTCAGTTGTTATTTAAAGTTAGAGGAATTCTAAAAAAGATTATGTCGTATTCATTTCGATGCAAAGTAATCTCACTACTCTTTGTAGGAATTTTTGTAGGTAATTGTGTACCTCTCAAATTAGAGAGAAGTGCATTAGAATTCCTTAGCGTTGTTCGTATGATGACAAATCGAAACACTACTGCAACGACCGGTCGCGTCATCGTAAAAATAAACGGACTCGTTGGTTCTGGACTTGTGATTTCAATGAATGGTATTGAAGATCTAAGTATTACGGCGAATGGAGATGCCATCTTTCAAACAACACTAAAAACAGGTGACAGCTATTCGGTAACCGTCAAAACACAACCATCCACTCCCACACAGGTTTGCAATATTGCAGGTGGAAGCGGGACTCTTACCTCTGGCGATGTCTCTTCTATCAACCTAAATTGTGATCCCGCTAAATACTCATTAAGTGGCACAATCACTGGATTATTGGGTACTGGATTAATTTTGTCAAATGGTGGCGAAACACTTTCGATCAACAGTAACGGGACTTTTGCTTTTACATCTGTTTACGCTGTTGGAACATCTTATTCTGTAAGCATTACTTCATCGCCCGTTCATCCATCCCAAACTTGTTCTTTAACAAATGATTCTGGAACTTTTTCGGCTTCAAACGTAACAAATATTTCACTCTCATGTGCAGCTCCAACAGCTCGTGCGATTCGAGTGGCGGTCAGTGGGATTGCCTCTGGAACTTTAAGTCTAACGAATAATCTTTCTGAATCTCTAACAATTACATCAAACGGAAGTTATGTCTTTAATTCTGATGTAGCCATTGGCTCGCCTTATTCAGTTGTGATTACCTCCACACCTACCTCTCACACATGTGTACTTTCTGGCGCATCCGGAACGATTGCTGGAGTTGATGCCGCAGTCACGGCAAATTGTTTTAGTCTTTTGGAACAGACCCCTGCCAATCTTTCCGTTTTAAATACCAATCAAAGTTTTTCTTTGCGTTTTTCATCAGAGGTTAACATAACAAGTTGTACTCCTGGTGCCGGGAACTTATCCTCTGGTGGCATTATTTCATTTTCTTTGGGTACGACAAATTTTACAAATGATACACTTACCGTTTCCACAACAACAACCTGGAATCCAGCATCTGTAGCTCAAGAAATCAATTGTACAAGTGCCGCAGGAAACACTCTTGCAGCAGGCACTAGAATTTTAAGGTATACTATACCTACATTGATTCGGTATGTGAGTTCAGCTACTGGAAACGACGCAAATGCAGGAACAATAGGATCTCCAGTGAGATCCATTCAAAGAGGGATATCTCTAATTGGAGCGTGTGGAGCACCTCCATGTGCAGTACTTGTTGAGGATGGAACCTACGAAGCTGAAGATTTTGGGGAAAATTTTATCACTCTTTCTGCTGGTGTATCACTATATGGTGGTTATACGGTCGGATCTTCTTTTGCAACGAGAAATTCATCCGCTAAATTAACCATCATCCAAAATTCAACTCCAACCGTTTGCGGTGGTGCAGTAATTCCACTTTCCCCTTGTAAAACATTACTAATTCCAAACACGGTAACAAATAATAGTGTGGTGGATGGTTTCAAAATAACATCGGCGAGTCATACGTCGGATACCACCGCCGTCGTGATCGTTGGCGGTAAACCAATCCTATCAAATAATACAATTTCTGGAAATGCCTCAACAAATTCTACAGGTTTGGTGCTCGTAAATTTTGGCGGAAGTTCCGCAGCTGATTCGGCTCAAGGTGCTATCGTTAACAACATAATATTGGGAGGTTCCTGTAATTCAATCTCCTGCCAAACAGCAGGCATTGTCTACTATAGCACAATTGCAAATCTGTATCCTTTTATTCAAATAAATGAAATAACAGGTGGGATTTGCTCTACAACAAGTTGCAAGTCTTACGGACTTTTTCTTGGTACTGGCAATAGCGTCAATTTGTCCTCATTTAAATTTAATAAAGTTTATGGCGGAAATATCGCCTCACTTCCCGCAGGCACGGAAAGTGGCGCCATGTTCATTGCTGATCCAGATACTGCAGGTATTCTAACTAGTAATGAAATCAGCGGAGGTAGTGGAGATACGACGTTTGGAATATTCTTGAATGCAAATATGCCTCTAGAAATTGGTGATAGCATAACTAAATCAGGCAATTCAATCTTTGGAGGATCTTCTGAAGGGACATCTTACGGAGTGCGATTAGGAGCCGATGGATCTGTTTTTTCAAATTCGATCCATGCAGGAAATGTGGCCTCGTCAAATGCCGCAATTACATATGGAATATTCTCCTCATCAGGTTTGGTCAGAATCAGCGGAAATCGAATTTTTGGAGGTATAGCAAAAGCCGAAGGATCGAGTTTTTCAGCATCAAATGGTATTTACCTTAACAACCTGGCATCAAACTCTTTCATTTCTGGGAATCATATTTCGGCAGGTAACAGTATCAATACGGGTACGAGCAACGCATTTGCTTATGGCATTTATCTTTTTCAGGTAGCAAATTGGCCCATCAATGTTTCCAACAACATGATCGACGGTGGATTGAGTTCTATTGCAGTTGGAACAAACACTTCAGAATCACATGGTCTCGTTCTTTCAAATTCCACTGTTGCAACAAAGATTTCATATAACACCATCTTCTCGGGCACTTCGAGTGACGCATCTACAGCTATTAGCTATTTAGGTGCGGGAACTCGGTTAGCAGAAATCAACAATAATATTTTATATACGCAAGTTGGAGCATTGAGTCGAATCTGTTTTAATCATGCTGGTACTACAGAGGCTAGCAATGTAACCTCTATGGCTGGAAATGTGTTTTATGGATGTACGATTCTCATTAAATATCCGACGATATCAGCCGATAATATTTGTGCGGGTGGTGTTGTAAGCGATAGCGGATGTACTACGACCACTATCTCAACTCCATCATCATTGAATGTTTACGTAGATCCAGTACTATCGTCTCTTTCCACAACGTACACCATGATTTATCGCTACTATTCCGCAAATTCCCCTTGTTCTGCGACTCAAATCAATAATCCACTTGCATCTCCAACCTTTGATTCTTTGGGTGCGGCAAGACCCGGCTCGGTTGCAGGTGTCTCGGCTGGTGCTCTAGAATACGATGGATCTTGCCAATAAAATTCTTCGATTGTTTTGATAAGTATCTTTTCAAAAGTAGACAGAGATGCGTTTTTTTTGTTTTCGCAAAGATATCTTTTTTCTGCTATTTGTCCTTAGTTTCTTTTCATTTCAATGCAAAGAGCAAATCAATGCACCTGCCATTGCATATGACTTAGTCAAAGAACTTCAGCTACCTTCCACAATCGTTACAGGCATTCCATCTACATTAGATCCTTTGGCTTACCATTGGAAAAAAAACCCAGGTAGACACAGCCATTTACCTATTGAGAGAAAATGGGAAAATACCCAGATGACATTCAATACAAATAAGTCTATTTTTTTGAATCATTCTTTAGATTCTTTGTATTTTGCACCAAATTCTAGTTATACATTTTTGATTCAATCTGGAGAATACGAACTGAGATCCTTGGCTGGACTCTTGAATCAAAATGAAAAAATCAAGAAGGCTAAGGGAACTTTGGTTATTGAAGCTGACGGCATCGAAATTTTCAAAAAAAGTTTTTCAGACACTGATACGGAAACATGGATTTCTCTAAATACAAAACTTAAATTGAAGAAAGTGCTAACTATATCATGGAATAGTCAGTCAGATCACCTATTTCTTGGAGAGCCCCTGCTTTACTTGCATCAATCTCATTTCAAACCGAATGTAATTCTCATTGTTATCGATTCTGCTAGGAAAGATTTTTTTGGGAGTTATGGATTTCCATACCAAATAACACCTAATATGGACACACTAGCCAAAGAATCAGTTTTTTTTGAAAATCCTTTTTCCAATGGTAATTGGACCAAGCCATCGATGATGTCTTTTTTTCATTCCGAATATTCTTCAAATTTAGGTCTTGGCAATTCTTGGTTTACCACCAAACCCTACCAAAGAAAAGTTTATTATGGGAGGGAGAGACCCAATATAGCATCAATTTTGCGAAAGAATGGTTATTATACAAAGTCGATTATGAACAATGTGTTCTTCTTGGACTATACGACCGTTGGAGTAGATTTAGATTTTCATAATTCGTATCAGGTTGGAATGGATATACTGGACACGAAAGCCCTTACTGACCATGCCATAGATTTTGTAGATGAGATGGGCGAGCGTCCATTTTTTTTACATTTCAATTTGAATACACCACATGCCTCGTATTCACCTCCTCCAGAAGATTTACAAAAGGTAAAGTCTCTCATACCGCCTGAAGTGTTTTACCGATATGAATCTCCAGTTCAAAGATATATCGGAGAAATGCACTATACAGATAGAGAAGTGGGAAGGCTACTACAGACATTAAAAAAATCAAATCAGTATGATAATAGCATCATCATTGTTACGGGAGATCATGGAGAGTTATTTTCTCCTCACCATGATTATAGTTATCATTTTATTATGAAAACAAGGTTTGGTCATGGTGAAACTCACTATGATGAAGAAATCAATGTTCCATTATTTATCAAATTGCCAAAAGGCATTAAATCGACAAAATCTAAAATAGAAGGGCAGTCCTCGCTTTTATCTTTGCTCCCAACAATATTAGGACTGTTAGGCATAGATCAATCTTCGTATCAATTCAAAGGGATTGATTATTCCAAATGTATCGTAAGCAATGAGGATTGCCCGAAAGATAAGATCATTTATACAGAAGGACGAATGTCCGAATCGATTCGCACACCTTTTTACAAATATATAAGGAGGTATCCTGGGTTTACAACCGTTAAACGAACATTTGATGGTGAGCCACATACGATGCGTGAAGAACTTTATGATTTACAAAAAGATCCAGAAGAAAAATTCAACCTTTCCATTCTTCCTGAAGGAGTGTCGTTGTTGGAAAAAGCGAGGTTCGATTTTCAAAAGGGTCGTTTTTTAAATCGAAATCAAATTCACCTTCGTTTGCCAAAATGCCAGCTACCTGTCTGTCGAGATATGGCAACGCTTGTCGTACAAGGATCTATCTATGATTGGCATTCCCCTTCCCAATTGAACATTGTTGGAAGCTCAGCAAAAACTCTAAATTTTGATATTGAAGTAGGTGGTAAACCTCTCGAAATTCATTTTGATACAGTAAATCCAGAGTTAGAAGGTCAATTTCGGTTTTATCGAAATGGGCAACCTCTTCCTTATCGGCTTGGAAAATGGGGCATTGAAACACTGTTCGTAAATGCCACACTCAGCAAAGAATTTATATTGTCCGACCGCATTCCTCTTGGTTGGGAGGAAACCGATCTGCCATGGATCTATAATGATGGATCTTTTAGCGGAGTTTCCGAGTCAAATTTACAAAAGGAGATGGGGAAAGAAGTTAAAAAGATTTTGGAGACTTGGGGATATATTCACGAATAAAAAATACTAGAAATCAGTCCTCCCTCTGACGATCTTACCTCTACAGTCATTATGAAATCGTCTTTTATACCACCCTCATTTGATATGCCAGTCGCCTGGGCCTTAGACCTAAGTTTTCCCCTATTAGCAAAGCTTTTGTTCAATTTAGATGGCGTAGATTTAAGTCATGAAGATTTGAAATCTCTACGCAATTTAAAAAACAAACGTGTATTATATCTATCTAATCACCCATCGGACGTTGAACCAGCTATCGCATATTATGTTGCAAATGAAATTGGAACTAGATTTAATTTTATGGCATCGCGCAACATCTTCAATTGGGGATTTGGATTGGTCGGTGAATTTATCAAACGCGTTGGAGCATTTTCCGTGTTATCTGGTAGTGCCGACAGAGATGCTATCAAAACCGCAAGAAAGATTCTTTCTGAGTCAGACGGCAAATTGGTGATGTATCCTGAAGGTATGATGTCCGGGGAAAATGATAACCTTGTCACATTTATGCCCGGTGTCGGTCAGATCGCATTCTGGGGATTAGAAGATGCATTAAAAAAACAACCCTCTGCAGAGCTCTTAATTCAAGTCAGCTTTGTGAAATATAAAATATCGGGATCAAAAGATTCCATACTCAAAGATATCGAGGAATCACTTCAAAAAATTGAACGTAAGTTGAAAGTATTTCCTGGTGGCAGAACGTTACTTAGGCGATTCTTAACCGTAGGGAGAGTGTTACTTGAAGAAACTGAATTTGAACTCGGAGTCCCAAAGTCTGAAATTGAAGGCAAGGATTTTGACTATCGCTTAGGTCGTGCCAGACATACGGCTCTCAACCAAGCGGCAAATATTTTGAATGTGAAGTTCAATGACACCGATTACGCCATCGAGAAGATCAGAAAGTTATTCGCAATGATCGATAGCATAGAAGCGGGATCTCCACTTCCTAATGCTCCGACTGATTTAAGTTCACAAAGTTTAAATCGGGCCAAACAATTGGTAGAGACAGCATATACATTTATAATCACAAAACCTAAAAATTTGATTCAATACCCATCCGCTGAGCGTTTGTTCGAATGGATTTCTAGTTTTGAGCGACATGTTTTTGGAAAGTCTACGGAAAGAGCGAGACGTGCTCATGTGCTATTTACTCCTGCTTTTTCAATAGATCCTTACTATAGAATGTATCTTTCCAATAAAAACGAAGGTCTTGTTGCATTGATGTCGGAGATTCGTAGGCAGATGGAAGGTCTCGTTGGACAGGGAAAAGACCTAACCGATCCTATTATTCCTCCATATTCTGTTGGGTTAGATATAAATATTGGTTAATCTAAAACCAGAGTGATTTCAACTCTGCGATTTTTTGCTCGATTTTCTTCAGTATCATTACTCACCACAGGTTGAGTATCAGCGAAACCTTTAAACGATATTTTCCCTTCGTCCATCTTGTGTTTTTCAACTAGCTGATGTAATACAGATTTAGCGCGATCTTCCGAAAGCTTTTGATTGTATTCTTTTTTTCCGATATTGTCGGTATGGCCTGCAACTCGTATTTCCCTGTTAGGATGTTTTTTTAAAATATCTGCAATTTTCTGAATCGCAGACTCTGCTTCCGGTTTTAAATTCGAGTCATTGAAATCAAAAAGTATGGAATCCAACGAAAAAGTAACACCCTCGTCCGTGGTTCTAACGCTGATCGGCGAATCTGAACTTTGATTCAACTTTAATGGATTTTGTTGTGAGACATCGCCGACGATTAAATCATTTAACACGTCATTTGTGATCTTATCTCTCTCTACAGTGTTTAAACTTTTGCGGGATTGGTAGATTCCTTGGATATCATAGTTTGCTTCTTGAACGGTTCCATCTGGCAACACAAAAGTATATGAAAGTTTGACATCTTTAAATTCCGGAACACCCTTTGCAGAATTGAAATATACCATTCCACGCGCAAAACCTAAAATTTTATTTGGCACGTTTGGCTTTTTCGCACGGCGATCTCCTCTGTCAAAGTAGATCGGATACGTATAACTTATCTTATCTGCCTTTCCGGACTGTCCTTGGAAACTCCAATCGCCTTTTCCCAAATAATTGTATTCGGGCTCTACTTTGATTTTTATCCGTTCTCCGTAAAAATCAAATGATTCTTCGGCTTGCAATTTCCAGGAATCACCGACGACAACTGGCGTTTCAGGAAAAGTAGGGAAACTTCGCAAATTCGGCATAATGTATTCATCAGAAACTTCATACTTCCCGTTCCGGAAAATGGTAAATTCAGATTCAAATTTTTTATCTTTCAGAAAGGGTCCCGTGGTTTTACCGAATCGTACGTAGGTGTCAAACCAAGCCGAAACAGTGCACTGGAGAGAATCGCATTGTTTTGTCTTCAGTAGGATTCGGTTTCTATCTTCTCGAGCAACACTGCGGTTTCCCACTCGAAAGGTAACATCATGATATTCATTTAGTTCAAGAATATGATTGTCTTCCCACTTCCAACTAAACTTAACAGCTTCACCTGAATCGGCCCGTAAATGATTTGTAGCTAGTATTAGAAATGCAATTAGTAGGATCTTCACATTGATAGCATCGGGGAGTTTCAAAAAAAATAAACAATCTGAAGGAAAATAAATAGGTTTTTCAGATTGACGAATCATTCGTTTGGATCAATCAAATGGTAACTATGAAAAATCTCGTAATCCTTTATTACATTTTAATGACAGCAATGTTTGTGTCCTGCAAAGAAAAACAGACTTTAAAGATTGCAGGCTCTGAAACGATGAACGCCATGATGACCTACCTTGGTTCAGAATACGAAAAGAATAATTCAAATATTGTGGTTAAAGTTGAGGGAGGCGGATCTGAGTCTGGGATAGATCGTCTCAGAAAAGCAGAAATTGATATCGCAGTTGCCTCTAGAGATCTGAACGCGATGGAATTTGAAGATCTTCGAAAAACTGGTAATTTAGATAAAATTGTAATCGCCTATGATGGTGTAGCGATTGTTGTAAATCCTTCCAATAAAGTCACAAAATTGCATTTAGTTCAAGTGTCGGATATTTTTTCTGGAAAAATCAAAAACTGGAAAGAGTTAGGTGGAGATGATCTACCGATTCAAGTCATCACACGAAATGACAAATCAGGTACTCAAGACTATTTTGAAAATCACATTCTCAAACAAAAGGATCTTGGACAATCCGAGTTTGAAAAGAACAAATCAAACAATTTTTCTCCTGACGCAAAAGTTGTAAAAGACAATGTGGAGATGGCTAAACTCATCCAGTCTAATCCAGCTGGCATCGGTTATATGGGTATGGGCAGCGCTGTGATCGATCATAAAGATAAACTCAAAACAGTGTTATATGCCAAAAAAGACACTGAGCCTTATGTAGCTCCTTCCATTAGCAATGTTTATGATAGAAAGTACAAGATGGCCCGACAATTATTTGCAATTTATAAAACCGATCAAGGGGACAAGATTGATGCCTTTATTTCTTACTTAACAGGAGAAGAAGGTCAAACAGCAGTAAGACGTTCTGGATATCTAAGAGCCAGCTTACCTGAGGTGGATGTAACTTCACCTAAATCGACGGAGCAGAAGTAGATTTCTGAAAAAGCTTAAATACAGTTGCAGGCGTGCCTACACCTTTTAGGCGCGCAGACAGTTTTTCTATATTATATCCTGATTTTTTGATTTCGGCCTGAGTGCCGGGTGCATCCCATACACTTTCTGAAATCCAAATTTCGCCAGAGCTAGCAAGGCCTTGCACTCTAGCCGCAATATTGACTGACTGACCAAAATAATCCAATCTTTCATCGTTTACGACAGCTAACGCAGAACCTTCATTCAAACCAACTTTTAAGCCTACCTCGTAACCTTCTGATTTCCATGTTTGGTTCATTGTGTCTATTTTTTTTAACATTTCGAGGGAGGCAAGAAGGCCCTCCATTGGTGTTGAAAACGTGGCCATGATTGCATCACCCATTGTTTTTACAATGGCACCTTTGTATTCACGAACGGTTTCCGTTAAAATATGGAAATGCTCTTGAACCAATTTGTAAGCAAGAATATCACCAGCTTGATCATACATTTCTGTAGATCCGCGTAAATCAGTGAACATAATGGTCAGCGATTTGACATTGAGATTTAAATCGGCAGAGAGTCTTTGCACCCGAAAGAGATCGCGAAAGGATTGATTATTCAATAGCATCTTTGCTGTTAG
The DNA here is from genome assembly GCA_027531445.1 of Leptospira sp. Lineage (GTDB taxonomy): Bacteria > Spirochaetota > Leptospiria > Leptospirales > Leptospiraceae > Leptospira_A. Next base: position 105,987 of record JAPZRK010000059.1, read on the forward strand.
AAAGGGTTCAACCTTTGTTGGATAACTATCATAGATGCGTTTTAAAATTTTGCTATTTGGAGTAATTACTTGGATGCCTACTCGCCATCTCGAACGATTGTTGATCGTAAATTTGTATTTTCCTGGCTTAACTTTTTTCTCTGAAGGTAGGAATCCAGTTTCCAAGAGGTCTACAATTTGATTCGAATCGCTATTAGGTGCTGTTTCGTCAGCGGTGAAAAATGAAGCCGCATTTCTATCAATACAAACGATTTGGAGCATCTCGCCTATATCCTGACCTGTTGTCAGTTCCACTTCTACTTCGGTTTGCTTCTCAGGTTCCAATACATAAAACCCGAATATTGTTTTTTTGATCCAAGTTAGGAGTTCGGGTGTTTTGATATAGTTTGGTGAAAAAAAGTGAGAGTAATAATCTTCCAAAGACAAAAATGGATCTTTAATTTTTTCAACTAGAGAAGGATGTAACTCAAATGCAACTTCAACTTGGTCATCCAGTAAAGTAGGAACAACAAAATTACAGACCACGCAATGGAACGTTTCATTCTGAATTTGATCCAATTTATGGTGCGTGTGAACTATACCACCGCATAATGGGCATAATAAATTGTAAGCAAAATCAAAAAGACCAACCTTTGTTGCATGAACAAAAAAATCTATACTCTCATCTGTACCTATGTTATTCTTTTTAGCGAACGAAATAGGATTGATTCTTGTGAGTTTCCAATCATCAGTTGACCGTATCGTTTGTTCGGCTTTCTTTAAAACCTCAGGATTTAAAATTGGAAAGGTTCTTAGATTGGTGAACTTTTGATGGAAAATCTCTTCTTTCATTCTGAAACTTCTCCGGGATGGTAAACGCCAACGAATGGAAGATTTCGATAGTGACCTGCAAAATCCAGCCCATATCCAACAAGGAAATCATCTTCAATAATAAACCCATAATAATCGACGATGATTTTTGGATTGGCTTTCTGTTTTTTCCAAAACAAGGACGCGATCTTTAGATCTTTTGGTGACTGCTTTTGTAAATCTTCAACTAGAAATTCTAAAGTTTTTCCAGTATCTACAATGTCTTCTACAATCAGTACAGATTTTCCAGCTATAGAATCTTTTAATAACTTTGTGTATTCGATGGTCTGACTTGATTTTGTGTGATTACCATAGGATGAGGCACCTATAAAATCTATTTTATGAGGGATTGCAATCGCGCGGCAGAGATCGGCGGTAAAAATGAATCCACCATTTAATACACCAATTAAGATGAGATCTTTACCGAGATAATCTCTCGAAATTTCGCGTCCAAGGGCATCCACACGACTTTGGATACGCTCCTCGGAGAAAAGAGGCTTCATTCTTTGCCCACGGCTCCTGGAATCCAGAAGACCTTGAGTTGACCCAATCCCCATTCAATCTCTTTCCAACTATCGATAGGAAGGCTGATTCCTAAAAAGCTAGCAGTTGGTAGTTTATGGAATCGACTTCTTTCTGGATCACCGAAAAGTAAACCGCTAGCAAATGATTCGAGACCTGGATTATGCCCAACAATGAGAAATGATTGGATCGAATTGGGAACACCTTGGGCTAAAAACAAAAGATCGTCTGCCTCAGCTTCATAAATTGCCTCTCTAAGTTCAGGCTTAGGAAGTCGAAGTATCTCTTTTCGTAGAGATTGGTAAGTTTTTAAAGTACGTTCTGCTGGTGAAACAAAAGCGATATCCACTTCAAGTTGGTAGTCCTGTAAAAAAGTACGAAGAACCTTTGTTTGTTTTTTTCCCCGTAAAGAAAGTCCTCGTTCCTCATCCGAAATAAAAGGCTCATCCCAATCCGATTTGGCATGCCTAAGTAGATAGATTTGCTTCATTTTTATTTTTGGACTTCTTTTTGGTACTTTGCGACGAGCTCGTTGTTATTTTTGCATTCAAATTTTGTGCGCATCTGGTTCAAATGGTATTCCACGGTTTTGCGAGATTTATTGATTCTTTCCGCTACTTCGTTTTGAGAATGACCTTGGATCAGAAGGTTTAGTATTTGAATCTGAAAGGTTGAAAATGGAAGCGAAACATTACTGATTCCTTCTGAAATAAACTTTTCACCCGACACGATCGATTCAATGACACGAGGTAGGTTTGAAATTGGATCAGATTTTAGGACGTAACCATCAGCACCTGATTTCATAGCATCATCAACGTAGATGAGACCTGAATGTAGAGTGAACATCGCCACTTTTGTTGATTTGTAATTTTCTTTTACATGTCGGAGAGTCTCAATTCCACTGGCATCAGGAAGATCAATGTCTAATAATAAAAAGTCGACTTTGTTTGTCTGGAGAAATTCTTTAAGCTCCTTACAAGTTTTGAAATCACCAATAACTGAAAAATTTGTATTGGATTTTAAGATGGATAGTATGCCTTCTGTGACAACAGAATGGTCTTCTAATATGGCGATTTTTATAGGTTCCACTTGAGCTACTTCTTTCGATTACAATTTCACAATGGCAAGTACGCAAACAGTTGCAAAGCGATTTTTGCGCTTGTTTTCTTTCCATTGCTCATTTCTTGCTCTCAAAAATATTCCCCGCCCATTGCAAAATTGGGAACCTTGGATGCGCAAAATTGGTATATGTCAAAGTCAAATTTAGAACTACGTGGGGAGTGGCGTTTTTTTTGGAAAAAATTTTTACAACCAAACGATCTAGATCATTCAAATATTTCTTATGTAATTGCTGGAAGAGATTGGAGTTCCGCGAAGCATAATGGTAAACCGATACCTAGTTTTGGTTATGGCACTTTCCGCTTAGATGTCAATTTGCCTGAAACAAACGAGGTGTTAGCTCTTTCGATTCCTGTTGTTAATTCCGCATATCGTTTATACATAGATGGCATCCTGGTTCATGAAAATGGAATCGTTTCGGAATTTGAGGCCATACATCGACCTTCATACCACACGAAGGTAATTCCGATCCCAAAGTATAAACGAAAAATACGCATCCAATTGGATGTTTCAAATTATACAAATCATTACGGTGGAATGAAAGAATTTTTGCGTCTTGGTAAAATAGAAAAGGTGTATTCACGCGATTCTCAAAGTTATATTATCAACTGGTTATTAATATTCATTATATTTGTTTTGGCTTTTTACCATTTTTCTATTTATGCGATCCGGAGAAGTGAGCGGGCTTCTTATTTTCTTGGTTTGTTGTATTTCGGTGTAACCATTGTTGCGTTAACTGAAACGGAAGGTCGGATTCTGTTCAATTTTTTCCCTGATGAACTTTGCAATGTTCTCATTCGTATATCCAAAATCGGTGTCCCGATTTGTATTGTCATGGGAATGCATGTTCTGTATTACCTTTTTTTGCATCCTAGATATAAACAGATCTTAAATCTTACTATCGCTTATACGGCTGTTAATATTTGTATTTCACTCTTTGCGACGGATCGACTGCTCTCGATACTCTCTTATCCTATCGAAGTAATAGAAATTCTCTTTTTTATTATTGGAATCATCATTTCCGTATCTGCCTTGCTCAAAGGGAGAAGGGATGGGCTCATGTATGTGATCAGCATAACATTTGTTGCTTTTTCCGCATTTTATGAGAGCATTTATAATGGTAGCTTTGTATCGAACGTTGGTTCATTGCGGTACATGAATGTTATATTCTTTCTTGTTCCACAGTCCTATTTGTTAACCCGATCTATTGTTAGTGTATTTAAATCAGAAGAAAATGCATCAAGGATGTTGATAAAAAGCAATGAGGATCTAGAATCAAAAGTTAAAGATCGTACTTTAGAACTTCATCGTGCAAATAAATGGAAAGCAAACTTTGTGTCGCTCATGTCTCATGACTTGAGATCTCCTTTGATCGGCGTAAGCCAAATTTTAGATGTCCTACAATTTAAATTTTCAACTATTCCAGATGATCAAAAACAAAAGTTTATTTTGATTTGTAAAGAAGGCATTCAAAATTCACTTCGAATGTTAAAATCACTTCTGGATGTAAGCCGATTTGATTCAGATGGAATTCGCCTACAACAATCAAAATTTACACTAAAGTCCCTCATTGAGGAAGTGGTTCAATATATACGTCCTCTCGCTACGATCAAAGAGGTTGAGATCCAACAGTCAATCGACCAAGAATCTTTTATCGTTGGTGATAGAGCATTACTAGAAGAAGTATTTAAAAATATTTTAACAAATGCAGTAAAATACTCTTATCCAGCTACTAGCGTGATGATCAAACAGGTTGTTAAAGGTGATTGGGTCTCGATCGAAATTCATGATTCCGGAATGGGCATGGAAGATGAGATGATTTATCGGATATTAGGTGAAAAAGTTAAAAAAAGCCAGCCAGGAACAAACGGGGAGTTGGGAAGTGGTCTTGGTCTTCGGTTATGTGTGAATATTTTAGAAGCACACTTTAGTAAATTGAAAATTAAAAGTGAACCTGGTAAGGGTTCCGTATTTGAAGTTCAATTCTCGAAACATACCAAGTGTATTTTGCTTGTCGATGACTCCGATGGATTTCGTTCCAGATTGGCCGAAGAGCTTAGAAGAAAGAAATGGATTGTAATTGAGGCTTTGAATGGCGAGGAAGGACTATCTCACCTTGGTCGGTTGACGCCAGATCTGATAGTAACGGACAAAGAGATGCCCATTATGGATGGAATTTCCTTTTTGCATGAATGGGAAGCGATTAGAGGAGAATTGGAAGTGCCGATCCTACTCATTAGTTCCGACATTTCACTTTCGTCAGGCGAAGAGATATTGGCAGATTACGGACTGGATGACATGAACGTACATCCAGTTTCGAAGCTATTACCAATGGATCGAATCATTGAGCAATTTTCCAGTTACTTGAATCGATAAGTTCGTCTGAGGTTTATTTACCCTTCAATACGACAGGTTTGTTGCTAACGCCACGCACTTTTATATTCAACATTTCAACAATGACTGAAAAAGCCATCGCAAAATAGATGTAAGCTTTCGGTATATGCATCTCCAAACCTTCTCCTAATAATGCTAAACCGATTAGAATTAAAAAACTAAGAGCAAGGATTTTGATCGTGGGGTGTCTATCGACAAAATCTGAAATCGAACCACTCGCAAGTAACATAAAACCTACGGAAATAATGACTGCCGCAATCATAACGAAGAGGTGGTCCGTCATTCCGACAGCAGTGATGACAGAGTCCAAAGAGAACACAATGTCCAATATCATGATTTGAATTATGATCTGAATGAATGAGGCCTTCTTTTTGTCGAGATGATCAGAGTCTGCTTCCCCTTCCAGTTTGTGGTGGATTTCGGTTGTTGATTTTGCTATTAAAAACAATCCTCCAACAATTAGGATCAAGTCACGACCACTGATTTCATGATTTAGAATCGAAAACCAAGGTGCGGTCAATTTCATGATCAATGAAAGTGAAAATAAAAGTAGAATTCTAGTTAACATAGCTAAAACCAGACCGATTTGACGAGCTTGCTTTTGTTGGTTTTTTGCAAGTCTTGATGCGAGTATAGATATGAAGATAATGTTATCAATCCCCAAGACGATTTCCAAAGCAGTAAGTGTGAGGAGCGCAATCCAAATTTCTGGGCTAGTCAATAGTTCAATCATGAAAATTCCTTTGAGCGATAATCTAAATCGTCGAGAAATAAAAATCTACTAAAAAATTTTCATTCTTTTGTTCGAATCAGTTTCCAATCTGCACATATCCTGAATTCTTTGCCAACCCTACCAAACAAAAGATCTTCATTGGCAGACACAATACCCCAATCCAATTGTTTAGGAACTGGACTAGCATATTCGCTATCCCATTTTAAATTATGAACCCAGGGATAATAAACTCCATCATTTGTAAATGGTATCAAGTTGATTTGTTCTGAGCTGAATGCGCGCATATATTTGACAGGCCAATAAGTACTTGCTCCACGAGATTTTCCCCATGTTTGCCAAGTTTGTATAGTGCATGTTATACGTTCACTATGAAGTGATTTTGAGGTTTCAATCTCTCTTGTAAGATTGGGATCTAACAAGAATCTATTTGAAGAAAGGACGATCATTAGAAACAAAGCGAGTGTAGTTATTTTCTTTAAAAAAGCGAAAGAACCGAGATTGAAAAAAAACATCCCAATAATAGATGCAGGAAGAAAATAAAAATGACGTGCATTTACTTCGAGGTTTCCAATCTGGATGAAGATCATTCCACCTAGCATAGATAAAGGTAAAAGTAGAATTTTAGGGTCTTTTTGGTTTTTCCAGAGTCGATAAATTGTAAAAAAAAGCAAAATCCAAAAGCTTGGAATCAGTAGTTCCCTCAAGGGTAAATTGCCGGGTACGAATGCGATTCTTTCAAATAAGGAAATGGGCTCATTCTTTAGAATCTCGTGCAATGATTGAAGGGATTCTTTGATTGGGAATTGTTTTGGCTGAAAAGAACCTATACCGATTACTTTTTGCAAATTTAATAAGAGTTGGTAGGATCCTAGCCCAGCGAAAACCACCACCAGTAACGATTTTAAATTGTATTTTTTGGAGATTAGCACATAGAGAATCATTGGGATAAAGGAATGAACAAAGAACCATAGCTCGGAAAAAATAGACAGAGCCAACGTAATTCCAATTAGAATCCCTTTGCCGAATGTAAGTTCCTCTCTTCCGCGAAGTAAATGAAGGTTTAACCCAAGTAGAAAGAATTCCGTTCCATGAAAGCTTGGTAAAAAAAATTGCCCCCAATCTCTTGGATAGAGTTCGCCTAATTTTAAAAAGCATAAGGCAGTCACCAATGCAATCGACCAAGATAAACTCAGCATTCGCATTACATAAATTATAGATAGAAAACAAAAAAATGCAAAAGCCCAATGTATCCAATAAATGTTATCTATGATCAATTGAAGGAGAAACATGAATCCCAAATCGGGAAATAGACAATGGGAGGGAGGTGTGACCCAACCTGAAATTTGATGGAGATTCGAATTAAAATCTTTGATGAATAGATAAGGGTAGAGAGCGTCACTATTGGTGACAGTGCCAAAATGATAATAATAAATGATTTCAAAAGAAGGAAGCAAAAACGAAAATAACAAACAATAGAAAATAATTCTTAAAAGAAAAAACATAGGCGGGATCTTAGTTTATACCATTCAAATTTCTAAGAATGGCATTCAAACTTTACGACTTTATCTAACGATTGTCACACTGCAATGTGCATGATGAACGACTCTATCAGATACACTTCCCACCAAAAATCTACCAATCAGACCATGGCCTCGACTACCCATAACAATCATATCAACTTTCTCAGTCTCGGCGCATTTGATGATTTCTTCTGCAGGATATCCTTCCACAACAATGCGTTTCCATTTAACAGCGGTATTGTCTAGAGGAGGGTGGATGTTTTCAAACCTCTGATCAGATATCCATTTCACTCGATCCTTGCCAGCGGGTGCCGCATCATAATAACCAGGGAGTGGTCCAAAATCTTCAATAACTTCCAAAACAAGGCATTCTGCTTTACTTGCAGTGGCTATCGCAAGGGCCATTTCTAATGCTCTTTTTGAGCTATCAGAACCATCAACAGGTACGAGTACTTTCCGAATCAATTTTTCCATACTGTGTCCAGTTTATACCTTTTTGTTTTTTAAATCAATAGCTTTTGCATTTTCTTTCAAAGGTCTTAAATCGGTCCGGATAATCGATGGAGACATCAACGGTTTTGCCTTCAATAAAGGGATGTGGAAAACTAATTTCTTTTGCAAGTAAAAGCATACCATATTGCGCATATTCTTTCGCAGATCTTGAATACAAATTGTCCCCAACAACTGGGCAATTGATTTTAGAGAGATGAACGCGTATTTGGTGAGTACGTCCGGTTTCTATTTGCACGGATAAAAAAGAAAATTTTCTACCAGTCTGTGTTTGGATGATTTGTTCTGTCTTGTAATGTGTGACTGCATCGCGCCCATCCTCTCGAACACACATTTTGATGCGTTCAACAGGATGCCTACCGATCGGCATACGAATCGTACCAAGGGCTTCAACAGGTGATTGTAATACCCAAGCAAAGTATTGTTTTTTGACCTTACGCTCTTGAAACATTTTCGAGAGTGTGGCATGAGCTCGGTCCGACTTGGCGATAACAAGGACACCTTCTGTCGGTTTGTCCAGTCGGTGGACGATACCCGGTCGTCTTTCTCCGCCAACACTAGAAAGATGTTTGAATTGGTAGAGGAGACCATTCACAAGGGAAGGTTGGTCATCTCCCGGACCGCTGTGGCAAGCGATTCCCGGTTTTTTATGGATGACCATAAATTCTTCTTCATCGTACAAAATCGGGATATCCATCGAAATGGGATCCAGACGGGAAGCAGGTCTGGGAGGGACAAGTATCGAAAACTGATCGCCCGCGTTCACTCTGTGCCCACTCTTTAAAACGGCAGATTCCTTTGAAAGATCGATGACATAGCCAGAATCTATCCATTTTTGAACGGTGGATCTAGAAAGATCCTCTCCAGCATTATCTTTAAGGAAAAGATCTAGACGGGAATCCTGGTAATCTTCAGAAACTGTAATATTTATTTGCATTTTCGGTTGTTATCTAGTGAAAAGAACTAAACTATGGATACTATAAGGTAGGTCAACTGATGAAAAAAGGAATTCTTTCGAATCTCGTCCTCATCGCTGGTATTTCAATTATTCTTGCAAATTGTTCTTCAACAGAACCAAAAGCGGAGCCAGCTCCAACTCAAGAAACTACGCAAAAAGACAGTGTATCTTCGCGTGATATGAATTTAGTTCTGTTAGATGAGATCAATACTGCTCTCAAAGATTACAGATATCCAGACGGTGCTCGCAAACGTGGTTTTGCTTACAAACAAGCGGACATCCAAAAAGAGGACTTCAACACTTGGGCAAAAGATAACGTAACATATATCAAAGAAGCGTTAAACAAATTGCCGGAAAACTACGCTCTTCAAATCATTGGTCACGCAGATGCATCTGGTCCTGAAGAGGCTGAAGGCTCTAAAAAAGGAAATAATTATTATTCACAGCTTCGTGCAGACGCAGTCAAAGACGCTTTAGTAAAACAAGGCATTCCTACTGCTCGGATTGTAACGAAAGGTTCAGGATCAACAGCTCCAATTTCTGGTTTTTCTGAAACGGATGCGATCAATCGCCGAGTGACATTCCAAGTCGTTTCTAAGTAGTTCAAACAAAGAACTTCAGACGCAAAAGCTCACCTATATTAGGTGGGCTTTTTTTATTCTATTATGAAAAATCTTCGATTGATTCGATTCCAAATTTTTTTATTCTTGTTTTTGATCAACTGTTTGAATGGCAAATTTGTAACAGCCGCTTCTCAAGGACAATTAGACAGAATTCAAGTGATGATGGTTGATAAGCCCAATATTGATCATCAAAACTCTTTCAACCAAACAGCCTTAATTTTAGCATCAAAGAATGGCTATCAACAAGTCGTTCAATTTTTAATTCAGAAAAATGCAGATTTAAATAAACAAGATAAACTAGGAAATACTGCTTTGCATTATGCGAGTAAGGAGGAATATCCAGAGATCGTAGAATTGATCGCCAATGCTAAAGCAGATTTAGACATAAAAAATAATGCCGGGGAAACCCCCCTTTACTTGGCAAGTTATGCTGGAAATATACAAATCATTGAATCTTTGCTCTCCAAAAAGGCAAATCCAAATCTAGGGAAAGATGATAAGAATACACCTTTACTAATCGCAACGAAAAGAGGTTTTTTAAAAGCAACCAATCTTTTGCTAGCTGCGAAAGCATCGACTGAAGTATTCAACGACGAAGAAAGGTCACCTTTATTGAAATCTATTGAATTAGGAAGAGTCGACATTTTTCAAGCGTTAGTAATTGCAGGGGCTAACCTACATGCAAAAAATAAATTCGATCAAGATGCCTATCTTTTTTTGAACTACTATGGCGAGATCGAGATGCTTCAATTTGCTCTGAAGCACTCAACTAAGATAAAATAATGAAAAAATCTATCTATCTCATGCTTGCGATAATGCCTCTTTTAATTCAATGCGCACAACATGTGGTAAGAGGTGCCATCCCATTAGGCAAGGAAAAGTTACTCAAACAATATCTAAAACGGGATATAGACATCAATCATCAAGATCCTTTTGGAGTTACCATTCTGATGCTGGCAGCTTCACGAGGGAGGCTCGACATGGTCACCGAAATATTACAATACAAGCCAGATCTCGAAAAAGTAAATGAGTTTGGCGAAAGTGCATTGTACATCGCATCATGTCGTGGACAGGATGATATTGTAAGTAAATTGATAGAAGCAAATGCAAATATTGAGGCTAAAACAAATGAGTTAAAGTCTCCTCTCAATTGTGCAGCAGTAATGAACCAACATACAACGATTCGTTTATTAGTTCGAAATAAAGCAAATATGAACTCCAGAGATAAATCTGGCCTCACACCACTTATGGCAGCTGTAAATAATGGTAAATTGTTAGCGGTTCGCGAATTAATTTCAAGTAGCGCAGATAAGGATTTGAAAAGCAATTTTGAATGGAGTGCTCTCACGCTGGCTATCGACAGAAATCGAGAAGATATTGTCTTGGAATTAGTCAACGAAAAAGCAAATTTAGAAATCCGTGATAAATATGAAAGAACCCCACTTATGGATGCGGCAAAAAAAGGAAATCTTTTGATTTTGCAGATATTGATCAAAGCAAAAGCGAATATACATGCATTATCTTCTAGCAAACAAACGCCGTTAGTATACGCAACACTGTCCAAAAATCTTAAGGCAGTTGAGATGTTAGTTGCTGCGGGCGCGGAAATAGATCACCGAAATACTCTTGGAAAAACTGCTGTCATGCTAGCATGTGAAAATTCTCTTTCGGAAATCGTAGAATATTTTATAAGTATGAAAGCAAATTTGAACCTGAGAGATAGGCTTGGCCGAACTCCACTAATGTTTGCTGTTATGTCCCAGAATTCGAGTATTGTGAGAAAGTTGCTTGAATCAAAAGTAGAAATCAATGCGACTGATCGTAATAAAATGACTGCACTTGCCTATGCTCGGAAATCTAAAAATATAGAAATTATTTCGTTGCTCGAATCTGCTGGTGCGAAGGAATTTAGAGAAAGTGAAGCTTTGATTCGGATCCACGACTGAAGTTCTGAGAGTTCACTTACGTTCATTGTATTGAATCAAGGAGATATCTTTCATGATTTTTCGCGTCATTTTACTTTTGTTTTTTCTCAATTGTGCAACTGGTTCGGTATCTTCAGTAAAGTTACCCATAGAAGCAAAAGTGGTGGGTCAAGGTGGTTTGTTCCTTCGAGAAGATTGTTCGCAAAAATTTGCAAAGATCACTTTGATTCCACAGTTTGATAAAGTGACACTCATCGAAGAGGGTCCTTATGACTTGATCAGCGGTATTTCTGATCGTTGGTACAAAGCCCGTTACAATGGAAAGGAAGGATGTTTGTACGGAGGATATCTCAATAAAAATTATCAGAATGTTCCCACTGACGCAATGTTAAAACTAGACCAAGTCATCCAATCTTACAAAGAAAAGAATCACAACAAGGCGCTGACATTTGCAGATGAAGCTCTAAAAATTGCTCCTGAATATGGGGAGGCTTTCCACTGGCGAGGACGCATCCATTACAAATTGGGACAATATGAGAAATGTATTTCTGATTATTCGAATGCATTAAGATTCAATACAAATAGTATCGTTTACAACAATCGTGGTATATGTAAATCAGCTATGCGAGATTTTACTGGTGCAAAAAAAGATTTAGAATCTTCTTTAAAGTTGGGTGGTGACTCTGATGCAACCACACTATCAAATATGTGTTATGTTTTGGGAATACTCTCTGAAAATAAGGCGATCGATTATTGTAACCGTGCAATTGAAGTCTCACCGAATAATCCCTACGCCTATTACGAGAGATCCCAATTGAGACGAAAGTTAGGACTGACACAAGCGGCAGATACCGATTTAGAGACCTATACCAAGTTAAAAAAAACCGGCGAGTGGGAATATTGATTTTTCCATATGATTCTTATAAATTGGCCTTGCGTCCTCAAGTGATACAAATATGGAAAAATTGTTTTACTCCCGCATGACCATCCGTCAGATTAGAAGTATACTTTAGAGGTTACCATGCCAGAATTTTTTTACACCGATCCATTTCCTTTAGGTGAAGATACAACTCCTTATACTCTCCTTACAAAAGATTACGTAAGTACAGTAGCGTTCGGTGACAAAGAAGTTTTAATGGTAGACCCGAAAGGATTGACTCTACTTGGAGAAAGAGCCATGGAAGACATAGCCTTTTACCTGCGTCCAGGCCACCTTCAAAAAGTTAGAGATATTTTGGATGATCCAGAGGCCACTAAGAATGACCGTTTTGTTGCGATGGCACTCTTAAAAAATGCAGTCATTGCCTCTGACAAACAGCTTCCTTCCTGTCAAGATACAGGTACAGGGATTGTTGTCGCAAAAAAAGGGGAAAATGTTTTTACGGGCGCTGATGACGCCGAAGCACTATCACGTGGTATTTACAATACATATTTAAATCGTAACTTGCGTTATTCGCAGGTTGTTCCGCTTAGTATGTATGAAGAAGTAAACTCTGGTTCCAATCTGCCGGCACAAGTTGATATCTATGCAACGCCTGGAGATAAATACTCATTCCTCTTTATTGCAAAGGGTGGTGGATCAGCAAACAAAACTTATTTATACCAAGAAACTAAAGCGTTACTCAATCCAACATCACTTGAAAAGTTTATAGCCGATAAAGTGGCAAATCTTGGAACATCAGCCTGTCCTCCATACCATATAGCGGTTGTCATTGGTGGAACCTCCGCGGAGATGAATCTCAAAACAGTCAAACTTGCCTCGACAGGTTATCTGGATCATTTGCCAACAAAAGGCAATAAAGACGGCGTTGCCTTTAGAGATATTGAGCTCGAAGCTAAAATGTTAAAGGCTGCACAGCAATCTGGTATTGGTGCACAATTTGGTGGGAAATACCTTGCACATGATTTTCGAATCATTCGATTACCGAGACATGGTGCTTCCTGTCCAGTTGGTTTAGGTGTGAGCTGCAGTGCGGATCGCAATCTCAAAGCAAAAATTACAAAAGATGGAATCTATATCGAACAGTTAGAATATGATCCTGCACGCTTCTTACCGACTGTTGACGATACAGATACAAACACAGAAGCAGTTCATATCAATTTGAATCAACCGATGAATGAAATACTTGCAATTCTTAGCAAACACCCTGTTAAAACGAGGGTTATGTTGTCAGGAAGACTCGTTGTCGCACGTGACATTGCTCATGCGAAGTTAAAAGAAAAATTAGACAAGGGCGAACCACTCCCTGACTACTTCAAAAATCATCCGATCTACTACGCAGGTCCAGCGAAAACACCAGAAGGGATGCCGTCTGGCTCCTTTGGACCCACTACTGCTGGTAGAATGGATAGTTACGTTCCCCTATTCCAAGAGAAGGGATATTCTATGATTTCACTTGCGAAAGGAAACAGATCCAAGATTGTCACTGACAGTTGCAAAAAGAACGGTGGATTTTATTTGGGATCCATTGGTGGACCTGCCGCTTTACTTGCTAAAGAAAATATAAAGAAAGTCGAGGTGTTAGATTATCCAGAACTTGGCATGGAAGCAATCTGGGCGATCGAAGTGGAAAACTTTCCTGCCTTTATTGTCGTCGATGATAAGGGAAATGATTTTTTCCAGATGCTTTCGCATTGATCTTTTTTGAGTTTTCCCAGTTTTATTTGGATTGGAAAGAAACTGGGATTTACCCTTACTTCGCGTATATCTGATCGAAGGAAGCCCCATCAGCAAAGTGATCTTTTTGAGCTTTAATCCAGCCACCAAAATCATGGTCGATTGTTACGAGTTCAATTTTTGGAAATTTATTTTCATACTTCTTTAAAATTTTCTCATTTCGAGGTCTATATCCATGTTTTGCGATGATTTCTTGAGCAGGTTCGGAATATAAGGATTTTAAGTAGGCTTGTGAAACTTCCATAGTCCCATGTTTCTCAGCATAGCCTTCCACGAGTGCGACCGGTGGCTCGGCTAAGATACTCATACTTGGAATCACAACTTCAAACTTATCTTTTCCAAATTCTTCAAGAATTAAAAAAGACTCATTCTCCCATGCGAGTAAGACATCACCAAGTTCATTTTTTGCAAAGGTTGTGCTGGATCCCCTCGCTCCTGAATCTAAAACGGGAACATTTTTATAAAGTGTTTTGATAAATGATTCCACCTTAGCTCTGTCATTTTTGAATTTTTTTTCTGCAAATGCCCAAGCGGCTAAATAATTCCAACGTGCACCTCCACTTGTTTTTGGATTGGGTGTAATCACGCTTACTTTGGGCTTCACTAAATCATCCCAATCTTTAATATTCTTTGGGTTTCCCTTTCTTACGACAAAGACGATTGTGGAAGTATAGGGTGTGCTATTGTTAGGTAGTGATTTTGCCCAATCACGTGAAATGAGTCCCTTTGATGCAATGATATCTATATCATAAGCTAACGCCAAGGTGACGATATCCGCTTCCAATCCATCAATTACAGATCTTGCTTGTTTTCCACTTCCAGCATGCGATTGGTTGATTTTTACTTTGTTTCCAGATTTAGATTCCCAATATTTGGAAAACATCTGGTTGTACTCTGCATACAATTCTCTCGTTGGGTCGTATGATACATTTAGTATCCTTACTTCTTGTGACTGCAACTTGAGACTACTAAATAGAATCAAGCTCATGATGATTAGGTTTTTACTTTTCATTTTATTCCTCGTTAAATTAATATATAGGATAATTAGGCGGACAAATTCCAATTACTGCGGTCGCTCCCGAAACTTGCGTTTCACTGACATTTGCACCATATCGGCAGAATAAATTTGGAGTGATGGTTTCTGTAACAGCTTTGCGATCGGATACGTTGATTTCTTCTTTAAAAAATTCTTGAACGGATGGAATCTTAGCATAAGCCGATTTAAGATTCGTATTACCTAAGATCACTTTCTTAAAACAAGCGGCATCTTGGGTGAGAGCGGGTAGAAGCGCATTTGCTTCTGCTCCCTCAAATATTGTAATTTCACCTGGGTTGGCTATTCGTAGATTGCCAATGACAACTTCTTCATACTTGAGATCTAATGATTTGTTGATAATCGCATTTGATGCAACAGTGCTGTCATAATTCAATTTCATATCTACTTTTGCGTTCGAAATGGAAAGGTAACGAAATGATCCTTTGAGTGAATTCAAACTCGCATCATCTTTGCATAGGTATACTTTTGGAACGACGAGTATGCAACCACTGGCACTGGCTTTCGCAGATTCAGACAAGCTATTCGAAGTGACTGATTCTCGATTTGATATGCTAGTTTTGACAAGATCAGTGCACTCAGAATATTTGTTAAATGTTAGTGCCATTCCGTTATAATATGCGTCATATCCGATTTTGGCTTCTTCAGGATTTGATGTCAGTGTGTGAAATGTTCGCTCTTCGCACCTTCCAGAGTTTACATTACTTGCTTTAGCAGAATAGATTGTGTTTCCATCCGTACCAATAGTTTTTTCAATAAGGGCACAATTACCAGATGGAGTGTTTTGAAGAAGACGTAAGTATTCGCCTTTGGACTTTAAGTCTAACGGCTCGGATTTATTGCAACTTACGTAAATTATGAATACAACAAAAATGAGTAGAATTTTGAAACCTCTATTCATATAAACATTCCTTGGATTTTCATCTTGAACATATAAGTTGATCGTCTTCATTTTAAAATAAACTATACATCATTTCTAAGTAGCCGAAGTGTGAGTTCATTTCTCTACCTGTTGTATTGATAGTGAAATCACCAGGTTTGAAGTAAGCATAACCGATATTTGCTTTTACTCTTGAATTAATATCAAATCTCAACCTATAATTATATTCAAATCCCATAAAATCACCACTTTTGCCCGTTTGGTCGCGTAGGTTTCCGACTCCACTCCATCTATCTCTCGGACTTGCAAGGTAAAACCAAACAACAGCTGTATCCATTTTGAAACCTCGAATCGGTTCAAATTCGATAACAAACTTTGGAGACTTTAGATTCTCCATTTGGATATAATCATTGCTAGACCAAGGTCTAGCAAAACCAAAGAGTCTTTCGAACCTTTGGTTGGTGTTATCATTTGGATTTCTATCTCCTGTTACATAGCCGAAAAAGAAACCAGTACGCGGTTTCCAAGGATGATTGAATGAATATCCTGTATCAAATGTAAAGGCATATGCTTCATGACGTTGTTGCTTCTCCGTATCATTGACACCATATTGTTTCATCGCTGATATATCATAGTCGAAGCCGGACATATAAACGTTGTAGATTCGAACACCTGTGGTATGTATCTCTCGTCCCACTCTATTATTTGGTTCAAATGCCAATTTCGATTCATTGAAAATGGATTGTTCCAATCTGGATTGATGAAGCCCAAGATAGAATGGTTCGATCGTTATGATCTTTGACCAATGTCTTATGTGACCTATTACACCCGTTAGAACTTGGTTTCGAACAGGTTTATCCAATTCGTTGGTAAGTCTTTCCAATGGTTTTAAAGCAAGGAAATCTATGCTCCAATTATTTTGATCTTTGCCTAAGGAAATTTTAGCACCTTGAAAGGTATTCGTTGTATTTCTCCATTCGTTTAGACCGATCAATCTACGATCTAGAAATTCGAATGACATGATTCCATAACGTATGCTAACTGGGCGGTTGATGCCTAATCCATTTTTAAAATATAATTCACCAAACGCATTGATCGGTTCAGCCCGATTATAATCTCGATTGTCAATATCATACTTACTAAATTCTCTTTGAGCATCTTCAATTTCCACGACAAATCGAAATGGATCCAGTACTTCCTTAATGCCGAAGTATCCTCTCGTTCGTAGTAAAAGTGGTCGATCCACTCCAGAGTCTGGTCTCCGAATGTCATTTTCCCTATGTTCATAGCGAGTTCGGTAATCGAGACCTGCTTCTGCCCAATCCAGATTTTTGAATGCACTGATTCCCGTTTGATTTAAGGGCTTAACATAAGTTTGTGGAACAAGAATCCTTGTGGTTCCATAACTTTTGGGATTTACATAATAATCTTTTTCATTCTTACGTTCTTCTTCGTTGAGTTCCTTTTGAATGGACTCAATTCCTTTTCCGTCGTTAGGCTGGCTTTTGTATTTTACATCCTCTGGTGGATCTAAATTTGGGACTGCGGTCTGCCCCAAAAGGGACGTCGTAATCAAAACACAAAGTAAAGTAACCGTTTGTCTTGAATAAAACTTCATATTTGATACCCCCCTTCCAAACCGAATATGAATCTAAAAGAAATAAGTCTCTGCTATTGTCAAATTAAATCCAATATATTGGATGAAAGATCTATAAAAACATATTAATTCTGCGATTTGAAGGGTATAGTATCCAAATTCTTATACAAATTCGAACATTATGTCGCTTTATTTCAATAAAATCGACAAAGTAGATCAAGTCGGCGGGGAGTTATGGAGTTTTGTAGCGGATCAAAGCAAGGGTGAGATCATCCTGAACCGCTTCGATCCCTCCCGAATACTGGATAATTGTATCAAATACGAGATTTTGAATCTCGAGAAGTGGTTTTTTTCGATGATCGGAAATAAGCTGGAGTAGGGTGTCTTCTCCGTATAATACCATTTTGCCGCGTGGAGATGCTTCAGTGAGTCCGTCTGTAAGTAGTACAATCAAATCTCCAACTCGCAGGTCAAAAAATGACTCCTCAATGTTAAGCGGGAAGGTAGGAGTGATCGCTCGACCTTTTGGATTGATCGTCAATAACTCTCCATTCTCCCGAATGATATACAAAGGAAAATGACCAGCACGAGCAAACTTCAGCTTTCCTGTTTTTGTATCAATATGAACGAAGCTTGCCGTAACAAAATGCTCTCTAAGATTTGCTGAAATTTGAGTTTGGATGTGTTTTATACTTTCTGCCAATTGGTATGGGTGTTGCACCCAATAATCGAGAGACATCTTCACCAATGCTGACAAGAATGCCGCTGGTATTCCATGACCCGATACATCACAAATAAATACTCCAAGTTCTTTTGTGCTTGGATTCCAATTGATATCAAATAAATCTCCACCGACTTGCATCATAGGAACGTTTCGAAAAATGATTTCGAATGGTTCTGGATAAATGGCTTTCGTAGGAAACAAGGATTCCTGAATTCTCTTAGCAACTTGCAATTGTTTTTCGATTTCGAGTCGCTGGGTTTCAATTACCTTAGTTCGTTCAAAAACCTTTTTCTCCAACTCCTCATTTGCAATTTCTTTTAGCCGGTTTAGACCTTGCAAAGACTCAACAGCGTCTTGTTTGGCACGTTCCCTTTCCCTCGAAACTGTTACTAAAAAGTATGCGATACCATTGATACTAAATAAAAATGAATCGAGATAGATCAATGAATCATTGATTGAAAGATTGCCGGCATTCTTCATCGCAAAAACACCTACCCCTTGGATGGTTTGCGTAACGGCAGTATAAGAAAGAATCGCACTGGCTAGTGTTGCGCCATATTGGCGAAACCGAAGGCTAGAAATAATTACAAACGGTATTGGTAAAAATAAAAGTGGCAACACATCTGAAAAAGCGATCAGAGCCGAAAGGTAGATGAGTCCTCCCCAAAAGATCAATTCTAGTTTGGAATACCATTTGACTTTCATGACTTCCTTTGGATGTAACCATACATACAAAAGTGGAGCAACGATCAAAAACCCTTGCATCTCTCCTGAAAACCAAGTAAACAAAACGTTGAAATAAGCTTCTGCTGGTAAAAAATTCCAAAGATAGAGACTGGAGACACCTATGCCTGCAGATATCGCAGAACCAGTGATAGAACATATAGAAAAAAATAAAATCAATCCTCTTGTAGAATACAGTGGGTCACGATTGCCAGTTAGCTTAATGATAAGATATGCATTGATCGATGAACTTAAGGTGTTTCCCACGCCGATCAGAAGTGCAGTAGGTAGGTGCGGATTGTTAAGAAAATTCGCTAAAAATGCACCGAAAAAGATTCCAGGAACGGCTTGCGGTCCCAAAAAGAGAATCGCCGTCAAAGCCATACCTTCTGGAGGCCAAACTGGAGAAACTTGGCTATTTAAAAATGCAAGTTGAAACCCAATCTTGGAGCAGATGATATAACCTATGGAAAGGATCACCGTCCATAATAAAGTTTTGAAATTAAGTACTTCCCGCACCGTATCCATAGCTTATTGTTTCGATTCTAAAAACGTCCAGTCTTTCTTTTAGAAGAGTTGCCAACTTACCGAATCTCATGTTAAAATACGGCACGCGATGAAACGTCACTTATACTTTTTGTTCCCTTTGCTTCTCATTTTCGGTATGTTCTTTCGAACCATTGAAACCAAAAATCTGATCGTCTCAGATGCGATGGTAAAACTCATTCAAGCAAAAAGTATCATCCATTTTCAAGTGCTTGAACCGGAATTTTTCTACTTAGCAAAGTCGATTGATCCTAAGTATCAATGGAATCCTTATTTTCATTGGCTAAATGAAGTGAAAGGCAATGTACGGGCACCCTTTCCCACTGCGCTGAATCTGATCACTGCCATTTTGTTAGTTATCTTCGATAATCCTAATGTTACATATTATACATCCGTAATCTTTGCTACATTCACATTTTACTTATGCTACCGTAAATTTGGATTAAAATATTATTTCGCACTTCTACTTTGTACCTCAGTTGTTTTGCATTCTTTACTATTCCTCGATGTATCGATCTGCTTATTCCTAATTGTGTTAGGTATGAACCGATTTTTTGAAACGGATAAACCTTTATCTACAATAGAGAGTATTCTGTATGCCTTGCTTTTAGTGATTGTTTTTTCGATCCGTCCAGAATACTTCACTTTTTTTTCGTTGGCATTCCTGATCTGGATTCTACTCCACAAAACAGAAGATTGGCGATTCATAAAAGAAAATCAAATTTTTCTTACTTTCTCTCTCTTATTTCTCTTGGTTTTCTTTCTTTATAATTACCACCACTTTGGACATCCTTTAGGGATGCGTTACCTTTCGAATCGCGTTGGAATTTTGAATCAAATTGATGACAGGCTATCCATTATTAGTTCGCTACTTTTTTTTAACAAAGTTAGACTTGGATTTTTTGGTTTTATGCCAATATTCCTAATTGTTTTCATTCTTTGTTTATTGAGCTGGAAACATTTGCCCAAAAAAGAGAAATTTTATTTTTATCTGATCCTTATATTTTTTATAATATTAGCTTTCTTATCTCCAAATGATTCTTGGATTGATTGGGGTACAAGATACTTAACACCCGCTATCTTTCCATTTTTGTCTTTATATTTTTATTTCGAAAGGAATACTCAAAAAAAAGGACTAAAAATTGCCTTAAATGTAATCTTGATTCTCACGTTGTTTTTAAATCTGCTTTTGTTTAAACTTTTGAGTAGTAACGTAAAATCGAACAAAAAGTACGTTGATTTTGTGAGTAGTTCGACCAGTGAACTCAATGTGATACGTGATGAACTGATAATCGCCTACACTGGTGATTTGTATTTTAAAAAGGCAGTCATCTTATCAAAAAATACTGCCGATGAAATTGAAATCGGTAAAAAGATCAATGAATCAAAAATTCAAACCGTAAGTATTTATTCCTTCCTTCCCCGTGAAAAGCAAAATATAACTAATTCCTGCTACGAAAAATTTGCAGAAACTACCTACGAATTAGTGAGGAAGGAAGAATTTGCATTTAAGTGCCAATAGGTCTTGATAACTCTAATTTATTCGTAAGGTTTATAAACAGCAAGGATCGTAGCAATACCACCAAGCAGTGGTAAGATAACCCACAATGCCTTTGCAATTTTTTCTGATTTGTACGCAAGTGCCAGCACACCACCAAATAGAAGCCAAATGAAAATTTTCGGGTACACCCACACCGGCCATCCCGCACTGTATTTGACAGCAAGAAGGCCGAAACCACCAGCAAGAATCAAGAGAGTGGCAACACCATGAGTGATAGCGACAATGGCTTTCCATTTGTTTTCAGACTTTTTTCCGCCGTTGATTGTGAAGAGAGAGATTCCACCAAGGGAAAGAAAGAGCAAAAACATTCCAAAAACATGCATGACTTTATAAAACTCGTAAGGCATAAGTAACTCCGATTGTAATTGCTTTCATCGTTTGGTCTTGCGAATCTGAGGGCGAACGTTTTATTGATTCAATCGTTCAAAAAAAATGGAAATAAAAAAATTAGTTTTAGTCCGAGGATTGCCTGGTTCTGGTAAATCAACTTTTGCCGATATGTTATCTGAGTTGGCTGGATTTCAGTCATTTTCATTGGATACATTTTTTATGGATGAAAAGGGCAATTATGTTTTCGACTTTAAACGTAACCATTTGGCTTATAAGGACTGCCAAAACAAAGTAGAAATTGCAATGAAGGCAGAAGCTCCAAGAATCTTAGTGGACCAAACCTTCGCATTGTTATGGGAAATTCAGCCTTACCTCGAATTAGGAAAAAAATATTCCTATCAAATCTTTGTTTGTACAATGGAAAACCGACATGAAGGTGAAAATATTCATGGAATCACCGATGAGCAGATGGTAAAGATGTCGAAGAACTTTAATCTACAGCTCTTGCCAGAAAGATTGAGAAGTAAAAATGAAAGCTAGGTGAGAACAAAAAAAATCCACTGTGGTGAGCGCTGAAACTCAGAACCAACAGTGGATCAACAAAGAGAGATTATCTCCAGTTGTTTGTTTTTGGTTTTGCGATGTTTACTTTCATCTCACGGTTAAGAATGTTCTTTCCGTTCAAATCTTTGATCGCATTGTCAGCTTCCTGACCGTCTTTCATTTCGATAAAGCCAAAACCTTTCGATCTTCCAGAATACTGATCAGTGATGATCTTTGCAGAAGTTACTGCGCCATGTGCACCAAAAAGCTCGCTCAGCTTGCCTTCGGTCATATCATAAGAAAGGTTTCCAACGTAAATGTTTACTGACATATTATGTCCTCTAAAATCAAATTTGGACTCGGTTATTCTGGAATTTTCAATCGACGGGATACCCAATTGTGAAAAGGGGATTTGGTAGGAACTCCAGGGAAATGCAGGAAAACTTAAGAAAGCTATCGGCGTGCAAGCTAGAAAGGACTACTTCGGCGGTGAAAAATCTACAATACTCTGAATCTGTAACCAGCCTAAAACACGCTCTCGAAAAAGCAATAGGAAAGTAAGATCCAGAGTGGATTAAATTAAATTATTTTGATTTAGTGGTGATGGTGGCCGCCAGGACCGTGCACATGACCATGTTCCTTCTCTTCTTTCGTTGCTTCACGAATTTCTTTGATTGTGACATCGAAATGCAAAGTCTCACCAGCTAACGGATGATTTCCGTTTAAGATAACATCCGTTTCTCTGATTTCTTGTAAGTAAAGGACCATTCGTCCATCAGCTGTGTCGGTTTGAAATTCCATACCGATTTCTAAATCAGCTTCTGGTGGGAGCTCAGCTTTAGGCACTTGAAAAACTAACGCTTCATCATATGTCCCATAACCATCTTCTGGGGAAACAGTGACTTGTTTTGAGTCTCCGCCTTTGAGTCCTTCTAACTCTTTTTCCAAGCCAGGAATGATATTCCCTTCTCCATGAAGATACATTAAGGGCTCGTCTGATTGGTCCAGAGTTGCTCCCTGGGAGTTTTTAAGGTGATAGGAAAATCCTACTACCTTTCCTTTGCTGATCGTATTTGACATATTCGTTACAAAATCTCAGTGGAAAAAAATAGTGCAACCCAATAAAAGGTTGGTACCAGAATCGTTTGTGAGATTTTTACAATCGGTTTCAAAAAAAAATATGAACTGGTCTCTACTCATTCAAGTCCTTGGCGGCTTAGCGATTTTTATTTACGGAATGAAGCTCCTTAGCGAATCTTTGCAACGTGTTGCGGGAGATCGACTTCGATCCTTTCTTTCTTCCATGACACGGAATCGTGTCTCAGCAGTTTTTAGTGGTATCTTCATTACCGCAACGATTCAATCATCCTCCGCAACCACAGTTCTAGTTGTTGGATTTGTGAATGCCGGGCTTATGCAGCTAACGCAGGCAGTCGGCGTCATTATGGGTGCAAATATCGGGACAACTGTAACAGCTTGGATTGTATCTACACTTGGTTTTAAATTTAACATAGCAAATTTTGCACTCCCTGCGATTGCATTAGGGATGGTTTTGGCTTTCTCCAAAAAAGAGAGCCGCTCAGGTCTCGGCAGTTTATTTATTGGATTTGGTTTTTTATTTTTGGGTTTGGATTTTTTAAAATCATCTGTTCCCGATTCTGCCAAAGACCCACAAACTTTTCAATTCCTTCAACAATACGTAAATATGGGATTTAATACCATATTACTGTTCGTATTGATTGGAACTTTGCTTACGATCATCATCCAATCTTCTTCTGCTTCGACAACCATTACCATTACCCTTGCTTTTTCAGGATTTATACCGATCGATGCCGCCTATGGTATGATACTTGGTGAAAATATAGGAACCACCATCACTGCAAACCTTGCGGCTCTAGCTGGTAATCGAAATGCAAAGAAAGCCGCGCTGGCCCACACAATGTTTAATATCTTCGGAGTGATATGGGCACTTATCTTCTTTAAGGCATTCACTGGTATGATTGACCAAATCATTCCAGGTGATCCACTCAGTGATAAAGAATCTACACGATTTCACATCTCATTATTCCACACTTTATTCAACGTAACGAACACACTCATTCTGATTTGGTTTGTAAATAGGCTTTCCAAGTTTGTTAGTTGGATCGTTGATTCATTTGGATCCAAACTTGTCGGAACTAAAGATTCGATCCGATTACTACGTTCAGGTGCTGTTAATACCACTGAGCTCGCGATGGTAGAGCTTGTGGAATATACAAAAAAGATCATTCGTGAAACATACGACTTCTTTCGTCTAACAGAGCAGTTAATCTTGGAACCTTATGATTCTGATCGGGTTTTGCAAGTTCTCAAAAAAGAAGAAGAGTTGGATCAAATTCGAACCGAAGTATTGCAGTATTTAAACCAAGTGCAAGAAGCAGGTATTATCGGTAGTTTTGGAAAAGATGTTTTAGGTATTATGGAACGCGTTAAAGCGGTCGAAGAGA
Organism: Leptospira sp.; assembly: GCA_027531445.1. Lineage (GTDB taxonomy): Bacteria > Spirochaetota > Leptospiria > Leptospirales > Leptospiraceae > Leptospira_A. The sequence continues at coordinate 130,261 of JAPZRK010000059.1, forward strand.
TGGGAGATAATTTTGCGGCTATAGCTCGAAAACTTCGTAAATCCCATCGTCAAAAACTAACGCTTGATAAGTCTTTTCAGAACGCAATTAGAGACCAAATCGAACTTTTAAAAAAGCATTATGAACTTCTCTTGGAGAATTTAGAGAAGAGTGAATCTTTTGATATTCTCGGGAATCCAAAGATTCGTAACCAAAGTAGAGCTTATCGTTTTGAAATGATCCAGCTAAATAAAAAGAATGAGTCAAAGATCAGAAAGAAGAAGATTCAGAAAAAATCGCTATTCCATTCTGCATTGTTGTATCGAGATTTAGCAAAGAATTTAGATAGCATATCGAGGTTTTTGAATGCCTCGATCTATGCTGATGTTTAATAAAAACAAAAACAAATCAGTAGGCGAATGATTCATTCGCCGTCTGATTGGATTTGATAAATCGAAGCTTACGCTACTCCGACTTCTACTCCAGCAAGATTTCTCAGTGCTTCGTATGCTTTTTCCTTTTGGGCCACTTTCGTCTTGTTGACCGCTTTCCGAATGATCACATCCCATTGTTTCTCGGGATGCTCTCCTTTCATATTTTCAAGGATTTCGAGGACATTTTCGTCGTCCGAGGCGTTGAAAATCTCTTCTGTATCATAGCGAAACAAGCCAAAAAGAGCATCAATGTAGTCGCCCACACTCATACTTTCTTTTTCACCGTTTACTATCTTTTTCTTTTCCATTTTTCGCAGATCGCGTTCTCTGCGTTCTAGTTCTGTGCGTTTCATTTGAATCCACCTATTGTTTTGGTGTCACTTTCTCCATAATTTCCGGATCAGGGCGGTATGACCATAAAAAAGCCTGGAAAAAAAGAAGGTTTTTGGCAAAATCTTGCGATTGACTCGAGATTCCTAAGAATGATTTCCTTAGCAACATGAGACAGTTTCTTCTTGTTTGTATCTGGATTCTCCCTATTTTTTCCTCCCTATTTGCTGTGGACTTTGAAGTGGGAAGAAACACGACACCAAAGTCAGTTCTTGACAGCATCAAAAGGGGATTTGATGTCAATGCAGTTCGTAAGATAGATGGATACACACCAATGCACTATGCCGCCGAAACAGGAAGTGTGGAGCTGGCGAGCGAGTTGATATTGCGTGGATCAACATTGAATCCCATCACCTTTACACGCCAAACACCCTTGGCACTAGCGATCCAATTTAAAAAAAAAGATCTCATCCGAATCTTTTTGGAAGAAGGTGTGGATCCCAATTTCAAACTGGGAGAGCTATTTGATGGTCGCTCTCATTTCCACTATTACATCACGAAAACTCGCAAATTGGACAAATACATTTTTGATCTATTCTTAAAGAAAGGCGCGAATCTAGAAACGAAAGATAGATTTGAAGAAACACCTCTCATTACCATCGCACAATCCTCGACAGATAAAAAGGAACATCTACAATTTTTGCTTTCTGCCAAGGCAAATATACGAGCTCAAGCAAAGGGTGGGAAAACTGCTTTAATGGGCGCCGTTTTTACACAAAACCCTGAATTCATTAAAATACTTCTCTCCGCAGGTGCACCCATTGATCAAAAGGATTCTCAAGGAAATACCGCTCTGATTGCTATGGTAAATATGGGCACTTCGGAAAATGGAGAAATTCTTAAACCCAATATCATGAGGCTTTTAATTGATTCTGGAGCAAAGGTTGACGAAACCAACCTTCTTGGAAACACCGCATTGCATGAGGCGGTAGTCGGTAGCAAGATTGAATTGTTGGAATTACTAGGAAGTTCCAATGCTTATACGGGTTTGGCGAACAAAAAAAGTTTAACGTCTTTAGACCAAGCGATTATTAATGAAAACTATAAAGTAGTAGAATCTTTGTTAAAGTATGAAAAAGATTTAAATGCCCTTGACCAGTACGGTTCCACAAAACTCCATAATGCGGTCATTAATGAAAAGTACGTTCTGATCAAACTATTACTGCAAGCTGGCGCAGATAAAAACGCACCAGATAAATGGGGTAAAACACCAATCAACGTTGCAGAAACAATGAAACTAACGAAAGCACTTGAGCTTTTAGAATCTGGACCGTAATCTAAAAATTGAGTGGATTTTTGAGGTTGGTCCGATTGTCTGAGAAATAGATGGCTTTTCATCGCGGTTTATCTGCGTTTCTCCTTCCGATTTTGTTCGCCCAGACCATTTTTTTGGGAAGTGGTCTACTAGGAGTATGCGCAGAAGACGCCTCTAAAATTTGTAGCTGCAATCACGGCTCCAAGCTCGAAAAACACGCCAATGCTGAAGACAAACTCTTCAAAAAACTGAAAAAAATGGGCACTCTTCTTCTAGCGACCAAAGAAGATCATGAATCCGCGGAATTAAATTGCCATACTGCAGCTCACGGCGAAGTCCATATCTGCTCTTGCAAAAAAAAGAAATCATCTTTAGCACGCCTCTCTATCTATCACCAAGTCTGGCATCCTTCGGCCCACACTCACGTTTTTATACCTCACCTATTTGAAGAAATCTCAACTCCCAAATTCACGGACATGACACGGGATGGGTGGGATTTGCTTCTGATCAAACCACCCAAATTTAGCTAACCTTTCTCTAAATTTTCGAAATTGAATGCTTGGAATCGACCTCCAATTAATAAATTATTATATAGGTATATTATGAAAAAATTATTTTTAATTATAGCTACAATTCTGACCTTGACTTCGTGCAATACGCCCTCAAATGAAAAGGACAACGAGAATGCTTCTTTGCTTGCATTGGCGGCAATAGCAAATCCGACAGCTGTAAACTTGGATTTTCAAATCAAAACAAGTGCTGGCGGATATGAATCCAATAAGGCAGTAACGGTAGACGGTCGGAGCGTGATTTTTCGAGATCTCCGAATGTACATCTCGGAAGTAAAGCTTATCGGTCTTAATGATGGATTAACTGACGTTACGTTGACAACCGACGGAATCTGGCAAGGAAATAATGTGGCGTTAATCGATTTTGAGAATGGAAATGCTTCCACTGGTCGTGGTACTGCTGCACAAAACAGTCTCGTAAGAGGAGTTGCTGCAGGCGGGCTATATAAAGGTGTTCAATTCACAGTAGGTGTTCCAGAGACGATGAATCATATGCAATCATCGACCGCTTCTGCACCATTGAATGTTACACAGATGTACTGGTCTTGGACATTAGGTTATAAATTTGCCAACATAGAGTTTTCGCTAGATGGTGGAAGTAATTATACACAATTTCACCTAGGCTCTCAAGGAGCGACTGGCAATAGTTGTACAAATGATACTATTACCGGGACTGGAAATTGTCCTTTAAAATTTCGTCCAAGGATTCAAGTTACTGGAGCCTTTAATCCTCAATCACAAGTAATCCAAATAGACTTAGACCAGCTGTTATCAGGATTTACTACGGCAGGAGCAAATTCTTGTATGCCTTTGGGTGCGGGAAGTTTCTGCAACACTCTTGTGCAAGGTTTTGGAATAAAAGGAAGAGTGACAACATCCGGTTCATTGACTTCTACAGATGTAGCAGCTGGCACGGGAAGTGTAGATAGTTCGATCACTCAAAAAGTTTTTTCTTTGAAATGATTCGATTCTCATGGGGAGTAACAAAGTTGCTCCTCATGGGATTTATCTTTCAAAATGTTAGAGGATACCATGAAATCATTTTTACTTTTACTAACCTTGATATTTGGATTTAGTTGTAACATCTTACCTTCCAAAGATAAGAACAACGATATGGATTTGTTGTTGCTTGCGGGTATTCTAAATACTTCAGATTGGGTTTGGGTATTACCACCTGGTTTCCCAACCCCGCGAGTACCAGCGGAAAACCCGATGACGAAGGCAAAAGTTGCGTTGGGACGTCATTTGTTTTATGAAAAAAAGTTATCTGGCGATGAGACCATGTCTTGCTCCTCATGTCATTTTCAATCATTGGCTTTTTCCGATGGAAAGGATCTCCCGAAAGGAATCACAAATGAAACACACCCAAGAAATTCTCAACATTTAACAAACGTTGCATATAACACTAAGCTGACATGGGCAAATACGCAAATGACAAGTTTAGAAGTTCAATCACGAGTTCCGTTGTTTGGTGAAACTCCAATTGAACTTGGTCTTACTAATAACGATTATCTTACTAAACTTAAAAATGATTCCGCTTATCAACGGCTTTTTGTTGCAGCTTTTGGAAATGCAGATACTGCCGTTAATGAACAAAACGTACGATTTGCACTTTCTAGTTTTCAACGGTCGATGATATCTGGATGGTCACCTTTCGATAAAGCCAAAGAAGGTGATAGGTCTGGTTACTCGGCGTCCGCGAGCAGAGGTTCAAATTTTTTCAATGGCGAAACAGCCGAATGTTTTCATTGTCACGGAGGATTTAATTTTACAGATACAAATTTGCATACTGGCCAATCTCAATCGGAGTTTGCATATCATAATAATGGAACTCATACAAAGGCTTATTTCGATGCACTTCCGATTGCGAAACAAGGACTTAAAGAAATTACGCTTCAAGAATCGGACCAAGGAAAATTTAAAGCACCTAGTCTTAGAAACGTCGGATTGACATTCCCATATATGCATGATGGAAGCATTATGTGCGATAATAGTGCAAATCCGAATCATGTGACAGGTTTAGCGAACGGTGCGACCAGAGAGACTTGTGCACGTAATGCGTTGGCAAAAGTGATCACTCAATATGCCAATGGTGGGAATGGCCATCCAAATGTTGACACGGGACTCATACGACCATTCACAATCCAACCAAGCGAAAAAGAGGATCTTATCAATTTTTTATTATCATTAACTGACCAACAGTTTATCAATGATCCTCAATTTTCTAATCCTTTTACAAATCGATGATACGTTTTGGATAACGAAAGAGCTGTGATAAAATCCATTTTCAGTTTAATCTCTTCGTTAATGCTTGTAGTGAATTGTACGTTTGGGTCCGTCGGTGATTCAAATCTCGAAAAGGTAACGATACTTCAAAATTTATTAACGATTAGAAATAACTCCACAGTTCAGTTACGCTCAGATCTTCATTTTTTTGATAATCAGTTAGACGATAGTCTGGCTAATTATTCAATCATCACAGGCGGTAGTACTTACGAGATAAATACCTCAAGTGAAAGCTATGTGCAATGGGAAACTGGCACTTATCGATTTAATCCTCCTGATCGAATTTTTGGAGTATTAAGTCAAAGAGAAGTTGAAGTAAAAACACACACTCCGTTTACTCTTCCGTTAGATTTACCAACAACGGATCCTTTTGGCAGGTCTTACTCTTTTTTGAATGGAGTGCGTGAGGTAAATTTTACGCAAAACACAAGTAGTATAGATACGGGATCAACATTTCGATCAACTGCGACTAAAACAATTTTTGATGCGCCAACTGGAGTTATTTCATTAGCAACGCTTACATGGGAAAATATCTATTTGAGAGCGACGATCACTAAGATTGGAACACCAAACACGGTAAAGACAATTAAGTTATTATTGGGTCAAGGGAGTGCTACTCTTCGTCCAAAATGCAAACTTAGCGTAAATGGTTCTCGGCAAAGAGCAATTGAAATAGGATTTCAGCATTCAAATCTGTTACGAGATTTGGTTGAAAGAGGAGTCTCCGTTAGTTTTTTACAAACAGCATTTAATTTATCTGATTCCGAAATCATTATTACTTCGATATCCAATACAGATTTATATTCAATCGTTGAACGAAACTTAAAGGTAGAAGATCTCGTTATCAACTTCCCAGGTTGTTTTCCAGGAGTTGAAAAATGAATTTCAAGACATTCTGCTCAAGTTTCCCATACACAGATTACCAATTTCAGTTGAGAGCTAATTTAAACAAATCCATTCAAGTAGGCTTAAAATTGAAGGTATTTTTCAGAATTTTTTTGATGGTACTATTTTTAAGCCTTATCAATTTTCCCAACGCAATCAACGCTCATCACACTGGATCTTCCGATAGTCCAGTAGCAACTACTCGATTTGTTGACCCATTTACAGGCAAAAGAGAAAAACCAGCAAATTATCTAGTGTTAACTCAAGATTATTATCAGTCTACTCGCGAAAATAGCCATCTCTTTACGACTAGTGCCTTTGTAGAGATGAATTTTTATGATGGAAGATTTTCATTGAATGCTTCCGTCCCGTGGAATTATTACCAGCAACGTAACAGAGATGATGCGGCACGAATCGGAAAGCCCTATCTAGGATTTAAATACCAACCGTTTTTTGATTTGGACAAACCATATTTTTTTGTAATAGAAGGTTCGGTTGGGTTCCCTTCTGGACCCGATACAGATAGATTTACAGGTGGAAATTATTATTCTGGAACTGGGTTTATCAAATTAGGTTACATGTATGAGAAGTGGTCCTTCGTAACAAAGCTAGGTGGCATTCAGCCATTGACAAGACCTCAACCGAATAATTTGCAAGATAATGATGGGATTCCATATTATTTGAGATTGCCATCAGCGGCCGCACCAGAACCGACCTATGAATACAAAAAGACGGGGATTGCATCTGCGTATGTTACTTACTACTTGATCAATCAATTATCCTTATTCTCTGGAATTTTATATAGAAATCCTTATAATGGAGTTGAGTTTTCACAAAACAAGGATCAGGTGAATCCATCTTTTTTCACGGAAGGATCCGCTGGATTTTCTTGGAATTTTTCTGAAAAATACAATTTGAGTTTGGCCTACCGGTATCCTCTTAAACGTGATCGAGATTATCTTTTATACCATTCTGCTTGGACATTTGCCTTTTCCATGGAATGGGGAAGCGATTGACAGCATACGTGTAAATTCTATCTTGCTTAGAATTCACTAAAGAATCCATAGATGTTCTAAATAGGTAATCAAATGAGCAATGTTGAAATCGTTCCCATAGGAGAACTTCCACCGTTGGGAGTAGTTCCCAAAAAAATGCATGCCCAAGTCATTCGTCCCGAGAGATATGGTGAGCCTACAAAATCTTTCCAGGCAGAAGTCATAGATGTCCCAGAGATTGCACCAAATGAAGTGTTGGTAGCTGTCATGGCGGCTGGGGTGAATTATAACAACGTTTGGGCCGCTCTTGGTTATCCAGTTGATGTGATTGCCGCTCGTAACAAAAAAGGCGAACCTGAAAAGTTTCACATTGGTGGCTCGGATGCGTCGGGTATCGTCTACAAAGTTGGTGCGGAAGTTAAAAACGTAAAAGTCGGTGACGAAGTAGTTGTGCATTGTGCGATGTGGGATCCCAAAGATCCATGGGTCGTGGCTGGCAAAGATCCTATGTTTGCCCCAAGCCAAATCATTTGGGGTTATGAATCTAATTGGGGTTCATTTGCACAATTCTGTAAGGTCCAGGATCATCAGTGTTTGCCTCGCCCGAAGCACCTAACTTGGGAAGCTTCTGCGGCTTATATGCTCGTTGCGGCGACAGCATATCGCATGTTACACCACTGGAAACCAAATGATGTAAAACCAGGTGATGTAGTATTGATTTGGGGGGGTGCAGGTGGACTTGGTGCGATGGCAATCCAAATCGTAAAGGCCGCTGGCGGAGTGCCCATCGCAGTTGTTTCGTCAGACGACAAGATTGAATTCTGCAAAAATCTGGGAGCGGCGGGCGTTATCAATCGTAACCATTTCAAACATTGGGGTGCCATCACATCTGACATCAACAAGGCAGAAACATTCGGCCAATGGACAAAGGATGCAAGAGAGTTTGGTAAGGCAATCTGGGATATAGCTGGAAAAGGGAAAAATCCTCAAATCGTTTTCGAACATCCAGGCGAAACCACACTCCCTACTTCCGTTTTTGTTTGTGAAACAGGTGGTATGGTGGTCATTTGTGCTGGAACTACAGGTTTCAATGCAACAGCTGATTTACGTTACTTGTGGATGAGACAGAAAAGATTGCAAGGTTCCCATTTTGCAAATGACGACAATTGCAGAGATTTGAATCAGTTAGTTATCGACAAAAAAGTGGATCCAGTTCTTGCAAAAACATTTGAATTCAATGGAACAGGCGAATGCCACCAGCTCATGCGCGAAAACAAACACCCAGCTGGTAATATGTCGATTCTTGTTGGAGCAAAAACAACAGGACTCGGAGCAAAGTAAATTCAATAGAATTTCAGTGAGGGATATGAATTCCCTCACTTTTGAATCAATTTTTCTAATTTATTTTGGCAACATGCTGCGTGCTTGCAGGTCACCAATCATTTGATTAATGGTAGCTTGGAGGGCCTGGTCTTGAGGGCTTTCATCTCTTAGTAGTGCATAGACAGGCATGGCTGGAATTAAAACCAGAGAGCTCCATGTTTCATAGTGTTGATAATATTTTTGATTCCAGATGACGCCATTCTTTGACGAAACCGCGGTTGTCACTTGGGCTCTTCTTTCTTCATAGTTTGGAATCAGACCTATATATGCAAAGATAGATACGGGTATCATTCCTAAGTTAGTTAGCTCTCTTATAGGTGTGATAAATGATGAAACATACAAATCCTCGCGCACCCACTCAATTTTCAAATCGAGTCTATCTACAGTAAAGGAACACTCCATTCGGCCAAAAGCTTTTAGATCACGAAACAAGGTATAGTTGAGATAATTAATATCACAGTGAGTCAAATGTATCGTCGGATGATTCCTTTGTTTTTCGATTTGATTCGAATCGATTTGTGCCTCTGTGAACGATAAACAATTGATCATGCTGATGAAAGTGAGGTAGCTGGAGAGAATTTGAATGAATCGTTCAACACGAAAGGATTGTTTGATATTCATAAAAATTTACTTTCTAAATAATTACCAAAGTTTCTACTGAAAAAATAATGAAACAGAAAATTAATCTGATCACTCTTGGAGTGAAAGATTTGAAAGCTTCGCTCGCTTTTTATGAAGGTGGACTCGGTTGGAAAAAGTCGGAGCAGAGTCAAGAATCCGTTGCATTCTTTCAATTGAATGGTCTTATACTCTCTCTCTTTAATCGTCGTTCGCTGGCAGAAGATGCAACTGTCGAAGACTCACCGACTGGCTTTTCTGCTCTAACTCTCGCATATAATACTGAGAGTGAAGAAGAGGTAAATCAAGTGATCGAAACCGTAAGGAAATTAGGTGCACGCATTTTGAAAGAACCACAGAAAGTATTTTGGGGTGGTTACAGTGCCTATTTTGCAGACCCGGATGGCCATATTTTTGAGGTAGCATTCAATCCTTACTTTCCCATGAATGAAAAAGGGGAAGTCATACTACCATTATGAAACAAATTCAATTATCCGCATTTGGCATACAAAATCTCTCACTAGTAAATGTGGCAGAACCTAAGAAACCCCAATCGAATCAGGTTCTTGTCCGAATGAGAGCCACTTCTCTTAATTTTCGAGATAACCTCGTGATCGCAGGCAAATACAATCCCAAGTTTCCAACGCCAATGGTGCCTTGTAGTGACGGTGCAGGTGAGGTTGTCGAAATCGGGAGTGAAGTATCAGAATTTAAGGTCGGAGATAAGGTGCTGGCAACTTTTGCACCGAATTGGATAGCGGACAAGGCCACCCATGCAGAAATGAGACATACATTAGGTGGCCCTTTAGATGGAACTCTAAGGGAATACATTCTTTTTCAAGAATCTGGACTTGTAAAAATGCCGAGTCATCTTAGTTTCGAAGAAGGTGCCACATTACCTTGTGCCGCACTTACAGCCTGGTCTGCTTTTCACGTATATGGTCGTTTGGTGGCAGGAGAAGTTGTCGTCATTCAAGGAACAGGTGGTGTATCTCTGTTTGGATTGCAATTTGCAAAGCTTGCGGGTGCGAAAGTTGTGCTCACATCTTCTTCGGAAGAGAAAATTCAAAGAGCGAAACTATTAGGTGCAGATCATTGTATCAATTATAAACAGGAAGTAGAATGGGGAAAGGTCGTTCGTGAAATGACAGAGAAGGTAGGGGCGGATCATATTGTCGAAGTGGGTGGAGCCGGAACCTTAGAACAATCCATTATCGCCTGTAAACCGTTTGGCGTTATTCATTTGATTGGAATTTTAGCCGGGAAATCAGGCGAGCTGAATTTGTTACCAGCCGTCATGAACAATCTCAAAATTCAAGGCATCGTGGTTGGTGGTCGAAAGGCATTCCAAGAGATGAATCGTGCAATCGAATTGAGTGGGCTTCGACCCGTGGTGGACAAGGTTTTTCCAATGAGTGAGATAAAAGAGGCACTCGAATATTTAAGATCCGGTTCTCATTTTGGAAAGATTGCGATCCAAATTTAAATCGATAGATTCATTTGATATGGAAATCTATTGGTTATGATTTCGGGTCCTGATTATGAAATCTTACCATGTGGGTATGGATCTGGCGCGAACTCGGAGGATTTTAAAACTGGGGTTTTCGAACCTAGGCTCGTTCTCATCATATGGCCTTCTAGTGGAGGCAACGCCCGATCCTTTCGCATTAAAGAATCAGAATTGGTGGATCAGAAAATTTTACTATTGAGATACAATCCCACCTCACATGGGAATGCACGCGGAACCTATGACCCAAAGCTCTCTATAGAACATTTGTTACAGTATCTAGTTAGTCGAGATCTACAATCGATACCTGTCGTCGGCATCGGACACAGCGGTGGTGGAGCCCGCCATGCTGATGATAGGTGAAAGACTTCATTTTCAAAAGCGATTTTTGCTTTCACCAATTTTGGATAGTCGCGAAAGTTTATTTTATTTGTATCGTGAAGGCCACATCCAGGAATTTTTGCAATTATTGAATTCCTCCCCATCGCCTGAAATAAATGAAAAGCTGATTTTGGAACGAAGAAGTATGATTGAATCTATTCTTGGTAATCCAAATTGGTTGTTAGCTGATACCTTTGAGGATTTATTCTCGAAGCTATCTTTCCCCGTTGCCAACCAAAGGATCCATCTGGATAATCTTGCAGACTTCTTAAAAAATCTATTTTTGCCTGGATTTTCGCTGTTGAATGATGTGGAAAATGTAACCTCACCCATACAGATTTTTTTACCTACCGACGATCATTGGTTTCCGCGGGAGGTAACATGGAACTGGGACGGTCGTGCATTTGTGAGAGTCACGGAAATAGAACGAGCTAAAGATCATTTTTTTTCTAGTGCATGGCAGGAAGTTTGGCAAAAAATTAGATCCGAAATTTACACTTAATCTTGTAATTCTAAGCTGATAGTTTAAACTCGTAGCAAATTAGGTTAATTATGAAGTACATTACCATATTATTTTTGATCTTTATGTCTCTCGCTATTAATTCCGAAACAGCCTTTACCAAGTCTGGTAAAAAGGTAATTTTGAATGATGATTTTACATGGCAATATGCACCTAATGCAAAGCCTAGTAACAGTAATTCCAATCTCCGTAACCTGAAAAAAACACCTGATCAAACGGGAACATTGAGAAGTAAATATGATAAATATGACATTAGTTATAACCCCAAAAATTGGGAGAGTGTAAAGGCTTCAAACGATTCGGCAGAATTTGGATTTGAAAATAACAGAAAATCTTCTTATTCGATGGTGATCTACGAAGGTCTTGAGATTCCTATGGATTCCTTTCCCGATATAGTTCTTGCGAATGCAAAGGATGTAGACCCGAATGCATACATCATCGACATCGAAGAAGTAGCAGTAAATGGGTATGCAGGTAAAATCGTTAAATACCGAGCATCGTCAAAAGGATTAAATTTTGTTTTTTATAATTTTTTGACTAGTGGTAAATTCGGATCGATTCAATTCATTGCATTTACATTAGAATCTACATTTGAAAGCGAAGTAGAAGGCTTTGATGCTTTAATCAGTGGTCTTCACATAAAGGATAAGGAAATTTAAATGAATCAGTCGCTATATGCTTTGTTATACTTTTTGGGTTGGACAATTTTTTTAGGAGTCCTCGTAGTTTCAGCTCGAGCGATACAAGTTGTTCTTGGCAAAAAAAAATCGAATGAATTTACTTCCGGCGTAAAACACGGCTCAGAGCGTTATTGGCAGATGAATCGTGCTTCCGCAAATGCAATCGAAAATCTACCAGTATTTGCCTCTTTGGTTTTGATTGGCAATGTAGCAGGCAAAGTTGATTTAGAGTTTATTTATGCTTGTAATGTGGTAGTTTTGGCACGAGTTTTACAATCTACAATACATTTGATTTCCACAACTGTACTCGCTGTCAATGTACGTTTTACATTTTATGTCATTCAGATAGCTTCATTTGTATTTTTGTTAGTAAAATTATTGTAGGGATTGTTTTAAAAAAACCAGTAAAATGGGGAAATGATCTAACTTCCCCATCTCTTTGCGATGTCGTCTATAATCCTTGCTAATTGGACATCCTTTTCTGTAATCGCTCCCTTATCATGTGTGAACAATGTAATCTCGACACGATTCCAGATATTCCTCCAATCGGGATGATGGTCCATTTTTTCTGCTTCGATGGCAACCATCGTCATAAATCCGAATGAAGTTAAAAAATCTTTAAACATGAATACTCGATGGAGAGCATTGCCTGTGACAGTCCAGCCTGATAAACTACTTATGCTTTTCTCTAGATCATCTTGATTCATTTTGTTTAATTTCAGATCGTTACTTTCAAAAGATTGATCATTGATGAATCAAAACTGGATCATCAACTAGACGCCTTCTCTTTTTAAGTCTCTACCCATGAGTGCACGAACAACTTCTTTTGGATTTTTGTCTTCGTATAACATTTTGTATACTTCCTCAGTAATCGCCATCTCAACACCCAATTTGTCTGCAAGGTTTTTGGTAGAGAGAGTTGTCTTTACTCCTTCAGCAACTTCATTCATAGATGCTAATATATCTTTAAGTGTTTCGCCTTGACCCAGTCGAAAGCCAACGGTACGGTTTCTGGATGCTTCCCCACAACAAGTGAGAACCAAATCTCCCATGCCAGATGGACCGAGGAATGTCATTGGATCTGCACCCATTTTGATTCCCATTCGTGTGATTTCGTTTAATCCGCGAGTGATGAGGGCGGCTCTTGTATTCTGACCGAATCCTAGACCGTCTGCGACTCCTGCCGCGATGGCGATAACATTTTTGAGTGCGCCACCGACTTCGACTCCGACGACATCTGGAGTCCAATAGGTTCGAAAGTATGTGAAGCTGAAAATCTCTTGCACCCGTTTAGCCGTAGCCTCATTCTTTGAAGCAATCGAAACAATGGTAGGAACCTTTCTCACCATTTCTTTAGCAAAGCTTGGTCCTGAGAGATAGGAAAGTTGAGAATGAAAGGAACCCGGTAATTCCGATTCAAAAATCTCAGAGACGAGGCGTAAAGATTCGTTTTCAATCCCTTTCGATGCGGAGACAATAGGAATTTTGGTGGGGAGGTGGTCTTTGATCTGTTTCAAAATGCCGCTCAAAGCATGGGAAGGCGGAGCAGAAACAATCATGTCCTTTTCTTTTACAACCTCTATCAAATCCATACTTGCCCGGAGTTTGTCAGGTAAGACTAAATCAGGCATGTGTTTGTTGTTGATATGGTTTTCGTTGATGGATTTCATCTGGTCTGGGCTTCTCGTCCAAAGTACCACATTATAACCTTTATCCGCAAGGATGCTCCCTAGTGCAGTGCCAAAACTTCCAGCGCCAATTACTCCGATGTTCATGAGTTAAGTATTTTAAATTGGCTTTTCAAAAACGCAATAGAAAATAAAATTAAATTATGCTTTTAACGGATTTACTCCGGTTCAATCCGCTTAACCTTTTTTTGCCCCAAAAGGTGGCTTTAAAAAGTAATTATCGGGTTACAATCCTCCTTAAAAACTTACGAAGTGTCATTCACAAGGAAATTATAGAACACGATCCTGATCTTGAAACATTAGAAATAACCTCAGTTAAAGGAGAAATCCATCTCACTGGAGTCTATTTAATGGATTGGTTGTGGATTGCTCGAATTTTTGGAGTAAAGGCTGTTCATTATCGAGTCCGATTGAAGCCCGTTGGTGTCCGCGAAAATAAGGCCCACTTTCGCATCATCGGTTATCGCGTCTGGGATACGAAAGAGCGTCGCTTTGACTTTGTTCGGTGGTTTGGCCGAGTTGATCCATTCCATAAAAAGAAAGTTTTGGAGTCGATTCTTAAGGCCTCTCCCAATTTGATTTCTCTCACAGGTTTGCAGTGGGAAGTGCTTCTGAACTTAAATTATTTTTTAGATTTGGTTCCCTCTATTGCTGGAAAAATAGAGATCCAGTTCTTTGTCGCCGATAATGAAGAAGTGTATGTTTTTGTGAGGTCAGGAACTATATTGAAACCGCTCGTTGATTTCTTTGGACCAGAATATGTGCTTATCGATTTTCTGGAAGAACAACAAGATATTCAAAGGTTACTTCTGGATAAGTAAAAAAAATGAAAATTGTGTATCTAACTGATATTCATGACGGATTGCACGGTTTAAAAAAAATCTTACAAAGTACCGAAGCAGATATTTATCTATTCTCAGGCGATATCATCTACAAAGCCTTCTTTTCTTATGACAGAATCATCGATTTTTGTGGAGTTCAGGAAGAAATTTACTATTTGTTAAACGAAAGTAAAGACGACTCAACACCTTTTGATTTTACAACAAAGGCGATTCGATTTCCGGAAAAATTCTCAACTTCAGTTATAGAAAAATCTCAAAAATATCGAGATCTTTATAAACTCGCGGCCAAGACGATGAAGGATAAATACGAAATCATCGAAAAGTTGATTCAAAAGTATGCAAAGTCACCCGTCTATTGTTTACCTGGCAACTATGACTTAGATTTGCAATATACCGAATTGTACCAAAGAGAGATTCATCGAAAGAGTTTCGAATATGGAAATTTAAAATTTGCCGCTTATGGTGGAGCTCCTATTTGGACTTCAGGTATACCTGAAAAGCTAACAGTAGTTTTTCATGAGTATACAAAACAAGGGAAAAATTATAGCGAACCCGAAGATTTTTTTCGCGAAGAGCTTCCGGATATTTGTGTCATACACAATCCTGCCTACGGTTTTTTTGATAAAGTTCCAGGTGTTGGAAACGTGGGAAGCCAAGGCATACGCAGATATCTTGATGATGAGTCGCCGTCTTTGGTCGTTTCTGGCCATGTTCATGAAGATCAAGGTATAACAAAAAAAGGCGAAACAGTTTTTATCAATCCTTCCAATTTTGGGGCTGTTGATTCAGTCTATGGTTTTCAAGAAGGTGGATATTTCGCCGAAATTTTCCTGGATGGAAAAAAAGTAGTTCAATCAAATTTATGTCAGCTAATGGGAGATGAATGGTCGCGATTGATCGAAGTTGATTGTACTGGAAAGACGTTAGAGCTAATAAGACAAAGTCCCACTTCTAAAGTAAGTTCCGAAGATTTCATTCGTGGAAGATAAAGATGGTAACGTTTGTTACTATTACCGGAATTTTATTAACTGCCGCTTTCTTTTTATACGCACTTTCCGCTGTTGATAACAATTCAATTGACAAAAAAGAGAAAGATCGCGACTTACGGGAAAAAAATCTAAAATCAGGTGACCCAAGGAGAGTTTATTCCAAGGATTGGAACCCTAATATCCCAAGACCTCGCATATGTCCTGTTTGCGGAGCAATGCTTCGAAAAGATGAATTTTTGTATGCGGCAATTTCAGAACGTGTAAATTCAGAAGGAAAGAAACAGGCTCAGATTTATGGGTGTAAGTATTGTTATTTGATCATAGAGCGCGGTTTTAATGAAATTCAGGGTTCGCCTGAGCCAGAATTGGACATCTGATGCACTCTGATTTTTTATTGGATTCCATTCAAAGTTTGAAGGGTATTGGTCCGAAGCGACTTGAGTTACTCAATTCATTTGGTATCTTTACTTATTTGGATCTACTTACAACATATCCTAGAAGATACTTAGATCGAAATTTTACAAAAGATATCATTCTCAAACAGGGTGATACCGTCACCTTACTTGGGTCGATCTCGGATAGTTATCTGATTCACGGAAAAAAGAGTCGATTGATGGTTGGATTTCGGACCCAAAATAATGAACGTATCAATTTGGTATTCTTTCGAGGTGTAAATTTTTTTAACAAAATTTTTAAAGCCGATCGAAAGTTAGTTATCTCTGGTAAATTAGATTATTTTAAAGGTTATCAAATTGTACATCCCGAATATGAATTTTTAACAGACGAACAAGAAGAAGAGGGAAATTTCTTACATGCGGGAAGGATTATTCCACTCTATCCATCAACAGAAAGTTTAAAAGAAGAAGGTTTGGATTCCAGAGGATTTCGAAAACTCATTCACTCGATTCTCGAGAGAAATGTAATCAGAGAGAATTTGCCTGCAAAATTAATCAAGTTGCGCAAACTCCAAGATCGAGATCTTTCGTTTCGAAAAATTCATTTCCCTGAAACCATGGAAGATATTGAAGAAGCAAGGAGAAGATTCGCTTATGAGGAACTATACTATTTCCAACTCCTATTGATTTATAAACAGAAGGAGCGGGAAAAAGTTAAGCGAATCTTATGGCCACTTCCTGAATCCAAGAGTGCTAATGCATTGGTTAAAAGTTTACCATTTCAATTGACAGAGGACCAACAGAAAGCTGTAAAACAGATTGTGGCACTTGCTAAAAAGGACGTACCGCTTGCCGCATTATTGCAAGGGGATGTTGGTTCAGGAAAGACCATCACGGCATTGTTGATTGCTCTTCATTATATTGATAATCATATTCAAGTTTCCATTCTTGCTCCCACGGAAATCCTCGCTCGACAGCATTATGAAACCATATATAAATTTTTAGGAAATATGCCTTTTTTGGGTATAGAACTTTTATTAGGTGGGGAAAATAAAAAGATAAGAAATGAAAAATTAGCACGTGTTAAAAATGGTGAAGTCTCTCTTTTGGTTGGTACACATTCTCTTTTACAGGAAGATGTTGTTTTTTCTGATTTGGGATTAGTAATTATAGATGAACAACACAAATTTGGTGTCGATCAGCGAGAAATGATACGTTCAAAGGGAAAAAATCCAGATATTCTTGCAATGACTGCAACTCCGATTCCCAGAACCTTATGTTTAACGTTATATGGAGATTTAGATCTTATCAATATCAAAACGAAACCCTTGGGTCGCAAGCCCATAGATACTCGGTGGTATAAGGAAGACCGAAGACAAGGTGTTTATAATTCGATTCGAAAATATATAAAGGATGGTAGACAGTGTTATATTGTTTATCCGTTAGTTGAAGAATCTGAAAAATTGGATTTAGAATCATGTACAAAAGCTCATGATTACCTAAGCAAAGAAGTTTTTCCTGAGTTTTCAGTGGGTTTACTCCATGGTAAAATGAAAAGTGCAGATAAAGATTTAGTTATGACGACGTTTAAACAGAATAAAACTCAAATTTTAGTTACTACGACCGTTGTCGAAGTGGGTGTGGATGTTCCCAATGCGACGATTCTAGTCGTTGAACATGCTGATCGATTTGGAATTTCGCAACTTCATCAATTACGTGGAAGGGTAGGGCGAAGTGATCTAGAAAGCTATTGTATTCTGATGACCCAAGATTTTGTAAGCGATGAAGCGAAAGAACGATTGGAAGCATTAACAAAATCAAATGATGGATACGAATTGTCCGAAAAAGACTTAGCCATTCGCGGACCGGGAGAACTATTGGGAGTCAAACAGAGCGGTCTACCAGAATTCAAGCTAGCCGATTTAGTCAATGACCGTAATCTTCTGGAAGAAGCAAAGGAAGATGCAAAAAAATATGCTTCTGGCGATGAAATAGAGAAATCAGAAATTTCTGCGCGTTTTATCGAAGGTAAATTTTTATTTGCGAATTGACGATACTGGGGTGGAGAACAGTTTTTCCTTAGAGATCAAATGAAAGCCTATTTTTCCTTCACTTTTTTCGCATTTTTATTGGTATGTGGGAATCCGCCCGCAGAAACACAATCACAGAAGAATGATCAACTTTATCTCGGAGTCAAGCCGGACTTATATCTAATGGGCCGATACCAAGCATCAGATGTGTTAGTTGAGGTGAAATTGGAAGAGAATGTGAAAGATCATTATTTGCGTCCCGATGTCAAAAACGCTCTTTTAGATATGATCAATGCATTCGAAGAATCCAAGCCAGCTGGATATAAGCAGCATATTTTTCTTGTATCTGCATTTAGAAGTTTCAACCAGCAGAAATCAATTTGGGAATCGAAGTTCACCGGCAAACGAACGATGCGTGAATCGATTGTTGGAAAAACACCTGAACAAATTGCATCTTTAATCCTAGAATTTTCGAGTGCACCTGGAACATCTCGTCACCATTGGGGAACCGACTTTGATTTAAATGCGTTGGATAATGGTTACTTTCAAGGAAGCGGAAAGGGTAAAATATTGTATGACTGGTTACTTGAAAATGCAGGCAAATTTGGTTTTTGCCAACCTTACAACGAATTATCGAAACGATTTGGAAAAGGATACCAGGAAGAAAGGTGGCATTGGTCCTATGCACCTATTTCTACAAAGTTACAAAAAGAATGGATCAATGCATATAAATCAAAACAAATACAAATGGACGGTAGTTTTTTAGGATCCGACACGTTGGGTGATAAAGCATTGATTTATGTAGAGTCTACAAATTCAGATTGTCAAAAGGCAGCAAACTTACGTTAAAGAGATTTGTAAAGTTCCCACATAGATTGAACTAAATCCTTCGCATCACTATGTTTAGGCTCCCATCCAAGCATAGATTTAGCTTTTGATGAGCTTGCGTACAATTTTGCGGGATCACCAGCCCGGCGTCCCACAATCTTATGAGGGATCGGTTTCCCTACTACCTTCTCTGCTAATTCTGTCATTTCCTTAACTGAATATCCGTTCTCAGATCCCAAGTTCACAGTTAAGCTTTCGTTAGATTTAAGCATATATTGAAGAGCTAAAATATGAGCCTTAGCAAGATCTGACACATGGATATAATCTCGAATACAAGTACCATCTGGCGTATCGTAGTCTTCGCCATAAATCTCAAAACCAGAACGAAGACCTGCCGCTACTTCCATTATGATAGGAAGGAGATTGGCGGGTGATTTTTCGATGCCACGAATGCGACCCTGAGGATCGTAACCTGCGGCATTGAAATATCGTAAGCAGGCTGATTTTAATCCTTTGAGTTGGTCAAACCAACGAAGGTTTTCCTCAATCGAAAGTTTAGTGTATCCGTAGTAATTTTCTGGAGAAGTGGGATGATTTTCATCTATTGGGAGGTATTGCGGTGCTCCGTAGACTGCCGCAGAAGATGAAAAAACAATGTACTTACAACCATGTTCAACCATTGCTGAAATCAGACTAAAGGTTCCATTTAGATTGTTAATCGTATACTTCAATGGATCGGTCATCGATTCACCAGCCGCTTTCCATGCCGCAAAATGAAAAACCGCATCCACTGGTTTGGCGAATACAGCGTTTAGAACATTGGGATCTTGAATTCGTCCTTTGATAAATTCATTTTGAGGAAAGAGATTTGCCTCATTTCCCTTTTCCATATCATCAACTACAACAATAGAATAGCCTAGATCCATGAGCTCTAAAACAATGTGGCTTCCGATGTATCCTGAGCCACCTGTAACTAGAATTCTCATTCGTCGTCGCCACCACCGCCGATGGCTCTATGATCAGTTACACCCCGTTTACTGCTCTTAAAGAAATCCATAATATAGCGAACTTCTGGAATGATATTGGTTTCTTTTTCTAACTCGGCTAAGGCTTGTGATGTATTGAGACCACTGTTGTAAATTACCTTATATGCTTTTTTGATTGCAGTTCGGGTGTCGCCATTGAATCCATTGCGTTTCAGACCAACAGAATTCAAACCGATGACAGAGGCAGGATTTCCATCAACTGTGCTATATGGAGGTATGTCTTTTACTATCTTTGCAAGTCCTGCCACCATCGCATAGTCTCCGACTCGAACGAATTGATGTATGCCTGTTAAACCAGATACAAAAATTTTATTTCCCATAACAACATGACCCGCGATCATACTGTTTTGTACCATAATATTGTGGTCACCCACGATACAATCATGTGCGATATGTATATTTCCCATAAAAAAGTTGTGATTACCAACTTTTGTTGCTGACCCTTCCTTTGTGGCACGATGGAAAATACAATTTTCTTTTAACGTATTGTGGTCACCAAGTTCAAAGTAAGTTACAGTTTCCGGCTTGAAGCCTAGGTCTTGGGGCACTCCACTGAACGTAACCCCAGAACTGAACTTATTAAACCTTCCGATGCGTGCTCCATTCAATATTCTACAATGGGATTCTAGCTTTGTACCTTCGCCAATGATCACGTCTTTTTCAATTATACAAAAGGGACCAATTTCGACTGATTCATGTAGTTCGGCCTTGGGATCGATGATTGCGGTTGGGTGTATCTTCATAGTTTAGAATCAAAAAATACGGACTTCAAGCCTCCTGCAATTGATTTTTTAAAAAGTAATTTACATCTTTCTTCGTCTCATAATGAGTATAGGAACCTGAGGTACTGCTTTGAACATTGACTGGTCTAGAATAGAGTCTCTTGTCGATATGGAAGATCCGGATGATCAAGCGTGGCTCAAAGATATGATTATTTCCCTTTTGGAGAACATGACTGTTCGCATTCAAAATATGAATCAGTTCATGCAAACTAAAGAAGCAAAAGACCTCCAATCAGAGCTTCACCAGATCAAAGGAGTGGCGGCAAACTTCGGGCTTTCTGCACTTTCTGAGGTTGTGATTGATGCCGAGAGCAAGGTGAAATCTGGAGATATCGAGGCCAGCATCGAGTCATCCAAAAGGATCGCTCCCATCTGGGAGGATACTCGAAAGGAATTACAAGTTCGATTTGGGGGATAATAACCAAAATTACAATCCCCAACTTATCCATCAGACATTTCAATCTGAACCCGCTTCAAATATTTGGAAGTCGCTTTTATTTTCCCTCCTGCCTTATAAACCCCATCCATTGCTGGTTGTTGGTGACAATATCTTTTCAGCCGCCGCCCTTTGGTCCTATACAAAACTATGGAAGGACTTTTTTCGCGAGTTAGGTCTCGGTAAAGGGCATACGCTACTTCTCACTTTGGAACCTTCAATCGAATGGGTGATTGTAGTTCTTGCCTCACTTTGGGAAAATATGACAGTAGTTTTGTCAAAAAGTAAAGCTACGCATGTTTTGTTTAAACATCCAACCTTAGTGATCAGTGAAGATAACTCGATCTCAAACATAACATTTGATCAGCAAAAATATCCTATACTTTTGAAGTCCCCATCGTTTTCAGATGATCGTTCGTTTCCATTCCTATCTAAGTCAGATCAGAACAAAACCGAGATGAGAATCATTTTTGACGATGGTGCAGGATTTTCTGACGATTTTTTGATCCAAGGATTGATCGAACAGTATGATGTGAGTAAAACTCGGTCGACTAAGTCTAGTATGCATGGATCGGACTGGAGAGTGCAGGTCGCCTTTTATAAGGATTTTTTCCTGCCATTTTTTTGTGAACATGAAATGTTTGTTGTGCGATCACTACTTAATGATCCTATTTCGATTCAAAAAATTTTTTTGCAGTATGAAATTGATTGGGTTTATGGAAACCATGAGTTATGCGAATTATTTAGCAGACTTATTCCCGAAAATCAAAAAAATAAAATCCAGAAGTGTATTTTCAAATCATGATAATGTTGGTCATATATGAAAAAAAATAAATTAGAATATTCCATTCATCCACTATGGCAGTTTTTAGAAAGCAAGTACGGAATGGAGGAAGCATTTCGAATGTTTGGTCCGTATCGAGGTGCAAACATTATTCCTAAGGAGTTGGATGCATTTACCTATGAAGTGAAAATGCCGTTAGTACTTGGAAATACAAACTATGTAGGTACACACTTTGGCGGGTCACTATATTCTATGTGTGATCCTTTTTTTATGTTTATCCTGATGAAAAATTTAGGTCCAGATTATATTGTATGGGATAAAAGTGCAAAAATCGATTTTCTCAAACCTGGACGTGGAACTATGATTGCATTGTTTCAGCTATCACAAGAGGAAATTGACGAAGTCAAAAGAATCGTGGCAGAAAAACGGAAAACGACACGATTCTATCAAGCAGAAGTAAAGGATGAAACTGGAATGGTTGTAGCTACTATTGAAAAGGAGCTCTACATTCGCAGAACAGATTAATCTATCTAGTTTAGATATATTGTTCCGCCATCTCTACTGCTACTTTGCTTCCATTATAAACACCATCATTTGCATTTTTGACAATCTTTTCATTCATGCGATGGAGCATATCATTGGAGTATGCAAAGATCTCAACCAGTTCGTGTGCGTGTTTTGCTTCGCGACACTCAACCGTCCCTTCGCCTAACTCAAGTGACCTGAGAACGGATGCCGCTTCATGGTCGCCGACTCGTCTAATAAATAATTTCGGTATAGGAAAAAAAGCAAGCTCGGACGGCTTCGTTACCAATACATCAGAAATACGGATTAATTTGTCTGTTGCCGAGAATGCTTCCGTATGAGATGAAAAATTAAATAGGACCACTGCAGGAGTTTTATCTCTCTCATCTTCTTTTAGAGGATGATTGGAGATAAATTCTAATAATTGTTCCCAAGTAAGAATCGTTTGGAAGGGAATCTTTTGTAAGGTTAGAAATTCTTCAAATCCATTGAGTACCTTTGTGTGATCACCCGTATTGATCCAAAAATGATAATCTCGATCGAGGATTGCCTTTTTTGCCATCGTGATTAATTCTTGAACAAAACCACGTTGGGCACCTGCACCACCTATTGGAATGAGGAATCTTCGTTTTTTGTTTTCGTCGATCCTTCGGATTCGATTTTGTGAATCAGCAATTGAATTTTTTGCAATATCCTCAGAAACCCAATGACCGGCAACCGCCAGGTTTTCTTTGGGAACACCCATTTGAATAAACTTTGTATAAGAAGAAGGGCTTTGGACAAGATTGATCGCTCCAGGGACTAACAGATAGTATTGTGGATAGTTATCACAGATTAGATGGATGGTATTTTTGAAATTTGCCGCAACTGAAATCTGGCCATTGAGAGGATAGGTTGTAATCACAGGATTATCTTTTGGAAGAGAAACCATTAAATTTTTGTAAAGATCTGCAAGCTGACAGGATAGTTCTAAGGATGTTAGATTCCCTTGGGACATAAGTTGTCCCCAAATCCATTCGACGGGGCCACCCATCTCTGCAGACAATCGACTAAAAAAACTATAGCCTTGGTCTATATCATGAATCGCCTTAGATTCGTTGGACTCAATCGCTAACAAATCATGGAGGTAGGTAGGAATTTTTTTACTTAGGGAATGGGAATAAACAGAGAGTGCCATTCTATGATGACCGTAACCCATTCGAATCGAGCCTACGATTAGACCTTTTCCCACAGTTTCGGCGCCCGCGCCATGGTTTTTTAAAAGACCAAGCCCAGGATAAAGGGGAGACGTTGTAGAGCCCAAGGAAACGGGAGTATCAGGAATAATGCTGTATTTCTTCTGTAAGAAGACGCGAGTGAGATTTGCAGATTGTTTTGAGATATAGCCAGCAGTGAGGCCAAAGAGTGGTTCCCGATTCATGCAGAAATGATAAGTGGAGATAACTTCTCTTTCAAGTTAATTTTGAATTCTTAGCTGACAGAAGGATAAAAATCTGACGTTCTGGTTTCATGGAACAAGTATATATACTCGGCGGACTCAGATCCGCATTTGGTAGTTTTGGTGGTTCACTTAAGGATTATAGTGCCGTTGATTTGGGAGTAGAGGTTTCAAAAGCCACATTCGCAAAACTCGGAATCGACCCTTCCATCCTCGAAGAATCAATTTTCGGAAATGTAATTCCAACGGGAAAGGAAGGCATTTACCTTGCTCGACATATTGGACTAAAAGCAGGGCTATCAGTCGCAACGCCTGCTCTAACATTGAATCGACTCTGCGGTTCAGGTATGGAGTCAGTTGTGCAAGCCGCCAAAAAGATTATGTTAGGTGAGGCGCATACCGTTCTCGCTGGTGGTGTGGAATCAATGAGTAATGCTCCCTACGTGGTTCGGAATGCACGTTTTGGAGTTAGATATGGAAACACTGAATTCGAAGATTCACTAGCGCAGGGCCTAACAGACATTTATGTTGAATTGCCAATGGGTATGACTGCTGAAAATCTTTCCGAGCAGTACAAAATCTCTCGAGAAGAGCAAGACGAATGGGCAGCGATTTCCCAAGAGAGAGCAGAAGTCGCAACTCAAAATGGTGTTTTAAAACAAGAAATCCATCCAATTACAATTGGTGGGAAAAATCCTGTCGTATTCGAAAAAGATGAATTTATCAAGGGTAAGGCGGGCTCAAGCAAACTTGCGACTCTCAAACCTGCATTCAAAAAGGATGGAAGTGTGACTGCTGGGAATGCATCTGGAATCAATGATGGAGCATCAGCGATCATAGTCTCTTCTGCTAGTCAGGCAAAAAAATTAGGTAAAGAGCCACTAGCGATCGTTAAAGGCTGGGGTCATGTTGGTTGCGATCCTGCAAAAATGGGAATCGGTCCAGCAGTAGCAATCCCTCTGGCTTTGCAAAAAGCGGGACTTTCACAAAAAGATATAGGGCTTTTCGAAGTTAATGAGGCATTTGCGGCCCAGTATTTAGCTGTCCAAAAGGAACTTGGCCTTGATCCAAAGATCACAAATGTTAACGGTGGTGCGATTGCAATTGGTCACCCGCTCGGTGCATCGGGAAACAGAGTGACTCTGTCTCTAGCACTTGAAATGCAAAGAAGAGGAGTAAAGTATGGAGTTGCTTCGCTTTGTATTGGTGGTGGTCAAGGAATCGCAATCGTCTTAGAGAATCCAAAGGCATAAAATGTTCCTTTTGTTCCCAGGGAGACACCATCTACTGACTCGTTTCCAACACGAGTATTTAAGTATGTTGGGGAAGGAAGGTCTCTGGGAAGCATTGGACGTTTCAGGTAAGGCACTAGGTATACAGTCTACCATTCAGTGCCTTGTCTTTGCAGTAACGTCATCTAACCACCATCAAACGAGAAGGAATCCGTTGCCTTTATATCAAAGAGCAATGATGATTCAAGATTTTTCCTCAGATTTTAACTTTCCTACATACGTGGCTCCTATTGAGGACATTGGGTCTTCGGATCACTTTGCAGAGTATACAATTAAAAAAATTGAAGCCGACTCGGATGGAAAACTAAAACTCACTCCAAAAAATACGGTTGTGATTTGTTCCTCTCCAGTCATGAAACTTTACCAAGATTTGGGATTCAAAATTTTACCCTTGGAGCGATTACCTGGTCCGAATGCAAGTTTTGTTTCGAAACAACCTTGGCAGGTATTGGAATCAATCGCTAACAGTGATCGTAGTGTCCAAGAATTGGAAGATTATGTAAACTATGTGCATCCTAGTTCCAAGCGACTATGGAAGGAGTATGGGATTGTCGAACGATTGAGAATGTTATTTCATGATTCCTTGATTGGTGATGATGGAGACCTAACAGAATCGCGTGACTATAATACTTACGTTCGTGAGATGGATGATATCGCTGAATTAAAGTTTAGCGAAACTCGCTCCTTTATTTTACCGGGTCGGATCGGCGATATCGGTTGTGCTGTTGGCTCATGGATAAAGTTAGCAACCTCAGAATCTTTGTTATTTGAAAGTGATTTTTATGGTGTTGAAATTGCTCGCAAGTTATACGACATTTGCCAACAACGCAAAGAAAATGGAGATTTTAATAATACAAACGTTTTTTTCCTAAGGAAAAATGCAGTCACCGGACATGTTTTTCAGAAAGGATCGATGAAAACCATTCATACATCTTCATTGACACATGAGATAGAATCATACGGAAACCGAGAAAATCTTTTGTCTTTCATAAAAAATAGATACGAAGAGTTACTCTCGGGCGGAGTCTGGATCAATAGAGATGTTGTAGGTCCCGAAAATAAAGATCAAATCGTATATTTGTGGTTAAATGATGAGGATGGGATCAATGATTTCGAAGTTCATTCCTTTTCTGACAAAACGTCTAAAAAAAATTACTTAGATTCTCTCTCTACATACGCTCGTTTTTTTGTTTTTCAAAGAGAATTCCGTTCGGCTCAAAAGTATCTGTTGCCATATTCGATTGAGAACATTCAAGGCAAAAACTACCTCAAACTTTCTTTGAAAGACGCCTGCGAATACCTTTCCAAAAAAGATTATACAGACAATTGGGATAGCGAAATGCATGAGTCTTTCTGTTTCTTTTCCTATTCAGAATGGGTCGGTATCATGAAAGAGACGGGATTTTTGATATCCCCTGGTTCCCATTCTTACTCCAATCCCTGGATCATAGAGAATCGCTATGCCTCTAAAGCTGAAATTTACACAACAAGTTCAAATCTAGCCACTCAAACTGCCGATCTTATACGTATGCCGTATCCCGTTACGAATATGCTGTTGGTCGGAGTGAAACCGGGTTGAATCCAGAAATATCTCGACACGCGGAAAACATTCGTCAGGTCTTTAAAAATAATTATCTCTTAGCAGATTTGCCGGCAGGAGATCTGGAAGACCTTTATTTAGAATTAGATATAAAATTCTTTCGCACAGGACAGGTTATTATTAAGGCAGGTCAGGGCACCAAACTAGTTCATTTTGTACTTAGCGGACGAGTAGGGTATGGATCATCGGACAAAGATTCGAAAGAAAATCATGTTAATATTTTAGAAAAAGGTGAATCGATGGGTGAGAGATTATCACTGACTGGCCATCTGGCGTCTAGTGATTATTATGCTCTCGAACCACTTATTTTGATCACGTTTCCTGTTGCTTCATTTCGCAAACTGATAACAAAATATCCTTATATTGAAGAAAGAGCCTTCCATCGAGATGAAGAACAAGAAAAGTTTCATTCTGTTCGTAGGCTTAGTTTTTTCTCTGAATTAAATCCCGAAGAAGTTCGAACCTTATTAAAAAGTATTGAAACCGTGAATGTTGATTCCGATGAATACTTGTTTAACGAAGGTGATGAAGGTAATGCCGCCTACATCATTAAATCTGGCCGGATACACATTCGCACCGAAAATCCCAAAAAGCTAATCTCAATCATGAAAACTGGAGACATCCTGGGAGAGATCGCTATCTTCAAAAAGCAGAAACGATTGGCAAGTGCCATTGCAGCTGAAGCTACAGTCGTTTATAAAATCCCAGGCGAAGCCATTCGAAAAATATTAGGTGAAGACAAAGGTGGTAAATTAGAAGAGATCGTTCAATCGCGATTATTGCGTTATTCGACATATAAAGCAAAGGAAAAAGAAGAGGATATTGTTAAACCTTTTGATTCAAAAAGATTTGAAATGCGAAGGGGTGTTAACCTTTTAAAAGTTGACCAAGTAACAACAGAGCAGACATTACTTGTAGGTCTAGTTTGCACGGAGCTAGCATTACGCACATACGATCGTGCTCTTCCAGCTAATTGGAAAATCAGAATTAAAAATGAACTTTCTCGAAATCGTATGCCAGGAATTTTTGAGCTTGCAATCGAGCTCGAAAAAATGGGTTTTTTAACGAAGCAATTACGTATAAAACCAAGTCAGCTTACCGATGTCATATTTCCATTCTTTGTAACCGATGAGGAGAATATCCCCTGTGCAATTTATGCGGTCGATGAAGAGTCAAGAGGTGTGTTGCTTTCACATCCTATTAAGGGAATATTTGAGATGGACCTTAAGGCATTTCTTAGCTCATGGGATGGTGTTATTTTGAACTTTGTTCCTGCTCCAGCCGCAATGACTTCTGATTCTGGTCTTTTCAGCTTGATAAAAGAAATCCGTTCTTTGTTTTCACCACACATTTCTGAGTTACGATGGATTTTTGGTACAACGATTTTAGCTTCCTGTTTGGGATTGTCATTTCCATATTTTTTGCGCGAAGTAGTAGATCGAGTACTCGTTTTTTCTGATCATAATTTCCTGTTCACGCTATTCGCTGGCGTTAGCATCTCCATTCTCTTTCAGGGTGTGTTTTCTTTATTTAGAAATCTCCTTTTAATCGGAGTGATGCAAAATTTAGAATATACTTTTTTAGTAAGATTTTTTCAGCATATTCTTCGGCTATCACTTCCAGAACTTCGAAAATTTGAACCAAGTGATTATACGCAAAGGTTAAAAGAAAATCAGAAAATCCTTGAAATAGCCTCGCGATCCGGCGTTTCGCTTTTACTTGATGCCATAACTTTGCCTATCTTTCTTTCCGTGTTATTGCTCGCGGATTTAGAACTAACACTGATGGGACTTACGATTCTGATCTTGTATGCTATTATCGTTGTGCGAGTATCATCCAGAATTCGCGTATTATCAGAACATTCCTTTGAATCAAAAAGAAAAACTGTCTCATTTATCCTATCGCTTGTTAGTGGAATTTCAATCATTAAAGCATCAACACAAGAGGGAAATTACCTACAGAAAGGTATGAATGAAGTCTCTCGCACGCTTTTGACTGATCTACGTGTCACTAAGCGAACGAACTTACTGCAGTTTATGGGAAAATTTTTTGAGCAAATGGGTACGCTTGTGATTTTGGGATTCGGGATTAATTCAGTTCTCGAAGAAAAAATAACACTAGGTACGTTCTTGGGATTTCAAGTTTTATTTGGTCTATTAATCGAACCAATCATAAGAATCTGTAGAATTTATGAAGATATGCTCCAAATGAGTGAGTCTCGGAAACGCCTAATGGATATATATTCTCTACCCGGAGAAATGAAGAGTCAAAGACCGTTTGGAGAGCTACCTCGACTCGCAGGTCGTATTCGCTTAGAGGGTGTTACATTTCGTTATCAAGAAGATGGACAAGAAATAGTTTCAAATATCAATTTAGAAATTCAACCTGGCGAAAAAGTTGCCATAGTCGGTCGAAGTGGTAGTGGAAAATCCACATTGCTCCGATTGATGATGGGGACTTTAACACCTACCACGGGTCGTGTATTTGTTGACTCATTTGATCTAGCAACCCTCGATCCAGAGGAAGTTCGCATTCAATTTGGAACGGTTGAACAGCAGCCAGTTCTATTTTCTGGCAGTATTGCAGAAAATCTATGTAAAAAAAATCCATCGCTAACGCGCGAGGCGATGTTAGCTGGGGCAAAGCTTGCTGCGGTTGATCGATTTGTGGATCGCCTCCCGTTTGGTTATGAGACCAAATTGGGTGAAGGTGGTGTGGGTCTTTCCGGTGGACAAAAACAAAGGGTTGCAATAGCCCGAGCACTTGTTACAAACCCGAGCATCCTATTTTTGGACGAGCCGACCTCCGCATTGGATGCAGAATCAGAATCTTATGTGCAGAATCAATGGGAAAGTATGTTTTTGGATAGGACAGTGATTCAAATTTCTCATAGATTACATTCCACTGTGGGTGCTGATAAGATCATTGTCATGGATAAAGGTTTTATCGTAGAAATGGGTACTCACTCTGAGCTCATCTCATCGAAGGGTTTTTACTATCATTTATTTCCATCTAGTGAGGATAGCGTCAATGAAACTCAAGAAGTTTAAAGCCCTAAAAGAATCAGACTCAAACTGGGAATCAATGCATAGCTCTTCATTTTATGATGAGCTACTAAAACATCCTGCACCTAACTGGGATAAGAATGGCATAATTCTTCTCACTTTATTTTTTCTTTGTCTTGTTGGTTACCTATTTATTGGAAAGGTCGATGTGATCATTCCCGCACATGGTATCCTTAGACCTAAAGGCAGTTATTTTGTAGTAGAAGCATTGGAAACAGGCTCGGTGACCAATATTTTTGCAAAGCCTGGTGATTTTCTGAAACAGGGAGAATCATTGATTGAGCTTGAGTTTTCCGAACAGCAAATCGAACTTACGAAAGATTCAAATAATTTACAATATGAGGAGAAACGCTTACAAAGATTAATTCAAAGCAAGCGAGAAGCAGATATCATTTTAAAGAAGCTTGAATATAATTTAGAGAACAATCCTGGATCTGAACTATCAGGACTACTTTTGAACAAGTTTGTCTCCTTGAAAAAAGCCTACATTGATTTTAAAAATGGAATAGGCGCTAAGTTTTTATATGACCAAAGTCTTCTAGAATTTAATGAAGAGTATGCCAATCTCAAGGACGAAATTCAAAAAGAGCAGAACATCATTTCAAGCTTAAGAGGTGATACGCGCATCAAAAAAGAGCGTGTAGAAAATGCGATCATTCGTATGCCATTCTCGGGTTATGTGGGCTCTCTCATGGTAAACAACATTGGCCAAAATATTATCAGAGGCCAAACTGTAGCCGAATTAGTTGAGGAAACGCAACCATTAGAGGCATTTGTCGAAATAAAAAATAAAGATATAGGTAGTATCGCGGTAGGAATGGAAGCCATTCTCAAAATTCGTGCTTTCCATCAAAATGATTTTGGTGTGATTGAAGCAATCGTCGAACGTATAGTTCCAAATGTAAAAGAGAAAGATACGTTCTCAGTGGTTCTGTCGATCAAAACCCAATCACTACTTAAAGATGGGAAAAAATTTGACCTTCTTCCTGGTTTAAAAGTAGAAGCTGACATCATAACAAGCCGAAATCGTCTATTTCAAGTATTGTTTAAGAAAAATCAGGATCTCAACTAACTATGGCTGTAGTTTCCACGAGTCTTAAGAACATTCTTTTAGAAGATCCGTTTCGAAACTTAAACGAATCGGACAAAAAAGAATTTATCTCTCGTTGGAAATCTCTGACATTATCAGCAAATCAAGATTTAAAAGAAGTAACAAAAGACGAATCACCCATTGTATTCGTTGAAAACGGTCGTCTACAAGTCAAAATTAGAGTCAATACATCGGACTTGCTTGTTCGTTCTTTAACCGATGGCAATTACTATGGATTTTCAGAATTAGCGCTTGGGGTGTTGAAAAAGAATTCTTATGTTGCAGATGAAACTTCAGATATATTTTTTCTCGGACAAAATGAATTTCTGGAATTTTTCGAGTCTTCGGCAAAGAAAAAACAGATATGGGAAAAGTTTTGCCAAGATATTCGTCTCCGAGATGAGTTGAGAGTTCATCCTTACTTCCGAAAATTAGGCAAACAAGAGATCTTTGAATTATCCCATCTACTTATTAAACAAACAATTCCTAAAAACAAAGTTTTGATCAAAGAAGGAAGCAAATCTTCATCACTTTTTTTTATTCAATCGGGTCGCTTTAAAGTAACAAAATCATCTTGGGCGGCAGATTACTCCTCTTTCGTAGAATCAGGATCGGTTCTGGGTGAAATGGGTGTTTTAGAGAAAAAGGTTCGTAATGCAACGGTCACAGCAATACAAGAAAGTGTAGTTTATGAACTGTTAGCAAAAGATGCGGAAGTCTTTTTTAAAAAATCTGAAAGCCTCTATAGTACGCTCCGTTCAGTTTTAGAGACGAGAAAATTAAACCAAGAAGAAGATGAAGAGGATGAAGGATTATTCCATACAGATGATGACCTTTCCGAAGACATTATCCATTTTTTACCAAGCGCTACATTTTCACCAAAAAAAAGACTATTTGGTGCATTTCCAGTTATATTGCAAGAATCAGCTGATGAGACTGCATCCGCTTGTCGTAGAATGTTACTTACACACTGGGGATATGAAAAGGTAATAGAATCTTCAGATTCAAAATTCCCTGTATATGATTCAGAAGTTACAATGGAATCATGGAAGGAAACATTTTCTGCCATTGGTCAAGTTTTCGTTCTAGATAAGTTAAAGCATAGAAAAGAATTATACAATCATTTATTCATTGTTCGCTGGGAATCCAACAAATTTATTTTAGTTTTGAAATTTGCTCCTGGCCAAATTAAAATTGTAGATCCAGCGAACGGTATTAGAACGATTAGTGAGAGCGAATGGGATTCTAAGTCAGGAAAACATGCCATTGTTTTCGTTCCAAAAATAAAACCGATTAAAAATTACCTTCCTTCACTTAACTATTTTCCGGGTCTTTTTGCCTTTTTTAAACCTAATCTTTCGTATCTCCTAAGTGGAATTCTTGCTACATTTCTCATTAAAGTTCTTGAGATATCGTTACCTCTAGTGACCTTGTATCTTATCGACAATGTTTTGTTACGCGAAATAAAAGAGTTTTTTGTTCCTGTTTTGGTGGGTGTAATCATTTTGAGTTTTTCTCAAATATTGTTTTCGTATCTTCGGAATAATGTCCTTTTCTATACTGCAAGCAAAGTAAATCAAACGATCATAGTAAGGTTTCTTGAGAAACTTTTATCACTACCAATATCTTTTTTTGAGAGCCATACAAAAGGAGAGATACTTCAAAGATGGGAGGAAATTGAAGGTGTTACCCATTTTTTTTCCGAACATGGTACGATTCGTATCTTGGACTGGATTTTCGGAATTATTGTATTTATTCTATTTTTCTTCTTATCACCCTCACTATTAACGGTGATATTGTTATTCATTGTTCCTGAGCTGATTCTCGTCTCTCAAATCAGTCCACTGATCGAAAGGGAAACAAAAAAAGAATCACTTCGAACCGCTGAGACTCTGAGCTATTTTATTGAAACAATCAATGGGAATGAAACTGTCAAAAATCTGGGAGCTGTTTCTGTTCAGAGATGGGATTTTGAAAAAAGATTAACTGCACAACTCAATGCTGAAAGTAAACGAAAGTATTATTCAAGTATTTTAGAGTCAAGTTCAATGATATTTCGTTTATTAACAAATATAACAATACTTTTAATTGGAACGTATCAAATTTTGTCTGAACAAATAACTCTTGGTACGTTGTTTGCCATCATTGGACTTATTACCTATGTACGTTCTCCGATGGTTTCGATCGTACGTGAAGGTGCTTCCTACCAAAGGGCAAAGCTTGCATGGCGTCGTTTAACGGACTGGGATAAGTTGGATTCTGAATCCTCGCCTGATGCTAGATTCTCAAGAGTTGAAATTCCCGATATCAATGGGTCGATTGTTTTGAAAGAGGTTTCATTTGAGTATAAAATCGGGAAACGAGAATTCGGTTTAAGTAGACTTTCGCTTGAGTTAGAATCAGGCAAGAATTATGCGTTTGTTGGTCGTAGTGGTAGTGGTAAGTCGACCATCCTAAAATTGTTACTAGGTTTGCATGAGAGAAGTGGCGGAGAGATTTTAATTGATGGTATTTCTTTGGATGAAATTTGGATGCCTTCCTATCGAACTAGGATTGGAGTCGTTTATCAAGAAAATCCAGTGATCCTTGGCACCGTAAGGGAAAATATCGCACTTTCTCGTCCAGAATCAACTCTCTCTGAGATTGTAGAGGCGGCAAAATTAGCCTATCTGCATGATCAAATTCTAAATTTACCACTTGGTTATGACACTGAATTGAGTGAAAATGGAGTGATGCTTTCAGGTGGTCAAAAACAAAAGCTGGCGATCGCTCGTGTCTTTTTGCAAAAACCCTCACTGATCATATTGGATGAGCCAACGGCTGCTATGGATCGGGAGAGCGAAGAAAAGGTACTTGCAAACTTGCACAGAGTTTTTCAAGACAAGACTATTGTGGTTGTCGCCCATCGGTTAGAAACGATACGGAAATACGATAAAATATTTGTTTTAGAAAATGGAGAATTGGCTGAATCCGGAACACATCGGGAGTTAATTTCAAAAAATGGAATCTATCATTTACTTCATTCCAAACAAGAAGCCATCCGATAATATTAGAAGTGAATTCTCGTCGTTTTGTAATCTTCTTACTATGCATCTCACTCGCCTGGGGTAAGTCTGCAAGTGCCGAAGTTGTTGATTTCTTTGAGCTACCTAAGGTGGTTGGAGAGAAGTCTTACCAATTAAAATTAAAGGAGATTGAAATTCAAAAGAAGAAAGTAGATATGGATACGCGGAATATTCGCTATCTCCCCACACTCAATTTTGAACATGCACCTTTCTTCGAGAAAATTCCGTCAGATGGCTTTGATAAAAAAGGATTTGTAACTTCACTCAATTTAAATTGGAATTTGCAGGAACAAGGCAATGTATTTTTAACCAATTTGATTATGGAACTTGAATATGAACGGTTATTATTGGAATACCGAGCATTGTTCCAAAAAGAATTGTATGATCAAGCGTTTCAATATTCAGAAACTCTCAAGCTTCTTGCTTTCTATGATTATGATTTTTCAAATGAAACTGACTCCGAAAAGCAACTGGAGACTATACAGAAGCTATATAAGCAGGGTATAGAATCTTATTTAGTTACTCAGAATTCCAAGGTGGATTATTTCTTTTATAAATATAACGCAATCAAGTCACGACTCGATCAACAAAAAAGCCAATCCACATTCCGACGGAAATTTTTGTTAAAGGACGTCACTCTCAAAGAAATTCCAGAACGAGAATTTTCTATTCTGCCATTAAAAGAGACAATGGATGAGTATGAAAAGAATCTGTCCGCGATTAACTTTGATATTGTGTTATCGATCAATCAGGTTAAAATATTGGAAATTGAAAAGCAAGTAAGATTCAATGAGATGTGGGTTCCAGATTTTTTTGTGAATATGTATCAAAATAACTCTCGCCAAACAATATACGGAATCAACGGAAGCTTTTCGCAACCAAATTTTGTATATGATTATTCAAGGGGAGATTTTAGCCTATATGCAAATAATCCCGATCCATATTCCTCTACTGGCGCTAATTTTGGAGTTCGTATTCCTTTATTCAATCGTTGGCTTTCAAAAAACGAATTGGACAAATCCAAAATAGAAGTAAAGCTCGCAAAATCACAGTCCGAATTTTTGCGGGAGAATACTGCACTCTATTTGTTTGAGTTGATTCAGCAACATAACAATCTAGTGGAACTTTACAATATTTCCGTTGAGAGTCGAAAGACCGCGGAAGAAAACTTTTCTATCATGGAACGAGCGTATAAGACTGGTTCTGCTTCAATTGTCGAGTTGCAAACAGTGGACCGCCGTCAAAGGGATGTAAATCGGAATGCCATACAAAATAAATATGATTTGATTCAGCTTCGTTTAGAGATAGGACTTCTCTTGGGTGATACAATGAAGTTTTTAAGATAAGATTCGATTGAAGAAATTTATGTTCGTAAGGTTTTGCCAAACATTGAGATGTTCAGAGTGAGTAATTTTGATTCAAAAAAAGACGATTAAATGATTCAAATATTAGTTCCTATCGCTCGAGCGACTTTCATTCCATCCATCGCCGCCGATACAATTCCTCCCGCATAGCCAGCACCTTCACCACATGGGTACAAACCTTTGATTTGAATATGTTCTAGGGTATTTGGGTCTCTTGGGATTTTCACCGGAGAAGACGTCCGAGTTTCTGGGGCATGAACAACAGCATCGTTGGTAAGGTAGCCTTTCATTACTACATCAAATGCCTTAAAGCCACGAACCAATGCTTTGTGTATTAACTTAGGCAAAACTTCATTTAAGGGAATGGAGATGATACCCGGCGAATATGATGTTTTAGGCAAATCGAGAGAAACCTTTCCATTAACAAAGTCTAACAGACGCTGAGCTGGTGCAACTTGAGTTTTTCCACCGAGTTCCCAAGCTTTTATTTCAATTTCTTTTTGGTACATCATCGCCGCCAAAGCACCGTAAGAAGAAAATGGGATAAAATCTTCTTCTTTTAACTCAACTACTATACCAGAATTTGCAGTAGGTCTAGCTCTTGCCGACGACGACCAACCATTCGTTACAATTTCACCTGGACTCGTAGCACATGGAGCTATCACTCCACCTGGACACATACAAAAAGAGTAGACTCCACGATCCTCAATTTGTTTTACCACATTATAGGGAGAAGGTGGTAGATAGGGACTTCTGGTATCACATTTATATTGGATGGAATCAATTAAACTTTGAGGGTGCTCGACTCGAACTCCAATCGCTAGAGGTTTGAGCTCGATAGCAATTTTTTTATGATTTAATAGCGTAAAGATATCCCGAGCGGAATGACCCGTTGCTAAGATGATCTTTCTACTCGAGTAAGTTTCGTTTTTAAGCGTTTTTATACCGAGGATACGATCTCCATCGATGATCAAATCAGTGACCCTTGTATGAAAGTGAATTTGACCTCCACAGCTTCTGATATATTCCCTCATATTTTTGATGATGTCTGGAAGTTTGTTTGTCCCAATATGAGGATGAGCTTCGACTAAAATTTCTGGAGTAGCTCCAAATTGTACAAGTAGATGCAGGATTTCACTAACGTTGCCTCGCTTTTTGGAACGAGTGTACAATTTTCCATCAGAGTAAGTTCCAGCACCACCCTCTCCGAAACAATAATTTGAGTCTTCATTGACCGTCTGGTGGATGTTAATTGCTCTTAAATCTTCGATCCTCGCTTTTACATCCTTACCTCGTTCTAGTATGATTGGTTTTAATCCTTGGTTGATTAACTCAATTGCCGCAAATAACCCGGCAGGGCCTGCTCCGATAATGATTACTTCTTCGGAGTTGATCACATTTTTGACATTCGGTGGAACGGCTTGTGTCGGTTGAAAATCTTCATCAATGTACAAAACTAAGGTAAGATTGATATAGATAACTTTCTGTCTTGCGTCGATGGATCGATGGAGGATTTGTATATGGCGAATTGCGAGCAGGGGAATCTTTTCAACTTTACTTACATGTGTTTTTAAAACCTCATATTGGCCTGCAACTTCTGGAAGCACTCTTACTTGCAGCTCTTTTCTCATAATCGTAATTTGTCAAAAGGTCACTTTTTATGCAAATATGATCTGTAATTTACACGTCTAAAGCACAGATATAAATTCAAATGATACGATCTAAAGAAAGAGATAGTTTTTTTATTCCTTCAAAAATTCAGATGGCACGCGAAGTCATGGGAATTGTTGATGCCGCCAAATTGGTTTTTCACCTTCCCGAATTACTAAAGAAACCTAAAGGAAATGGAGAAAGAATCATTGTCCTCCCTGGATTTGCGACGGATGACATCTTTATGCTTCCACTTCGGAGTTATTTACAGAATCTCGGTTATGCGCCGGAAGGTTGGGGTTTGGGTCACAATCATGGTGATGTCCCTGTGATCCTTGATTTGTTTAATGAAAAGATTAGAAAGATTTATGCGGAGACGAAAGAATCAATCATTCTCATTGGTTGGAGTTTGGGTGGGTACATTGCCCGAGAGTCAGCCCGGGACAACCAAAATATTGTGACCAAGGTGATTACTCTTGGCTCTCCCGTCATTGGCGGACCAAAATATACCTCAATCGCTGACATTTATAGCAAAAAACAAAAGATCGACATAGATCAACTGGAAAAAGAAATCGATGAACGATTTGAAAATCCGATTAATATTCCGATCTATTCCATTTATTCTAAAGAGGACAATGTTGTCAGTTGGCAAGCTTGTATAGATAGCTATTCTCCTAATGTAACAAATTATGAAGTAGACTCAACTCATATCGGTCTCATTGTAAACTCGGAAGTTTATGGGTTGATAGCAAAGTATCTTTCAGAGAAATGATGACTACTTGTATCCTTCTGCCTGAAGGCTAAACAAATGCGCATAACGCCCATTCAAAGAAAGAAGTTCAGAATGACTTCCGTGTTCTATGATTTTCCCTTTTGATATCACCATAATTTGATCTGCCATCCTTACGGTAGAAAAACGATGGGAGATGAGGATGACCATTTGATTTTGAGTTAGTTTTCGGAAATGGTTAAAGATATTCATTTCTGCTTCTGCGTCCATAGCTGAAGTCGGCTCATCAAGCACCAAGATGTCTGCCTGATCTCTCATAAAGGCGCGAGACAATGCAATCTTTTGCCACTGTCCACCTGATAGTTCCTGTCCACCTTTAAACCATTTCCCCAATTGGGTATCAAAACTACTACTCATCGAGTCGATAAATGGCTTTGCCATACCCTTTTCGGACGCATCCAACCATTTTGTTTTATCGTTTAAGTTTTGCACATCTCCTACTCCAATGTTTTCTCCGACTGTGAATTGATATTGAACAAAATTTTGAAAGATAACACCGATTCGCTTGTGTAAACTTTCCAAGTCCCAATCTTTCAAATCAATATCATCCAAAAAAATTGCACCGCTAGTCGGTTCATACAATCTTGTAAGAAGTTTAATGAGTGTCGTTTTCCCTGAACCATTTTCTCCAACAATAGCGAGTTTTTCACCCGGTTTGAGCATAAAGGATATATTGGTAAGCACAGGCACCTCATTGCCAGGATAACAAAACGAAACGTTTGAGAATCGAATGCCTGACTTTGATCTGCCTGTTTTATGTTGACCATTTATTTTATTGATGGGTAATTCCAAAAATTCATATAGATTTGCTAGATATAAATTATCTTCATACATTCCTCCAATTGATGTGAGGGCATAAGAGAAAGTAGATTGTCCTTGTCTAAACAACAAAAGATACATTGTCATTTCGCCTAACGAAATTGTTCCTCGTATGGCTTCCATAACCATCCAAGCGTAGGCTCCGTAAAAAGCAATGGTTCCTAAAATTCCCAGCAGATATCCCCAAAATCCTTTTTGAATCGTTAAATTTCTATCTTCAATATAAAGCTTATTAAATATGCTACGATACCTTTCTAATAACATTGGACCTAGTTGGAATAATTTGACTTCTTTTGCATGATCTTCACGTGCGATGAGTGTTTCTAAATAATGCTGTTGCCTCGTCTCGGGAGCTCGCCATCGGAAAAGACGAAAGGCATGTTCTGAAAATCTAGTCTCAGCGATAAATGAAGGAATTGTTGCCAGCAACAATACGATCACTGCAACATATGAATATTGGAGCAATAATCCTGAAAACGTGATAATTGTAATGCTGTATTGAATCAATCCAAAGATTCGATTTATGAGAGAAAGTGGTCGTGTAGATGCCTGCGTTCTTGCCTGAGTCATCTTATCATAAAATTCTGAATCCTCAAAGTGTTGTAGATCTAATGTTAGAGCCTTTTCAAGTATCAAAACATTTACTTTTTGACCAAGTAACACGCGTAATAGTGATTGGATTACATTCGTAATTTTTTGAGAAGCGCTAAAAACGATAATCGCAATTGCTTCAAATGCTACATAAAGTAAGGCAGTATTTTGATCGGAAACCAACTTGGTCGATGCGGCCAAAATGACTTGGTCAACAATCAACTTTCCAATATAGGCAATGATGGCAGGTAGTAGTCCGTTTGTAAGCGTGACCAAACAAAGTGAGAAAGTTAATGAACGACTTGTGTTCCAAACCAAATGGATGGCTTTGCCAGCAAAGCGAAAAATCAAAAAAGTCTTACTCATGTGGTTACTAATAAATCTTGTTGACTCTTTACCATCAAACTGTATTTTCTTTCGTTACAATCATCATGAAACTTTCCTTCCCACATCTACTCGTTTCCGCTTTGGTTTTTTTTTCTCCGTTAGTGATCTCTTCACAAACGAAGTCATTGTATTGGGAATCCATCCATGTCGATGCTTATTTGGATTCGGATGGCTCGCTATCGATCGAAGAAATTCAAGAAATTAGATTTGATGGAGATTGGAATGGGGCGTATCGCATTTTTGATTTGGGTTGGGGCCAAAAAATATCTATCCAAGATGTCTTCCGTAAGGATGAATCGGGAAATTGGCAAAAGCTAACAGAAGGCGATTTGGATGAAAAAGATCATTTTGCAATTGATAAATTGGAAAATGAAGTAAGATGGCGATCAAGAGAAATGCACGAACCCCCGTTTTCGAATGCCTTGATTGTTTATAAAATCAAAGTTAGATACACAAATATTCTGAAAAAAAAATCAAACGGTATATTTGCTTTAGATCATGATTTTAGTTTTTCTGATCGAGCAGGTGAAATCAAAAAAATGTCCGTGTCGCTTAACTTACATAAGGATTGGAAGTTAGAGAAGAATTTTTTTGATGGATTCTCGAGCACTGCACCTGATGAACCTATTTCCTTTGTTTCCTCTGAACCTTTGTATCCTGGCGAAACAATGATTCTGAAACTTGATTTTTCCTATAAAGGAAACAATCCAGAAACATTGCCCGGTTCACTATTCATACAATATATACCTAGATTTTCGTTATACTTTTTATTGTTAGCTGGTCTTTGTTTCGTAAATTATTCAATCTATCTCTATTCAAAAAAGATCGGTTTGATGGACGATCCAACGTACATCAAATCTTGGGACCAATTCAAATCAGTATTGGGAAAATCGGGACCTGAACACATAGCTATTTTATCGGAGACTGGCTTGGTTGGATCTTGGATGACTAGACTCGTTGTAGAGAAAAAATTAGCGGTCGGCAAGACACAAGGTGGAGCTTTAAAACTTCGTCAACTGATTCCACTTTCTGAATATAGTGCCAAAGACCAATCTATTTTCAAGGGTTTGTTCGTGAATGACTCAACAGAAGTTACAGCGGAAGATATAAAAGCTTATTATAAATCAAAGCGTACAAGCTACTCATTATTTGATGATATTCAGATTGAGTATCAAAAAGATTTGGAATCAATGGGATTGGTTGAAAAAAAATCTTCTGTTGTCGAAAAAATATTCTTTTTTTTAACGGATACGATTTTTGCAAACATGTTTGCGATGTTTTTTACAATGGTTTCGATTTTAGTATCATGTGTTTGGCTCTATCATTATTTGCTAATCGATTATCTCGAGCCCAACGGAGTTAGCCCTGGAAGATTGTTCGGGACTATATTGTTCGTACTTATTTCAGTCGTGTTGATGAGTGTTTTTGAGGACGTCCATTATGGGTTCCATGATTTGAACCTTTATCGGAAACGTTACTTTGTCTCTCGATTCATAAGGTCTCTGGTTCCTGGCTTGATTTTGGTGTTTTTTTATTTTTGGAGTTTAGAAATTTCAGATACCTTAATTTATATTTTACTTTCAATTATAGGTTTTTTGAGTCTCCAGCACCTCTTACGTCATTCACCATACACGCATAAGTTGCAGATACAATCTAGTTTGAATGCTCTCGCTCTAAAAAATTATTTGCATTCAAAGTTACTTTCAAGTGAACCATGTGATATTCCTGTAGAGTATTCCTCGTTTATACCGGCGTTTGATTTGGAGTTTAGCCTTAAGTATCGACATTCTAATCTGAAAATGTCTGATGCTTTCTATTTATATCCCGAATCACAAGTAAGTGATGGAGACTTGAATGTAGCTAAACCCTCCAACAACATGGATGGAATCCAAATGTCAGGATCTCTGGGTACATCGACCACTGCAGGTAATTCTGCTTCGTTTTCAGGAGAAGGAGGTTTGTCTGGTGGAGCGGGAGCCAGTGCCTCCTGGTCGGATATGAGTGATTTTTCATCTTCCTCAAGTTATTCTCCACCTAGTTCTAGTTCTTCCGGAGGATCAAGTAGTTCGGGTGGAGGTGGCGGCGGGGGTTGGTAGGTTTACAAATTCTTACGGAAAAATTCGACGCTTCTTTTTTCGGATTCTTTTTGATTTGTATTCCATATTCGTTCATGCCTGTTGCAACTTGGTATCCACAGTTCCTTAGGTTCTTTTGCGGCAGCAAACAAACGATTTGCGTGACTGACATCGACGTAATCATCTTTGTCACAATGAAAGATAGAAATGGGCCTCGGTGAAATGTTTGTGATACTTTTTTCTGGAAGAACACTTGCTATGTCCATACTACCTCTGAGATTAAGCACTTCTCGCACAACAGGGATAAGGGGATAGTACGGGATTCCAAAATCTCTTTTGGCAGATTCAGATAGGACATCCATTGCAGACGCATAACCACTGCTAAATAAACCAGCTTTCACCCTAGAATCTTTTTCCATTGTGATGATGCTTGTTGCGGCTCCCATAGAGAAGCCAAAAAGTCCGACCGATTCTAATTTTTTTTCATTTATAAGATAATCGATTCCAGCAATCACATCGTTGGGTTCATAATACCCCATGCTCGCAAATGAACCTGAATTTCTTCGTAAGCTGATCGCAAGTAGGTTAAAGCCTGCTTTATGCAAAGACTCTGCAAATCTCAACCCTTCATTTTTGGAGCCGCCATGGCCGTGGACAAAAATAATGCCCTTCTTTGACCCGGCGGAAGGAATGTACCAACTTTCTAATGAGAGCCCATCCGGAGTTTGAATCGAAACCGACTCGAATTCCAAATTGATCTCCTTAGGCGTTTGGCAGAAAACATGGTGTTCCGTATTGCAGTTGACCTTTGGGTAGAGGACGAGCGAGGAAAAATACCAAGGTACGGATGCGCAGATGATCAAAATGAAGATTAAAATGGCGATCTTGTTTCGATTTTTTGTCATATCCCGAAGGTTATCATTTCAAACAATATTTGTAAAGATCCATTTATGATGGATCTGTCTATTTTCGCTTTCAAAGGTCTTGCATTTATGACAGGAAGTGATGAACTTAGTATCGAAGTGAACCTTGCCTAACATGAAATCAAACCCAAGCATTGAAATCTCTGGAACTTGCCAAAATAAATTTAAGCCTGTTCAAACAGCATTCCTTGAAAATTTCAAAAATCTAGATGAGGTGGGTGCCGCCCTCACTATCTTTCATAAAGGCAAAAAGGTAGTTGATATTTGGGGTGGTCTAAAAAATCAAAATACAAGCGAACCTTGGTTAGAAGATACAATGGTTTCCTTTTTTTCAGTAACGAAAGGTATAACCGCCTTGTGTTTTTTAATTTTGGCTGATCGGAAGAAAGTCGATTATGAAAAATTAGTTTCCTCGTATTGGCCCGAATTTGGAAAGCATGGAAAGGAAAAGATCACCGTACGCCAGTTGTTGGAACATACGGCAGGTTTACATGCACTGGATACAAAGTTGAAGTTAAGTGATTTTTGGCTCCATTATGACAAAGTGTATGAAGCGATGATTCAACAGGTTCCCGCTTGGGAGCCAGGAACAAAACAAGGATATGGTGCTCAGATTTGGGGTGCATATGCGGCAGAACTTTTTCGTAGAATCGCGGATGAGTCTTGTGGTACATTCTTTCAACGAGAAGTGGCATCAAAACTCAATCTAAATCTATTTTTGGGCATTCCTTATCATCACTCAAATAAGGTGGCAACGATCTACCCGATCTCAAATATTGCACGCATTATGAAAATCATTCCGCAGATTATTTCGGGAGAAGGTTGCGAGGGTAGGGCTGGTCGAGCTGTCTTGCGTGGGAAAAGTGAAGTTAGTAGAGCCTATATGAATCCTTCTGTGGGAATGAAAGGTCTCGAAACTTTTAACGATCCAAATGTACAATCCAAAGAATTACTTTGGGCAAATGGGATCGGTGATGCTCGGAGCCTTGCTTCCATTTTTAATGTGCTTGCGATGGGAGGTAAACTAGGTAAGATTCAGTTTGTGAGCCCGAATACTTTGAAGAAAGTGACCGCGAAAAAAGAATTGAAGTATGATGAAGTCATTCATAAAAATCTGGGATGGAATTTTGGATTTTTGAAAGAAGAAGA
Source organism: Leptospira sp. (assembly GCA_027531445.1). Taxonomy (GTDB): domain Bacteria; phylum Spirochaetota; class Leptospiria; order Leptospirales; family Leptospiraceae; genus Leptospira_A. The sequence goes on from JAPZRK010000059.1 coordinate 173,786, forward strand.
TGGTCTATTTTCGCCTAATTCTGAAACCTTTGGTCATGCGGGAATGGGGGGAAGTCTTGCCTTTGCTGATACGAAGGCTCAGATTTCTTTTGGATATGTAACTAGTAAAATGGACTACCGAGTCAGAGCACCGAAGACACTTGCTCTTTGTCAGGCGGTATATAAGTGCATTTAGCTTCGTTTTTATTTTTCGCATTACTTCTCTTTGTTGGCTGTAGAACTCAAATCCCAACGGACTTATCTGAGGTAAAGTTAAAAACTCAAATTCAGAGAACTCACAAACCTGTCGTTTTTGTTCCTGGTATTAAAGGCTCTTTTCTTCAAGATGTTGATAATTCAACTTATTGGTTGAATTCTCCGCAGGCATTAGGGCTTTCAACTCCCGATTTAAGACTAGTCGGTAATTCAAAAAATCTTGAGCCAAAAGGTGCCATTGATCGCATAACGGCAATACCATTTATTTTAGATGTGGCGATCTACGCACCCTGGTTGGGAAATGCATCCTCGTTCGAGAATGTAGATTTTTATGTTTTTTCTTATGATTGGCGCAAAGACAATTTAAAAACTAGAGATCGATTGTCGGCTTTTTTGGCCGAGATCGGGAAACATTATGAGGAAAAACCCATTCTCATTGGTCACTCGATGGGCGGTATGTTATCCTTTTCTGCGACAAATCAGAATCCAAAACTTGTTTCCAAACTGGTTTTAGTTGCTGTCCCTTTCCGTGGTGGGATCGGTTATATGAAAGACCTTTACGTTGGTAACCCAACAGGATTGAATTCAAAAATCCAAGCTCCCTGTGTGATTGCAAAATATGAATCTGTTTACAGTTTTTTTCCAAGAATCAATACAAATGATTCGCAAGGTCTTGTCTTAAATGAATCCGACCAAGTCATACCACTCGACTTTTTTAAGGAATCTGTTTGGCGCGAACATCAATTAGGTTTTTATTCAAAACAGTGCAAACAAGAAGAAATTCCAACACCATCTGAGTTTCAAGTGATTCTCAATCGGGCAAAAGAGTTCCGACAAAGTTTGGATTTGACACCTCAGTTTTTGAAGTCTGTTCCGCCTGTCCTTGTAATCCATGCTGACAATCGACCGACACGCAAAGCCTTCAAACGAATGAAACAGACAGAATTAAAAGAGAATCAACAGCAAAGTTTTTACTGGGATTTAGAAGTTGTTCCGCGTGAAGCTGGTGATGGCAGTGTGTTGTACCAGCATAGTCTTCCTCCTGATGGTTTCACATACACTACCTTTAAATCACAATTCGAACACAGTGTTATATTGAACGATGAATCAGTTCAAAAAAGTATTTTTGATTTTTTAAATGAGCCGACAAACGAAAATTTAATGAAAGGTAAAGGAAAATAAGATGAAGCAACCAAACAAAGATTGGAAAGAAGTGATTCTACCAAATGAAGAAGAAATATTTAAAAAGTATTCTGATCGATTTATCCAACTGCAACGAAAAAAAAATGCAGAACATGGTCGGGGAAGAGGACTCCATCGCAAACAAATATTGGCTCTAACTGCAAGTTTGGAGATCAAAAAAGACATACCTGATTATGCGAAAGTAGGACTTTTTGCAAAACCTAATACATATTCGACTCATATTCGGCTATCAAATGGCGGTATGGATCGGAAAGCGGATACTGTTCCCGACATACGGGGATTTGCGATCAAAGTATTGGGAGTAAATGGTGAAGGTGCTTTGGGTGGAAAAACTAACTCTCAAGATTTTTTACTGATCAATCATTCCACATTCTCTTTACCTGACTTTGAGTCTTTTATCAAATTGGTTTTGGCATTGGGAAACGGTATAGGTTCTCTTTTCAGCTACCTGATATCCACTTATGGTTTCATTGGAGCCATAAAAAAAATGGGTGATACGGTAAAAACTATGGGAAAACCTTTTAGTGGTTTTGCTACCGAGTCCTTTCATTCTGCCGCTCCAATATCTGCGGGTGATTATGCGATCAAAGTAAGACTACAGCCAACGAAAACAGAAGCACCAAAGAAGAAAGAATCATGGGCAATTGATTTCAGAGATCACCTCAAAAACGGAGACATTACATATGATCTCCAAATTCAATTTTTTGTAGATGATGCCACAACCCCGATAGAAAATCCAACGATTGAATGGCCAGAATCCCAAAGTCCATTTATCACTGTGGGACGTTTAACCGTCTCCATGCAGGATGTTGATTTAGAAAATTCTTCCGAATTTGCAAAAGAGATAAATTTGGCCAAATTTGATCCTTGGAATGCCCTCATCGAACACAAACCACTGGGACAAATAATGAGAGCACGTAAGCACTACTATTTTTTGAGTCAGAAAGAGCGAGAGTAGGATTCAATTACTATGATAATTACATAGTTTATTTTCATGATACCCATACCAGAACTCATTTCAATCTTGAGAAACGTGGATCTCTTTGCGGAGATCCCAGAGGCATCGATCGAATCGATTGCACAATCTCTCAAAGAGGTTCACTACAAAAAAGGTGAGATGATCATACAAAAAGGAGAATCAGGTACATGTATGTATGTGATTTACTCTGGAAGGGTATTCGTTCATTTTGAAGATACAAAAGTAGCAGAAATAGGGGCGAGGCAGACATTTGGAGAATTTTCACTTCTCAATTCAGACCCCCGCAACGCTTCTATCAGTGCACTAGAAGATACGCATCTTTTAAGATTAGACCAACATGATTTTTACAAAATTATGGGTAATAGTACAGAGTTTATGCGAGGTGTCATTCGTATACTCATTGAAAGATTGGCGGAACAAAATAAAGAATTGATAGACACGCTTAAAAAAAGAGAAGTCGAACTCACTCGTCAAGTAGAAGAACAGACCAAAGATTTGATCAATGCAATTTTAGAAATCAAATCTCAGAACGACGATCTTGAAAAGTATAACAAAGAAATCATCAACCAAAAGGCAATCATTGAGGAGAAAAATCATCATATAACGGAAAGCATTCGTTATGCGAGAACAATTCAACAATCTATTTTACCGTCTACGGAATTGATTTCTTGGACTCTTCCAGATTCTTTTATTCTCTTTAAACCTAGAGATGTAGTAAGTGGTGATTTTTATTGGTTTGCAAGTAAAACTATTTTATATGAAAACACCGAGGAAACGGTTGTGATCATTGCGGCGGCGGATTGTACGGGTCATGGAGTACCTGGTGCCTTTATGTCTATGATCGGTAGTAGTTTATTGAATGATATAGTCAATGCACGAGGAGTCATTGAACCAGACGAAATACTAAACCTATTACATCGCGGAGTACGATATTCACTAAACCAAGAACAGACGGAAAGTCGTGATGGAATGGATATCTCCCTGTGCACGATTCATCTTGAAAGAAAGATACTTAAATATGCTGGAGCCATGAATTCTCTTTATTATATTCAAAATGAAGAAATGAGAGAAATAAAGGCAGATCGCAGATCGATAGGTGGGAGTCAAAAGGAAGAACAACGAATCTTTACAAAGCACGAATTGGACATCTCGACTCCAACTACCTTTTATTTGACGACCGATGGATATCTCGATCAGTTCAGTGGACTGGATCACAAAAAGTTTATGTCCAAACGATTTAAAGATCTGACATTTGAGATTCACAACCAACCGATGAGTGATCAAAAAATCCATTTTGATAAAACAATACAGACTTGGATGGATGGTTGTGAGCAAATTGACGATATCTTGGTGATAGGTGTGCGCATCTAATTTAAATTTCTAAGTCGATTGTCTGTTGACAAAATTGAAATTTATTATCTAAAGAATGAATGAAAATTACATGGTTGTTGATTCTTTTTTTCGTCATTCCACTTTCTGCCAATCCTCAAGAAAAATCATCTGAGCTTTGCTCTTGTTTAAAAAAAGCAAAAGATTCTGGTACATCAGAAGACAAAGGTGCTTGCCTGAATATGAGGGAAAAGCATGTCAAACAATTGAAGAAAGGTTCCAAAAACTACACGGTCTATATTGAATCACTTCAAAAATGCGAACGAAGTTTAGAAGGATCTGAGTCCATTGACCCTACACTTTCAGCAGATCAGAAGGCGGCAAAAGTTTGTGAGTGCTTTCAAAAATCTGCAAAAAGCGATCGTATGCTTTGTTTTCGGCTCCAAAGTGAATATGGAAAAACCATATCAGACGATGAAGCCAGACAAAATTTCAATCAAAGCTCAAATAGTTGTGACAAGTAGGCTTTAAGCCTTTTCCAAACTCCACCTACGCCTTAAGTCTTCGCGAGTTAAATTTTCTCTTTGTAGAGTTTCTTCGAAGACTTGGCGTTTCGAGAGATATGTTTTTATAAATGGCAATTCTAGTCTAGCTATCGTATATCCAGTATTAGGTTCGCTATAAATAGTTAGGAGTCTTCGGTCTATTCCATACTGTGACATCAAGATTCCAACGAGAGTGATACCCAAACCTGCGCCTTCTGTTTCATCAGAGTGTTGTAAAAAAAATTGTGGAAGGTTATCAAACTCTTTCGCTAGTTGAAATTTTTCTCTGATTCGTATTTCTTCTATTGGAAGGAGAGCAAAGTTATTGGATACCCGTGCGATGAGTCTCTCTTTGTTTGCATCGAAAGATATCTTTGTCTGAATCCGTCTCTCCTTCATTTTTTCGCGAAAGTAAGTAAAATTACGCCCAATGATACTCGCCTTAAATGATTTCATCATCTCGACTTCATCAGGCGCGATGCCTTCATTATTCATCTTCAATTCATCAAAAACAATACGTTTGATCGCCGCCTTTGTTGAATTCATCACAAATTCTTTACATGCAGTGTAAACCAACTCAATTAGCTCGGACTGATTGTGATGTGTCATAATCGCTTGGATGATGTAGGCTAGCTTTTCCTCTCCGGAATCATCCAAAAATCTGGTGTAATAGGAGATTTTCCGATTTTTTAATACACTTGAATCGACAGTATGTTGGAAACGATTGCTCAGTGTCATTTTACTCTCGGATTTCCCTAAGTATTGGGTAATTTTTAGGAATTCGTCAAACAGAAATCGCTTGAATTCGAATTTCAAGTCGACAAAAATGCAAAAACTTTCATTCTATAGGACCCCATATGCAAAGATGTATCTTAATTTCAGTCTACTGCCTATTTACCCTCTCCTTAATGGGGGAATCCGTTTTAGATCGATTTTCCCTGGATACAGATTTCAAAATTCGCCCAAGTTTCTATGCTACAGATTCACCTTTTTTCGTGAATCGAAGTAAGCATATTTATATAGGCAAAACAATGAATTCCGATGTGCAAGGTGTTCACCTCTACGATACAAAGTCAAAAACCAAGACATTTCTTTCACCACCGATAGATGATTACTTTTTGAAACATCCAGAGCTTTTAATTCAAGGAACTGAAAAACTCAAGGTGGAACGATTACCGGTCTACATTTCCGATTTATTATTTTATGATGAACAAATTGGAAAAATGGGTATTTTTATAGAGCATAATCATTATCAGCTGACAGGCAATAAATCTTTTTTTGCAGTTTGGGATTTAGAAAAAAATGAAATTTCTTTTTTGAAAGAGTTAAGATCAGATTTATTAAAGGATAGCCCTAGTTATTCAATTATTCTTCCCATCGGATTTGATGAAAAAAAAGATGCGGCATATTTTACTTTTGCGACTGATTTAGATATGAAAAATAAATCCGCGAGTGATGTAAAGATAGAAGTATTTCGATTTGTAGATGATAACTTAGAAGTCATTCAAAGCTATATGTCCAATCGTTTCCCTTATCATCCTGTTGCGCATTGGGAACAGGGAAAGATTTTGATTCAAAGTTATGCGGAGATCCATGAAGCACCATCTCCGAATGGCAGGCTCATAGATATTTCATCCGGTGAAGGGATAACGGTTTCTGTTCCCGTTGTTCCGTATGGCGCAACCTTTTCTAAAGATGGAAAATTACTTTACCTAGCCTCATCACAGACAGGAGAACTTTCTGTGTTAGATGCGAATAAGGGAACTCAGATTAAAAAGTTGAAGCTGGGAACACATGGACATACCATGGGATTTTGGAAAGAAAACGAGCTCATATGGGTTCGAAATTCCGGTGTTCATATTTATGATGCACAAACTCTAAAGCAGAAAAAACTCATCCCAACCTCGAAGTATTTTAAAGGGCATGTTAATGTTGCCGGTTCGCTCGTTTTGCCATACCAATACTTAATCATTCGCAATAGTTTTGAAGGGCCCGGCAGTGCTGTAGGATATTTATTTTTATCCCCTGACTGAGCTATAATGAAAAGTTTAAGGTGGAAGATCACTTTTTATACTCTAGCGATTGTCTCTATATTTGTCATAGGTATTGCTTTTTTCATTTTTAGATGGAATATTTTTAATCCACTCAAACACGCAAAACTTTCAATAGGTGGGGTAGAGCGAAAATTTTATTTTCATGTGCCACGAAATTTAAAACCAATGCCCCGTTTGATTTTTGTATTACATGGTTCTGCAATGACTGCTTCCCAAATGCAATTGGTCACAGGACATTGGTTTGATTCTTTGGCAGATAAAAACTCTGACGCAATCGTGGTTTATCCCCAAGGATTTAAAAAGTACTGGAATGACTGTCGTAAGTCGTTCTCGGCAGAAACAAGCAAACGTGATTTAGATGATGTTGAATTTTTTGAAAGGATGATTGAATTTTTTTCTAAGGAGTATGCAGTCAATCTTGCCAGATTATATGTAGCTGGTTTTTCCAATGGTGGGCATATGACATTTCGTCTGAGCCAGGAACGGCCAGATTTATTTCGTGGGTTTGCCGTCATCAGTGCGAATCTTCCAATAGATGAAAACAACGATTGTGCAAATGCAAAGAAACCAGTTTCTATTCTACTTATCAATGGTACTGCAGATCCTGTAAATCCTTACCTAGGCGGTAAGGTTATCGTTCATGACGGAATTGATCGGGGTCATGTCATCAGTACTCAACATACGATGAGATATTACCGAAACCTAACCCATTGTAGACAATTTACAGAAGAAGATTTTCCGGATTTGGAGCCATCTGACCACTCATCTGCGAAAGCATTTAGTTACCAATGTCCAGGTTCAAGTCACAAGATCAAACTCATCGAAATTCAAAATGGTGGGCACAACATCCCGAATCCCACATTCTTCCTTTGGCCACGTAACATTGTTGGAAACGTAAACGAAGATTTGAATGTGCCAGCAATTATCTTTAAATTTTTCGAAGAATTGAAGTAAGCTGGGATAAGTTTATTTATTCTGTTTCCATTTCTAAGGCAATTCTCTCGTTGGAAAAACTGAGAGTTCGGAGAAGATATTTGAATCTAGAGTATTGTTCGTTAAAACCAATTCCATTCGAATGATTTTGCCTTTACAGATTTCTCTTGTATTTGTGATAGTTCCAATTTTTGGAGAAGTAAAATTTGAACTGTAGACTACAGTTTCATATCTTCCTGTTTTACTATTTAATTTTACCGATGTTTTTTGCAGTACTCCGGTACCATCTCCAGTAGATACTGAATCAATTCCGGAATATCTTTGGAAACTTGATCCTCCTAGAAGATTAGAATACAAATTCTTCCCTGATTCCGGGGCAAGTAGGGCAGTTCTTAATCCGTCAACTACGGAAAAACCTGCCGAACCTAAAAAAGTCAACCAAACGGGCGATAAATCTTTGGTAATGCTTTCATAAAAGAAATTTTTACTCGATCCTTGGAAAGATGAGGTTGGATTTCCGAAAGAATCTTCAGAGGTTCCGATATAATAAAGATTTACTTTATCAGTAGTGAATTTACGAAATTTTGTGCTGAAATTAGTGGCAGATCCTCGATATAAAATAGATGATACCGTAAGATTTGATTCCAATTTTGCAATGTATGCTTTACTAAAACCAATCGATGGATGATCTGTTGTGCCTGTTATGTTGTTATCTGTTTCACCTCCAAGATAGACAGAGTCACCAAGCCGTATAGCATCTGTAAATTTGTCAGAACCATTGCTCCCAATATACTTTTGAGATTTAAACGTTCCTGCTTCCGACACAAGTCCATAGATAATATCAATGCCACCGCTTGCCGAATTTGTAGGTGTTGGAAAGTTTTCAAAGCCGCCGCTAGAAGTTACATTAGCGAAAAAATGGACATTGTCTTGAGAATCGATCGCAGAGGTAAATTTTTCATCACCATTTGAACCTAAATTCAGATATGTATGCCACTTCCGAGATCCATTATCATCATACCTTGCTATACCGAATGAAAAGTTCAAACCAAAAGCATTCAACGCTCCTGGTATACCTTGCTTAGCACTCCATGTTATAGCAAATTCGCCATTCGCATAATGATTTAGTTTAGGCAGTACGTTCAAGTCTGTACTTGCTACGATACTATTCAGCGTTTCACCAAAATAGTCTACCCAAACAATAGATCCGTCACCTCCGCTTAGTTTGGCGATAAACCAATTGAATGTTGTGCCTTCTGTTCCAGTAAAATCAAAGTTTTTTCCTGTACCAAGATTCTTACGTGTGACTCCAGCAATGATAATATCGTGAGTTAGTGTTGGTAGTATCGTTGTGACATAGACGGAATTCGTTCCGGTCTCACCAAGCGTTTTTCTCCATCTCGTAGATGTGTCGCAATAGACTTCTGGACCTGGTTTGATCAAATCTCGAAATAATACCGTTTGGAAAAAAGAAGCCGATAGCGGGTCACCTGATTGGTTTAACTCTGCCATCTTGCAGGAAGGAAGTTGGATCAGAAAGCATAAAAGTATTAAAAAACGAATTGAGTGTTTCATTTAATCATTCCTTCCTCATAACCGCAATTTCATAAATAGATTCATACTCGACAACTCGTTTTTCCCAGCTCCAATCAAGTTTCATAATTCGCTTCCTTGTATTATGAAACTTATCTTTATCATGGAAAAGAGTATTAGCCCTTTCTAATGCATAACCCAAAGAGCTAACATCATTTGGTTCAAAGACAATGCCTGTCTGTTCTCCGTCAATTGGAGACTCAGAAACGGTATCTCGAAGTCCTCCCACTCGTGAAACAATAGGTATCGCACCGTATGCATGGCTATAAAGCTGATTGAGGCCACATGGTTCAAAAAGGGAAGGCATAAGAAAGAAGTCACTTGCCGCCTCTACTTTTCGCGCAAACTCTTCGCTATAACCTTTGTAGAAGAAGATCCGATTTTGATCGGTATGCGATAAATGAAACAGTTCATTTTGTAAGTCTTCATCACCTGCACCTAAAAAAATATAAAAGTGAGGTAAATGAAATCTTTCTTTAAATGCATTTATAAAGTTCGCATAACCTTTCTGAAAAGTAAGTCTGCCAATAATTCCAACCAATGGTCGGTTAGTATCGATCAACGGTCGACCGATCTCTTGATACAAACCTGATTTATTGCCGAGTTTTCCCTTGATGTGACTCTCAGAGTCAAATGATTGAAAGATATTTGGATCCTTTTTTGGATTCCATTCTTCTCGGTCAATGCCATTGATCACACCGTGATAGTCACTTTCCCTTCGCCGTAAAAGATAGGATAAGCCAAATCCATTGGGTTCAAAGAGTGTTTCGTTTCGGTATCCGGGGCTAACGGTTGTAATCTGAGTCGCAGAAGATAAACCTGCTTTCATATAATTGACTTTGTTATCTTGTAAGTAAGCTTCTGGGAATAGGCCAAAAGGCTCCTCGCGTAAAAAACCTGTCATCCAAATCGGATGGTCTCCCTGATAGGCTAGGTTGTGAATTGTAAAGATCGTCGGTTTTCCAAAAGGAGAAACTTTATGCAATGTGCAGGAGAGTGCTGTATGCCAATCATGTGCATGAAAGATATCTACATTTAATTCTATACTTAGAGAAAACACGGCATAAGCATATACCGCGAAACGAAAGTGTTCATCACTGTTCTGGTAGATGCTCTGCAATTCTGAAAAAATTGGAGATTCAAAAAAATACAATTTTACGTGACCATAATTCGCCTCAAGAAATCGAGATTCTGAGAGAATTTTGGTGACTGGTTTTTCTCCAATAGCTGCAAGTTTGGGTGAGATGGCAGGGAATGTTCTCCCCGTGAATTGAGGATTTCCACGAATGCCCGCGATCAGAGGCAGACAAACTCCCACTTCATGCTTTTTTGCCTGCTCTTTTGAAAAGGAGGAGAGCATGTCGGAGAGACCGCCCATTTTTATGTACGGAAAATATTCGGCTGTTGCATGTAGAATCTTCATATTCTGTTATTGACACCGTCTTATAATGTAAGAAGCTAGAAAAACTCGATTTGAATTCAGGAGAGATCCATGTCAGTTTCCACTAATCTGCCAGGCCTTGCCGACCTAGGCCTCAAACCATCCGAAGTCTTCCACAACTTATCTTACGACGAAATTTACCAGCATGAATTAGCGAATAAAGACGGTGTAGTTTCTGACAACGGAACGATGATGGTAGACACTGGTATATTCACTGGTCGTTCCCCGAAAGATAAGTATTTTGTAGATGAACCTTCTTCCAATGGTAATATCTGGTGGGGACCAGTCAATGCAAAGGTTTCGGAGGCAGTTTTTGATGAGCTTTATACTGAAGTTGTAAAATTTTTAGATAACAAAAAAGTCTATGTTTTTGACGGATATGCGGGTACAAACCAAGACACACGCATTTCTCTTAGGGTTGTTACAGAAAAAGCATGGCAACATCACTTTTGCACAAACATGTTTCTTCGACCATCCAAGGATGAGTTAGCGAAACTCCATCCAGAATTTACGATCATCAATGCTTCTCATTACAAAAATGCTAAGTTTAAAGAACATGGATTGAATTCTGAGACTTTTGTCATTTTCCATCTTGCAAAAAAGATCTGTATCATCGGTGGTACGGAATATGGTGGCGAGATGAAGAAAGGTATTTTTTCAGTAATGAACTACTACCTACCACTTAAAAACGTTCTTACGATGCATTGTTCTGCGAACGTGGGCTCAAAAGGTGATTCTGCTCTTTTCTTTGGACTTTCAGGCACAGGAAAGACGACGCTATCAACAGATGCAAGTCGCAAACTCATCGGTGATGATGAACACGGTTGGGATGATAATGGTATTTTTAATATCGAGGGTGGTTGTTATGCGAAAACAATCAACTTAGATCCAAAGACAGAACCGGAAATCTTCGCGGCCATTCGTCGTGATGCCCTTTTAGAGAACGTAGTTTTTGATCCTACGACAAAAAAGATAGACTATACTTCTGCGGCTAAAACGGAAAACACCCGTGTATCTTATCCTATTTTCCACATCGACAATATCCAACCTGATTCCAAAGCTGGACATCCAAATGTAGTGATCTTCTTAACGTATGACGCATATGGTGTGTTACCTGCTGTTTCAAAATTGTCAATTGAGCAAGCGATGTATCACTTTTTATCTGGATACACTGCTAAGGTTGCAGGAACGGAACGCGGAGTAAAAGAACCACAAGCGACTTTCTCTGCTTGTTTTGGCCAAGCGTTTATGACACTCCACCCAACGTACTATGCGAAGTTGTTGGGTGAGAAAATGAAAAAACACAATGTGAGAGCCTACCTGATCAATACGGGTCTCGTTGGTGGAAAGTATGGTGTAGGCAAACGTATGAACTTACCTGCGACCCGTCAAATCATCAACGAAATCCTTAGTGGAGAAATTGAAAAATCGGAGTTTGAAAAACATCCAGTATTCCAAGTTTCCTTCCCAAAATCAGTTGCTGGAGTGGATGCACATATCCTCAACCCACGTAACGCTTGGGAAGATAAGGCAGAATACGATAAGACTGCTGGCGATCTAGCGAAGCAATTTGTTGAAAATTACAAAAAGTATCTCACAGGATCAAAAGAATTTGATTTTAGTGCATTCGGACCAGTAGCATAATCTAACAGGTCCAATCACTCTTTTCAATCAAGAAAAAGCCGCTTATCGTTTGATTGGCGGCTTTTTTTATTTCTGGTGCGATTTTCATTTTGATGCTACCAGCTTCCTGAACTGCCTCCTCCTCCAAAACTGCCACCACCACCTCCCGATGAACTAGAGCTTGATGAACTGCGATAACTTGAAGATGAACTGCCATAACTTGAGGATGAGCTACTATAACTAGATGAATAAGAATATGATCCATCGGAGGATCCTAGAATACTATCATAAAGGAAATGCAATACAAACATAGATATATAAGAAATTAGAAAAATTGCTGGATCGATAATAAAATTAGCAGAGAGAAAATTCGGAAGATGAAATGAGAGTGTCCAAAGCATTGCGATCAAAGCATACTTCAAAAGTCTCCATATCCAATTGGATGCTACGATAGATCGAGCTAAAACGTATCCGATCACCAAACAAATGTAAATTTGCAAAAAAAGAACCATAGATTCCGAACCCACGGGAACCAAATTTCCATTTTGAAGTGGTTCTATAAAATAAAAGAGTGAAATCAATCCAAGCCATACAAGAAATATAGATAAAAAAGCAAGGTAATGGATTCGATATATTTGAAAGGCAAAACCATTGACTATAAAAAGTAACAATCCAGAATAAAAAACAGAATAAAGAATCGTCTCTTTTTGGATAAGTGAATAGATTCCAAATAGAAGCGAAGCGATCGAGAATAGAGAACATAAAAGTCCCATGGGAGTGGTTCCAAATCGATTTGAAAAACTTGTAAGTTTTTGAATCAATACTTCATCATTTAACACTTTGATAGTAATAAAAATCAAAGACAATGCAGATAAGAATATGATTAAAAAAAGAGTGCCGCCATGTTCAAGATTAAAGCTAAATTGTATGATTGGAATCCATAACATCAGTGAGACTGCGGAATATAGATAGGAGATCGCCGTTTCCAAAAAAAACAACAAATAGAGGTTTCCAATAATCAATATCCCAAAGCAAAGATAAAAAATAATCTCGGGTAAATAAAATCCTAAACATATTAAAACGACCGCGCCGAGCAAGAAAGGTAACCACTTTTTACTTTTATAAAAAGTGTTTTGGTTAAGCAGTCTATGCGATAATGCGGCAATAAGAAAAACTCCAATGGCAAAACTAAATCGAAACAATGAAAATCTTTCAGCCAGTGATATCCCGATTCCGTTTGGATGATCTGTTTGTAGAGCAGGTATAGAATCTTTATTACCATATAACACGGATTGAATTGATAAAACTCCCATGATGATTCCGCCAGGCAAATCTCCTTGTTTAAAAATCGGGATCATCACATTACGAATGATTCGATTTGAAAGAACATCTGTAAGTGTTCCCTCTAATCCATACCCAACTTCGATACGGACTTTTTTGTCCTTAGTAGAAAGTAGTAAGAGAATGCCATTGTCTTTTTTGAATTGCCCAATTTTAGATTTTTCGGCTACCGCGAGAGAGAAAGTTTCCAGATTTTCACCTTCAAGACTTTCAATGATATAAACAAAAACTTGGTCAGTCGTTTTCTCTTCGATATCGGTTAGGATCGTTCTAATCTGATTTTGTTGCTCTGGTGAAAAGAGATTCACTTCATCGGTAAGTGGTTCACTCAGAAGACGAACTTCCTTTGCCTCTAAGGTAAATGTACCAAGGAGCAGTAGAAACGCGTAGAATATCCGAAATTGGCTCATGCGATGAAATTTTATGAACAGGAAAGGGCTGGCAAGTCTCATTTTTTCAGAATGGATTGACGTTTCTTCAAATTTACTTTATGATTTTAATTATGCGAAGTTCAATCTTCCTTACTTTTCTCATTCTTACCTTATCAGTTTGTAAAGGTCCAAAAATGAGCAATGCATGTGATCCTAACTCTAAAGATTATTTAGAGACAAAGTTGATCCTTCAGGCTTTGGATTTACCGTTTGGGAACACTCCTTGTCTTACTTATTCCAGAGCAGGTGATATCATTGTTACGCCGCTTTTTCCCTTAGGGAAAATGCTTCGCCGAGATACTGCATTAGAGTTTAGTTTCAACCATGTTGTGAATAGTGATCGATGTACGTTTACTCTGGGGATTGGGGGAGATTCTTTTTCCAAACGTTATGAAAAGTTAACGGAGAGAACCTCCAAAGTTGTGTTAACTCCTAACTCTCGATTTGCGGGTGGCGTCGACCGCGAGCTTGGGATTTTTTGCACAACGGAGGCAGGTAACAGTACGAAGGAAACGTATGTTGCCAGATATAGTTTTGGAGATGGCTTTCGATACGTGTCACCGAGTGGAAGCGATGGCAATTCTGGTTTTACAGAAAGTGAAGCATTACTCACTATCCAACAAGGTATCGCTCGACTGTCCTCTTCCTCTGATTGTGATTCCGTGGGGGAGATGTGTTTTGTGTTAGTTGCAAAGGGAGATTATACGACATCTTCGACTATTACACCACTCAATCGCATATCAATTTTCGGAAGTTACAATAATGATTTTCTTACAAGAAATGCTGATCCAAATTCAACTACGTATACACCAACAACAATCACAGATACTCGAATCTCAACTGGAGGTGGAATTTCCAATCCCATCTCAACATTTACAATTACTGGTAGTTTAAGTAAGGACGCAACGGAGATCAACGGACTTCATATTAAATCACCCACAACCGGAACGGGATTTTCAGCAGGAGTTTCTTTTACTTCCATCACTGATACTGGGATCATTTTTCGATCAAATAAAATAGAAATTCAGAATCCTGGCTCAGCTTTTGGAATCTATGCGGATGCAAGTACCAGTGGGGATGTAATTTCTAATTTGATCACACAAACGGGCACATATTCAGGTAATTCTTGGAATGGTATTTACTTAAATTCCAATGGATCTGCCTTTGCAACAATAGATTCGAATACGATCACCCAAGGAATTTGTGGGGGAGCGAGTTGCATCATGAGTGGGATTGCATCAAACAGCACTGGTGGTGCCACTCTTATTACAAAAAATATTATCAATCTAGGGAATGCTTCAGCCAACAACGGATCGGTAAATGGATTTTATCCGTTTTGTTCTGTTTCCACACCGACGATGACCTTTTCAAATAATACAATCAAAGGTACAAATTGTACGGGAAGTGGTTGTACAATATCTGGGCTGAATCTCAGTGTTTCTGCATTAACGAATAAGCTAGCCATTTCATCCAATGATATCAACCCAGGATCTTGTACTGTAGGTAGTTGCACCACTCGAGGTATCTACATTACTGGAAATAATAGCACGGATGTCGATTTTACTTCCAATATCATTGCTGGTGGCGATGCATCCGCTACAACATCAGGCACCGCTTACGGTTTTATCAACGATACTGGAGTTAGTTCATTTATTAATTTCAAAAATAATACCATCACTACAGGAAAAGTTTCATCTGCAGGAATAACTGTTGGAATGAGGATCGGAGCATTGGGAAGTGGAAGTGGCGATATCTCCGGTAATACAGTGAGTGGAGGAAGTGGAAATCTTGTTTTTGCATTATGGGGCTCACCATCTTCTAACATTACAATCCAACGAAATCGATTCATTGGCGGGACGAGTTCATCAAGTGGAAATTCCACAATCGATATAAACCTTGGGAACCGCTTTTTATCTAATCTGGTGATAGCCGGCTCAGAATCGACCGGGCCCAACACAGCAGTCAAAATTTCTGGTGGATCTAGTCAGTTTTATCATAATACATTGATCGGCAGAGGAACAGGTACGTTCGCCTACGGTTTACAAATGTCAGCGACAAATTCAGTTGATGTTGGTTATAACTTAATCGTCACTGAAAGTGGTGCGGCTAGTCGCTATTGTGTTTCAGAAGATTCTAATGCTCATGGGGTAAATTCATTTGTAAATAATGCACTTTGGGATTGCCCCGGTGCTTATTATAATGACCTTAGTACTGCGAGCCCTCTGAAAACAAACTGGTGTTCCAACAACGGAGGAACATTCTCAATTGCAGTCTGTACTAGCGAAATTACCAATCCGTTAGGAACAAATAACATTTCACCAGTGAATCCCATATTTAGTAGTACCGCAAATAATAAATACTGTCTCTCTACATCCAGTCCTTCAGCCATTACCACGGGAGCGGCAACGAATTTGGTAACGACAGACTTAACGGGCGCAACTCGACCTACGGGTAACCGTGCCATCGGTGCTTATGAGCCCGGTTCGTTATGTGACTGAGGGATTGTTAGTAACTACCACCAGAACCTCCACCACCTGAAGATCCACCACCAAAACTACCGCTACTGCTTGATGATGAGCTACCTCCTCCACTACCAGAACTGCTCTTCTGTTTTTGAGGAATAATTTCGAATTCCGTCTCCTTGTGGTTGCAATGTTTGCAGACACGGTTAACTTCGACTTTGCCTGAATGATCATATGTTGCGTATCGTAATACATCGCTCGATTTGTGCACAAATGTTTCATATTTACACTCTGGGCATTTTTTGACTTTTCTAAAGGATGTACCTTTGTATATATAATCCGGATCAATTTTTGGGAAATTCAAAATGGTTGTCGTATTACAGGTATCACACTTCCAAACATCATAGTCAATCGACTGCATTCTTTCTTCCCATATTTGTCCCTTTTGTAAATGACGATCATCTTCTTTTTCAGAGAGTTTGTGGAGTCGGTGTTTACAAGTTGGACAATTTCTTGGTTTATTCCGTATATACATGAGAATGGGAGCCAATAACTTGATTCGATATTCATTGCCGCCGACTAGATTAAAGATAACGAAAGAAAAAATAGATAAAAAAGCCGAGATCGGTATTCCTTCATCAGTAAAAAAATGAGTAATCACAAACACTAAAAGTATCCATGGTATGGCAAGAATACCGTAGAACAGAGGATAACTCAAATTCTTTACCAAATGATAATTAAAGGAGGGAGTAGGAAATAAGATAACAAAAATTAGTTGTAACGAAATTAGAAAAAGTAATGTAAGTATTAATCCTAAAAAGATCCTTGTCTTGATCTTGAGAACATAAGCATCGTCTAATTCCTGTTCTAAAGCTATTTTTTCAGACCATAATCGATTCTCCTCATCATCTAAAAAATAATTACTCGTAGAGTTAAATTTTTCAATAGTGAGTTCGAGTCTCTTTTTCTCATCCTCGGAGAGTTGGGAATAGGTTTTCCCTTGATAATCGTAGAGATCTGTTCGATCCATTGTCGCAGGAGAAATTTGTGTTTCTTCGGTATTCTCGCTTTCGGATGCCGAGACAAGGTCCTCAATTGCTAGTGAAGGATTCTTCAATTGATTTATAATGGCAGTTACAGTTAAAAAATGACCATTTGCAAATTCTTCTTTTTTAAATGCAGGTATCGTATATTGTTCTATAATTCTTTTGACAGTGACATCGGGTAAGTCTCCTTCCAAACCATAACCCACTTCGATTTCAATTCGCCTTTGGTCGAGTACATGGAGAATCAGTATTCCATTGTCCTTCTTTTTTTTACCTATTCCCCACTCGTTAAAGAGAGCCACAGCAAAGTCTTTCGGAACAAAACTTTCAATGGAGGGTAGTATCACTACCGCTATTTCTACAGTAGTCTCGGCTTCATAGTTTGCAATGATGGCATTGATTTCATCGGCATTGGAAAGAATATTTGCCTCATCAAGGATCCAAGAATTTTTAGAGATCTTTGGATTGGGAATTTTTTTGACAAGGGACTCAAATTCTTCTGAGTTTTGGTTACAACCTAAACTCAAGCTCAAAAAGATTATTACAGAGGAAAGAAAAGTTGCAAGATACCCAAATCGCTTCATAGAATGGATTAAAATGATTGGCATTCAACTGAAAGTTTGCAATCATATTTTTTGGAAATTAGACTACGGATTTATGAAGCTGGTCCAGTTGTAAATTGAATCGAGAACGGCGTAATGGAGATTCCATTTAGATCTTTTATTGCTTTTTTAAAAGAAATTTCCTGAAGCGTTAATTGGTAAGGATCATTGATAGTTATTTGAATTTGTTTTCCAGAGGATGTTACGGAATAGCTGCTGGAAGTTCCGGGTGCTAAAACCACAGTTTGGATACTGATCGTTGATGAATCCATTTCTTTATTGAAAATACAGATTACATCTAAGTACGAAGAGAGTAGAGTCACTTCACTTTCCCCATTCGATGGAACAGAAGAAGCAAGAATTGGTTCGGTGATATCTCCTAAATCAAGCTCTTCATTCAATCCATAACTTATAAAATTTACAACACTAAATGAAGCATCAGCGCCTACAGTAAAGCTAAGAGATTGGTCGGACGCAACAAATAGATCGATCGAACCAAGTAGTGTTCCTTCTACGGACCGAATGTCCAATCGAAATGTTCCAGGTGAAAGATAGAGCAAAAATTTTCCATTCACATATCCGGTCGCGAAGTTTGAAAGAGCAAAGTTTTTGGTGGATGTATTTCCTGGAGCAATCGAAACTTTCGGATTTTTAATAAAATTACCATCTAAATCTTTTATTTGTCCCAATGCCCGCATCGTAGCCGTTGAAGTTGTTAATGTAGAGAAGCCGGCAACCGTGAGAAAAGTATTCGTAACGGTCTTAGTATCGTTTTCGGTTGGTGAGAGTAAGTTATTTACGACAGGATTGTAATAACAGCCTATATACGAAATGGATAAACTTACAATCGTTATTTTAAAATTAAATTTTAGCATACTAATCGATCGTTTATTTTTGCTTCTTCTTCTGGGATTCAAGTTCCTTTAAGTCTTTTTCTAAAAGTTCCAAGTCGACTTTTTCCTGTATGGAATCAATCTCTTGCTGTTTTTTGAAATCTGATGCCACGCCGTTTTTGATTTGTTCCACTTCTCGTTCAGAAATGAGTCGGTAACCGGTTCCATCACATACTTCAACGATGAGACTCTTTCTAGTTACTGTGATTAAAAATCCACCTAGCAAAGTAAATGCGATATCTTTGTATGTCGATCTTTGAGTGATTCGGATGGGTTTGTTATTTTTGGGAAGTAATTCGGAAAGTACAGGCTCTTTGAATCGAAACGCACCGAATAGCCAAAAATATTCTGGATATTCCGAATAATGCTCACACTTTTGAGCATAATTTGCCAAAGTTATCGTTTGTTGGGAAGAAGGTGAACCAAGGACAAAGGAATCTCGAAGTGTTGATTTTTGTACAGTATCGGAAGATTGGGCGACTTGATTTGAAATCTCATTGTCACGTTTTTCTTGTTCTTGTTTGGCTAAAATTTCTAATTTATGTTGTTCGATCAGACGCTGTTTTTCTTCTTCTCGTTTTGTTTCTTCTGCTTTTCTGATTTTGGCTTCATCTTCTTCCGCAAGGTCTTTATATATGATTTTGAGAACAGATTTTTTAGGTACAATGACGTGTTTCCCTTCGGAGGTAACAACTTCGACATGATCTAAATTTTGGCTTGAGACAGTACCTTTGATCGATCTTCCTTGTTTCAATAATACGGTATGTATTGGTAATAAGGAAAAAACGGGGAAAAAGAGAACCGTTAATAGGAGGAAGTTGAAAGTCAGCTTATTCAAAGTTTTCATTTATTTTTAGTACATTAAATATTTTTTATATTAATATTTCTACCTATTTTGAATAGTAGAAAAGCGCTAATGGATCTTAGCGGATCTACTTATTTTCAACATTTGACACATTCAATTTTCTCTCGCATTCAGCAAAAAATATTCGGGAAACATTGTCCCCTGGAATGGCATTGAGAATTTCTAAAAACAATTCACGGGCTTCCTCATAATCTTGTCTTCTGTACGCTTCCAATGCAAAGGTATAGTCATCCTTCTTTGCTCTGAGTGCCTCCAGCTTGTCTGGTTCGTATCCATTCAATACTTCAACAACATAAACAGATTCGCTTTTTCCCTTTATGGAAACACGGTCGAGCAATCGATAATCAAAACCAAGATCTTCTGTCGCCTCAATAAAAGTATCTGCGCTAATGACAATTTCAGCACCAAACAATTTCGTAATGCCTTCAATCCTCGAAGCTAAATTGACAGCATCTGAAATCACCGTTCCTTCCATCCTTTCATGTTCTCCAAGAATTCCTAGAATCAGGTTCCCTGTATGAACGCCAATGCCGACTTTGATTGGTTGGTAATTATCTTTCACTCTGTTTTCATTGTATGTTCTTATTGCATATTGCATCTCGACAGCGGCACGTATTGCGTCATCTGGATGAGTGGGAAATAGCGCCATAACGGCATCTCCAATAAATTTGTCGATAAAACCGTTGTTATGACGGATGATCGGTCCTACTCTTTGCAAATATGCATTCAAAAAATCAAAGTTTTCTTTTGGTGAAAGACTTTCGGAAAATTCGGTAAAATTGCGAATGTCCGCAAAAAGAATGGTCATCTTTTTCTGCACCTGTTCACCGAGAGTTAGATCTCGTATATCCACCTTTCCAAGAAACGTTAAAAACTGTTTCGGGACAAAGCGACTGTAAGATTCATTTACGCTTATCAAATGTTTTGCGAGATCCTTTGTCTGGAAGATATGGTTTTTGATGGCGGCGGCAAATGTAAAAACCTGTAAAAATACAAAGATGACGACAGAAATGGGACCAATGTAGGCGGTATGGATGAGGGCTTCCGCATGCAGTGTATCATTGATGGCACCGACAAGCAAAATCAATGCTCCAGTGAGGAGATAAGAAGTCTCTGTCCTTTTATTGCGAAAAGCAACTAACAAAGAGTAAGCAATATAGATTCCATTCAAAACGAAAAATATCGGATAAATGGATGCAGTTTCTGTAAAATATTGTGATGGGAGTAAAAGTGCACTCGTCAGGATAGCTGATAGAAGATAAAAATAATTGGTAATTTTTGATTGGAAGTCAAATGGGAATATGTTCTGAAAGTAACGAATGAGTATAGGAGCTGTCCAAAACCAAGAAAGATATTCCAATCTTAATATCACACCGTACGGTAAATCTATCCAATCGAGTAAGATACGTTCGCCGGTCGTTATATTGCGGAGGAAAATAATCAATGAAAATGAAAAAATACCCTGTGCGTGTATGGATTTTCTTTCTGAAATTAAATAAAGAAAAAAGAAAAGTCCAACAAATCCTAAGACAGAGGCTAACATAGTCTCGCTCATTTTTTTATGAGTGAGTCTCGTCGTAGCTTTTTCGTAAGGTGCAAGAATGATATCATTCCATGCTCCACCTTTTCTGTGTGAGAAATTTGCAATGACTAGGTCGAGTGTCATTTCAGTCGCACCAGGTTTGATTGGAATTAAGATCAAGGAAGATTGTACTTTAGGAACCGTCGTTTCTTCAGTCAGACCCACTTTCCCGGATCCGCCCAAATAGACTCCATCGGCATAAATTGCATGGGAAGTATCCTGTTCGCTTGTGAGTATAGCCAAACTTGGAATTCCAATTACTGGTAGTAAAATTTTGATTCGATGTGTCGCAACACCCTGACCAGGAAGTGAATTACCTAAAAAAACGTGACGATTCCAGTGATTTGGGATCGTCATTTGTGTATAGGGTGAATGGGATTTGATAGTATAAGGAAGGTTGTGGTAGTAAAAATTCCACTCTCCTTCAAGCGAAAGAAAAGGATTTCTTTCAAAAGAGTATTGGGTTAGATCCAAGATACCATTATGAATGGAAGCCCTGGTTGTAGCTTCGTCGGGCAAACATCCACTAAAACTCAGAATGAAGACTATCAGAATCCAGCTACGAAATGACATCGTTTGCTAAGATTTCTCTACATATGAAAAATCAAAACTTAAAAACGAATTTATTGGGTGAGTTTCGCTGGTCTCTGTGGAAAGTTTGTATAGTCCTCAAATTTTGTGAAATGAACAGGATCACGTTTATAACCCAATAATTCTTCCAATGGTTGATAGCGATTCATACCCAAACTGATCTCGATATCTTGGCCATTGAATTGAAGAGGATGTTCATAACCACATGAGTGTGCGAGTGATAACAATTCCTTGCGAAAACCTTGGATGTACTTCGCGGCACGTTTTCCTTTAAGTTCTGGATCAACACCAGCTTGAAGCCATTTGTTTTGCGTTGCAACTCCTGCTGGACAATGGTCAGTATGACATTTTTGTGCTTGGATGCATCCTATGGAGATCATAGCTTCTCGCGCAATATGAATCAAATCACAACCCATCGCAATGGCAACTACAGCCCGATCTGGAAAACCCAACTTGCCGGAACCGATCCAAACAATCTGTTTGGAGATCCCTTTCTTTTGAAATAAAGTGTAAACTCTTTGGAAGCCTATCTTAAAAGGAAGTGATACGTGATCGGCATAGGTTAATGGTGCGGCACCCGTTCCACCTTCACCACCATCGATCGTAATAAAATCTGGTCCCTTTCCTTTCTTTTTAATTTGGTTGGATAATTCATCCCAAAATTCGAGTTCACCTACGGCGCTTTTTATACCGACAGGCAGTCCTGTTGCATCGGCAATTTTTTCGATAAAATCTATCAGACCTTCGACCGTACTGAACTCGTTATGCGAATTTGGTGAAATGCAATCTTTTCCAATTGGGACCTGTCTTATCTGTGCTATTTCCGCATTAACTTTCATCGCAGGAAGGATTCCACCTTTACCTGGTTTTGCACCTTGTGATAATTTGATTTCAATCAATTTGATACAAGGATTCGCTTCGACTTTGCGAACTAGTTTCTCAAGACTAAACTTCCCAGAATCATCACGTGCACCAAAGTATCCTGTCCCGAGCTGCCACATAACATCAGCTCCTTCTTTGTGATAATTTGATAATCCGCCTTCACCTGTATTGTGATAGGCGCCGGAATCTCTAGCACCTCGATTCAAAGATAGGATGGCATTCTTTCCTAAAGAGCCGAAGGACATAGCCGAGATATTGATTATAGATTTTGGGCGATATGGAAACTTTCGCTTTCTCCATTCACCAATCACCTTTAGGCTGGGAATGCAGCTTGGATCGTTGTTATAAATAAACGCTTTGGATTCGGGAAAAGGAAAAGCTCGGTGCTTTATAATTGGGTAACCGGGCTCGTATTGGATTTCAGTTGTCCCAAACCCAAAATTATTATTCTGACCTTTTGCAGTGGCATAAATCCAACTCCTCTCTGTTCGATCAAAGGGTCTTTCTTCTTTGTCATTAGCCACCCAATACTGTCTTAGCTCAGGTCCAATCATTTCGAGAAAATAACGTAGGTGACCAACGACTGGAAAATTGTGTTGGATGGTATGGGATTTTTGAGAGATGTCCCTGATGAAGACAATTATGAAAAATGTGAGAAGAAAAATTCCCGCCGAAGCCCAAGGGTTGGACTGAATCCAAAGAAGTAGTGGTTCCATAATACCTGCCAGGCAGAACATTCTAGGATGTTGTCAAAAATTCAAGCTAAGAAATAAGAGCGTTCAAAACTTTTAAAATTTTTTCTTTGCTAATCGGCTTAAAAATATAACCAGATAACAGAGGAATCTCGGAAGCTCGGAGGGTGTCACTTTCATCGATTGAAGAGCTGACAAGGTAGATTTTGACCTTTTTTGTGAGTCTATTGTGGATTTCTTTAAAGGACTCAAGAAATGCCCATCTATCAAGTTTGGGCATATTAATGTCTAAGAGTAGATTAATTGGTAGATGTACGGAATTTGATTCATTGGTCTTAAAATAATCTAATGCATCTTCTCCGTCCTGAAATGATTCCAGTTCGATTGATAGCTTTAATGAGCTGATGATATGCTTGCAGGTGAATTGATAAATATGGTCATCATCAATGATGCCAATTTGCATGGATTCCGTTCCACTACCCAATCCTAGTTCTTAGATTTCAAAAAGTCCATTCATTTGAATTTCAAAACTACGAAAAAAAAATCAAAATGGTTTTTCCAGTAAGTAAAATTTGGACCAATCCGATTGGAAATTTTCCCTCTTTAATAGGTGGCCGCCTAAATACGTTTAGAGGAAAATTATGAAAAATTTATCGTACATCATTCTTGATGGAAACTTAACCCACGATCCAGAGATGAAAAACACCAGCGTCGGAAAGTCAGTAACAAGCTTTACCGTTGCTGTTAATCATAACAATGGTTATGTTGATGACAAAGAAATAGAGGACGTCTCATTCTTTGAAGTTGAAGCCTGGGAAAAAATGGGGGAAAATTGCTCAGAGTACCTGAAGAAAGGTAGCAAGGTTACTGTGATTGGCAATCTAAAACAAAATCGATGGAAGACGCAAGATGGCGAAAATCGCTCTAAAGTGAAGGTTGTCGCAACATCGGTTCGATTTGATAGCCAAAGGAAGCGAGAGGCTAAGGCTGCTTAAAGATTCAGAGCTCAATGTGAATGGTATTTTGACCGTTCACATTGAACACTTTTACTCTGGGATCTCAATGACTTTTCTTTTTTTCTTTGGCTGTGAAGTTCTTTTAAAAGGTCTTTCTTTTGGTAATTCTTTATCTTTTTGAGGATCGAAAAGATTAGGCTCTTCTACTTCATTGGTAAGTGTAGGTAGCTCGAATACTTCTTCTTTTTTTACTTCAATCGGCTGACCGTTCTTTACAATAGCGGATATCTTAAAATAGGTCGGGTTTGATACCAATTTCCATTCTCTATACACGAGTACATTCGCGTCACCAAGATGAATCGGGCCATTCAGTTTGAGTTGCGTTCCAGGGGGACTTGCGAGCTCCGAAGATTGGTCTATGTTGATTTTTGAGATCTTTGATCTGATCGCATTGCGTTTGAAATCCAATTGGTCATTGGATATTTTTCCCAAAGTAGGTGAATCAAAGCTAGGTGATCCTAAGATACTTCGAGTTTTATCGCAAGGGGGTGCTCCTCCCTTTGCGCAGACGACATCAACATAGGGAACTGCATAAATCATTTCTAAATGTACGGTTACAAATTCGCCGACTGCAGGTAGGTTTTTTTTATCGAACTCCAATGTCTGAGAAAAAAATTCGATCGCTTTGATTTCATCGATTGCAAAGGGTTCAGAAGTGAGAACTTCCCCTTTCTGGTTTTTGAGTATAATCTTATGTTCTAAAACTCTTCCAGATTTGATATCCGCAATCAGATTCATACCTTCCGCTTTATAGGCGATCAAAATATCTGTTGTCACTTTTGAACCTTTCCCAGTATCCAAAGTCAAAGAGTTTTCGTCCCCTTTTGAAACTGAGCTTGATTCCGTTGCGACGAGAAGATTGGCAGAGAGAATCTTGATTTTATCAAGGTTCATCGATTCCGTAGCGGGTATCGTATACGAAACAGACTGGCAATGAATCATCATTGCCAATAGAAAAACGATATAATATTTCAAGTGAATCTACAGAGCAACAGGAATAAATGGAAGTGGGCCTTCTTTTTCAGTGAGTTCCACCATTTCATTTCCACGAAGTTGGAAAAGTTTGCCCGGTTGATTTGAATATGCATAAAATGTTTCTATATTTTTTGCAACGATGGCATCTATCTTTAATTCCTTACCAAAATTAGAATATGTTAGGCGAACAGTTCCTTTCTCATCGCTAAATTCTTTAACAAGTTTGCCATCAAAATCATACTCTGACATCGCAATTGGATTCGCATTGGTCCAAAACTCGATCAAATTGAAGAGTACTAGATCTAAAAAGTAAGCAACCCCGTAAAAAATATATCCTGGCAAATACATAAGGAATGTTCGAAAAAAACGTGCTACAAGTCCGCTTCCGATATTGATGCCCGCATTTACACCATAGACGGTTTTGACTAATCCGAATTTTCCAAAACAGTTGGAAAGAGAACCAAGGGATATAAGCATAACGCTCAAAACGGCAATGATACGTTTCATTTTGACCTCAAATCATAATTTTCTTTGATCTTCTCTAGAGGAGAAAGTTATGCAAGCCGAAATGATTGACGTTATACAAATTTCTGTATGAATCGTATGAAGAAAGGCAAACGCATTGATATTTTCAGAATTTGAATATTTTGTTTTTTTTATCTTTGTTTTTTTGAGCGTTTGGTATATTTTCCCAGCCGTTTTTTCGGAACAAAGGAAAGAACAGCGCATTTTACATATTTTTTTACTCATCGCAAGTTACTATTTTTATATGTCTTGGGATTACCGTTTTGGTGCCCTCATTTTGCTTTCTACATTTATAGACTTCTTTGTTGGATCCAGGCTCTCAAACACAACAGATCAGAAAAAACGAATTCTTTGGCTGAATGTAAGCCTCATCTCTAATCTGGTTTTTATTTTAGGATTCTTTAAATACTATAATTTTGTCGCTACTACCGCCAATTCGGTGGGTGAGCTCACCGCGAGTGGACCGTTTTTACCTATTTTAAATATCATCTTACCTGCTGGGATTTCCTTTTTTACATTTCAGTCCTTGAGTTATACCATTGATGTTTACCGAAATGAAATCCCTGCAGAAAGAGACTTTATTAAGTTTGCACTTTTTGTTAGTTTTTTCCCCCAGTTAGTTGCCGGACCCATTGTAACAGCTCGTACCTTTGTTCCTCAGTTATATGAAGTTAAAAAATTTGAAAGTATAGAGTTCCGAATCGCGATTCGGTTTTTTATGCTTGGCTATTTCAAAAAAGCCATTCTATCGGACCATATTGCTCCCACATTGAATGTGATATATGCTGATCCCACTGGTTTACATACATATGCTCTGTGGATCGGTTCCGTATTAGGCGGCGTACAGGTGTATTTAGACTTTAGTGGTTACTCAGATATGGCAATTGGTAGCGCTTTGATGCTTGGATATAAATTGCCAACCAACTTCAATTTACCATTTCTTGCCACAACTGTCTCAGGATTTTGGCGTCGGTGGCATATTACGTTAAACTCTTGGTTAAGGGATTATATCTATTTTCCAATGGGTGGAAGTCGTGTATCATCCGCGCGTAGAAAGTTAAATTTATGGTTTACGATGTTTGTTTCAGGAGTCTGGCATGGTGCCAACTGGACTTATGTTTTTTGGGGTTCATTGAATGGTCTGTTCTACGTGATTGAAGAGTTTTATCATGACATGTTTCCAAAGCAAAAGTCGGACGAAAATGATAAACCTTCCATAGTTCAAAAAATAGGAAATGGCATTACTTGGATTTTCCAAAACTTTTTTAGTAACCTTGCCTTCTTTTTGGGTGCAGTCTTCTTTCGTTCTGCCAATTTTTCAAATGCAACACTCCATATCAAAGGGATGTTCGTCTGGCAAGAAGGGCTTTTACGGCCTTATATGTGGAAACATTTTTTGTGGGTTTTTTTTCTTGTGGTGTTTGGGCATATCGCCGGGTATTTTATTTTTGAAAGAGGAAAAGGTAGGGAAATTTCACCATTTCTTGAAATCGCTACTTATCCTGTCATCGTGCTCATCCTTGCGGTTCTAACTCCAGAAAATGCGACACCATTCATTTACTTCCAATTTTGAGATCCTTTTTTCGTTTTCATAAAATCGTATAATACTTACAATGCTTACATGGATAGTGAGCGCAGGCTTCCGAGGATTTCTCCAAGACAGTTTAAAGACTTTGAGGTCCATCTGGATATTGATGGAGTCACTCTGATAGGCCAGCTAGGAAATATTTCGGAAGAGGGACTTTGCTTTTTAGGTAAAGATGATTTGTTATCCGATGAAGTTGGCAATCCGATTCTTGGAACTATTTTGTTATCCCAAAGTAACAATCGTATCTTCTTTGAAGGCAAAGTCATGTGGGTTCAACCAACGAAGATCAGAAATGTTGAATTCTTTCTCGCAGGAATTCAGTTTAATGAAAGATTCAACCTAACGGATTCAATGCTGGCTCGCAGTCTCGAAATTTAATTATTTTAGAATTCCGAAGGATCATAAAACGTGAAAAGTTTAAATTTATTATTACTGGGTGGTACGGGTCTTGTCGGAAGTGAGGTTTTAAAATCTTTGATATTTTATCCTCGTATTAGCAAAACAATCGTTTGGGTTAGAAACGCAACGTTAAAACCAACACAAGGACCAATTCAGCTTGAAACAGTCACCTGGGAGTCCTTTTCTACTGGTAAGGTTGTGTTCCCAACAAATATTGATGCTGTCATATGCTGTCTAGGAACGACCATCAAGAAGGCAGGTTCACAAGAAAAATTCAAAGAAGTTGATTATGATTATCCCTTGCTTGCCGCAAAAAAAGCAAAAGAAGCTGGTGTGAAAGCATTTATGATTGTAACGGCGATGGGCTCTGATGCCAACTCAATGGTTTTTTACAATCGAGTTAAAGGTGAAATAGAAAGGGAATTGGCGGCCTTAGAATTTCCTTATTTAGGAATATTTAGACCTTCACTCCTTTTGGGAGAAAGACAGGAAGTGCGAATGGGGGAGAGGCTAGGTGAGGCAGTCTCTGCATTGATTCCATTTGGATTGTTTGGATTGAATCGTTATAAACCCATTCATGCTGATTTTGTCGCAAGATCAATGTTAAAGACAGTTTTAGCAAAGGAAGATCAGTTTGTAAAGAACGCTGTGTCCATTACAGAAATTATTGAAAATGATGAAATGCTCCGTTTAGGAAAAGATATTTGAATGGCTGAAACCCCACAAAAACCTTACAATAAAACAAAATACATAATATTAAGCTACATCGTCCACTTTATCATAGTTGTTTGGTATTTGTTCGTTAAAAAGCGTGATTTGATTATTCCAGAGGAATCAAAAAAAATTATCGATTCTGGTGGAGGTTTTATAATTGCCGTTTATCATGAAACGACATTGGCACTATATCGCCATGCAACGCAATACCTCCAAAAGAAAAAAAAGGTAACGATGGTGGCTCTCGTATCGCAATCAAAAGATGGAGAAATTATCCACCAAACATTTGCAAGGTCAAAGTTGAAAAGCGTTCGTGGATCATCAACGCGTGGTGGGACCGGGGCATTTCGCGCCATACTGAAAGAGATGAAAGAAAAACATGTACCGATTTTTACTGTCGATGGACCAAAGGGACCTCGACACGAAGTGAAGCCAGGTGTGATAGCGACTGCATCAATCACTCAAGTTCCCATTCTATATTTGGATGCGCGGTACGATCGTCACTACCAGTTTAAAAGTTGGGATCGTCATTTTTTTCCAAAATTTGGTGCAGGTCTCTATATTCAGTATGGAGAGCCATTTTACGTTCCAAAAGGACTTTCAGAGACTGAAATAGAGTCCTGGGCAAAAACTCTGGAACAGAAAATGGAAGAAAATAGAAAACAATTAGAAGCCTTTGTTCGAGGAAAACACCAAAACAATTCTATTGACACTATGTTATAAATCAAAAGTTTAGCGAAGTAAGGTAAAAAAGTATGTCCTCCCAACAAAATTTCATATTTACGTCCGAATCTGTATCAGAAGGACACCCAGACAAAGTCTGTGACCAAGTATCTGATGCCATTTTAGATGCATTTTTAGCTCAAGATCCAAAGTCCCGCGTTGCTTGCGAGACTCTCGTCACAACCAACCTTGTCGTGATTGCAGGTGAGATTACCAGTAAAGGAAAAGTCGATACTTCAGAAGTTGCACGAGAAGTAATCAGAAAGATTGGTTATAACGATATCAATATGTACTTTGATGCAGACTACGCTGTCGTTTCTTCACATGTGCACAGCCAATCTCCAGACATTGCACAAGGTGTGAATGAAGGTGAAGGATTGCACAAAGAACAAGGAGCAGGTGACCAAGGATTGATGTTCGGTTTCGCAATCAACGACACACCTGAACTTATGCCGGCACCTATCTATTATTCTCATAAATTGTTAGAGCTTTTGGCAGAACTCCGTCACTCAGGAAAAATCAAGTGGCTTCGTCCAGATTCAAAATCTCAAGTTACATTTGTCTATGAAAATGGCAAACCTACCAAGGTGGACACAGTAGTTATTTCCACACAACATGCGCCAGGTGTTACACATGCAGAGATCGAACAAGCCGTGATCGAAGAATGCATCAAAAAAGTAATCCCTGCACATTTTCTAAATAATCCTCGCTACTTCATTAACCCAACAGGTAAGTTTGAAATTGGTGGGCCTCATGGTGACACAGGTTTGACTGGTCGCAAGATCATCGTTGATACTTACGGTGGAATGGGTCGTCATGGTGGTGGTGCATTCTCTGGAAAAGATCCATCAAAGGTGGATCGATCTGCGGCGTATGTTGGTCGTTATATTGCAAAGAATGTCGTAGCGGCAGGACTTGCTCACAAATGTGAAGTTCAGCTAGCTTATGCGATTGGCGTGGCTGAGCCAGTATCCGTTCTCGTTGATACTTTTGGAACAAACACGATTCCAGAAGTCGAAATTGAAAAGCGAGTTAAAGCAAATTTTAAACTCACTCCTAAAGGAATCGTAGATTCTCTCGACCTACTCGGAAAAGGAAGAAAGTACCAAGAAACAGCCGCTTACGGTCACTTTGGTAGATCTGGTTCTACATTTACTTGGGAAAAAACCGACAAAGCCGAAGCACTAAAAAAAGGATAATTCATGGGAGCACCTAGCCAATCTACAGCGGACAAAAAAGCAACTCGGGATGCATATGGTGAGGCATTAGTTGAGTTAGGTGCCAAAAGAACGGACATTGTCGTTTTAGATGCAGATCTTTCGGGATCCACTAAAACGGCAGATTTCAAAAATAAATATCCTGATCGATTTTTTAATATCGGTGTCGCCGAACAAAATTTAGTCGGTCATGCGGCAGGTCTTGCTTTATCTGGTTTTACTCCGTTTGCATCTTCATTCGCTATGTTTCTTTCTGGACGGGCATGGGAAGTGGTTCGCAATAGCGTCGTATATCCCAAACTCAACGTGAAATTAGTGGCCTCTCACGGTGGGATCACTGTGGGTGAGGACGGAGCATCACACCAGTGTATAGAAGACTTCGCCATTATGCGCGTGATTCCAGAAATGACTGTGATCTGTCCTGCAGACTTTAATGAAACAAAACAAGTCATTCATGCGATTGCAGACTATCAAGGACCCGTATATGTGCGTGTCGGTAGACCAGCAATCCCACTCATCCAAAGGGACAACTATCAATTCAAAATTGGTAAGGCAGAATTATTATCTGAAGGGAAAGACGTTTGTATCATCGCTTGTGGCGTGATGGTTTCCGAGGCAATGATTGCTGTCGAACTATTAAAAGAGAAAGGCATTCAAGCGAGTCTTCTTAATATGGCCACAATCAAACCATTGGACAGAGAAGCCATTCTATCCAAAGCGAAAGAATGTGGTGCCATCGTTACAGCTGAAGAGCATAATGTCATCGGAGGACTTGGTTCAGCAGTCTCGGAATTTTTATCGGAGGAGTTTCCTGTCCCCATTATCAAAGTGGGTATGCAGGACACTTTCGGCAAGTCAGGAACTTGGAGCGGACTTTTAGATTATTTCGGAATGCGTGCGAAAGATATTGTTTTGCAAGCAGAAAAAGCGATCGCGAAAAAGAACAAATAAAGTCTGGAGATGATTGGGTGACTGTATTTTCTAATACCACCCAAACCGGTGTAATCGAAGAAACTGATGTTGTTATCAAGCGTTCGTTTGGTGGCCCTTGGAAGGTTGTACTTTGGGATGATGATCATCATACCTATGAATATGTGATTGAAATGTTAATGGATGTTTGTCAAATGTCTGTAGAAAAAGCCTTTAAACACGCTGTCGAAGTCGATACCTTAAAAAAAACAATAGTTTTTACAGGTGAATTAGAACATGCAGAATTTGTTCATGAACGAATTATAAGCTATGGGGCCGACCCTCGAATGACAACCTCAAAAGGTTCAATGACCGCAACATTGGAAAATTAATCTTTCTTATCTAAAGCAAATAAACGCTCAGGTACATAGATAGATGAAACAGCTTCATTTGTATCTGATTTTACATTGGTTATGGGATTGTAAAGATCTAACATGTGCTCACCATCAACGATAAAATGGTAATGATATTCTTGACCGGGTAGGAATTTTTTTTCTAAAGAGAATATTCCATTTCTATTTTTGATTAAAAAATCGTTTTCTGGATTCCAATCATTAAAATCTCCCACAAGACTTACTACTTCTGCGTGGGGCAGATAAATTTGAAATCGAACAGTTCTAAAATCAAGTTCCTCTATATTTGAATCTTCCAAAACTTTCGTGTGAACTTGTCTGTTGGTGTCAATGCTCGGCAGTATAAATCTTGAGATATAAGAACCAGATCCATCTTCTATTCGATCCTGATTTTCTGGATCGTGGGTAAGAAGACCGTTTACGCGGAATTTGTATTCGTAGACGTAGTCTTCTTTATAGTTCTCATCGATTAATGTTGGTTCTATTACTAAATAATAAATACCGTACTTATTTCTTTTCATCGGTATGCATTCCCAATGATGTAGATTTGTACAAATTTCAACGCTTTCGTCACGTAGACCGTTATAGGAAAATAATATTCCCCTTTTTAATAGTTTATTTGTCTCCAAGTATGATTCGACATCTAAGTAACGGATGTATCTTGGGCTGATATTTTTTTTCAGACTTTCTAGTTGCCAAAGGTAATAGACTTTGTCTTGATCTTCTACCTCATCCTGCATTTCGAGCTCCTGAGAAGAAAAACCACCAACCCATTCAATGGCGTCCTGACCGAGAATCCCAGCTGATAGGAAAAATATGAAAGAAAGAATATAGAAATTACGCTTTTGCATATGAATTCAGTCGTCTTTCTAATTATTTCGGCAGATTTTCTCTTTCAGAGTGAGAGGTTTTTTCTAAGAATCGATCTGACATAATAAAAAAAAATTCTGCCAAATTCCAGGGTAGCCGATATTTAAGTAGGAAACGTATCCTCTCATGGCAGAGCCTAAAGATAATTTAAACCCGGAAGAAGTTCAACAAATCGAAGCTTTGCTTTCGGCACTGAACAAGAACCCACTGACCTCGGAAGAGCTCAATCCGATGGCACGTGTCTTGCGTGAGAAACTTGGATACACAGAACCTGCACCAATTACCGATGAGCAAACCGATGAAGAGACAAATGAAGATGGTGGTGATCCATTTGGCGATAATTTAGATAATTTAGACGATGATGGCTTAGCCAATGATGATTTAGGACTTCCACCTGTTAGGAATATTGAGGCAGAAGATGATGATATTGACCTCGATGAATTATTAAACGAAGGTGGACCCACCAAACCTCCAACAGTTGATGATGATGCGACTCCGGAAGATACTGACTTTGGTATGGGGGGAGATGACCCTTTTGGCGATTTACCAGCAGAACCAATTTCGGAAGAGGAAGGGACCGAAACTACACCACCTCCTACTTTTGATGATGATCCTTTTGCCGATCTAGGTGGCACACCAACACCAACGACAAACGACGATTCTGAGTTTGATTTTGCACCACCAGCAGAATCGAGTGCCACTGAGGATGAAGCGGCCACCGATCCATTCGCCGATTTTGATTCTCCAAGCGCGGATGATGATGCAAGCCCAAGCGATGGGACCGATCCATTTGCTGACTTAGGCAGTGAGCCGGTGTCAGGCGGTGATGATCCATTTGCAGATTTAGGTGGCGAAACAACTTCAGGTGGTGACGATCCGTTTGCTTCTATGGATTCTGAAGAGGCATCCTCTTTGGGTGATGATCCTTTTGGAGATTTGGGCAACGAACCTGCAACAAACGAAAATTTTTCCGATGATCCATTTGCTTCCTTAGATTCCCCTGCCAGCGAATCACCGTCAGATGCTCCTGTAGCTGACTTTGACGATTTAGGTTCAGGATTTGATGATCCCACACCTCCAATAGAACAAGAACCGGATGCCGGTGGATTTGATGATCCATTTGGTGACTTGGGTGTTGGAATGGAGCCGCCAGGTTTAGATGATGATTTGGGCGGTGGCTCGACTTCTACCTTCGATGATTTTGCTCCTTCGTTAGATGATATGCCTGTTTCTTCAATGGAAACAGCTGATGATTTTGGTAGTGGAAGTGCTGGATTCGATGATGAATTGAGTTCATTAGGTAAGGAAGATGAACCTGCGGAAGACTTAGATGCTGGATTAGAAGATGAAGATCTTGCTATCATTCAGCGTGAATTAGTCAAATATCCACCTAAACTAAGAAGAACTATAATCGATACGATTGTAAATAATCGTATTCCTGTAAAAAACCAAAAAGAAATCATAGAGTTGATCAAAGCTCAACAAAAACCGGAAGATGTAGCTAATTTCCTTGGCACATTGTTAGGTGAAAGAGTTGAGCTCTCTGATACAAGTGGCAAATTTGCTGCTGATGGTGTGCCAATCATCGCGAGTCGGGATGCATACACGAAAGAAGGAGCCATTCGTCGTAGAGAGCTAATACGAAAGACATTTCTTTCTTCCGCCGCCGCTATTCTTCTTTTTGTCAGTATGATAGGGGTGTACAAATACATTATTTTACCTCATCGAGCAGGCGCCCAATATGAAATGGGTCTTGAGAAAATAGAAGAATTTGAGAAGGCTACGGACGTCATTGAAAAGACCAAGTTACTTGCAGAGGCGGAATCTTTTTTTGCGGCTGGAGAAAGAGAAATTCCGTTCAATTTAGAATATTTAAATAAATACTGTGATGCTTATTTATCGATTGGTCAGTATGATAAAGCATTTGAAAAATGTTTTGGAAAAGTAGAACCAGACTTTGGTATGGAACCAGCTGACAAAAATCATGTGAGATCATGGGAAAATAGAAAAGAAGTTCCGAACATCTCGTTGATTGACAAAACTACCTGGGATGACAACAAATTGGACCATTCAGGTAGAAAGGTTTTGACCGGTCAAAGTGGAATGAGTTTGGTTTCTCAGGATGGCGTTCCACGAAAGATAATCAAAGCGGGTGCTTATATTGCCTCTCGATTAAAATACAATATACATGATGTGGATACGTATCTTGCTTTAGGTAAATTTCACTCATTTAACAGAAGAGATTTCATTGAGATTCCTCCAGGTTCGAGCCAAAAAAGATATAAAAATGATCCGCTTGCAATTGAATACTTCAAACGAGTTTTCACAGATGCAGGTGATTCTCATAACGTAGATGCAACTGCTGGAATAGCCAAAATCTACTACAATAAAAGAGAATTTGGAACAGCCGTTAAATACTACAATGATATAATCGAATCCAAACCAAAAGATCCTATTGGACATGGGGGGATTTTATCAACCTATATAGAAATGTGGAAGAGAGATCACAATC
The DNA here is from genome assembly GCA_027531445.1 of Leptospira sp. Taxonomy (GTDB): domain Bacteria; phylum Spirochaetota; class Leptospiria; order Leptospirales; family Leptospiraceae; genus Leptospira_A. Next base: position 208,929 of record JAPZRK010000059.1, read on the forward strand.
CTCAGTACGTCTTGAACCATCACCGGCAAGTACGGAACGCACTAGATATAGAATCGGATCTGTCTCCAGCAGTTCTTGCAAAACTAGCCGCTTTTTATATAGATCTAGATTCAGAAGATGTAAGAATAAAATATAACATCAATCCAGAAGATCAAGTCTCTGGAATGGAAATTGATGATAATGTCGAATACCTTTTAAATATCATCTACGGAAAAGAGAAGGGTAATCGATTTGCCGAAGGATTTTATCAAAGAGCTAGATTTTATTTTAAGAAGGAAGAGGCGGCTAGAGCGCTAAAACAACTTGAATTGGCTGCAACTTATGATTCGAGGCATTACCTTGCTGTTTTGCTAATGGCAGAATATTACATGAAAGTTGAAAATATGACTGAGGCTCAAAATTTACTTGCGGAAGCCCAGTTAAGATACAATACCCACAAAGGTAAGTTTGGTGAAAAGCCTGAGGATGAAACTTTAATTGAAGGTAAACCGGGAAGAATCGATTATAATCTTGGGAAAATAGCTTATTTAGAAAGTGTCGGTGTCAATAAAGTAGATAAAGTCAGAGATTTCCCTGGAAAGAAAATTTATCCAGAAAGAAGCCTAGGCATACTTTCCAGCGAGGAAAAAGAACGTAGACAAGGCTTGAATGCGGCAAGTGAACACTTTAAAAAAGCACTCGAGCCAGAAGGTGGAATTGAAGTTGATTCCGCATTGATGCGAGAGATCAATTTTTACCTTGGTTGGATCGATTATAATCATGCTGAGTTTGCACAGGCGTTAGATTATTGGTCAAGACTTCCGGAAGAAGATATTTTCAATAGCCCAACACTACTTCTTGGAAAAGGCAACGCATACTATTATACAAAACAATACAATGCTTCACTAGGTAATTATCTTAAGCTTAAAGATGATTATGAAGAATTGGAATTGAGCATTGGCAGGTTAGAGCCAGAAAATTCGGATCACCAAGAAATATTCCAATCGCTTACTGCTCTCTATAATAATATAGGTGCCGTATATGAAAAGAAAGGTGATACGATCAACGCCCTAAAATACTATTGGAAAGCTATGGAAACTGCTAGAAGAATCGGTATCGTGAGTGAGATCGCAACATCTAACAAAGATCTCGTATTTGCAAGAATCCGTATCGACAGAGAACCATTGTTGGAAGATTGGCTTCCTCCAACATTAGATAAAATTAAAGATATGAAATGATTCGTTAAGCTTTGTTTTTGAATCTTTCGATCAGACCTAAAATCAAAAAATAAACAGTTTCCCACATCCTACGAATCCTGTACGGTCTTGCAATGATTCGCCAAAGCCAAGATAGACCTCTTGTCTTAAAGTATTCTGGCGCTTTTTTATCTGCTCCAGAAAGCATATCCAATGCGCCACCGACTCCAACCACAAGTGCCTTTCCAAAGAATCCTGTGTTGTTTTCAATCCAAACTTCTTGTTCAGGAAAATCCATAGCGAGGAAGATGATGTCTGGTTCTGTCTTTCGAATGGCTTCTTTGACCCGCATTTCTCGTTGGCGATCCAAGTGACCCGCCTGCCTGCCCACAATTCGCACCCGTGGAAAATGTCGTGTTAGATTAAAGAAAACTCGTTCGATGATTTCGTCTTTTGAGCCAAATATGAATATGGTGAATTCTTTCAATTCGGCAAGTCGAATCAAATCCATCATCACAGCGACAGGGGTAACTCGCTCTTTCAATCGGCCAGAGGTCATCCAATTGATTCCAGCGCCCTCAACTAAGATGGTACCCGCCTTTTCAGTGATGCGATGTAAGGACTTACCCGGACGCATGCGCATCAATTTGATCGGGTCTAGAAATAAAACGTAATGGATGCCTGCTTTTTTTTCCAAGATTCGGTACATCTTGGCAATAGCTTCGTCATTGGTGACATTATCTATATTTATGCCTAGAACCTTGATCGTCTCTAATTTCGAAACGTCAATATTCTGGTACTCAAGAAGAATGTCTCTTTCTTCCTTGGAGGAGTTGTGAACAATTTCACTTGGTTGCTTCATCGGAGGTTTTGGTTCCTAAGTCTACCCAATCAAAAGTGTTGTGTCGTATGGGTTTCGTGTCGCCTCTAAATTTTTGCGTCAGGTTATTTTTTCACTTGGATTTTTTAAGGTGAGACAAAGAATCAAGTGGCAATGCTTTTAAAATATTTAAAGTTTTTTCTATTTTTTTTAATACCATTCAATTTTAGTTATGCGGAAAAAGTTAATATTTTCGGCAGTATAAAAAATGGGACCACGGCGGGCATCGGTAAAGCAGATTCGATCAAACTTTTGGCTCTCCAAAGTGCAATGCTTCCACTTGCTGAAATTGGACCACAAACTGGAACATTTCGTTTTCCAGCGATTGATGCACCAGATGGAGCTCCCATTTTAATGCAAGTAGTTTACAAAGGCGTAAACTACAACAAAATGATTCCACCTGTGGATAGGTTTCGAACTATTTCTCAAGAGATCACAGTGTTTGAAGTCACTAATTCTTGGGAAAATGTAAGCGTTAAAAGCTTAATGCAGGTTATTCGAGAAAAGAGTGGATTGCGTATCTTTAAATTATTTCTGATTGATAATCAAAGTAAACCAGCCCAGTCGTTTTTTTCAGCTGACAAACCTATCGAATACTTTATTCCAAAGGATGCTAAGGATATATTCGCGCAAATACAACAGCCCGGTTCCAAAATGGCTATACCATTACAAACTCCAGAAGGAAAAAATGGAGGCAAGATATTGGATCGTGCTGTTTTACCTGGGATATCAGAATTACAGGTTTCCTATCTGTTACCCAAGGGTACTGATACCTTTGAAGAACGTTTGTTAATAGAAGGTGAGTCAGGCTCATTTCCAGTTTTCGTAAAGCCGGCAGATATGACCTTGGAAGTATTAGGTGGTGGTTCGGCGACAAAACTAGAAAAAGATATTCCGTCTGGACTCAGTGCTTACGCGATTTCATCAAATTTGAATCCGAAAGTGATTCAAATCAATTTTGTTGGTGGCACTCCAATTCCTACAGCATTAAAAGGGAATCCAGAAATTGTTAATGGTACAATTTTGACTACCTGGGACACTTCGACATTCGCCGTTATTGGTTTTTTGGCACTTTTATTCTCACTTTCCTTTGTCTTTGTTTATAAAAAATCTCCTTCCAAGGTATAAAAAATGACTGCTAACAATATAACAAGTAAATCCAAACTACGCTTTATCGGCCTAGAAGAATTGGCAAGTCATGGTCCTAGAGGTATTCTCGCCTTTTGGATTATTTTGGGAATGGCATTTTTTTTGTTTGGTGATCAAAACTTGATCGCTCCCAATATGAAGAACATTGGGCAATCACTTGGTATTACAAATCCTGAGGACATAGACTGGAAAATGGGGGGACTCATACCTATTTTGTTTTTCATTTTGGGCGGAACTGTTTCCTTATCTATGGGTTATCTCTCTCAAACCTTTTCTAGAAAAAATCTACTTCTCGTTACAGTTTTGCTAGGTGAAGTGCCGTGTTTTTTAACGGCATATTCGGAAACCTATACAGAATTTTTGATATTGCGAACGTTATGCGGCTTTGGCCTCGGTGGTATTTTCCCTATATTATTTAGTTTGATAGGTGATTATTTTAGCACCCATTCGCGCGCAGTAGCGTCAGGATTCGTTTCCTTAGCAATGGGTTTGGGCATTGGTGTGGGACAATTGCTGGGAGGGATATTGGGTGAAGCCGATCCACTCAATGGCTGGCGGGCATCTTTTATTTATATGTCAGTTCCCTCATTTGTTTTTGCTTTTATTTATCTTATGTTTTGTACAGAGCCAAAACGAGGTGGTGCAGAAGAACATGTTAGCAATGATGAATTAAGTCATAAGATCAGCTTTGAAGATTTCAAATTGTTATTTAAAAACAAAACCAATCTTGGTATTTTTTTACAAGGTTTGCCAGGGTGTATTCCATGGGGTGTCTTCTTTGTCTTTTTGGTCGACTACTATGAGAACACTTATGGTTTTGGAAAAGCAGACGCTTCAGGCCTTGTCACCTTTGCCGCGATAGGAGTATTTGTTGGTACGTTTTTCGGTGGTGTGATTGGACAATGGCTTTACAATAGAAATAAAAAGTATCAACCGATTCTTTGTATGGTGACAACTATGTTAGGTGTAATTCCAGCCATTGCACTACTTTATTCACAAGGACTCATTCACAATTCCATTGCGTTTTTACTACTCAATGTCTTTACTGGAATCCTTATTTCAATTACCGGTGCAAATGTAAGAGCCGTTTTACTAAATGTCAATCTCCCCAAATCAAGAAGTGCAATTTTCTCTATTTATAATTTAACAGATGATTTGGGAAAAGGATTAGGCCCGGCGATGTCTGCGATCATACTTGGGTTGACGCCAGATCGTGGTTTGGCTTTGTCCTTTTCAATTCTATTCTGGATTCCTTGTTCCTTGGCTTGGCTCTTAATCATTTTCAATTACGAAAAGGATGAACTTACTATGAGAAAACAATGGGACTTGGAATTAAGTGGTAATAAAAAATGAAATCATTTTTGATCGATATTGAAGGAACTACCGTTCCAATATCTTTCGTACATGAGGTTTTATTTCCCTTTGCGAGAGATAGGATGGAAGATTTTTTGAAGACCTATGAATTTGATGTGTCTGAGTTTACTTCTATCAAACATGAATTTGAGAAGGATATTACTTCTGGCACCGAGCAGATTTTAAAACTATTTCCAAATCATATTTCCTTTACGAAAAAAAGTATTCCAATATATCTTTGTTATCTAATCGATGTTGATCGTAAATTTGGAGTTTTAAAAAAAATCCAAGGCAAAATCTGGAAAGATGGCTATGAAAAAGGTTTATTGAAAAGTAATTTATTTCAAGATGTGCCGGAATTTTTGATGAAAGCAAAAAGTGAAAATATTGATTGTCATGTATATTCTTCGGGAAGTGAGGAAGCGCAAATTCTGATTTATAAATATTCTAATTTTGGCGATTTAACGAATTCGTTTGCTACTTACTTTGATACGGCAATGGGTGGGAAAAGAGAGACACAAAGTTATCTAAACATCGCTCATCACCTTGACAGAGAACCTCAAGACTTTGTTTTTTTTACAGATATATTGGAAGAAGCTGTAGCCGCAAAGGAGGCAGGTATGGAGTCGGTTATACTTAATCGCCCTGGGAACGCATCACTTCCTCCACATGACTTTCGCGTGATTCCAGACTTACTTTCTTTTTTTTAAATTAGGAAGTTTAATCTCGATAGTTTTAAGTTTATACCATATTCGTTTCAAAGTTATCTTCCAGTCTTCTTTGTTTCCTTTCCCACTAGCCAATGCGGTTTGAGGCTTTTGATTTGTTGTCTCTTCGGAACTTTGATAAGGAGCTATTGCTCTTAGACCAAGGTCAATTTTGAGGTAACGTTTTTTGATAATTTTGAAGTCTATTTTTGCATCCAACAGACGAACGATCTCTTGAATGATTGCCCACTTTACTTTATTAGGTGAAAGTGCTTGGTAATTTTCAACCATCTCTAAGAACAGTCGATTTGTGACTTTTGGATTGGAATGAAATAAAAGAAATCGAAAGTGGACATTCCCTTTTAAATCCTGTGTAATGATTAAATCATTATGTGAAAATTCAAGAAAGGGTGGAAAATCTACTAATCGCACAACGATTGAATTCACCAAATCTAAGCTATTAAAAATTTCGGTGTCAGGATGAACCTTGATAGAGTGGGTTATCTTATCATCTGGAATTACATCCGTGATAAAAGTTACAAAATTTACCTTATCCTTAAAAGGAACCTCATTCATTACTTCCAATCTTGAAAGTTCAATGATATCATCCATTACTGAATCGATAGACTCGTGTAAATTAACAACATCTTTGATGATCGCTTTTTCTTTAGATTTATCTACCCCTTCGCGATACTGTTTTAGTTTTGTTTTCATTTCCGTTAAAGGTTGGGAAATGATAGCATCCATATAGAAAAAAATCTTTTCTCGAAGAGAATCAGCCTCTCTTAATCGATCAAATCTAGATAATAATTTTCTTTTCATTATCAGAAATTGGAATCGAAGCGCGAGAGTCATAAGTATCAAATAACATAAGAATGAAGTTTCTAAACTTGAGGTGGCATTTAGATAACCTCGTTCAATTGAGACTTCTTTTATGATCGCATAAAAAAGATAAGTGAGTGCAATCAAATGTATCCATGCACCTCGCGCCTTATCTTTTAATTTTTGAATGGTAAGATATATCGCATAACCTACGACAAAAAATAAATTGATATCCCAGTATCCAATAAAATTATACCAAAAATTAGGTCTGGGTATAATAAGAAACATTAGAAAGAAAATCAGTTGAAAGATCAAATAGACGAATTGAAGTCTGATTGGTTTGATTTCAAAAAAGTCTTGAATGAATTTAATAAATCCAT
>JAPZRK010000051.1 GCA_027531445.1 Leptospira sp.
AAGTCGCTAATGGAAAACGAATTTTACCATTAGCCACACCTAGTCTCTATTTGAAGTAATGCTTCCATTACCTCGGTTTCTCTCGCTAGAATTGTCTTGGAGTCACGCTACTGTGTATGTTGTAAATGAACTTAGTTCGCAATTGAGTGGTTCCCTTCCGGGCCTGTTACAATTACCGTTTTTCCATCTTTGGGAATGTACCTTCTGCGTCAATGATAAATTAGAAAAATTATCTCGATTTTTGAAGGAAGGGACTCATATTTCGGTGAATCATGCTGAAATTCCATATCTTATCTCTGAGCTTGGTTTTCATTTTAAGTATCATTTCGAGATGGGATTTGCAGGCACAAAGTAGAATCAAGTATCATTCCAACGATCGCACCGGAATCTTTTCTCAACGTAAGGAAAATGGAGAGGAATTGATCACTCTATATCCCGGATTTCAGTATAGGGCAAATAACTTAACAATAACGGCACCTAACGGATCACAAGTTCGTTCACAGCAATTTGATCTTTCCAATACAAAATTTTTTTTAGATGTAAAGACAAAAGACATCACGTTTTTTTATATTTTCGGAACCTATTTGTTATACCAAAACTATACATACGACCAAACAGTCCAAGGGATCGACATGAACCTTGGAGGTTTTTTGCCCAATCAGTCCGCTTCCCTCGGATCCCCATATCAGAATCGAAATTTAGGAACAAAAGTAGACGGCAGAATTGAGAGTCTAATGGCAGTTATATTTTTAGGAGAAGCAGGCAAAGATAACTTTCGTTTTGGATTTGGAGTGGGCCCGAGCAATGTGAAGATGCAAGGTAACCCTGATTTTTATGATGGTCTTGCGACTCAGATACCTGTGGCAAACCTATCCACAAATGGGCAACTCGCAGATTCAATCAATCATATAGGAAATATCTCACTGCTACGTAACGGGAAATTAGAATCGGATCCGGTAAATGTATATTTGTTATCTCAATTGGGAACACCTGGAAATTTGGAGTTATTGGGCTTGTACCAGTTTTCCAAAGGAAATCTAGATCTCAAGGGTTTGAATCCTTACACTTTAATTTGGATCAATGAATTTGGTCGAGGTGCACTTTCCCCATTAGAAGTGATCGCACTTGCAAACTTAGGAAAGTCAGATTTAAACTTTTATCATAGAAACGTTTCGACCTTCTATTATTTTTTTGAAGTTCCGCTTTGGGATGTTACGTTTCGATTTGGTTATGGCGGGCCATTGTATTACGAAGATGGTTATCGATTTACATTTCGAAATTTGGATTTTTCTACGTATATCCCAATCGACTTTTAAGAAGCAATTTAAGAAACAAAATGACAGAACAAAATAACCTAACGAATACGATTCGCCATATAGTAAAAATTTTTATATTATTATTTCTTCTTCAAAATTATGCATTTTGTAACACAGAATTACCAATAACGAAATGTGAACTAGAAAAGAAAAAAAGACAGGATTGCATTTTGACCAATTTTGCTATATGTGAATTGACCGATGAACGAAGAAGGTATGAAAGGCAAGGCATCAATATTTGCACAAATCCAGATGGATTTTTATTTGCACTCATCGGGATTTGTGATCGTTACCTTTCTTATGAATGTGGGGGACCTAGAAACAATAGGTCAAATAGATAAGCTCAAATTAAGCAGACACCAATTCTAAAAAAGTAATTTCGGATGGTGCCCCGATGCGCAGTGGAGGTCCCCAATACCCCGTGCCTCGACTTACATACAACATCATATTTTTGTATTTATGTAAACCAGCAACAAATCTCTGGGCTAGGTATATAAACAGATTGCCTGGAAAATATTGCCCGCCATGGGTATGTCCTGAAAGCTGGAGATCAAATCCAGCCTCTCTCGCCTGATAGATGCTATTCGGTTGGTGCGCAAGCAAAATTTTGTAATCAGATGCTTCTCCACCTTTCATCGCTAAAAATGGATCTGTTGCGTGTGATGCCATAATGGACCCTGCGTGCAAATCCGTTACACCTGCAATCGTGATTGTGGCACCATTCACTTTCAGAACTTGATTTCCATTCAATAAAACGGAAACTCCAAGTCGCTCCACTTCCTTGATCCAAGCGATGACGCCGGAGTAGTATTCATGATTGCCTGTAATATAAAAGGATCCCATTTTAGATTTGAGATCCTTTAGTGGAGCGATGTGTTGTTTGTATTTATGTGCGGGACCATCTACAAGATCCCCAGTGATAACAATCACATCCGGGTTGAGATGATTGATGCGATGAACAACCCTTTCCAAAAATTTTAATTTGATCGTAGGTCCCACATGGACGTCAGAAATTTGAACAATTTTGAATCCGATCAAATCCGGGTGTAAATTCTTGATGGGAATGCGAACCTTTATCGTTTTTAATTTTTGATGAGATTGGTAGAATCCGTAAAAAGTAAGTAGGAAGGCAATACCGACAGTGGCAATCGTAATCGATACGTGAATGAAATTCGCGTCTTGCAGATTGGAAAAGCCAAAACCACTGGCAAAAAACTGGAAAAAATCCACTGCACCAACACCTAGCAATCCGAATGCGAAATCAGCAATGTCTTTAAACAAGACTAAAGAAAACAAAATCGAAAAGAAACCAAAACCCGTAAATGCAAAATAGGAGAAGATCGTTTGCGTAAGTTCTTTAGGTGAAAAATGGCTAAAGAAATAGGAGATAGGGATCATCAAAATTAGAATTGCGATTAAAATCCAAAAACCGTAGAGACTTAAACCCGATAGCATCAGACCATTGGCAATACGAACACCCGTATAAACATAGGCTGTTCCGATGATCAGAGTAAAAACAAATAAGAATTTAAAAAAATGAATCATTTCTAGGATTTTCTTCCTTCAAAGATTAGACTTTTCTGAGGAGCTGACCGTTAATTAAATGACACAGGAATTCCTTTCAATGCACCACCCACCAGTAAAAACAAAATCAGATGTTATTCTTATCGGCGCAGGTATCATGAGCGCAACCCTTGGGATCTTTTTAAAAGAACTAGATCCTTCACTTACGATTACCGTGTTAGAAAAATTAGATGCCGCGGCACGCGAAAGTTCAAACGCTTGGAACAATGCCGGCACTGGACATTCCGCATTTTGTGAGTTAAATTATACAGCAGAAAAACCAGACGGAACCATTGATACAAAAAAAGCAATAACGATTGCAACAAATTATGAAATCTCTAGGGAATTTTGGGCCTATCTAGTAGCCGAAAGGAAAATCCTCGACGCAGAGGATTTTATTCATACCATCCCTCATTATAGTTTTGTTTGGGGTGATGAGAATGTCGCATTTTTGAAAAAAAGGTATGAAGCTCTTAAAAAATATCCTCTTTTTGATATGTTAGAATATACGGAAGATCGTAAGGTGTTATCCGAATGGATGCCACTCGTGATGAAACATCGCGATCCTTATACTAAAGTAGCCGGAACAAAGATGGGCATCGGAACCGATGTCGATTATGGCAATCTCACTCGCGGGATATTTAAATATTTGGAGACCTTACCTGGTGTGACTATCAGTTATTATGAGCACGTAAAGGATTTAGAAAGAGAACCAAATGGTCTTTGGAACTTAACATCAACTAACATTCTTAGTCACGAAAAAGAACACCATGAGGCAAATTTTGTATTCATTGGTGCTGGCGGTGGATCTCTCCCTCTATTAGAAAAATCAGATATTCCAGAAGCCGAAGGATTTGGTGGATTTCCTGTTAGTGGACAATGGCTTCGCTGTAAAAATCGAGAAGTCATTGACTCACACTTTGCAAAGGTATACGGAAAGGCATCTGTGGGATCACCTCCCATGTCTGTTCCGCACCTTGACACACGCATTATGAACGGCAAACGTGAGTTGCTTTTTGGACCTTATGCTGGTTTTACCACTAAGTTTTTAAAGAAAGGATCTTATTTTGACCTTGCTGGTTCCTTGGAACTTGGAAATATTTTTCCCATGCTTTCAGCAGGTATGCACAATTTGCCACTCACAAAGTACCTGATTGGTCAAGCCATGCAATCTCATGAGGATCGTATCAAGGCACTTCGCGAATACTTTCCCGATGTAAAAAGTGATGATTGGGAACTCGTCATTGCCGGACAAAGAGTACAGGTTATCAAAGCGGACAAGGAAGAAGGTGGAGTTTTAGAATTTGGAACAGAAGTTGTTGCCGCGGCTGATGGTTCTCTTGCCGCATTACTTGGAGCTTCTCCTGGTGCTTCTACATCTGTCGCCATCATGTTAGAGGTGCTTGCAGATTGTTTCCCTGAAAAAATGAAATCAGAGCAATGGGTGTCAAAGATCAAAAAGATGATCCCCATTTTTGGTGAAAATTTAACAGCCAACGAAGCGAAGTGTAAAGAAAGTAGAGAAAGAACTTCCAAAGCACTTAACTTAAAGGTATTATAGACTAATTACCTTTCGAATGACCGCAAAATTTGGCTTGTAGGGAAAGCACCTTACTTGCCAAATATGGTCATGCGGATCTTTGGCTTTTTTGTAGTGGCGTGCTGTTTTTTATACGCAATTTTCCACTTTTCCAAACAAATCCAACCTAAGTCCCGTCATCCGATCACAAATCTAGGAGGCAGTTTAACTTACCAATTTCCAGGGGAAACGATTTGGCATCCCTACTCCATCAATGCATTTTTAAGGACGAATGAAAATCAAAAGCTCCTTCGAATGAAAATCCAGCTTCCTATTTTCAAACCAGGACAGAATTCGATTTATATCAAGATGATCAACATAGCTGGAAAATTTTATTTTAACGATCAAATAATCTATGAACATGGAGACTGGGACATTCGTTCCGATCGAAACGTCTTTGCAAATTTTTTCGAACACTTATTTTTGGTTCCGGCCGAAGCCAGTGGGAAAATCATTGAAGCAGAAATTTATTCCGATTGGAAGACGATTGGTATCTACGAGGGAATCCTTTTAGGTAACGATGCAGATTTACGTGAAATTTATTTCCGAAACCAACTCCCAAATTATCTCTTTGCATTTTTTTATTTAATCGTAGGTATCTTTGCTTTACTCATCTACTGGTTAGCGCTTGATAAATCATTGCTGTATTTCGGATCCATCGCCATTTCTATCGCTGTAATTTCTTTGGCGGAAGCAAATAGCAATCTAACTCCATATTTGTATCATGAATTTTCACCATTTATGGGAGTAAGTGGTTATTTTGGTATGGTATTTTCATTCGGTCAGTTCATCCGAGTTATGTTTCCGAAAACGTTTCCAAAGACCATTGCATTCTATTTGATTGTTGTCGCTATCGATTATCTATATTCACTTTTTATCATTATCAATTTTGGATTTACCAGAGTATACTGTGAGATGTTTGAATTACAAGGTGGTATCATTGCTGGAGTGGGCTGTATCATTACATTTGCGATTGCCACCAAAGAAGCATTAAATAAAGATAAAAATGCAAGGATATTACTCCTCGGTTTTTTTCTCTTATTTTCTACCTTTCCGCACTACTTGGCATTTCAATTTGGCATTTCAGAATCTAATGCCAATGACATACATTTCAGATTTTTCCCATTAATGATGTCACTCGTTTGGATCATTGCAATTCGGTATCAATCCAATTTGAATTCATTGAAAGAAACAACTGTCTTGTTACAACAATCCAAAGTTAATTTGGAAGAAAAAGTACGGGAAAAAACAATTAGCCTCGAGAATGCAAATGACCAGCTATCGAAGGAGATTAAAACAAAGTCTGATTTTTTTGCGAATATTTCCCACGAGTTTAAAACTCCACTGACCCTCATTATCTCTCCATCAGAAAAATTGGCAAAAAAGGAAACCGATGAGGAATCATTATTTTTGCTTTCAGTCATTCACAGAAACTCAAAACGAATTCAAGAGTTAGTAGAAGATCTACTCACAATGGCAAGGATTGATTTTGGGGTACAAAATAAAGAAGAAGTGGATGTTGAACTTTTTCGCTATTTTAAAAAGTCGGCTCAAGAATTCAAATTATTATGTGATGAAAAAAATATTGAGTTCAGATACGATGATATTAATTCTCAATGCTATGCTAAAATTCTAAAGCACCAATGGGATCTTATCATTCGGAATGTACTAAGCAATGCCGTAAAATTTACAAATTTCGGATTTGTCGAACTCAAGATAAGTATCTCACAAAATGAAATACTAATATCCGTTAAGGACACAGGAATCGGCATTCAAAAATCTGAATTGGAGCTTATTTTCAATCGATTTTACCAATCAGAAAGAAATAAAGAATCATCAGCGGTTGGGACAGGAATCGGACTGTATTTGGTTAAAGAAATGGTTCGAGATTGTGGAGGATCCATCGAGATCAACTCAATGATTGACAAAGGCACTGAGGTATCGATCAAACTTCCATTCAGAGTATCCGATAGGAAAGAAACGGAAATCAATGAAGGCGAGGCTCTTCCATTCCAACAATACCACATCCCTTCCAAAGAAAATTCTAAAAAAGAATTATCTCATATACTCATTGTTGAAGACGAACCTTCCATGGCTGAATATTTAGAATATCTTTTGAAAGATCAGTTTCGATTGACTCTGTTTCATTCAATAGAATCTGCACTGGCATCCTTTGGCTCAAACGAGTATGACTTAGTTCTATCGGATTGGACCCTTCCTGGCAGAAATGGAAGTGCCTTATTGCAAGAGGTAAGGTTAAAAAACAAAAACATTCCATTCCTTTTTCTGACTGCAAGAACCGAAGAAGACATTGTAAATAAAGCCTTTCAACTTGGTGCTGACGATTTCATTCAAAAACCATTCCGCGCCAATGATTTGATATCTAGAATTTTACAAAAAATCGAGAAGAGTTATGATCACAATCAGAATGTACTCTCTGAAATAGATCGAGTGTATGGAGATATTCATGACATCTTAGGTGGAAAATTAACAGATCTTATGTTGCAAATTGAACAAATTAATTCCAAACGAACATTCTCTGACTCCTCCTTCGACAATTTAAAATCAACAGCACATTCTCTTTCCAAGGAGCTAAGAAATAGACTCCAAGAATGGGAAGATTTCAGAAATATGAAAGAAGACTTTGAACTGGGATGGATGTCCATGTTGGTAAGACGTTATACGAATGTTGGAAGATCATGCAGGATCAAATTGGTTGAACCATCCCGCTGGGAGGATACAAATCGATGGAGTCTACTCTTGAAAACTGAAATCTTTAAAATGACTCAAGAATTGGTAAATAATGATCTAAAATATGGCGAAGGTGTAGCTCTATACGAAATCAAGTCCATTTATCCTTCCTTTGAGATGAGAGTCTCTACGAAATCAAATTATGTAGATTCTCAAAGCAAAGGACGAGGCACAAGAAATTTGAAAGAAAGTTGCGATAGAATGAAAGCAAATCTAAACTATTCCAGAAATTCAGACCAATTTTTGATTCACTTTTACGTACCGAACACTGAATCCGTGTCAAAATAATCGGCCTCTCACCCAAATAGGGTATATGCATTTGATCCAAATTACCTTATAATTGGAAATCGGTGGCAATCAGTGATTTTTGATTTTGTAGAAGATGATCCGAATTTTTCAAATAAATTAAGGGAAACCCTCGAATTCCAAGGGGATGAAATACGTATGTTTCCTTCGGCTGAAAGTTATTTATTGGCAAACAATATCGGCCAAAGTGCGATTCTATTTGTTGATATAGCGCTTCCCGGAATGAACGGGATACAACTCATTCAAATAGTAAAGGAAAAGTATCCTGACTTAAAAATTGTCGTATTATCAGCATTAGACTCTGATAACATTCTATTCCAAGCATTAAAATCTGGTGCAATTGGCTACATTCTTAAATCTGATTTAGAAAAATTACCTAATCTTACAATGGATATATTGGCTGGAGGTGCAGTCATCACACCTACACTTGCTTTGAGAGTTTTTAAAAGTTTTCAGGTGCCAAGTGAAAAATTGGATGAAGGCTTTGAAAGTTTAACATCGAGAGAAAAGGAAATTCTTACAGAATTGATATCTGGCCAATCAATGCGTGAAGTAGCAGAGGAATTAGATATTTCGTTACATACCGCACAGACTCATACTAAAAATATATATAAAAAACTACAAGTCAATAACCGCATACAATTAATTAGACGAGCAACCGATCTAGGGTTAGAATAGTGGAACGATATCATATCGGGATCATCGAAGACCAGGAACATTTTGTCGAATATTTAGAAGAAAGATTGGGAAAGGATGACAAAATAAAACTTTCAAAATTTGATTCGGCTGAGTCCTTTATTGAGAATGGCAATCAAGAAATTTTTGATTTAATTTATTTGGATATTAATTTAAAGGAAATGAATGGAATTGATTTGCTAAAACATCTTTATAGCTTCAATTCTGAACACAAAATTGCGATTCTTACAACAATTTCTTCTGATTCAGTCATATTCAATGCTTTGGAATTCGGAGCCATAGGGTATTTATTAAAGTCTGAGGTATCAGATCTTTTAGACATCACATACATATTCTTAAATGGTGGAACAGTCATTACTCCTACCATAGCGTTTCATGTATTAAGAAAATTTAAGAAAATTCCTATCAGTGGTTTCGAAAGATTATCTGATCGCGAAAAACAAATCCTTGAAGAACTTACCAAAGGTTATACCGCTGAGGAAGTCGCGTCTCACTTTAAATTATCTACTCATACAGTGCGCACACAGATTCGATCCATTTATTCAAAGTTAAATGTCAATAATCGCACCATGCTTATGAACAAACTCAACTCATATGAGGGAATGTAACTTCTAGACAGAAATAAACTTCCGATTGCTCAATATGCAAAAGTCCATTTAATTTTGATACTCTTTGGACAATATTCAATGTTCCTTTACCAGTCTGACTTGATGATTTGTAGTCGGTTTCGGTTCTGAGAAATAATATAACTCCCTTTATACTGTCTCTCCTTAACTGCCAGAGACTTTCTCCTTTACCATATTTAAGGTCATTATTAATGATTTCCAAAATTAAATAAAAAAGGATCTTTCTTTTTTCCAAATCGAAGGCTCGTTTCAAAACATCCTCTAAGGAAGAATCAAAATCCAAAGTGAAAAATCTCCCACCACTATGATACCGTCGAATCATCAATAACCGAATACCCTCTAAAGGATCATCTTCAAAAACTTTCCAATCTTCTAATAAATAAATCCTATCTTTCAATCCTTCTCTTGCTTGTTTTGCCAAACGAAATAAACGATCTATTTGATCTTGGGTAACTTTTTTTTTTGGATTCAATTTAGATACTTCCAACTTAATATCAACGATCACTGAACCAATGGCATCGTGTATATCCATGAAAACTTCTTCTCTCTGTTTCAATTGATTCAATTCTTGTGCCGCTAACCTTAGCTTGCTTCTATTTCGCTCTTCTAATGCAAACTTTCGTATAAACTCTTCTCTCTTCATTAAGTCTTTGAACTTATTTCCCAAAAGCAACGCCAGGATAGTTGCTTCAAAGGTAGATCCGTATTGAAGTATTTGAATTTTATTAAAGGAGTATTCAATATAACCAAGTTGTAAAAGATAATATGTACATGCAGAAAATAAAAACACGGACCAGGCTATAAAGAAATATGTAGCAGTCTTTTTTTGTTTCAATACAAAATGAAATGAGAGAAAAAAAACGGAAAAAATACTTACTAATGCCGCAGCTGCATTGATCAATGCACCTAAACTCAAATCAATCAAAATGATAAAATGATTAATAATTATCAAGCCACATAAAACGATAAAAAATATCCTTATCCTTTTATATCGCCGCATATCAACATAAAAAATAGATAGAGTAAACAGTAATGCAAAAAGAGCGCTTGCATTGCCTAACATAATCGGAGCGATGCGATTTAATACGGGGGAGTTAGGCCATAAATATTCATAGGCAAATCCATGATCAGCAAGCTGACCCAAACCAAGACAAAATATAAATGTGGAATAGAACAAAAAACTTTTTTCTCGGATTGATAGATATAGAAACAGATTGTAAAAAACCATAACCGCGAGAACACCAGTGAATAAACCGAAAAATAAATATTCCTTCTTTTCTTCCTCAAAATGTAATTTATCATTGAGGATATAGATAGGAAGAAGTAAAATATCGTCTGTCCTCACACGCAGAATGATTCTAACTTTGCTCTTTCGTTTGATATCGATAGGGAAAACGAAGTTTCTAGATTTTATAAATCTTTCCGAAAAAGAATTTTTCCTACCTGTCCGAAATGAGCGAATCACATTCGCTCCATCAAGATGATAAAAATCTATCTCTTCTAATAATGGATATTTAATTAGAAGATATCGATCCAAATCTGAATCTGTTTCATTTTCCAATTCTACATCCAACCAATGGACATTTTGTTGAAATCCAAGACTATATCTGAGATCAACATTGTGTTTATATTTATCTAACTTTTTGTTGTTTTTTTCAATAAAATCATCAATTTTTAGCACTTCATCCTGACAAGAATATAGATGATACCCTTCCCTAAGGTGAAGAATTTCCTGTTCCGAGGGAATGGGTATTGCTTTGATCGGTGAAACTATGCATAACAAAGCAATACAAAATAAAGGCAAGGATTCTTTCACAGTTTCCTAGCCAACAATTTCCATCTGTTATATCAATGATTTTCTCCATGCAGGACTCTACCTAAAACAAGGTATATATAATTCAAATCTCATTTCTTACAGCCATGTTTGCCTTTGTCATTTCAAATGAAGGAGCTTCTTATCCATCACTTGAACTCCCTTCGCTATCGAATGACAAAACGCAAGTAGAATCATATATATTGTAATACACAACCAGATGTGATAAAAACTGATGAGTGCAGGATCCAAAAAGAGAATCAACGGTAATAGCGTTAATCCAAAACAAATGCTAAAATAGACTAAAACTTTCTGATTCATATTTAAAAAAAATACTCCTAACGGAAAACAGAAAGTAAGTCCAATCTGAAAGGGTAAATAGAGTGGCCCTGAAAAATAAAATTGAAGCAAGAAGATTGTGAATAAATATGAAAAGGAGGAAAGCAAAATGAAGTGTACTAGGCCTAGCCTTGAACCAAAGTAAAAATAAACGAACAAACAAAATAAGACTGGGTAGATCAAATAAAACAAACGATTGTTCAATGAACTGAAATCTTCTACATCGCTTTCAATTTCGATATGATAATCTTCTGGCATCGCTTCCGACTTTACCAATTGAATGATATCTTCTCGCAACAAACGAGAATTACCATCCAACTTTGCCGTAAAACTCAAAACTCGATCTCGATTTTTGTGAAAGTATTTCAAGGGCACTTTTTTTTCTGAAGTCTTCACAATTTCTGAAATTGGAACAAAATCATCTGAACCATTCTTTAATCTTAGGTTTTGGAACTTATGGGAAGTATCTCGAAATTGCTGAGAGTTTCTGACTCGAATGTCGATTTCCTTATCATTGTCAATAAATTTTGTAGCTACCCCTCCGAGTAATGCCAATTTCAGCTCATCACCAAACATAGGAATCGATATTCGCGATGTTTGCATAGATTCATGATTTGGAATAAATTGTAATTCGATTCTTGCTTCTTTGTAGCGCAGTACTGCATCGCTCACACCTTCTTTGTTTTTTAACTTCTCCACAAGATTACGAGTAATCCTTTCTAATTCTTCTTGATCATGACCAATCACGTCGAAGGTGATCTCGGAAAAAAAAGAAGAATTCAAATCTGAGGCAAAAAACAAAAAACCATCTTCTGTAGAACCGATACCCTTTCTGAGTGAATTCAAAAAATCTCTATCAGGCAAAATGCCACCCTCAAGTTTGATCAAAAAAAGACAATGACCAGGATCAATTTTGCTGATGATCTGTTTTACACCGGAAGCTTTCGTCATTTGTTTCTCTATTTTCAAAGCAATCTCATTGGTATAAACAAAGGATGTTCCAGATGGAAATTCCAAATAGGCGACAATTTCTTGTTCATCCGATGGAATATAATCCAAACTTTCCATATGAATTATGGAATACAAGCTTACACATGTTATAAATATTATGCTGGCAGGTGGAATCAATCTATGACTCAATATTCTATCTTGCAATTGTTGTATTTTTTCTTTTGTCCTTGTCTCCAACGAATCTTTTAGCAAACCAAAAAGGTTACTTATATAATCAGATTTCCAATCCGATGAAATTTTGATTTTTTGGCTAAAATTTACATATAATATTGGAAAAACCAAATCAAAAAGAATGATACAAATACAGAAGTGAATCGTAAAGACGGAATAAAAGACGAATATACTAGGATTTAATAATTTAACAAATAAAATCGAAAATATGAATACTTGATAAAGAACATTCATTCTATATTTCGAAACTTCAGGTGCGGTAAGTTCTCGATTTTTAAATTCCCGAAGGCGAAAAAAATACCAGACCAAACATGCAAGAAAACTTCCATAAATACCAGATAGAACTACATTTTGTTTTAACAATCGATATAGTACAACTAACGATAAAAACGAACACATCACGGTTAAGGAAAAAATCAAAAACGAGGAAAAGGATTTTTTTCGAGACAAAGTGAATATGAATAGAAAAATAAAAATGAACGCCCACAGCTTGAAAATGGCTATGATCGTCTCTCTCAAAAGGATGGATTCGTCTTGATTGATTTGAACATTTACTCCATCGATTCTATAATGATTGATCAAGTTTTGTATTTCTTCCGAGACTCGGATGATATCTGCTGACTCATTTTTATAAACAAAAATTGATACGGTATCTTTTGCATTCAATCTAGAGCCAATGTGGTCATCCCGAGGTGAATAGCTAACTTTCGCAAGATTGTTTAATGAAACAACTCTACCTTGTGAGTCGACCTTTATTGGCATATCTGTAATTTCAATCATCTGCCGGAATTTATTTCGCAATACTAAAGGGAATGATTCATTTGATACTTTGATTTTTCCTAAGGACTCGTTTCTATTTCGATCTTGAAATTGATTTACGATATCTCGCAAACTTAACGAATATGTTTCTAGTTCTTCAGAATCACAGGCAATCATAATTTCACGTATGCTTCCACCTGCGCTGATCACTTGACTCACCCCTTCCACTGAATCTATTCTTTGTTGGAATGATTTTTCTACTAACTCACGCAATTCATCTTGAGTCAAATGATCTGAGGAGAATGTAACGACCATTACTGGTGAAGTTGTAGGATCGTATCGATATACTTGTGGCTTATGGATTTCCATAGGAAATATGGAAAGTATGCCATCAATCTTTTCCCTCAGCTCAAGTGCTTTTAATTTAAGATCAGAATTAGTTTCTAAACGAAGTTGTATTACAGAAAGTCCATCTTCCGAAACAGAAGTCATCTTTTGAATCCCACCCACTTGCGCGATGGAACGTTCGATCGGTAAGGTGATCTCTTTCTCCACTCGACTCGCATCAAATCCTGTAGCGACAGTTCGAATGGCAATTCCAGGAAAAACAGCCTTATCGAATCGAACGAATGACATTTTTTCAATAGATAAAATACCAAACAAAACGGGAACAAGAACAAACATGAGAGAAAGGATTGGTCTTTTTTTTGAGAATTCGAATGACTTATGAAACATCTCGAACCAACTTCTGTTTTTCAATTGTATAAAACAAGATTGGTAAAACAAAAAGAGAGAGCAAAAAAGATGTAAACAAACCGGAAATCACTACAATTCCAAGTGGTGCTTGAAATTCAGAACCTTTTGTTAAGGAAAGTGCAATGGGCATCATGCCTAGAATCGTTGTTATATTATTCATAAGAATCGGTCTGAGAACAGTCTGACTCGATTCAAACAATGCAACTTTCGGATCAAGATATTCCTTTAAATTATGCTGAAAGTATTCAAAAAACAAAGAAGCATTATCCACAACGACACCCATTAGTAGAATAAAGCCCATAAAGGAACTAACATTTAAACTTTTCCCTGTTATGAGCAAGGCCGGAAATGTACCGATCAATACTAGCGGAATGCTAACTAACATCATAAAAGATGTTTTATAGGATTCAAACTGACCGGAGAGTAACATAAATATTAAAATCAATGCAAGTAAAAGAGAAAGAACAATGTCTTTCAATGATTTATGCAACTGCTCTTTTTCTCCTGCCTCGATTATATTAAGATTCGTAGAATCATTCAACTCTTCTATGATCGAATCGATTGAAGTTTTCATTTCGGATTTGTCACCCTTGATGCCGATCTCTATTTCATTCACCCTTCGGTTTCCGATTCTTAAAATCTCAGCTTGGGTTTCCTTGGAAGAAAAATTAAGAAATTGGCCAAGCGATACTAAATGATGACTCGGAGAAAGCAAGGTCATTTGTCTAATTTTTTCGATTTTGTTTACCGAATCATCTAACATCCCTAAGCGAATCCTTAATGAGGAATTTCCATTTTGATACTCGGAACTATTGACTCCTTTAAGCGCAATTTTTAAAAACGAAGCAACATTGGCATTGGTAAATCCAAATTTAGCCATTTTGATTTGGTCAAAATGAATTTGGAATTCAGTTTTTACTGTATCATTTCCAAGGTGAATCCATTGAATCTTGGGAATATTGATCAGTCTAGATCGGAATTGACTGGCAAAGGAATTCAATTCATTTAAATTTTCACCTAATACATGGTATACGATTTTATCACCTGAATCAGAAAGTAACTCTCCAAGAACATTTTCCTTCTTTTCAAAATGTAAGCCGATCCCATTTTTTTTCGGAAAGGAATTTTCCAGTGACTCAATCAATTCATCACTCGAAATATCTCGATCATCAGCTAAAATCAATTTGATCTCGGCTTGATTTGTATCTGTCATGGCTTTTGGATTCATACGAATATTTTCTTCTTCGCATCCAATTTTTGTAAAAATAGCTTTGGTATTTATATTGGATAGAAGTATACTTTCCAAACTATCAATGTATCGAGATGTGTTTTCTAAACTAGACCCAATGGGCAGAGTTACATTGAGAACGATTTCACCTGAATCGACTCGCGGGATATATTCCTTTTTTATAAAATAAAATAATGATATAGATACAAGTAAGACAATAAAAATCACAGTGAAAAATATTTTCCGTTTTTCTAATATATACGAAAGAAGTTTCAAGTAGTAATGAATGAGCTTCTCTTCATTGTACACTCGAAATAAATAAAAACGAAGGTCCGAATCACTTCTGAATTGATACAAATAACTTGCCGCAAGTGGAATAAAAGCAATTGCAGTAAAAAAGCTACAAACAATCAAAATCACAATGGAGATTGCCATTTCTCGGAAAATCAACCCAAGAGAGCTTTCGATAAATCCTATTGGCAAAAAAACGATCACAGTAGTCGCCGCTGCCGCAAAAATCGAATTAAAAACTTCATTCACTCCGGATGCGATAGCTTCATCTAACTTGGAAAAAGATCTTAAATTTTTCTCAATCGCACTTATGACTACATTACTTGCGTCAAATAACATTCCAATGCCAAGAGCAAGGCCTCCCAAACTCATCATATTCAATCCAATTCCTAAACATCGAAAAATAAAAAAACTAGGAAATAGAGTCAATGGTAAAGCGAATAATAAAATCAAAGGACTCTGGTAGTTTTTTAGTATCATGAGCAATGTTAAAAATGCCAATACGGCACCAAGAATAAGATTAAAATATAGACCGTGAATCGTCTCTTTTATAAAAATCGAATCATCATAACAAACTTCGCCGACAACTTGAGTTAGATATATATCGTTTAACTTTGTTACCGTATCTTTTACTTCCTTCGCAAGTAGAACTGTGTTCTTTCCTGGTTCGAGATATAAAGATAGAATGACCGCCTCTTTGCCATTGAATTTTGAAAAACCCATCCTTTCTTTAAATCGTTCCGAAATAGTTGCTATATCCGAAAGCCTTGTATAGGCTCCATTTTCATTGGATTGTATGATCATTTCTTTGAGTGATTCGATGGAGCCAAATTCACCGATGAGTCGAACCGGTAGGTCCTTTTTACCGAAAGGCAATTGACCTGCTGGATAATTTTTATTATTCATTTTGATCAACTGGCTTAGTTCGGAAATTTGAATATTGTATGAACTCAAACGTTTTGGATCTACTTCTATCAGAATTTCCTTTTCGAAACCGCCGTTTACTTCAACGAGGGCAATACCGTCAATTCTTTCAAAATGCAACTTAATGGAATCATTTACAAAACTTCTTAACGTCTGTTCGTCTCTATCGCCTTTCATCGAATAAACAATTTCCATAAACGCTTTTTTGGATGGATCAAATTTTGTAATCAATGGTTTAGATGTATCATGGGGCAAAGTATCTCTCAAAAGATCCAACTTCTCCCTTACTTCGAGTATCGCATAACTCATCGATGTGCCCTGTTTGAACTTTAGAGTTACAAATGAATAACCTTCTTTCGTATTGGATTCAACTCGATCAACACCATGAATTGTTCCAAGTAATTGTGATATTGGTTTAGAAACCATTGACTCGACTTCCTCTGGAGAAGCATTTTCATATAGAGTCACAATCGATAATTTTGGAAATTCGATATTCGGAAGAAGGCTCAGAGGCAATTCCAAATACGACAGAACACCAAATAGAGATAAGCCCACAAATAACATAAAAGTGGCTACCCTTCTATTTAGAATCAGCCTACAGAGTTGAAGAATCATTTGGTTTTTGGAATGACTGATACACCATCATACAAATGCGAAAATGGTCCTAGGACAACTCTGTCTCCGCTATCTAAGCCCTCCTCGACTAAAATTCGATCATTTTGTTTTTCACCTAACTTTATTTTCTGTTTAAAAACCCTACTCTCTCGCACAATGTATACACTCGCTTCTTCTTGGTTTAGAGAGACGACGGCAGACTGAGGTATAAAAATAGCATTTTTTTTCTCATCCATTTTTACTTCAGCACGGACAAACATTCCCGGTCTTAGTTGTGTATGTTTTCCGCTTAATTCCACTTTTGCATCAGCCGTATGTGTTTTTTGATCAACTAGAGGACTAATCTTTTTAACTTTACCTAGATAACTTTTATTAGGTAATGCATCGATAGTCACATTGGTTTCATTTCCGATTTTTACCTTTCCTAAATCGCCTTCGTTTATCGCAAAGGAAACATATACTCCCTTATTCGAAATGATCGTTAGAATTGGAGGCAATCCTCCACTGCCTGCATTGATGAGTTCACCTTCCGTACGATTGATCTTTGCAATCAGTCCATCACTTGGAGCATATAGAATTGATTCTTGTAACAGCATTTCGGCTGATTTTAGATTCACTTCACTTGCTCTCACTTGACTGGCCGCGACTTCCGTTTCTGAAGATTCGATCTTGGTATTGATTTTTTTGAGTAGTTCGATTTTTTCTTTTTTTGATATAGGAACAGCTAGCCCCGAAGACAAAATATCTTCGTCGCGAATACCAATCAAAATCATATCTAAATCTCGTTTCGCATTGTTAACGGCTAATTTTTTTGAAGAATGTTCCAATTTGATATTTTCAAATTCTTCATCAGAAATCGCTCGTTCCGACCAAAGAATTTCTTTTTTTCTCAGTATTTCGGAATATCTTTCAAATTCTGCGATGGCTTTATGATATAAGCCAATCCGTTTATCCGTCTCACCTAACTTTATTTCGATATTTTTTCTGGCTAAATTTTCTTTTTCCTTAGCGAGTTGAAGCAAAGCATAGGCAGAATCTTTTGCTGCTTTGTGTTTTGCAAAGTCCAATTCAAATGTTAGGCTATCCAGCTTTGCCAACTTTTGCCCTTTTTTGATTAAATCACCTTCTTTCACAAACAAACGTTCTACACGTCCGCTAATTTTTGAATACACCTCAACACGTTCCATTGGTTCAAGAACGGCAGAAAATGCCATAGTAGGACTCATCCATTCTTCTTGAACAGTAAAGCTATCAATAAGAATTGGTGCATTTTGATCCTTCTTTTCAATGTCCCTTGCTATTTCTGTGTAAGATCTATATTGTTCCAAGATTGATAAATGTTTTGAATAAAACATACGATTCAAAAATGGAAGTTTTAAGCGAAGATCATTCCATGTTAAATTGGAATACAGAAATGTGATTCCAAAGTAAATGAGCGAACTAACTATAATCTTAGAAAAAAAAGGTATTTTAAATAAAAAATTAATTCTTTTCATTTGTTTATCAACTCCCAGAAATAATACCAAAAATTGTATAAACGACAAACCAAATGGACAAAAGCCATGTTACGATTGCGCGTCGCTTGGGTTGATGAAAGAAGGAATTGGATGCTTTAACAAATATATATGTAGATAGAATATTTGCGAATAGAAACCCGAGTATCCATATGGACATCAATCCACCAAACATCACAATACTGAAGTTACCGGTAGTCGGAAAAAATGTGTTCGCTATAAAAATAAACATCAGGAATATCATTATATTTGCATTGCTATGAAGACAAATTCCAATATGCGCACGGATTGTTCTCTTTTCTGTTTCTAATATGGAAGCAATTAAATAACTCAAGAAGGAAAGAAAAATCACTACCATCATAAGGGAAGCGAACAGATAGATGGCATTCCAAGGATAACGATTAAGAAAAAGGCTGAAAGCACTATGACCCTTGGTTGCAAATTCCTTTGCCATAACGGCATTTAAATTTGAAAAATGATCATACCCTATAAAAAAAACACCTAAATAGAGCAGAAAATACAGCAAATAAGAATACAAAAAAATAGAGAATCCGAATTGAAACAATTCTCTGTCTGACCTATGATCCGCATAAATACTGCTAATTTTTGGAAAAAAAAGGTTTCGAAATTGCATTTTATGATATTCTGTTGTGATATACTTTTTCATTTTACTTCCTGTTTTATATTTTACTTTTGATACTCATGTTTTTCATTCCATAACTCAAATTTTTTGGAATGGTATTTTGCTCTTTCCTTTATACCTGCTTGATTGTAGATCCGGAAGAGATTTTGGTGAGCTAGCGCGATTTTGGACGACTCTTGGATGGTTCGTTCATAAAGTAGAATCGAATGACCGATTTTACCAAGCTCTTCCGATACTTTTGCAGCCATCAAAAGGATTTCCAAATTACTACTATCTTTTGCTAGTGCATTTTCTAAAGCTTTGGAAAGACCTACTCTATCTTTACTAAAAACAAAATCATTTTTCAACTTCAATAGATTGGCTTGATAAGCATAGGTTTCATCATTTAACATAGTCTCTAACTGATAACCTACATCCTCATACTTCCCTTGGTAATATGCGATTTTTGCGAGATAAAGCGGGACATCTCTGTAATCAGTTTTGATGGAAACTGCCCGTTTGAAATGTTTTTTTGATCCCGCAAGATTTCCTTTTCTATATTCCTCCTTTCCTAAATTGTATTCATGGATCAAGGTCTGTTCATGTTGGTTACATCCAACAAAACATAAAACACTGAATGCGATTATTAAAATTTTAAAGTTCATTTTTGTATTACCTGATCTAAGGAATGTATCAATTGATTCGCAAGGAATCGATTCCGTTCTGGATGGATCGGACTAATGGCATCAAAAGAGGAATTTACTAGACCTACAAGATGTCCTTCAAAATCATACAGATGAAGAAATATAAAAAGAGAATCTTTTTTATCCATTAGGCGTTCGTTGGCATGAATCGAAACGACGCCCACCAAATAATAGTCAAATTCTTGGGAATTCTTGGTATTCTGTACAGATTGAATTGACGCTGTTGAATCAATTTCCGAAATCAGTTGGTATCCGCTTCGAATCAATTCAAACGCAAGCAGATCTCGGAAATCATTTACGAAGGCTTTAGGTGTTTTATAATCTCGATTTGATATCGGTCCAAATAATATTTTATTCTTTGAACCTTGAATCTGTTTAACGCTCCTCACTTGAAATTCATTCTGAGAACAACTTACAAGACAAAGACAGAATATTATGATCAATATTTTTTTCATTTATTTTGCCTCCATACTAAACTGGAACGGTTGAGATAAAGGAACTTGGTTTATATCTTTAGCTGACACATCTACAGATATCATATAATATGGAAATCCGGCTAAGATATGATCAGAACGTTGGAGATTAAAATCTCCACCCGTTGTCCCATTACCGAAAGAAGACGTACCATTGCAGGATGCTTCTAACTCTGCAAATGCTAGATTGATGACACGACATCCAAAAGGTGGGCTCGACTGGCAATCATCCCAATTCCACTTACTCAACTGAATCACGCTACTTGGTGGGGACAAACGCCGAAGTCGGATTGCATTTACAGTACTATTCATGTCCATAAAGTTTGAAAAAATGATTCTAAAATTATCCGATTCGACGTCAGCGCAATCGGTAGTGAGATGTAAATTTCCATTTCCAGAATCTCCTGCACGGAAACGGTAGGCTGAAGGATTTAGAATAGGCAGAGAATTATCCCAAAAACAAGTGTTAGAAAGCCAATTTGCACCAAGTGGATTCCCGCTGCCAGGTAAACTAGACGCGCATCCTTGTGTGGCGACGCCTATTGCTTGGACTTGAGGAGCATTGGAAACCGAGCCACCGACCGTAAAACTCTGAGTCGATGTGGATTCGATAAAAATACCGTCCTCTGAAATTGCCCCTGACCCTAAAACAATCGAATAACGTGTTCCATATGTTAATTTTAAATCTGAAAAAAAGCTTAGCACTTTACGATCTGTTGACCATTCATATCTTCCACTGAGAGAGGGAAAAAAGGTAATACTGGACTGCGTGCGAGCGTCTTGCATTGACTTTGAAAAATGGAAAGTGAACGTATTCGAATTCGGATTACCGATACATACATTCGTTATATTTTGATTTTTTAAGTCAGTTAAAGTGGCACTGCCTTGAGAACAATCAGAGAGTGAGCCAACCATTCCATCCAACCGAGTTAGGATCGGCACCAGGTTACCTGTTCCCACAAAAAAACTGCCAGCAATTGGAATCAAAATACTCATCCCTAACATATCCTTGGCTGAAGTGGAAAGATTAAAAGAAATCCTTGAACGATGGATAAAAGAAAGGTCGGGTAGAATCTTTAGTTGCGAATCCGACACCCATTGGCTTCGGTAAGAAATTGGTGGCGAAAAAATGAGCGCCGCATTGGTAGAAGTTTTATCCATTGCTCTAGAAAAGTTGAAAACGATGGGATTGACCTTTGGTGAACCCATACATACGTTTGTTAGTGCTTCACCGAGGATATCTTTTTGAATTGCTTGTCCTTCATCACATTCTACTATTGAACCTACACCCACAGTAACGCTTGAAACTTCAGGAAAAGAGCCAGCGGTCATCGGATCACCCACTGAAAAAGAAGCAGTATGGATTGACTCAAGGTCATTGCCATCTTTCGATTCACAATTTTTTGTAAGCGTATATGAATAAGTCCCCAAATTCCACAAACCTGTCGGAGTAAAGGTAAGGCTATAATCCGTTAGATCAAAATATCCAGATACTGAAGGAGATGTTGAAAAACTTTGAACACAAGAATTGATATTCATCGCTCGATCAAATAAAATAACAATCTTTTGAGTTTTCGGTAAACCCTTATCACCCATTCCTGGAATTGCCGATAGAATTTTCGGTGAATTCTGATTTGGCAGTAAGGTTAGGAGTTTTTGAGCATCCGCATTTATATTTTTACAAGAAGAATGGAACTGGAAAAGGAGATAACAAAAAAATATAAAGCCTCGTTTTCGCATGTTAGTCCTCCAAAAAATACGGGTAGTCATTACTTTTACCAAATTTAGTTTTTTCAGTCTGTTCTTTATTTTGTGATTGGATATGGTTGATCTGCTCGATTGGATCAAAAGAAAATAAATCCAACATTACCGAATTTCCTTTTCCCTTTTGGATCTTATAAAAATTCAGATCATCGATCGGCACAGATGTAGCATAACTGTATTCCATTCCAGATTCCAGGTAATTTGCAATTGCTGTTGAAAGTTCATCGATTGCTTTTACCAACTCAACTTCTGCACCTAACAGATCTAAATCCTTTATCAAACCTTGTTGATGTTTTGTTCGTATTACTTTCCAAGTTTGGTAGGATTGGATAAACTTTGAGTTTTGTAATGATAGTGCGAGCCAAGTCTCCCTTACTCTTTCTTTCGCTTTGAATGCCTCGGCTCCAATCGAAATTTCTAAAAATTGATTGGAACGAATCGCATCCGAAAGAGCGACTTTACCCTCGTATATTTTTCTGGAATAACTCAGATCATCGAAAAGATTTAAGGTATTACTGTTGAAAGCATTTTCGCCGCGACCGACGAATTGTGGGCCAAAGCCGGGAATTCTTTGTATACCCGTCCCATCTGTTTGGATTCCATAATTTGCACTTGTTTGGTTAGTGCTACTACCTATCTGTGTTTGAATCGAAACATTAAAACCATAAACCTCATTTTTGACTGGCAATGAACCGTTAACGTTCTCGCCATAATAACCTCCCAAGTACATTTTGGGTTTCCAATAATTTTCAGAAATTTCTTTCCTGGTTTTTAAATTTTCAATGGCAATTTTTGATTTTTTGATCTCAGGTCTTTGAGTGACTGCTTGTCCTTCATCATCCTGTAAAAATTGAGGCGGAAAAAGTATAAAATCATGGATTAGAGAATCATTGAAAACAATCATCTCCTCAAGTGGAAGATTCATTTGTTTTTTAAGATCGATTTGATTTTGTAATGATTGTGATTTTGATCTCAGGACAATCAATTCAAGTTCATACAATTTGTTTGCAATTTCTTGAAGTTGCAATTCACTAATAAATCCTTCTCTCCTTTCTGATTTGGCTTCATTCAAATGTTTTAATGCTCTTTCATAGGAGATCATTGCAAGTTGTGTTTTTGTATTACTCGAAATGGATCGAATGTATGCTTTCCTAACTTCCAATAATAATTTTTCCCGTGCGATCTTCCAATCTTCGTGGTTTAGTAATTCTGATAGTCTTGCAGACTCGATTTCCAATGCATTCTCGCCACCATCATACAATAGTTGATTCATTTGAATTCGAATGTCATTGTATTGTGTATCTGGTTGATTCATATTCGCGTTTCTCAAACCAAAATAGCTGAGTCCAACTCTCGGGAGGTAGTTTCTCCATCGTTCAGTGGCCATCATTTTAAAAACTTCTCTTCGGTCTTTGAGACTTGCGAGTATGATACTATTTGTAAGGGCAATTTCTTCGATCTCTTCCATCTTTATAGAAAGCGGTTCTTTGCTTTGAATCGAATCAAAGAGGAATACAAAGATTATCAAAATAGTAAAACGATTTCGTCGATTCATGCTTCATAGAGGAGGGTTGAAGCTTTTATTTTTTTCCGAAATATTTTGAACGGTTAAGAAAATATATTTTCCTATTACGTATTTTTTCCCAAAGGGATTGACTTACTTTCTTTTTCTGTTCTTTTAAAGCAGATTTTGAGGTATGTATGAAAAAACTGTTCGTATGTGTTGGTTTATTTTTTTTCTCAGGTTTGTTGATTGCACAATCGCAATTTCAGGTTGGTGATCTCGTTTACGCTGAGTGGTCGAGCGGAGGCTATTATAAGGCTACCGTTTCAAAAGTTGAAGGTGATATCATTGAGGTAAAGTGGCAAGATGGATCGTCACCGACTCCGTTAGATGCAAAAAAAATTCGACCGCGGAAAGATCATGGTTTGAGACGAGATCAAATCGCAGACTGGGATGCTTCAGACGAAGGCGCTAAAAAACCAGGTGAATTGACTTTATGGGAAGTTCTTCCTCTTTCTGGTAAAAAGGCTGGCAAACAAGTCTATGCGATGTATACAAATGGACTATACTACAAAGCAGTCGAACTTGAGAAAAAAGGAGCCGATACACTTGTTCGTTGGGATGATAATTCCGGTGAAATGTGGACGAATAGCGTAAAACCGAGAAAGGGACATGGTTTAAAAGCAGATTTGATTGGTGACCGAGAGCTAACAAAAGCAGAACTTGCAGAAAGAGAAAAAGCAAAACAAGTAGATACAACAAAATACGAAATCTCTTGTTCTAAATTGCGTTCACGAATGGACTGTATGCGCACATTCGATCCATGCGTTTGGTCTGATCGAACGGGTTGTGCCTACAGAGGGTATTAATACCTAGCAAGTTGACTTTGTTCATTCATGATTTTCATAAATTTTGTAATGGCATCACTCACAACTGTTTGTTTGATGCCAAATTTTCTCATCAGAATTTCACCAATTTGATTGGCAACACGCCTTATGAAGATATGTCTTTCGGCACGACTAACATGATCTAACGCTTCGAGAGTCGTTTCTCTCATGACCAGTTCTTTGATTAGGGCGCCGTACAAAAGGTTTTTTGTCTGATCTGGTGTGATCTCAAAATCTGTTGTGATAATTCTGTAGGCAGTAGCGAGTAGATACTTCTGTTTTTCATTTAAGATTAAGTTCATTTTTCACCTCATAATTACTTTAGTATACTGTAATCGTTAAAACCTGGCTATCCCTCATATTGGGTAGAGAGCAAATTTTTTTTATATGTGGATTGTTTTTTATTTTCCCTCCTTACACCGATTCGTTTCCATGATGACAATTTAAAGGCAATTGAGTATTATTTTCTTGAGAAAACTAATCATCATGGCATTGATATCAGCGGCAGATAACGTTTGTCCGATGCTCCCTGTGATTGTTCCTATTAGTGCGAGAGCAAAAACACTCGTCGCAAACAAACCGTAGGTAGACAACCAGTAATTTGTCTATCTGAGATTCAAATTGACAACTTTTTGGCTTGTAAGTCAAAAACGATCCAGATATCAATGTCGTATGAAGACTTTGATTGGTAGTTTAGTATTCTTTTTTGCTTTATCCTCCATATTTAGTGAGGAAGTGGGTGTTGTCACTTTTATCCAGGGCAGTACAAATCTCTCCGGTCCACGCAATAAAAAACCTACTCCACTAAAAATTAACCAGGTACTACGTGTGGGAGACAAAGTCACAACAGTAGATGGAATCTGCGAGATCCAACTGGCCACTCAAGCAACCATCCGAATGGAAAAATATACCTCCCTATCATTGGATGAAATTCTAAACCCTTCAACCAAACGAACCACCGTCAAAGCCTACTCAGGCAAACTCTTCGTCAAAGCCCACAAACAAGAAGCAGGCAAAGAACAAAAATTGTCCATCGTCGCACCAAGTTATGTCGCCGGCGTAAGAGGGACCGAATTCATTGTAGCATTACCTGATGCTGGTGGTACAAACGAAGACTTAAAACTTGCCGATGGTGTATATGTAAACGAAGGAACGGTTGCTGTTGGAGATCCCAAAAAGAAAAAGGACGTTCTCGTAGGAGCAAATGAGGAAATCGTTGTATCTGGATCTGAATTTAAAAAACAAATTTTAAATGAATACGCCAAAGAAAAAATGATCATCTTTGAACATCTAAAACAAATCAAAGAAGAAAATTACAATTTGATCAAAGAACAAAACTTAAAGAACAGCGATTTAATCGACAGTATGAAAGGAAAGACCACACCATGAAAAAGTATCTCGTCATTTTCTCAATTTGCACCTTCATATTATTCGCTGGTGAGTCGAATTCAAAACGCCCGGTTTATAAATTTGCTTTCATTGCACAATCGACTGATACCGATACACGTGATCTAACTGATTACATCAAAACTCAGATACTTTCCTCGAATCGAGGTGAAGCAATCCTACAAACTCAGATCCCAACCGGTATAAACCTAACTTCGTCGATCAATGGTGACATTGATGTGAGTTCCTTAAAAGACGATCCCACTTTTAAATCTGCTGAAAAAATTGTATTGGTTCAGCAAAAAGATTCCGCTACACAAATTCAAATGGTGGATATGGAATCTGGCAAATTAGAATATAAAAATTCTCTCCCAACTTCAATCTCCAAAACACTACTCCAAGATTTTTTTTCCTTTTTAGACAAAAAGAACATATACCTAGCCATTACAGAAAAAAAATCATCACCCACATCTCCTCTCAAATTTTCGCAATTAAAATCAAAATATACTGCTGGCGAGGCGATTCGATTTGAATTGGAATCAAATGAGGACAATTATGTGTACGTGATGCTCATTCCAGGGGACAAATCAGACGAACCAGTGTTACTTTTTCCAAGCCCTACACAGACAGCGAATTATTTGAAAAAGGGACAAAAGGTTACCATTCCCGACGGGGACAAATCATTGCAGGCGGCTCCACCTTACGGACGTGATAAGATCAAGGCTTTTGCTTCCAAAGAAGAATGGACAGACTTCCAGTTTAAAAACAAAAAAGGTGACTCCTTTTTTAAACTATTGCCTCCAGCACTTACAGGATCCAAATCGATCTCACTTCCAGACGTGATGTCAAAAACCATATTAGATACTTCCGCAATTGAGTGGGAAATGGAAGTGCTTCCAAATTAGCATTTATTTGTTTGTTGGGTGTTTCACCATTTAACTTCTTCGATAATGTTATAAGAAGCGCCACCGTACTGGCCGCCGATCAAAAAGCCTCTATTTTCCCCAGGCATTTTGATAAAGTTTGCGGCTGAACGAAGGTAATTTAATTTTCCTATCTCTTTCGAGAGTCCCAACTGCCAATCATTCAATAATATAGAATCAATTGCGTTTGCTCCCACTGATCCTCCCAATAGAATGTCTTGTGTAGATGAAAAGGGAAAATGGGAATAGGCAGTTCTCGCATCTACACGGAATTGGGTAGACTGCACAGTCAATGAATCATTCCAAATTCTTGCAAATGAACCTGATCCCACATAACGCAGTTGTGATCCTCCCAACCTACAAACCACGTTTGACTCAGTAGAAACGGAACCAGTAGAAGCTGTAGCTGTAGAGTTGGAGATATTAAAAGTCTCCAAAACATCTGTACTAATAGATGAAGCACCGAATACTGAAAATGAACTTTCAGATGAACTGCATATACTCCCGCTACCAGTTCCAGATGTCGCTCTCGATCTTTGCATCGTAAATACATTCTGAAATGTCGAAGTGGTTTCTGAAAAAACTTCAATCGTATTGGAGACTGCTCCCGTACCACCAATCAAATAATGACGGTTCCCAATAGAATGGAGAGTAAAGTCTCGTCTTGCGCCAGTTAAATTAGGACCAACAGAAAAACTTGCAGGAATACCCTCAGCCTCATTTCCAGGATCAAACAGAAAAGAAGTGTTTAAACTTGTCCCTGAAGTATTGCGTCCTCCTGCGATCAAAATCCTTCCATCTGTGAGTGCTGTAGCTTTATGTTCCGATACTGCTGGTGCAATGCCAACACCCCATGTTATTTCCTTTTCAACCTGTAAAGTCTTAGTATTGAAAACTTCCAATGTTGCAAAGGCAGTTGCAGAACTCGCAGCAGCCCTTCCTCCAATGATATAAATCCGATCATTAACGAGAACACTACTGAGTTGCCGGCGAGCCTTTGCGAGTGTAGCCACGATTTTTACGCCGATCAAATTGAGAGTGATCCGATTTTGAGTGAGCGGGTTTCCACCCAGATCTGTAAGCGAGGATATTTTTAGGATCAGTTCTCCTCCTGTTCGTATCGGTTCACCCAAAAAGAATAGTCGCACCTGATTGTTGCTAGTCTCTCGTATATCGGAAATTACCAGATTTTGACTGGCTTCGCCTTCAAACTGGTAATTCGATATTTTCCCTGACCCTAACATTTTTTCGGAAAAATTGATTTCAATGAAACCTTTTGCCAAGTCACTTGTACCAATCAGTTTGCCATCAAACTCCGTCGAAGCTGTAGGCGGAGTTCGATCAATTCGAAATGAGTAGTTTGCATTGAGTAAATTACGACCATTGGAATCTTTTAGAAAATCAAAGAGAAAAGTAAATTCACCCTCACCGATCGGATTTTTTGGCAGGAGAATCAAACGATTGGGAACCGGATAACTCAAATCATATGAATCGGAAACGATTTTGGGAATAACAGTATTTTGATCCAAATTTGCATCACAAGTGAGCGAGACCGACGAGACACTATTCACGACGGATAGATTTTCCGGGCTATAATTGCAGTTTAGGTTTGGTTGGAATAAAAGAATTTGAGTGAGTAGATTGGACTCATTATTAATGGAATCCATTTTGTTTTGTGATTCCGTAATCGAACAAAACTCAAAAGTAAAACTTGTGAGCAATATGAGAAGTCGATGGAGTAACCATCGAATGTGAGAATTATAAACGTTACTTTGCTTCATACACCCACACCGAATCACTTGAAGCGTTTGCTAAATTGAGACCACCAGCAATCTTTATATAATTAGTATAATCATTCGATCCGCCCAATTCATACACTTTTCCATTCAAATTCATTGTCGCATTACAAAACTTTGGTTCCGGAATCGACAAACCATCAACAATCTTTGAAAAATCGCGAGAAAGATGAATCACTTTTTCTAACGGACCAGGTGATGAATTTCCGCTTATCCCGGACAAAAAATTATAATATCGATCATCGGAGAAAAAATTTGTCCTTCCTAAAGAACGAGAAAGTGTTCCATAATTTTCAATTTTTCCTGAATTTAGTTGGTAAACGAGCAAATTAGGCGAACGAAACCCTGATCCAAGAAATAACCTTTCTCCCTCTAAACTGAAAAAACTTTCGATCAAATTTCCCTGTAACGTTTTGGTTCCCACCACAGTTTGAGCAACCAAATCCAACCTATAGGCCTCGAAATTATATCCTGCTGGGGAATCCAGTCGATTGATGAGACCTCCGAACACAAGTACCTTTCCATCGCTCAATTCAACGGCCCCATGCGAATGAAGTGTCGTTGGTAATACAAGTGTTAACGTTTCGAAAGAAGACGCACCCGGTCTTAAAATCTCTATCACATTCGAGTAACGTAAATCGGCTATGACAGACGATACGACAGTCATACCACCAAGAACGACTATCGAACCATCTTTCAATTGTAGGCTCGCAAAATTAGAGCGTGGGGTGTTTAGACTCGGCCCAGATTGAATCGTTTCGGTTTCTGGATCAAAGAGAAACGTCTCCGAACTCACGATTCCATATTTATCAGATGCCGCCGTTAAAAAGGAGGACTCGAATCCTCCGATGAGCAATATTTTTCCATTCGGCAATTTAAACGACCGATGATAAAACATCGATTTTGTGGTTTGAGCAGTGAGCAATCGACTTGACTCAGTTGACGTATCATAGATCTCTAATGTACTACTGATCGTTCCTAGATTTACACCCCCGCTATATAAAATACGAGTTGAATCCAAGGCGATTGCAGATCCATCACACCTTTTTTCCTTCAAGGACCCTATTTTACGAAATCCATAGACATTAATCTCAAAACTTCCACCGCTTACAGCGTTGCCTGCAAAATCCTTTACACGAATAGGTGTAACAGTAACTTGCATCGGCTTTGTCCCAAAACTATCAAAAAAGATTCGATAATTTTGATTGTCCACTCTGAGAATCTTGATCGCCTGGATCGTGTTTGGATCTGAATAAGAGATGGAATAATTGGAAAGATCTTCAGCACCTTCTACTGCTTCCGAAAAAGAAAGGATCGCATTTCCCTCCCTCAAATCGATGGAATGTACCTTCTGTAATTTGTTAGTTGAGACTATTTCCGGCAACTGATTGTCAATCGTCCATAGGAAAGGTGCATTGCCAAAGCTAATTCCATTTTTTGTGGCAAATCGAGAAAGATCCAACTCGATTCTGCCCTCAATTCCAGTAAATTCGATTCGATAGCTTTTTGAAGCAAGTCGAGTGAGTGAAAAATTTAAATTTGAACCATTATTATATAAAAGTATATCATTATTAGATAATTCAAGAAGTTCGTTTTTAAAATTTAAATCGATTGTTTTGAGTTGTTTATGGACCGTTGCGGAAGCTGGAACAAAACTTACTTCAGCGCTTACACCAAAAACAATCAAGCTCGTAAATAAATTTTCTGTATTGGTAATATCACTACCATTCCCCACTTTTTCCACCTGACAAAAACCAAACAAAACACAACAAATAAGGGGATAAAGTTTATTCATTGTATTCTATCACTTCTATGGAACTCGTATCACGTGAGTTTTGCCTACTTGTATCGCCTTGACTCCCTCCAATGACTACCACCTTACTTTGAGATACGGGAACCACGCAATGACCATATCTTGCAGTCTTTAAGGGACTTAGCTGAACAACAGTTGCATTTTGAGGATCGATAAGTTTGACTGAATTTATAGTTTGGGATTCGATAGGACTTTGGAGGTATCCTCCAATATCTAAAATGTTTTGGCCCTCAAATACAACTGCTCCCCCGTAAACAGTGCCATTATCAAAAAGAGACAATGACTGAAACCGAGAAAGGTTCGCATTCCATTTTTCAGAAAGTGCAATCCC
The DNA here is from genome assembly GCA_027531445.1 of Leptospira sp. Classification (GTDB taxonomy): domain Bacteria; phylum Spirochaetota; class Leptospiria; order Leptospirales; family Leptospiraceae; genus Leptospira_A. The sequence goes on from JAPZRK010000051.1 coordinate 30,462, forward strand.
ACTTCTCCCACCTAATATCGTCAAGTCTTGATCCGTTGCGACCATTCGATGCAAACTCCGGGGGACCGAAAAACCAGCGCAAGGAGAAGCGGAAGGTTCGCAGGCATAGGTATAAGGAGAAGTCATGGAAATTGATTCGACCAGGTTTGTGACTACCCCACTTGTATTTTCTCCAGCACTGATCCATAACTTGGATCGAAATTTTGCCCATGCGAGTCCCTCTCTTCCCGAACTGATAGAAGGTCCAGATTGAATGGTGCCTGGTATTTCGGGATTTACAAATAGTGTTGTGGCAAGCCTTTGAGAATTTGCGTTGGTTGCTTGTCCACCAAACAGAAAAATGTTTCCATCATCGGTTAATACACTTTCATGATAATATCTGTTCGTTGGGAGAGTAAATGTAGCATTAGCAACTGAAAAGGGATTTACGGTAATCCATTCTGCAGTATTGAGTCTAGTCGTGGCTCCATCGGCACCTCTCAGACCTCCGGTCACCAATATCCTACCGTTATTTGCAAGCGTCGCAGAAAAGAAAACTCTCTCAATACCAAGGTTACCTATCACCTCAGTCGCATAAGTAGTCAGATTCACTTTTTCAATCGTTCTAACAGGTGTTCCATTTTTCCAACCACCAATTACAAAAACAGTATTTGAGTCGGTTTTTACACATTGAGCAAACGTGCGTGGTTCAATCACCTCACCGACCTCACGAATGATCGGAATTTTAAAATTCAATGTTTGATTGAGATTTGTATCGTTTGTATCTTTGATGTTACTAATTCCTAAAGATAAACTACTAAAGCGAGAATCAGGTGATCCCAAAAATGACAATCTGTAGATTGTATCTGATATCCTCACAGAATTGACTACCACAAGTGAACCTTTTGCGGATCCAGAAAATTGATAGTGGTTAGGATTGTCAGCTCCGCTTACTTTCTCAGAAAATTGAAGTTCGATAAATCGATCATTTAAAAATTTTGGGTAATCACCAAGGCGATTCGTTACAACAACACTGGGTGCCGAAGAGTCGATGGTATATTTTTTAGTTAGCGTAGTAAGGATAGAGTCCTGACCTTTTCCTTTGATTTGATAATTCAAATCAAGAATACCCTGCCAATTTCTATTTAAAAATGAAATGCTGATCAAATTCCCATCACGAAACGATACCACATAATCAGAGTATGTTGCACCATTCAAAAGGACCGAGACCGTTGAATCACTTACATCAAAGTCCCGTAAATTTGATCTTAATGATATGGTTGCAGGAACAGCCGTCAAAACACCGGGTGATGGATCCATTTCATGCGGAAAAACATTTAGGATTAGAGAAAGAAGTGTATTTGATAAAAAGGTATCACTGGTTGGATCAGTCAATCGAGACGACACTGGAATCGAACAAGAGAGGATCCATAAACAAAAAAGAAGTGAACTAAAATGATGTTTGAAAATAAACATACATTTTGTCCTCGATTAGAAAATTCTGTCCAAATCCAACACGCTCTCTTTTCAAATTTGTATAAAGTAGGCGACCATCAATTTGTGATTGCGAGTCGTTCTCTCTTTTTTTATGAAAAAAATAAAAATCGATTAGATTGTAGGCATAATATAAAATAAAGACATTGCTCACCATTTCCATTTGTTCAATCGCTTTCTCATAATCTTTTCTGGGGCCAGCGAGCAGAGATTCATTGATCAAAACGGTTTCTAAAAACAAATTGGAAGGAGGCAGTCCTGGCGTATCTAGATACTCTTTTTTTGTTTCTTGTAAATTCACATAACTATACGTAAGTAATGAATACAAGACTCCAGATGTCCACATCATCCATCTGCCTTTTGTTTCTTCTCCTCTTGCGTATTGGCCCCAACCTGGCAAAACCAAACTCCGATAAAGATAACGGTTGTCATATGGATCATAAATTTTTAAATCAGCCAAACTGAATTCGGGATTGCTAGCATAGGTAAGTGCAATGTCACCCGACTTTTCGCTATAGTATTTTACGTATGGTTTCTGGTTCTTTTTATTTGTAGCAGACCAATCCTTGAGAGAGTTTGTAACGTAATCAGATAACTCAGTAAAGGTGATTTCGGCATTAAAGTTGGAATCGGCACGGCCTTCCAAACCATAAATCAGATACTTCGTAAATACACCATATGCTGATTTATCATCTTCATAACTATAATAGCCCAATTTTGTTGAATAAAGAACTGCAACTTGTTCTGCATCATTGAAGGTTGTATTCTTTAAAAACTTGGGTCCTGAGATTTGAGTGGTTTTATCTGGATTCCGACATGCATCCAAAATAAAGATCACTTTTTTCAGACCCTTTTCTCTAGATCGTTGGATCAAGTCTTCTAAGGCAATGGACGTACCGATAAGCCTTCCGAGTTCTGAATCTGCCGCCAAAAGATATGTCTTCTCATCATAATCCGTCATACCGTGACCGGAAAAATAAAAGATCAAACTATCCTCAGGTTGCATCTCTGTAATCATTTTGTCATATTCTGCTTCTAAGCTAAATTTAGATTGTGCTGAAGAACCAGAGACTTGCGAGGGACCACCACCTAATATCGTTTGTATGCGATCAAAACTTCCATACTTGGCAAGAATTTTTGCTACACCTGTAGCATCGTTTTCTGCTTTATCCAAATCTCCGATTTGCGGATCCTGATATGCATTGATACCGATGACCAGTGCAAACTTACGTCCGCTTGTGGATTTGGAATCACTCATTTCGATTCCCTTTTTTCGGCTTTGCGCCTCTACTGCTACTGATAGGAGAATCAGATAATAGAATGTAAGGAATTTAAAATACTTCAAAATGGAGCCCAGGTTACATCTCATTTGTTCCCATTTTTTTTTCCACAATATCTTGCAAAACTGACTAAATGTGATTCTTATATTTCATGAATCGAATCATCATATTCTGTCTCCTTGCCTTTACATTTTCAGGAATACTCCTATGCAAAAAGAAAGAAGAAAAGGGTGGCGGCCTCCTCATCCTGGGGCTTTTATTCCAACAAAACGCAACTGCTGGCTGTAATGTCCAATCAGGTTTCACAATTTGTGTACCGAAAGGGATCGCTGAATAAATGAAAAAGTTAATTTATATTTTTCTATTTTTTGGAATCTCCATTCAAGTCTCGGACAGACAAATTTTTAAACAAATTGCTCCCCCTACATTTCAAAACCTAACGGACGCACTACGAATACATATGGGTTCCGAACCATTGTTTGCGGCGGCAAATTCTTGGGGATTTGTGAGGCAGTCTGCCACTTGGGCACGTGGCAATTCCACTCTCATTGACCAATTGATCCAAGGGTTAAAAAGAGCAGGATTCTTCCAAAATTCAAACCCCGTCTCACAAACCTTTACAAACGTAACTCTAGATGGGATCGGGAGCACAACCATTCGTCTCAAACTCAATCAACAAGCATCTCCTATCTCAGGTATCACAGCCAGCGCCTATACAGGAACAAAATCCTTCAATAACTTCCTAGAGATAACAAAAACTGGCAATACATCTCCCAGCTTGCAGTTGTTTTTTGACAATCCTGATACATTGCTTGGAAATGATGGAGGTCTCATTTATTACAAATTAGGCGACTTCAATAATGCCCAGTTTGCAAACGCTGGCAATGTGATCACCGAAAGTTATACCGCCAACGAAGCAAGCTACGGAACCAAGTTCCAAACATATACCTGGAGGCTCGGCCCCGAAAATGCATCTTGGATTAGTGATATTGGTCGAGTGGTGCTTACAGAAGTTGATTCGGGCAAACAACTTTGCTTCCGATCTGTGGTTCGACTTAAATTTTCAAAACTCATCGCTCTCAATCCTAGTCAGACATCCACTTTGAATGCTTTAAAGAGCCAATGTGGAAACTCCGATCAAGTCTACTATGGACTAGCCTATATGCAAAAATTCGATAGTCCGTTTTTGACCACTGCCAAAGCGAGTATCTCTCAATCCACATCCTCCAGCGGTACGCCCTTTCCTGAAACCATATGTAATTTAAATGCCAGTGTAAGTGGTGCTAAATTATCATATGGCCTTTTTGACATCAATGGATTTGTAAATGATGGTCTTTCTGCTTCTCAAGTCCCAAGCACCTATCCTCATCCAACGTTGGGTGGTACGGACTTTATGTCTGTGGATGAGGCATTTACTCGCACAGGCATTGATGCTTCCTCCGTCCTATCTTCAGGAAAACCTGCGGCCAAGGCATACGAATATACAAGCAAAAGTTATCTGGACAGTTTAGAAGGTGCAGAAGGAGATCGACTCGCCTTCAAAACAGGAATCTAGATCGATACTCTGCACTGGGGGAAAAACAGACTTTTGACTTCCCAAACCACTGGTAGCGATGACGAGCAATCCATCTATATACTAGATCCCTCAATGACTTTGGCAAAATACGAAACCAATAGAGTAGATAGTATGGGAATGTAAGTTCCCTCGTAATTTGTAAGATGGCATCAGATTCTTTATAGACAGTATCAGACGAAAAATAACAGATGCTAGATGAGTCCTCTGGAATATGTGAAAAGTTAATTTTCCGAAATTCAGATTGCAATGGAGCAAAATATAAGTTTTTGTTTTTATTTGCTTTTAACAAAAATTGGACAGATCCATTACACAAATGGCAGAAACCATCAAAAAAAACGATTTTATCTTTATCCATTATAAACTAAGAGTCTAAAACACAGAGGTGAATATGTTTCCTGAATTTAATGAAGAACATCTTTCAAACAAACAATCCGCAATCCTAGAAAAGATGGAATCAAATTTAAAAGAAATCTCAATTCTTTTACAAAATCCCAACATCACCTATTCTAATTTTTTAAAAAAATACCAAACGATTCAAACAGAACTGTCCGATCTCAGCACTGAGATTTCACACATCAACTCGGTCAAAAATAGCGAAGAGTCCCAATCGATTTATGCTGCAATTCTTCCCAAACTCACTGAATACTATACGAATCTTGGCCAAGATGAATCTATTTTTAAAGCCCTGCTCCATATCGAATCCAATGAATCCGGTTTAAATGGTGAACAGAAAAAAGTATTACAAAACGAGATTCGTGATTTTCGCCTATCGGGCGTTGGACTATCTAAAGAGAAAAAAGACAGTTTAAAAGAAATTCGTATCAGACAATCAGATTTATCCAATCAGTTCTCTCAAAATGTTTTAGATGCAACAAACGCATTTGAGATGATTCTTGAATCCGTTGACGTAGAAGGAATGCCAGAAGGTGAACTCATCTCAGCAAAAACTGAAAATGGAAAGTATAAGTTTACCCTCCACTTCCCAAGTTATATCGCATACATGACCTACGGTCCAAATCGGGAAAAAAGAGAAGAGCTGTATAAGGCATCTACTACGAAATCTCCACAAAACGGCCCTATTTTGGAAGAGATTCTTCAACTTCGCAAAAAGGAAGCAGAGATACTTGGGTTCGATTCGTTTGCTCATCTAAGTCTTGCCACAAAAGTAGCAGACAGCCCAGAACAAGTGCTTACTTTCCTTTATGATCTAGCAAAAAAAGCAAAACCAATCGCAGAAAAAGAATTTGAGGTTTTAAAAACATTTGCCGCCAAACATGGTTGTGATGAGCTAAAACCCCATGATGTAATTTTTTATAGCGAAAAACTCAAAAAAGAATCTTTCGACTACGAAGAAGAAAAATATAGACCCTATCTGGAAAAAGAATCTGTAGTAAAGGGTATGTTCATTTTTTTGGAATCGCTTCTGGGTATACAGTTCCAAATTGTGAAGACTCGAGTTTGGCACGAAACGGTTCTCTGTTATGAAATCCGTATCAAAGGTGAGGTGCGAGCTCGCCTATATATGGATTTGGAGGCACGGAAGGAAAAAAAAGGTGGTGCCTGGATGCATAATTGGAAGCCACATTACATTGATGAGACGGGAGCGGAGGTTCTTCCCATTGCCTTCGTTATCGGAAATTTTCCTGCTTCGACAAAGGATCAGCCTTCTCTGCTCAAACCATCGGATGTAGTTACATTATTTCACGAATTAGGACACGCGCTCCATCATTTGCTCTCCCGTGTGAATGAAGCGTTTGTAAGCGGTGTTAATGGTGTGGAGTGGGATGCTGTCGAATTTCCTTCCCAATTTTTGGAAAATTTTGCATACGAGCCTAAAGTTCTAGCGCTTTTCGCCAAACACTACAAAACGGGAGAACCGATTCCAAAAGATTATATTGATACCATGGTTCGTGCTAAAAATTTTCAATCCGCACTTGGAGTTGTGAGACAGCTCGAATTTGCAATCTTTGATATGCTCATACACAAGTCCGCACCGTCCGAAGCGGAAGTACAAAAGATCTTAGATAAGGTGAGAAGCGAAGTGGGTGTCATACATCCACCGAGTTACAATAAATTTCAAAATGCTTTTTCACATATCTTTGCTGGCGGTTATGCCGCTGGCTACTACTCTTACAAGTGGGCAGAACTTCTTTCCGCCAACGCTTACTTTAAGTTTATCGATGAAGGTGTATTTTCTGAAAAGCTTGCTGAAAAATTTAGAGTTAGTGTTTTGGAGAAAGGCGGATCCGACTCCGCCATGAACTTGTTTCGGGCTTTTTATGGGAAAGATCCCGAGATTGAGGCTTTATTGCGATTGAACGGAATCGCCGCTTAACGCTTTTATCACGGTAGCAAATTGTTCAGCGGAATCATTTGACTTTAGCAAAACTCTTGTTTTACGTTCTTTATCAAGAACGTAGACATAAGTAGAGTGATCGATCGTATCTTTATCTGTCGATTTTTCTACATAGGCTCCATATTGTTTTACTAGCAATGCGGTTGTACTCTCGTTGAATGATAAACCCGTTGCATTCTGTAAGTAAAAAGAAACGTACTTTTGTACGACATCGGATCCATCCCGACTGGGATCGATCGAAATAAAAATCGTTCGAAAAGAGTTGGATAAATCTTTATCCAACATCCCTTGTGCCAACTTAATTTTTGATAACATATTTGGGCAAAAATCAGGACACTGAGTGTATCCAAAAAAAACAAGAAGCACCGGTTCTGGATAATCAGACAGGGAGACCTTTTTGCCAGATCGATCTTCATACAAAAAATTCCCACCGATGGGAATCGGTCCCAAATCCAGTTTCGGTTGGCAAGAAACTAAGGATAGTAGGACACAAGTTAGTAGCTTTCGATTTAGATTCATTGTTTTACCTCAGCAAAAAGGACAAGTTCCGAAAGATCCGCAAAGCGAAATGTAAACGTTAACCTTTCACCAAGCTTCAAATTGCGTTTTTTATCTTTTAACATTAGATGTTGCCCATTCGGTTCAAATCGATACAGCTTTCCCTTCTCGATCTCTAGTGGCAAAGGAACTTCGTTCATTCTCATTACACCTGCTTCATCTATTTTGGAATCGTGCCACTCTACCTTACCGAAAGCCTCACAATTGATTTCTACAAGTTTTTCTGGCTTTTGGGTGGCAAGGGTCACATCCCCATATGCTACGGATAACTTAGCATGATCGGGAACCAACCTTACCGTCAGAGATGAATCAAGCTTTCGACAAGAAAAAGACAAATTGACTTGAATTAGTAGGAGAATTGACAAATTTGTTAGATTCATCTTCCTGAAAAAGAGTACAACCATGAAAACAATCGGCAAATGGCTCATCGCCATTCTACTAATCCTGACTTCATTTCTTGCTTCGACCTTCATATGGCAAGTGGGAGATTATACATATAACCAGACTGAATCATTTCCAAATTTTGACGAGTATTACAAAAAAGAATTAGAAATTAGCAAACAAGAAAACACACGTCCAGACAATGAAGAAAAATTGGTCAGGTACAGCCCCGACAAAACTCCACTTGCCATTCTTTATATCCACGGATTTGGTGCGAGTCGTATGGAAGGGGAAGAAGTTGTCAATCAAGTCGCCGAAACCTTCCAATCCAATCTTTATTATGTTCGACTTCCCGGTCATGGAACCAATGTAGAAGATCACAAAAATACGGAGTTCCAAAAGTATTTATCCGATGCAGAAACCGCCCTCATCATGTCACAACAATTAGGTGAAAAGGTGATTATCATTGGAACGAGTATGGGTGGACTGATTACTTCTTACCTGGCTGGCAAACATCCAGACAAAGTTGCCGCCGTGATTTTAGCATCCCCTTTCTATGATTTCCCAGATCCTACTGCCAATGTGTTTCGTTTTACATGGGGCAAAAGTTTGATCCATATGGTAATGGGTGAGATACGAAAATCAAATGAACAGGACGCAAAGAACGAGTCTTACAAGTATTGGTACCGAGACCAGTATTTCGATGCCATTCAACATATCATGAATTTAAAACGGTTTGTGGAGAAAGAAGATTCGCTATCAAAAATAGAGGATCCAGTCCTACTGTTTTACTTTTTTAAATCAGAAGCGATCCAAGATAGGTCTGCCTCCGTCAAGGCAATGTTAGCTTCATTTGATAAAATTCAAAACAATCCAAATCATAGTCCACTAAACAAAGCGGTAAAGGTGGAGGACGGAGATCATGTTCTTTTATCCAAGTTTGTAAAAACCGATAAACCCTTCCTTTACAAAGAAATGGTTGAGTTTATCACTCAAACTACAGGGATCGAACCAAACAAAGCTGGCTCAAAGAAAGCCAAAAGATAAAAGAATCGATTCATACAATTCCTCAACGGATATTGGTTTGGATCTAACCAATATCCCTTCAGAGACTAAGTTGTCGGCATCGAGGCCATCTGCATTTCCAGTAAGAAGGATGGCTCCAAGATTCTGATTGTGATTTTTTATTTTTCTCAATAAATTCAACCCGTTCATATCCTTCATACGATAATCAGAGATAACAAAATCTGGAACATTCGTTCTCAATTCTTCGACGGCATCAAGCGATGATGTAAACAAATTCGCTCTTATTTGTTTCAATGCAAGAACCATCGATAGTGATTCTAGAGATGGCACATCATCTTCAATGATCCAGACTTGTTTAGATTGTAGGAATTCCCAAGTTGCACCTTCACCTAACTTTTTTTGTCGGGAGGCGTTCCAATCAGATTCAATGATCTTTTCGGAAACAGGAAGAAAAATGGAAAGGATGATACCATGATCACCTAAATTTTCAACTCGAAGTTCCCCACCCCAATTTCGAATGTACCGTGCGATGATTTGGATACCAGACCAGCGCGATTCATCTTCTTCAAAGATAGAGCGGTTCGTTTCGTGACAACTCGTCACGAGTGGAGCTTCGATACCACTAAGAGAGATTTGAACCAAAATCCGATCTTCTTGGATATCTTCATTATGAATTAAAATGGTTACGATCCTTCCTTTACATTCTTCACCTTTGACCCAAGGAAAAATCGAACCCGATACAATTTCTCCAAGTATCTTAGAAACGCGAACGGGATCTACTTTGGCATACAAACTCGTTTCCGAAAATGAAAATTCGAGATCCACTCCTTTCGGAACATCTGAAATTAAGATAGGAATACTGGATTGGATGATTGCGGAGATATCTACAACGGTGATTGAATCTGACTCAACCCCTTTTGAAAATCGGATGATTCTATGGATCATAGAACGAGCGCTTTGTGCCGCCATCATAATTTTTTGGAGGTATTCTTTAATCTTTGAATGATCGACTTTCGTTTCGTTTGTTTGTTCCAGCTCTTCCATTCCCAGACCCGAAAAAACATGGATTGGTTGCAAATAATTGTTCAAGTCATGCGCTAAATTGGAGGCAAGGTTTCCAATGGTTTCCATTTTTTGTGAATGGAGAAGGTAAGCTTCAATTTGCTTTTTTTCGGTTAAGTCATCCAACAATACAAAAAAGAAATCCAATTTGCCACTTGAACTCCGAAAAGTATTGGTTCTGCGATATATATTGATCTTACGTCCATCTTTCCTTGTTAGTGTTGCCTCACCAATTTCCAAACCATCACCCAAAATGTTAAAGTATTCAAGTTCTTCCTTAGTAAGTGCAATACCATTTGCACGTTTTATATTGAGATTGGTTAGGTCTTCTATCGAATAGCCAGTGATCTCTGCGAATCTATCGTTGATACGAAAGTATCCTCCTTCCCAATCTTGCAACGCCATACCAACGGAAGCATTTTCAAAGAGTCGAAGAAATAATTGGATCTGTTCTTTTACATTTTCCTCAGAAACCATTTTCTCAGTGACATCATTTGCAAAACCAATAATGAGTGGGAAATCTGAGAGTGAAGGAATTTTCACTAATCGTTCTTGAAACTGAATCCACTTAATGTACGTTAATCCTGGAATTGAAAATCGAGTTACGAATTCTCGTTTTTCATTTAGTTGCAAGGATTCAATTTTATTTATTTCTTTTTCCCATCTCTCAACATCACCCGGATAAACTAAGGCAGACAGCGAATCTAACGTGAATTCCTTTTCCTGAGAATGAGCGAAGATCTCGGACTGGAAAAAATGATTGGCGAACAAAAATTTGAGTGATTTTGTATCAAGTAGGTAAACTCCCCCTGAACAAACCTGCGGTAGGAGTTCAAAGAATTCTATCATTCCGCTTGCTTCCAGGTTCATACGCATATTTCTTGTACCAAAGAGGAAAATATGATCCAAATTCCTATCACTATGATTCCACCGATTGCATTTTTTAATTTAGGTCCATGGGAAATCGCTCTGATTGTCTTTTTGGCTCTTTTGTTTTTTGGTGGCAAGCGCCTACCTTCCCTAGCAAAAGATTTAGGGTCGGGCATCAAAGAATTCAGAAAGTCTCTTATGGGTGGAAGTGACGACGAAATCACAAATTCTTTGCCACAAGAAGAAACTGAATCAAAAAAACAGCCGACAACAAGCAGAAAAAAGAAAGCCTAATTTTTCGAATTGGTCGCAAAGAAAAAAATCCAATCCCTCCCTTTGCCTGAGGGCTCCGAAGCCAGGGAAAAGTTTATGACCCTGGGAGAGCATCTAGAGGAGCTCCGCCAAAGGCTTATTTACTCTATCTTGGTCATCTTCGTATTTATGGTCATCACGCTCTACTTTGGCAGTGAGATCCATAAAATACTGATCACTCCCTACAGGAACGTGCTAGGTCCAGAAGCAAAATTTTTTCAAATCCAGCTGATGGCACCATTTCTAATTTATTTAAAAACATCACTTCTCCTTTCCGTGTTGATTGCGTTGCCGATTCTGCTTTATATCTTGTGGGGATTTATTGTTCCTGCAGTTGATCCAAAAACCGAAAAATGGGGAAAGTTCATTATCCTCTTTTCGACTCTTCTCTTTTGGTCTGGTCTCGCCTTATGTTGGTTTACTGTATTTGAAGGTTTTTTGCGAGTATTCCTCGTAGTGCTAAGACCTGAAGGTATCGATCCATCACTGCCCATTGATGAATACTATGATCTTTTTTTTAATTTGCATTTGGTCTTTGGGGCTTCTTTTCAACTACCCATCGTTTTGATTTTGCTTGGAAGGCTCGGTCTGCTTTCTTCCAAATTTTTATTCTTTCGATGGAGGGAAAGTGTACTGATCATTGCCGTGATTTCTGCTGTTTTATCACCAGGCCCTGATGTATTTTCAATGATGATGCTCCTTCTTCCACTCACATTCTTATTCTTTTTATCGGCCATGATCATGATGCTCATGGAAAAAACTGATTCTTAAATATGAATGTACGGAAGTTTAGAATCAGAACTAGAGTTTCACTACTGATTGCAGTTCTTTCTTTTTTTCTTTTATTTGCCCTTTTTCTACTTTCTGAATTTGCATTTGAACACTTTAAAAATCCAGCTAACAATAATTCTATCACGTTCAAACTTTTAGGTTTATACGTCTCATTAGCTTTTGCTGGATTCATCGGTGGGTTTACCTATTTTATATTAGGATACATCTATCAAATCTTCCATCGTGTTGCCACGGAGATCCAGGACATCCAATTGGATAGTGACGAGGAAGGAGATAGTTCAGAGGAAGCAGATTTTTTAAGAACCATCAAACTCTCACTCCTCCAAGCACAAAATTCTACTGACTTTCACGTTGAAGCGACAAAGAGCCAGTGGGAGGAAGGACGATCCCTACTCATCAACAAACTGTTACCGGATATGGAATTACAAAAAGTAAATGGATGGGACATTTCGATCTTTCCAAGTCTTATACGCAGTGCAAACAGTGATTATGTGCAAATTATACAAACACGAGACGGTTTTGTTGGACTACTTGCGGGATTTGTGGAAACGGGTATCACGGAGTCAGCTCAAAAACTTTTTATCCATGGATTAATCAGTGGTCTAAAAGAGACCCAAACAACCTCGAAAGATTTAATCGAAAAAATAGAACGCGCGTTACACAGTCTATCTTTGAGTCAACTCAAGATCAGTGTGTTTGGTCTAGGCGAAGAAAAAGACAAACTTCACTTTTTACATTTTATGGACATGCCTATTTTCCAATTTTCCAATGACGGCATCCAAGTCATTGAGGGGACCGGTGATGACTCTTGGCATGCAATGCATCCGCACGAACTTTCCATTGCAGATGGCATTGAAGTGGGAGATTTTTTGGTCTGGAGCACGGACCGAGCACTCAAAGAACTTGGGCTAACTTCTTTCGAAATTATGGAAGAATTTGTAGATTATTTACTAGATTTGAACCCAAAATCATCACGAGAAATGTTACTTGCCATAGCCAAAAAGTTGAGCGCTCTTGGAAAAGCAAAGGACATGCTTAGCCCCTTAAACAATTTAAGTATCATTGTTGTCCGAAGAAAACTATAGAAGTGATCCATGTTAAAGCTACAATTTCCTAAAAATTTTTTGTGGGGAACTGCGACTTCCTCCTATCAGATTGAAGGCGGTGCCTTTGAAGAAGGCAAAGGTCTTTCCAATTGGGATGTCTTCACAAAGAAAAAAAGTAAAATCAAAAATTTTGAAAATGGGGATATCGCTTGTGATCATTTCCATAAATACAAAGAAGACGTTGCTCTTATAAAGAAGCTCAACATCCACTCCTATCGTTTTTCTATCTCATGGCCAAGAGTCATTCCAAATGGGATTGGTCAGGTCAATCAAAAAGGCTTAGACTTTTATGATCGTCTAGTAGACGAACTTTTGCGAAAGCAGATCCTTCCTTTTGTCACATTATACCATTGGGATTTGCCGAACGCTTTAGAAGAAAAAGGTGGCTGGTTAAATCGAGACACAGCTTACCATTTTGCTGATTATACAGATGTTATACTTAAGAAACTTGGAGATCGCGTCAAACATTGGATCACATTGAATGAACCTTGGATCGTGATGGTCGCAGGATACGTATTGGGGGCCCATGCTCCTGGCCTAAGAAAACCATATTCATCCCTTCGCGTTGCACACAACCTTTTACTTGCACATGGACTTGGTTTGGAACGTATTCGGTCACATTCTCCAAAAGCCATTGCGGGTTTAACCAACGCGCTCACTCCCGTGTATTCCAACCAATTGAACAAAGAAGGGAAAGCTGTTAGACGAGCCAATGCACTCATGAACCAACTTTGGTTGGATCCACTCTATAAGGGTAAGTATCCTACCGAAATCGAAAGTGCCGTTTTATCACAAAACAAACATAATATCAAAGATGGTGATATGGAATTGATTTCCAGAAAAACGGATTTTATGGGGGTCAATCACTACTCTCGCATGATCGTCAAAAGTATACCGTTTCCGTTATTTCGTTTTTTTCCCGTTCTTCCTGCGGCCGAGTCGACTCAATTTACTACGATGGGTTGGGAGATTTATCCACAGGGGTTCTATGATCTTCTGAAATGGCTCGCAAAAGAATATGGCAACCAACCGATCTACATCACAGAGAATGGGATCAGCCAGACAGACGTAGTCAAGGATGGAAAAGTGGAAGATCCTTCTCGCATCCAATATCTAAAAGAATACCTCCTATCTATGCTCAAAGCGATGGAAGAAGGTGTAGATGTTAGAGGGTATTTTCTTTGGTCCTTTTTGGACAATTTTGAATGGCAAGAAGGATACGAAAAACAATTTGGCATCGTTTATGTTGATCGACAGTCATCCGATCTGAAACGCATTCCCAAAGCAAGCGCCCAATGGTATGCAAAAGTTTGTAAGGACAACGGCTTTATTTACTGAAGCACTTGCATTTTTTTCAAACTACTTTATAGTTTGCCCATGCCAAAGATCAGTATTGTCATTCCTTCTCTCAATGAAGAAAAATTTCTTCCCATCCTGCTTGAATCCATAACAAAACAGACCTTTAAAGATTTTGAGGTCATCATCGCTGATGCCGGCTCAAAAGACAATACGGTTGAAATCGCTAAAAAATTTGGGGCGAAGGTCGTTGCCGGTGGGATGCCTGGACCTGGACGGAATCGTGGTGCCGAAGTTGCGACGGGTGAATTTCTGTTTTTCTTCGACTCTGATGTCTTTTTACCAGATAATTTTTTAGAATCTGCCTTAGGCGAAATGCAAGAACGTTTCTTAGATCTTGCCACTTGCGAGTTCAAACCTCAGTCGGACCTCCAACTGGACAAAGTAATGTTCAAGCTTGCCAATCTTACAGTCAAACTCAACCAATCCATCAATCCACGTGCGGCAGGATTTTGTATTTTTATCACTCGAAGGCTCTTTGAACGGGTCGGAGGATTTGATGAAGCAGTTGTCATTGCTGAAGATCATGATTTGGTCGACCGCGCATCTAAATTTCGACCGTTGCGTTTTTTAAATTCCACTTATCTAACAGTAAGCATTCGACGTTTGGAAAAAGAAGGAAGGTTTGCACTTCTTGAAAAATACTTTCATGTTGAAATGCACCTGCTCACAAAGGGTAGCGTAAAAGAAGATATCATCGAATATGAGTTTGGTAATTTTGGGACTGAAGACAAACGTATCAGCAAAAAGATACTGGATGATCTTGAAAAAAACATCATCCAATTGGAAGAAAAATACAATCAGTTCTCAGATAATGTAAAGTCAGGTTTGAATGAAATGCAAGCGACTCAAGAATCCTGGAAGAATACCTTGAATCACATTACATCGACATTTCAGAACTTATTCAAAAAAAAATCTGACTAAGCGATCTTTTCGATATCACCTTTCAGGATGGTAATGGGTTTGCCATGGCCTGTAACAGACTCTTCTGTAAGGATGACTTCTAAAACATCTTTTCTAGAAGGGATCTGAAACATTAAATCCATCATGATCTCTTCGACGATCGCTCTGAGACCACGCGCACCACTTTCTCTTTTGATCGCAGTCTCGGCAATGGCTTTGATGGAACCTTCTGTAAATTTGAGTTTTACGTTTTCAATATCAAACATCTTTTGATACTGTTTCAACAATGAATTCTTAGGTTCCGTAAAAATGGCTTTTAAAGATTCGATGGTCAACTCATCGAGCGTAGCAACGATCGGCAAACGACCAATAAATTCTGGTATCAAACCAAATTTCATTAAGTCATCTGGAATGACATGGTGAACGAGATTTTCGGTCAACTGAATGGGTTTGCCCATTTCATTGACAGCTTCACCCGAGTGAAAGCCTATCGACTTAACACCTACTCTCTGTTTAATGATTTGATCAAGTCCAACAAAAGCCCCACCACAAATAAAGAGTATGTTCTTAGTTTCAACAGGGATGTATTCTTGGTGTGGATGTTTTCTCCCACCTTGAGGTGGAACGTTCGCAACTGTTCCTTCTATGATTTTGAGTAAGGCTTGTTGCACACCTTCGCCTGACACATCTCTTGTGATCGAAGCAGAGTCTGATTTACGTGAGATTTTGTCGATCTCATCAATATAGATAATCCCCATCTCAGCACGTTTTACATCATTGTCCGCATTTTGAATCAGTTTCAAAATGATGTTTTCCACATCTTCGCCGACATAACCTGCTTCCGTGAGTGCTGTCGCATCTACAATGGCAAATGGGACTTTGAGAATTTTAGCGAGTGTCTGAGCTAAGAGTGTTTTTCCTGAACCCGTAGGTCCGATAAGCATGATGTTTGATTTTTCTAATTCGACATCTCCCGCCTTACGATCGTTATGAAAGATTCTCTTGTAGTGGTTATAAACGGCAACAGAAAGCGCCTTTTTGGCCTGTTCCTGTCCAATCACATACTGGTCTAAAATCTTTTTGATCTCAAGCGGCTTTGGGATCTCTCCCACAATCGCCGTTTTTTCACCACCTTGTGGCTCTTCTGCGATGATTTCATTACAAAGAGAAATGCATTCATCACAGATATAAACACCCGGACCTGCAACCAAACGACGCACTTCGTCTTGAGCTTTCCCGCAAAAGGAACAATGTAATTTTTCACGGGTATTCCCTGCGGTAGTTGGTCGTTTGGTCATAAAGCCTCCTTAGGCTTGGATCTGCTTGCGCTCTTGGATTACGTTGTCGATGATTCCGTATTCTTTGGCTTCTTCAGAGCTCATATAAAAATTACGTTCTGTGTCCTTTTTGACTTGTTCGGACGATTTGCCAGTGTGCTTACCATAAAGGTCGATCAATTTGTCTTTAATCTTAACTATTTCACGGGCAGAAATTTCAATATCCGAAGCCTGTCCACCTGCTCCCCCGTAAGGTTGGTGCAACATAATTCGGGAGTTCGGCAATGCGGAACGTTTGCCTTTTGCGCCACCAGCAAGGAGGAGTGCTGCCATGGAAGACGCTTGGCCAATACAAAGCGTGCGAACCTCTGGTTTGATGAGTTGCATTGTGTCGTATATCGCCATACCGGAGCTAACATATCCGCCTGGACTGTTGATATACAAATAAACGTCACGCTCTGGATTTTCTGCTTCCAAAAACAAAAGCTGGGCTGAGATCACATTGGCATATGCCTCGTCGATCGCAGATCCAAGGAAAATGATCCGGTCTTTCAAAAGCCTAGAGAAAATGTCATACTGACGCTCTCCCCGACTTGTTTGTTCAATTACGTAAGGCATTAATGTTGACATATCTATTCTTTCCCGCTAAATAACTTCTCTGCTTCTTCGGTGGAAACCGATTTGGGCGACTTCTTCTCTACCTCACCATAAACGAACTCGTCGATTTTATCAAACAGGAATTTGTCTCGGTAAAAAGTTTCCGCCTTTTGCTTTTTGACTTCTTTTTGGCGGGATTCGGTCGAAGTTGATTGAGAAATTGCTTCTTTTTCGAATCCTGCTTGAATTTCTTCATCGGAAAGAGTGATTTTGAACTCTTCTCCAATCTTGTGCTTCAAAAGATAAGTTTGAATGCGTTTTTCTGCCATTTGACGGAATGAGGACCGTACTTCCGTCTCTTCTTTTCCGAGACGTTTTGCATAGTCCGCAAGCGAGATGTGCGGTAGTCTCATTTCATGGATAAAATTATGAAACACTCCATCTGTCTCCTCAATGATGAGAGATTCTGGAATTACAAACTTAGCTTCTTTTAGGATTTCAGCATAAGCCTCTTCCATACTTTTTCTTTTTAGTGCGCCATTAAAAAGCTCTTCGATCTGTTTTTTGGTTTTGTCTTTTAATTCCTGTAAGTTGGCTGATCCGTCAACTTCAGATGCAAAGTCATCACCTATCTCTGGATAACTCACTTTGTACAAGGCAGTTACTTTTACATGATATATAAAATTTTTACCAGCGGACTCTGGAGATGCTGGAAAGGAATCAGGATAACGAAAATTAAACTCCTTTTCTTCGTTTAGTTTCATGCCCAATAGTTCAGAATCAAACCCCGGAGGATTTTGAGGAGCACCCATTTGGAATTTTCCTACTTGCGAACTTTCAGGAAATTCTTTACCTTCTTCTTTAAATTTATATTGGATTTCTAAAAGATCCGTTCCATCTACCGCTTCACCCTCATCCTTTAAGGTATTGCGTGCCATACTCTTTTGCATCCCTTCCAATTCTTTTTGGATGTCTGCATCCGAAACTTTTACTTCTTTGGGTTGGATCTTTATTTTTTTGAGTTTTGGAAGTACAACTTCTGGTTTTGTATCATATGTCGTCTTTGCTTTAGCACCGGCTTTGCGGTCAAAACTTTCAACATTAAACTGTGGAACACGAATCGGTTTGTGTTCCAATTTTGCATAAATATCGGACATGGCATTGTTCAACATGATGTTTGCGGCATCGTCCATGACGCTATCACCGAGCATTTTTTCTACCATTTCAAGCGGAGCTTTTCCTGGACGAAAGCCTGGAATTTTAACCTTTCCTCTGGCACCTTCATATGCTTTTTTGAAGGCGGTTTCCACTTCTTGTGGGGAAAAAGTAATCGTTAGATCGCATGAGGCGTTATTGTTTTTTTTTGCTGTAAATTCCATATTGTATTCCAATCTTAAAAAAAGTATCAGGGAGGGATAAAAAGAACCAGGGTGCCATGAGTGTGAGGAAGGATCTCGTTACTTTCGGCCTGTTGTTCAATCCTCTGTTAGCGGGAAACGGGACTTGAACCCGCGACCCTCTCCTTGGCAAGGAGATGCTCTACCGCTGAGCTATTCCCGCGAGAGGTTTGAGTAACACCATGATTCTATTGCGATCCCCTTCGACAAGGAAAAAAAATCAGACGGGTTCAGAAACTAAGTCTGGTCGATCCAACTAAATTTACCCTTACCATTGGATCAAAACACAGAAAAACACGCCCAGTCTGTCATAAGAGTTCTGAAGGCAATTTTTGGGAATTGCCAAAAACTAAGTCAAAATTTGATACCACACGAATTTTGCCAGGCTTCATTCAGCGATAGGATTCATAATCTACATTCTTACCGTTTTTTTGATTTTTCAACTAACTTTAGCATATAAGGATATACTGTATCTGCCAATAAAACATGCCCTTCTTTGGTCGGATGGATACCATCCTTCTGATTGAGAGATCGGATACCTGCTACTTTTTCTAAAAGAAATGGAACCAAACTGATACCTGCTTCCTTGGCAAGGTCAGGATAGATCGAGTTAAATTCAGCGCGATAGGATTTGCCCATATTCGGAGTTGCTTGCATACCGATCAGTAAAATCTGACAATTCGGATGTTCGGACTGAACCTTTTGAATCATCGCTTGTAGGTTCTTTTTTGTGACCGCAGGTGGAATACCGCGTAACATATCATTGGCGCCAAGTTCCAAAACAAAGATCGTAGGCTTTTGACTGAGAACCCACTCTATACGCCCCATCCCGCCAGACGTTGTATCGCCCGAGACACCCGCATTCGTGATGTGAAAAGAATGACCTGCTTTCGCGAGTCTATTCTGAATTAGGTGGGGCCAAGAAGTTTCATAATCATCCAATCCAAATCCAGCTGTCAGAGAATCGCCAAAAAAAATAATCCTTGGTTCCATACTCTCAATATTTAAGTTAGAGGTGTCCTCTGAATTTGGTAAGGTTGATTCCGTATTTCCAGAATCTGAACAACCGATTGTGATTAGAAAGAGACAAAGTAAAAAAGTTTTCATGCGTTTAGTTTTTCCTTCAATGATTTTGAAGCCATTGCAAATCCTCCATCTGCACCATCAACAAAATGGACTTCCTGGGATTCGCCCGCTTTCAAAATACAAGTCATAAGAGATCTATCAGAAACAAACATTCCATATACGATTTTTTTAAGAGTTGTTAGATGCTCTAAAAAAGAAACCAATGACTTTCTATTTTGAGCTGTCCCACTCAAAACCATTTTCAGCGTTCCGTCAAATTTACGGAAATCGGCAGACATCACCTGGTATTCTTTTAAGCGCTTCAGTTCATAATGCCCTGATCGAATTGGGAGCTTGTATTTGATAGATAGTGACACAATGGCGGTTTCTAGGTAAACCTTGATAAGATGAAGATAATAGCGAATGCCTTTTTTTCCACCTGTATGGGCGACGGCTTCTCTTCGTAAGTAAGGTCCATCATCGATCTCTAAATCCTCAACAGCGATCGGATGATGGATGTCCTCCCCGCCAAATTCTTCATGAATAAAATCCAGTATCTCGGATACACTTTTAGCTGAATCTTCATTTGAAGAGTGTATTGGTTGAATGATTAAGGAAATCACTTCACCGCGCGATCCTGGTATATCTTGCCAACGACAGGTAAAACCAGTAAAATCAGCTGGAATTATTTTTTCGGTTTCACGAACCAAAAAGGATTCATCCTTTCCTTCTTTGATCCACTTTTCCGCAAGTGCAAGGCCATCTCCAAAAATAGAACACTGGTTATAGTGAGGAGAAGCGCAAAATTTACTTACAAACAATGTGGCTTTTTGTTGATATAATTCTTGAACTGGGACAATTCCGGCTCTTAGCTCTAGTCCAAACGACTCTTTTACTCGACCAATCGTATCTGCAATCGCCGAACGAATTGGAAATAGAAATTCGACAGGCAGTAAAAATGTCACCCCATCGCCTCCGAATACAAAAGGAAAATCCATATGACCATAAACGTTTGCCACTGCGATCGCAGTTAGACCACCGGACGTGTTCACATCTTTATATCGCCCTTCCGTGATTGCCTTTGTAGAACCTGCTATATCCGTAATCAAAACAAACCAGTCGTCAGGAACCGCAACATAGTTATTTTGTTGGAAGGAACTCCGAAAATCTTTGTTGGCCGGGAGTGTCTGGTAAAAGTTTTGCACAATGCCAATTAGACAGTTTCAACAACCGTTGATAAGGCATTTTTCTTTCTTGTCAAAGTTGGAACATTGATAAGTTTGTAAGACAAATCATGAATCGAATCCTAATGCGCACAACGTTTTCCCTTTTTCTAATTATTGGTTTTATTTTCTCTTCTTATTTCTTCGACTTTTACCTTACGGAACTTGCTGCCAACGAACGTGAGTCTTTTCTATCAAACAAAGCATGGGAACTCACAAATCGCATGAGCCCCGAAGAACTCGTTGGTCAAACCATTCATATCGCAATTCCTTCGAAAACCGTGGATGCCATCGCGCTTGAGGAGATTAAAAACACAAAACCAGGTGGCATCATTCTATTTGGAAAGAATCTAGGTAGCAAAGAAGAAATCATTAGCCTAACGGCTGATCTACAAGAGACAGCAAAATCAGAAAACCTTCCCCCATTTTTGATTTCTACAGACCAAGAAGGTGGACGGGTGTTTCGAGTAAAGGACGGAGTGACCGCATATCCTGGTGCAATGGCGGTTGGCCAAACCGGAAACGAAGAGTGGGGAAAAACCGTTGGATTTGTTACCTCATTTGAACTAAGATCACTTGGTATCAATTTTTTATTTGCACCTGTTTTAGATATCAATAACAATCCCTTTAACCCCGTCATTAACACACGTTCGTTTGGCTCGGATATCGGACGTGTTTCAAATGTAGCAGTAGCATACGAACAAGGTGCCCGTCTAGGCGGTGCCTTACCCGTGATTAAACATTTCCCAGGCCATGGCGACACAAACGTGGATAGCCATTTAGGTCTCCCTATCATCAAAAAGTCACTCGCTGAGTTGGAAGCATTGGAACTTGTTCCTTTTAAGAAAGCAATCGAGTCAGGGGCCGAGGCTGTGATGACTGCTCATATCATGTATCCTTTGATAGATGAAAAGTATCCGGCAACTTTATCCAAGAAGATACTAACAGATATTTTGCGAAAAAAACTCAGATTCGATGGAATTATCATTACCGATGCTATGGAAATGCATGCGATCTCCAAAAATTTCGAAAAAGATCGTCCCGGCGTTCTTACAATACTTGCTGGAGCAAATATTGTTTTACTCACTAGTTGGGGTGAGACTGCGCGTAAGTTCAAAGCACAGATATTAGATGCGTATGAAAAAGGAGACTTTGTTTACAAGGATTTAGAAGGTCACGAAAGGAATACATTAAAGGAAGCCGTTTACAAACAAATTCGTAAAAAATTAGAGATGGGATTATTTAATGCAAACTCCATCGAGCCACAAGTCCTCGCTGAAAATTCCAATCTAACTGATTATATAAACAAAAGAGAAGCGGATCGCAAACAACAATTCAAAGAGTATGAAAAGTCGGGATTCCATTTAAGGGAGATTACACGAGATTCGATTCGGTCTTTCCCTGCCAACCTACAGATTCAAAAAAATCAATCCACATCTGCTTTACAATTTGTCAAAAACCCAAACTTAAAAAAGACATTGGTCGGCATTCCGATTGGCAACCAAAAAGAACTATCAAAACTTGCTTCAAAAAAAGAAATCACCTACTTCTTGTTTGATTCAACCTCGGAAAAAGAAATTCTTGCGATAACAAATTTAGCAAAAAAATACCCAACAAAACAATTTATAATTTTCCATGGTGGAACACCGTTTGTGAAATTGCCCGTACTCAAAAATGTGAATTATATCCTTTCTTTTTCACTAACAACACATTCATGGGAAGCGATGGGAGAAAGCTACACCAATGGAAATGAGATTCCAAAGGTGGACTTGATTTTGGTTCCAAAAGACGGGAAAACTCCAACGATTGGAGCCTTCCCACAAGGAATTTAAGTTTAACCTAAGATTTCTCTCAAACCGCCACGTTTTTTAATTTCTTCATAGATTGTTTTGCGTAGACTATCATCGGCGTCCACAAACCGGATCATATAAAGGTCTGACTTCTGTTTGACGGGAAACATTTTGCCTCTCACGTCTATGGATGGTCCATCTGGAAATGTAAAGTGAACTTCCCATAAATCTTGTAACTTCCATATTTCATTTGAGACAGAAGGGGGAAATTCAAACGTCAATCCCCTATCAGAAATTCGTTCCGATAAAGCCGTAAAACTTCGTGCCGTCTCTTGCATTTTAAATCTGTCTTCTTTGCCTTTCGCTTGGTCCTTTGAAATTCGTCTGAGAAGCTCGTATTGGCGGTCTAAATTTTCTTCCGAAAGTAGAAGTTTGCCGCGATCAAGTTCGAGACTGTCTTCTTCGGTCTCATCTTTTTTGGGCCAAGGATTGATAAGTAAAGAATACTTAACAGGAAGCATGAGGTGAGCCTCACCTTTCCTTTCGATTTCGCCCTTGAGATGGAAAATGATTCCTTTCTCTGATGTTTTTGTAACGATTCCCGGTAGAAGGTAACCGCCGCTACTTGGACGAAAGAGATAGAGCTTTGCTTCCTTTCCCGGAACCAAGAAATCTTTAGACAAAACCTTTGCAGACAGTAATAAATCATCATTGGTCTTTTGCATGACATAGGTTAGCTCTTCTCTTCCTTCTGCTTCTAATGCACAGACTTCTCCGACGAGGACATCTTCAAGACTTTGAATCTCTTTTTTGTATTCTTGGGAGGATCGAAATAATTTATCAAACAAATCGACTTCTTTCTCCGTAGGATTGGATGGCTGATTTAAAAAATATCTATAGAGCGAGTTTTTAAACTTTCCACGATTTTCTGGTTGGAGCAAAAAATCTGCGGTTTCGGAATCCAAACTCTCGTAAAATCCTTTTAATATATTGATTTCGGCTTGGTTGCACTTTCTTGCGTGTGCGAATTTTAAGTATTCATTCCAAAAGCTAAAAACGTTCTTTTGCTTTTGTTGTAAATGGTTCATGATCTTGGCATAAATGATAATGCCAAGGAGGATGAGAAACATATAGAAGAAATAAATGTTATGGAATGAGGGCCATACGTAAGGGAGATCTTGTGCGAAATTCATAAATTACTTTTCCTCTGGTAAGCTCAATTGATCCTGGGAGGTAATCGTGAGTTCCTCCTATTTTAAAATTATCGGCAAAAATCCTCTGCACGGCAGTGTTGTTCCGCAAGGAAACAAAAATGAGGCATTGCCTCTACTCGGCGCCCTTCTCCTTTGGGAAGAAGACGTCATATTAGAAAATCTTCCGCAAATTGCCGACGTTCTCAAACTTATGGAAGTTCTCAAACAAATCGGTGTTGAGATAACTCCACTAGATACTCAAGGCACATATAGATTCCATAAAAAAAATGCGGTGAAATCCGATCTTCCCTATGAGCTTTGTTCCCAACTTCGCGGTGCCGTTACCCTTGCAGGACCGATTCTCGCACGAACAGGCAGGGTATTTCTGCCCAAACCTGGTGGAGATAAAATTGGTCGCAGGCGGATGGACACACATCTATTAGCCTTGGAGGCATTAGGTGCAAGGATCGAAGTTTTTCCTGACGGCTATGAAATCACCGCCGATCGACTCATTGGTAAGGACATTTTGCTCGACGAAGCATCTGTCACAGCTACGGAAAATGCGGTTATGGCGGCTGTATTTGCGGAAGGCATAACTACAATTCGACATGCCGCTTGTGAACCACATGTGCAAGGTCTGTGTCGTTTTCTAAATTTAGCTGGTGCAAAAATTTCAGGTATCGGCACGAACGTATTGCAGATCCAAGGTGTGACGAGTCTCTCTTCACCCGATGGTTGTTTGAAATACCGTATTGGCTCCGACTACCTTGAAATTGGCTCTTTTATCAGTCTGGCGGCGGTTACAGGTGGAGAAATTCTCATTAGAGACGTCAATTTGGAAGATATCCGGATGATTCGGATGGTCTATTCCCGTCTTGGAATCGAAGTCCGCCCAGTAGAAGGTGGAATCCTGGTTCCTTCGGATCAAAAGATGGAAATTATACCGGACTATCATGGTGCAACTCCCAAAATTGATGATGCCCCATGGCCCGGATTTCCCGCCGATATGACATCCGTTGCGCTTGTGACTGCTACACAGTGCCGTGGAACCGTGCTCATCCACGAAAAACTTTTTGAATCTCGACTCTTTTTTGTAGATAACATCATTGCCATGGGTGCTCAAATCATCCTTTGTGACCCGCATAGAGCTGTCGTGATTGGTCCATCCAGGCTCTATGGCCAACGTGTGGCAAGTCCGGACATCCGAGCAGGTATGGCGATGATCATTGCCGCACTTTGTGCAGAAGGTACAAGCGAAATCCACAACATTGTCCAAATCGATCGAGGTTTTGAGTCCATTGACACCCGCCTCAGATCATTGGGCGCCCAAATCGAAAGAATCGCAGAATAAAAAAAAAGCTCGCCGAACTTTCGATTCCCCTTACCAAAAAAATCTACCTTCGGAAAAATACCTAACAAAAGTTATTCCTTTTTCCGAAGGTCATTTTTTCCAAACTTAAGTCGATATTATCATAGGAATCTATTTTGCACGGATTTAACACAATTCTCTCGTTATCGCAACGTATTTTAGGAGTTAGCATATGAAACGTAAGGATCTTTTTAAAGATGGAGTCCGCTCTGTTTTCAAATTCGCTTTCGAGAAGACCGACGATGTGACATCCAAACTCAAGGAAGCATGGCTGGAGGAGAAAAATCCACCTTCGGAAAAATTTCTAACGCCTGTTACAAAAATTTCCGAACCCAAAAAAAAGCAAAAAAAGAAATCAAAACTCTTTCGTACTCTTTCGTTGCCTCCTGGTGCCACCGATCATTTTTTTGAGTTATGTACTGGATGCAAAGAGTGTGTTTTTTCCTGTCCATACTCCGTATTATTCCCTGTTATATCAGAGACCTCTGGAAAAAATTTTCCTTTTTTTGATCCAAATGCAAAAGCGTGTCATTTATGTACAGATTGGCCATGTATCAATGCTTGTCCTGAAGGTGCTTTGTTACCTTATGAAGAAGACGAGACTCCAAAATTTGGAAAAGCAAAAGGCATCGGTGAACATTGCATTAACGGAAAGACAAAAGAAAAAACGTGTGACGCTTGTGCTGCCGTTTGCACAATTGAAAAAACAGTGAATTTCCGAGCAAATTTGCCTGTTTTTTCAAGTTCTACATGCACTGGATGCGGGATGTGCGTCGAAGTATGCCCCACATATCCAAAGGCGATTCAAATTAATACCCTTGGGAACATTCAAATCCCATGATATTCCACCTACAAACGCCTATTTGATGTTTTTTGCTCAATTTTAAATTATCAGATGTAGACATCGCCTAAATGTTTTTTTTAACACCTAGCGTCAAAAAACTGTTAATTGAGAAAAAAAATGTTGAAATTTTTTCAAGCTAACCGTTACACTATGTAAAGAAACTAAATTTAGTTTCGTCAAAAAATATAAATTAGATTTTTAAAAGGAAAAGAAAGCTATGGAACCACTAAAAGTAGGCCCAGGACAAATTGATAAAATTGCGGATGATCTCAAAAAAGATCCAGAGAAGTCGATCGGAAATTACCTTTTCAAAGGTTTCCGTATTCAGATTTCTAAATACAAAGCGTCTGGTGCAGAAAGAGTTCAACAACTTTACAAAAGAAGAAGAGCTAACGGTCTTTGCATCGTTTGCGGAACAAAGGTTACTCGTAAGAACCCACTAACAGGAAAACTTTACAGACTTTGTGACGAGCATCGTGCACAAATCGATCAAAAGAACAAAGAAAAAGCAAAAGCTAAAAAAGGAAAATAAACCTACTTTTGTAGATCTTTGTCTGAGGGGATTGCAAAATCCCCTTTTTTTATCTTCTTTTGCCCTCTCTTTTGGTTTACAATTCACCATTTTTCGGGTGATCATTGACCTATGAAGACTCTACCCATCTTACTTGTTTCGACCCTTGCCCTCACGCTTACTTGCTCACAGATGATTTGGAGGGAAGCATACCTTCAAAAAGAAGTCTCTACAAGTTCAGACCGCGCGGCTGTTACAGTGCAGGTGCGTTACCAAGAAAAAGATTCATGGAACCCCTTGAACGGAACCACTGACAAAAAGAACTACACCTCGAAGATTGAGCTCCTCGAATTGGACGGCAAGACAGTAAAGATCAAAAAGACATGGGAGATTCCATCCTGGACTCTTGCTGAATCCGTTTTTTTCCACCCGGAAAGCCACTCACTCATCCTCCTACATGGGAAAAATGATGAATACGGATCCTTCCATCAAAAACTTTCTGTATACCCAGAAGCGGGAAATTCCTTTTCTTACCCTGCTACGCCAGAAAATCTCGTGATTTTTCAGATAAGTCCATCTCCCAATGGCAAGCAGATTGCAATGATCACTGCCATTTCCGATGAAAATTGGGAATTTTCGGAGTTTGAACTTCGGATCCTGGATCCAGCGACGACGCTTGCCAAAAGTTATCCACTTAGCTTTTGGACAGCACTTCCCCTTTATGGAATGAGATGGTCATCTGATAGCAGTGTGTTATTTGTGAGAACTCCAGACCGAATTCTAACGGTAGCGGATGGCAATCTGGGTCAATCCAAGTATTTCCCAGATTGTTTTTCGCCAAGCACGAGTTACGGGAAAAATGCATTCACAGATAGCTTTATCGAAAGCGAATCGCCGCTCAGCATCCGACTTGGCTCAAAAAAAGCGGATCCAAAAATGATCGGCTCCATTGATCAGATTCGACCCTGCCCATAAACAAAAAATGTAACATCACTTCGATAAAACCGAAACCCCTCTTTAGCGAGGGGTTCAAATCGCTTGATTTTATTATGTCTCATTAAATGATTAACCATTAGCCCCTAGCCATGATCGAAAAAAAATTTACCGAACACATTGATGCCATTTCGAAGTACCTAAATGTCGTCGAAAAAATAGAACCTATCCGCAAAAGCGGGGTGGTTGTTTCGGTAGTGGGCAATGTCATCTATTCCCAAGGTCCCCCCGACTCCAAGGTTGGCGAAATATTGGAGGTGGAACGAGGGAGTGATAAGGGTTACCTAGCATGTGTTTTGGTCGGATTCAAGGATCACTTATACACCTTGATGCCGCTAGGTGACACACAAGAAATTTTCCCACATAGTTTTGTTTTTTCCTCAGGCCGTAAGATCACTCTCAATGCAGGTGATGAATTATTGGGGAGAGTCTTAAATGGCCTCGGCAAACCCATCGATAACAAAGGATTGTTGATCACAAAAGAAGAACGAGGTGCTGAACCTAAATTTTTAAATCCTTTAGATCGCCCTCCAATTACAGAAATTTTGGAAACAGGTGTCCGAGCTATCGATGGAATGTTGACTGTAGGTCGAGGCCAACGAATTGGAATCTTTTCTGGATCAGGAGTTGGAAAATCAAGTTTACTAGGAATGATCGCTCGTTATACGAGTGCCGACGTGAATGTGGTTGCGCTCATAGGAGAGAGAGGTCGCGAAGTAAATGAATTTTTACATGTGGAACTCGGCAAAGAAGCTCTCGCAAAATCAGTAGTTTTTGTTTCTACATCAGACTCTTCAAAAATGGAACAAGTAAGTTGTGCTCAACTTGCCTGTTCTGCCGCTGAGTATTTTCGAGATAAGGGCAAGTCCGTCAATTTATATATGGACTCACTCACTCGATATGCAGAAGCACTACGAGAACTCTCTATAGGTGAACCGGTTGTAACGAAGGGATATGCTTCTAGTGTGTTTACTAAAATGGCAAAACTAGTGGAACGAGCGGGAACTTCACATAACGGAGGTTCGATAACTGGATTTTATACCGTTTTGACAGATGCTGAAGATGATATGGATGATATTGTTGCTGATAAGGTAAGAGGGTTTATCGACGGTCATATCGTCCTTACACGAAAACTTGCCGAAAGAAGTCATTACCCAGCCATTGATGTTCCTGGTTCCTTGTCGAGGTTGATGCAAAAAATAGTCAATGAAGACCATTATATGCATGCATCGTTGATTCGCGAATTGATATCTAAATACAAAAGTTCAGAAGATATAATCCTACTCAATGCGTATGCGAGAGGTGCAGATCCCAAAATAGACATGGCAATTGATAAAAAAGAGGCAATTGATGACTATCTCATACAACGAATCGAGCAAAAATCGACATACAAAGAATCAATCTCAAAACTAGCTCAAATCATCAGCACAAAAACGAGAGCAGAAGAGGACTTCTAATCCACCTCTAATATGACCAAAGTCACATCATCGTCAGGTGATTTTTTACCTGTAAATAATTTGATTTCTGAAAGTAGTATATCCTTTGTATTTGCTAAACTACTTTGGTATGAATTTTTAAGCATAGAGATCCATTTCTCTTCACCTAACATCTCTTTAGACTGATTTGTCGCTTCCGTAATCCCATCTGTATACATTACGATTCGATCACCGGATTTAATCTTGTTTGTTTCAACTTTGATATCTAGTTCTGGAATCCAACCAATCAGTTTACCAGGGGGCAGACTAAGTTTTGGTTCCGACTCATTTTTTGTAAAATGAACGAGTGGCAAGTGTCCACATCTAGCATGGGAATACTCCATACTATCCAGATTGATATAAAGATAACTTGCAGTTAAAAATGCACCTTTCGTCTTACCTAGTAAACTTGCCGGGTCTTTCGCATAACGAATTTGAGTTGAAAATGCGATTTTTAACATTGCCGATACGAGCGCCGCTGGAATCCCATGACCTGAAACGTCGGCAATGATCACTGCCAATTCAGTAGGCGATATCACATAAAAATCGAAAAAATCACCTCCGACGCTATCCATCGGCTCGTAATAAAAGACTGATTGAATGCCTTTCATTTTCGGTGTTGATTCTGGTACAATGGAACTTTGTAATTTTCTTGCCACACTCAATTCATTTTGAAATGCAATGTATTTATTCTGCTCTGCTACTGCACGTCTCAAAGTGATTAGATTTTTTGCTCTGGAAATCAATTCACGCTTATCAAATGGTTTCGCAAGGTAATCATTCCCTCCTGCTTCCAGCGCCGATACAATATCCGTGATCTGATTTTTTGCAGTGAGAAACAATATCGGTAACTCATAAAGTGAAAAGGATTCTCTAACAACCGAACATACATCATAGCCACTCATACCTGGCATCATAATATCTAACAGCATGAGTTCGAAAGGACCAAAATCACGAATTTGTTTGATTGCCTCTCCTCCGTTTGATGCTTCTACAACTTCATATCCTAACAAAGTTAGTTGGTTTTTTAAAACTTGTCTATTGATTGGCTCATCATCGACAATTAAAATACGTATTTGATCTCCCTTCTCCATTTCGATATCTTCATCTTCAATCGGTCGAAGATTTTCTTTATTATATGAATCCAACCAGAGATTTTTGATGGGAGAGGCAATTTCTGTTGTGAGATCGGTTTCCTTAGCAAAAGGTAATGTAAAATAGAAAACGGAACCTGTTCCGAGGCTTGACTCAACCCAAATCTGTCCTCCATGAAGTTCGACAAGACGCTTTGAAATGGCGAGCCCCAATCCTGTTCCACCAAATCTACGTGTTGTGGAAGCATCTACTTGCTCAAATGACTGGAAAATTAATTCAAACTTATCTGAGGGAATTCCAACACCGGTATCTGAAATGGAAAACTTTGCCAATTTACCGACAATCTCGGCTCCGATTTCAATTTTTCCCTGATCGGTAAACTTAATGGCATTGCCGATTAGATTAAACAAAATTTGCTGTAAACGTGATTCATCACCTAGCACAGCTGGGAAATCCATTGGAACATTGTTTCTTACTTTTAAATTTTTGATATGATACAGAGGTCTGGTGATGACAAGAACCATTTCGGCTATTTGTTGGAGATCAATCGCCTTCAACTCTAAATTTAAATCGCGATTTTTCATCTTAGAAAAATCTAAAATATCATCAACAAGGGAACTAAGTCGCTTTCCTGAACTAATGATCATTCCTATATTCTGACGCTGTTCTCCGTTTAACTCACCGCCAATTCCATCAAACATTGATTCTGCGATTCCAATAATTCCATTCAATGGAGTTTTTAGTTCATGCGAGGTATTTGCGAGAAATTCATCTTTCAATTTGTCCAATGCCAATAGTCTAGTTGAAAGTGATTCCACATCTGCGAAGGCACGACTAAACTTTCTGGACAGTGTAAGTGATTGAATGAGGATAAAGAGGAAAATTCCAATAGGCACTGCGTCTATAGAAAATAAAATCTGATACGCATTTAAAACATCAATGATTGAAGCGATTGCCATAGCGAGAAGTCCCAAACAAAATAATAAACTTCCTTCTTGCCTATCCCAAACTGCTCTGAATACTCCTTGGAGAATGATGATGATGTCAAAAAGCAAAACTACATTGAAGTAAGCATTCGTTGATGTAAAAGTATATGTGTCTGCAAAAATAAGTAATAACAAAAACAAAAATATAGGTACGGCCAAAGTCCAGTGCATCCATTTTGAATAGTAAGTAGGATAAAACTCTCTAAAAAAAGCAAAGAACAAGTAAGGAGAAAGGTAGAAGGTAAGATATTCCAAACGAAGACAAAAATCCCATCCTAATATGTGTTCAAATTCATTAACTAAAAATCGTTCCCCTGTTACCAAAGTTCTTAAGCTTAGCATCATTGCCGCAAGCCCGAAAAGCAGATTCCCTCGATCCACTCTCCTCCAATAGTACAATCCAAAGTGATATAGAGCGATGATAAATACCGATCCAGCAAGAAATAAGGAAGAGGCAATATCTCTCTGGTTTACCTTCGATATTTTTTCCCATTCTCCAAATAACGGAGGTTCCCACATGCCACCTTTGTAATGATGAAAATTAGAGATTTGAATGATCAGATCATTTTCACCGGCCTCCCATGTGAGCGGTACTAGGTGGAATTGATACGATGGGATGGATTCGGCCTTTGTTTTGCCAACTTCTCCCGTTTGAGATACCAACTTGCCATTCCAAAAGATCCGGCTTGCTGTTGCCATATCTGGTATCTTCAAACCGAATATTTTTGATTTGTCTGGGTTGTTTGGTGCGGGAATCCGAAGGGTGTATGTTCCATACCCGTTACCCGTTCCCAGAATTTTATTCCAAGTTCCGGGTACAGAAAGTGGGACGGCTCCTTTTCCTACGCTTTCGCCTGGAAAAAGGAGCTGGTTGGGATAAAAATTCCACTCTCCTTCTAAAAAAACAGGGTTTCCTTCGTGCTTTGCAATTAGATCGAGAGGAGAGGAAAAAAGAGGAGAAATGACAGCCAGTAAAATGAGACCAACTGTGATAAAATGTGCACCCAATGTAAGATGTTCTTCTCACATTTTTTTTAAAGAACAAGTAAAAAAGAGTACAAAAAATAAGGAAAACCAAGGAAATAGGCAGGTGTGAAACGCTTTCGTTTTAGTTTGGAAACGGTGATGAAATTGAGAGAACTCCGAGAGGAAGAAGAACTCAAAAAATTATCCATTGTTGTTTCTGAATTGAATGCCATCTTCGCAGAACAAGAGTACAATCGAAAAGAAATTCAAAATGCATACAAAGAAATCGAATCAAGTGTTAGCGTTGGACGAAGTTTAAATGATTATCTTTCGATTGAGCGTTATATCCAGGGTTTATCAAAACTAAATGAAGAGCTAGACATACGGATTATTGAAAAAAACAAACAAGTTGATTTGGTGCGTCAGGGTGTACTCATTGCAAGGAAAGATAAAAAAGTTTTAGAGATTCTCAAAGAGAATCGACTAAATGAGTGGAAAAAAAAGAGAAACCGCTTAGAAAGAAGGGAAATCGAAGAATATAACGAACATCTTGTGGCTCAAACAAAATTTTTGGAATCTATGCCAACTACAAATAAAAAGAATGATAAAAAAATTCCAAAGACATTCAAAATACTAAACAGAGAAGATGGCGGAGACGAACTTATGGGAGACTTTAAAAATCTTAGAGATTTTTATGAAAAATTTTATATGGGACAAGGTAGATAATCTATGGCCAGTGTGTCGGATAACACTAGATCTTTCTTTTTGATTCTTCTCATTACCTTTTTGATTGCGATTGGTTTTTTTATTTTTGATTATTTTCAAGTGATCAATGCGGAGGACTACTTTCCATTTTTAAAAAAGCAACCAAGTCTAGTCAACCAGGACTTACTATCTCCGACAGAACTTGAAAAATTAGAAATTGAAAAAGCTAAAGAACGACTCATTGACGATTTAGAAGAGTTAAAGAATTTAAAAGCAGAATTAGAGTCAGCAAAATCTTCACTTGCTACGGACAAAGAAAGATTAGAAGAGCTCAAAGAAGGCATTCAAAAAAAAGAAAGGGAAATGGCTGAAAAAGCAAAACGCGAATCAGCGAGATCGGAAAAAGTAAAAGTTTTGGCGAATAAAGTAGCGAACATGCCGCCTGAGTCTGCCCGTGATATGCTTCTTAACTGGCCGGACTATGATATCATTGAAGTCTTTGAACAAATGGACAAGGATGCCGAGGAAGAAGGACGTCCTACCATTACGACCTATTTACTTACACTCTTCCCTGCGGAGAGAAGATCTGTAATATCCAACAAATGGCTTGATGCTAGCGCAAAACAGGTGCCAGGTTATGGCAAATCTGTTGATGAGGATGGAGATGAACCAAAATCACAGTAAATGATTGATTTCACCTCTGAGATCGCTGTTTCCAAAACATCATTTACTACTATAAAATCAAATTTAGGTGCCTCTTCTAATTCTTTGAGGCCATTTTGAATCCGTTTTTCAATGCTCTTTTCTGGGTCTGTCCCACGTTTGATCAGTCTTTCGATCCATATTTCCTGGCTTGGTGGTTGGATAAAAATCGAAACCGAATTCGGTCTCTTCGCTTTTACGAGACTTGCCCCTTGAACATCAATATCGAGTAGGACCACTTTATTTTGCTCGAGCGCTTCCATTATCGGTGCTTTGGGCGTGCCATAATAATTTCCGTGGACTTCTGCCCATTCATAAAAACCATCTTCTGCAATCTGATTTTTAAACTCTTCGATCGTCAAAAAATGATAGGTGACGTCGGGAATATCGCCGGGTCTGGGATCTCTTGTTGTACATGAGATAGAAAAATAAAAATCAGGATGATCCGCGATGATGCGAGTGATGATCGTCGACTTACCACCGCCCGCAACAGATGAAATGATATAAAGATTGGGAACGGGGGTATTAGCCATTCATTCCTCGTTTTCATCCTCGATGCCAATATTATTGTCCAATTGTTCGAGCCTTCTTGTCAGACTATCTGGACGAATCGCAGAGAGTACGATATGTCCAGATTCCAAAACAAGCACGGATCTGGTCTTGCGTCCTTGCGTCGCATCCACAAGGCGTAAATTGTCTTTAGCTTCTATACGAAGTCGCTTTGCCCCCGCCGATTCCGCATTTAGAATCGCAAGGAGTTTGTCTTTGAAGACAACATTAGAAAACCCGACATTTAAGACGGGAAAAGAAGACATGATTCCAGAATCTTAGATTCTTCTAGATCGATCAAGTCGAATCGTTTCTATCAATCGAATTTCATGTGCCCCAATATTCATATAATCTGAAATCTGTTCGTGAGTGTACCCTTTTTTCAATAAAAGTACGACCTTATCTATTTTCGTCGCACTGCTTGGAAGCTCTTCCAAAACCGCGTCCAAAGAAATCGTTACTTGGTCTTCAAAATTTTTCTGATGCGACGCATAGGCTGAATCATTCGCATAGGCGAGTTTAGTAAGAAATTCTCTGCGAATTTTTCCTTCTTTGTTTTCATCACGAATGATCGTGGAAACGCTTTTATCTTCAGCAAAAGGATCACCGCCAACCGTATAGTCCGTTTTTGGATGGTAAACAGGAACAGTAACATTACCCACCGCTTCATTGGACGGGGTTTGGTTATCATCCATTCCAATCATTCCTTTAACCACTCTTCCTAATTTAGAGAACGCTTGATTGACTGCACCTTCGGTAGTATGGATCTCATCATCGGGAAGATTGTATTGATTTGTCAGATACACTTTACCGACACCTGATCTTTGTTCTCTGAGGAGTGGGCTGACTTCTTCATCCCGTAGATTAGAATCTGGATCTTGCAATTTGTTTTTTGGAACATTTTGAGCCAGGTCTTGCGCAGATTTTTCTGCCGACTTCTCTGAGAGCTCTGATTCCAAAGACATTCCCATTTCAGCATAAGGAGGCACTTCATCAATACGATGTTTGCCGCTGAATGTTTCTCGAGTATCTTGAGCTGAGTAATGTTTGAACTCTTTTGATAGCATTTCTGCCTTTTCTAAAAGGGTGCGAAGTGCTGTCAGTCTGCCTTCAATTACGGCTACTGTCTGATCAAGTTCACGTATCGTCTCTGAAGTGGCAAGATCGATGGCTCGATCTAGCTTTTTATCATAATATTCTGATACTGCTTTCTGAACTTTCGCTGAAATAAATACATACATCACTCCACAGAAGAGTGTATTGATTAAGACGAGAGAAAAAAGTTCCATGTAAAGGTCTCCGAAAGAACATTTCCAACAACATTCCTGAAGACTATATCAATGATTAGACTGTAGAATCGAAATTAAATCCTTTTGCGTTTGATTGATTGGATATTTCAATTCCCTTTCGAGAGTAAGAAACAACTTCTTCTTTATCACTCTTTGCTTTAAAACTGGTAGAGCTTGTATTGTTTTTTGTTTCCGGAACCACTTGTGCTTTTTGCTGACTTGTGATGGCCGCACGTTGCAATTCTACCACTTGGTTCTGGTGGGTAAAAGGAGTTTCACTTTGAGCACGCCTTGCGTTTTCAAAATGTGTTGTGTTACTGGCAAATGTTTCGCTGATGACCATCTCAGTACCTACTCTTTCTTTGTTTTACCACGACCTCGTTTTTTTCTCCAGTCATTTTTATCTTCGTCTGGATCTTCGTAATTTGTACTTCGGACCTGGCCTTCCTCTTCAAAGAAGGTTTTCGCCTTGGTTTCGTGCCGGAGCTTAAAGTCTGCGTTGCGGATACGAATGGATGTTCCTGGAAAAATAGTCTTTTCGACGGAAACGCGACCATTTGCCGCTTGCTCATCCATGTACGCCGTCAAGGTTTGGACTTCCTTTTCATACTCAGCAATTCGTTTTTCGAGCTTTTTGGTTCCAGCTTCCAGCTTTTGTAAGTGTTCATTGTTCTCTTTTGAGAATGTTGCCGGATCTGCCTCTTTTCGAGCACGTAGAGTCTTTAATGTTTTAGAAAGTTGATCGAGTTTCGTCTGATTTTCGTTTTTCTTTCCTTCATACTCGCCAATTTGTTTTAAGATCTTCGGATTGACACCCACGATCAGGTCCGTTTGTGGATTGGCCTGTGATCCGATGACCTTTGCTGAAATCAGTTGTGCCGCCTGGATCGTGCCACCTACGATCTGACCTCGTTTGCCTTTACAGCTGATCTTACCACCTGCCATAAGATGGGAATGGAGGATCCCTTCCTGGACAATGATATCCTTTTCTGTGATCACAGTCGCATTTTGGATGAACTTAGCGATAATATTGCCACCAGTAGACTCTACACGAGCCTCCTCACGACCAGTAATCCCTTGCCTGACGATGATGTCCCCATCCGCTTCCACGATGGCCTTTTGGACGGTTCCATAGATTTCGATATTACCTGCGGCTTTGACGGAATAGTTGTCCTCAACATTTCCTGTAATGATGATGGAGCCGAGGAACGTAATGTTACCGGAACGTACTCCAACATCTCCATTGATACGGTAGACAGTCTCTACAGATAGCCTTCCTGCAACATATAACACTTGTCCATTGACTTCTGCAGTGAGTCGCATTTTATCTTCAGATAAGATCGTTCCCTTTCCTTGTTTAAGATCGACATCATTGCCATCTTTTGCTGGTAGCACCATACCATAGAGATTTCTTCCAAGTTTGGCGGGTTCTGCGGGAATTTTTTCAGCAAGCAACTGCCCCACAACTACGTTTTCGATCATATCCAAATCTTTGTAGTCGACACGTCCTGACTGGTCTTCTTTGAAATTGATTTTCTTTTCTGTTCGGACGTAGTATTTGATTTCCGCATTCTTGCCGTTCATCGGGAAATCTCCCTCGGCCGCGATAAATGGAGTATTGATGAGATCAATATCTAGAGACTTTTTGATCTCTGCTTCTTTTAATCCATATGCAATACCCAAATTCTTGAGTGCAACGGTCACATCGTTAACTTCTAGATCACGTCCACCAGGTCGTGCCGGGAAAACAGTAACATAGGCTCGCATCTTATCGGAATCAATGTCAACATTACAACTGGAATCATTCCCTTGTTTGGGTTTCTGATTTGAAATGAGAACAGGTTCCCCTTTTTGCTCTTTTACGATCTTATTTAAAAGTGCGGTATCGACTCCGGCCACCCCTCTGAATGCAAGGCGTTTTGTGACATCGGCTAGTGTCATTGCCAAGCCCTCGCCCACTGGTGGGTGAACTGTTAGAAATACACCAGTACGATAAATTTTGACTGAGACTCTTCCGTCTTTATTCTTCGGTGCGACTAGATCTTTGAGATCTTTGGAAACAAGCTTTCCACTACCACCCGTTAATTTATCATCTAACGCAGTTAATTCTTCGAGTATCAGGTCTTCTGGAATGAGGGAGACTCTTAAATGAAATGGTTCAGAAAAGAATAAACGTTTTTTGCCCCTTTTCAGGACGCGATAATCTAATTCGTGGATTTTGCGACCGAAGTGTGTGGCCGCAAGCGCTAAACATTCTTCGATACTATCGGCAATGACTTCTACTTCCTCGGTCTCCCTTTTTTCGAACTCAGTGAGTTCTTCTTTTAGAAAGCCCGTTAAGGACATATGAGTTTACCTTCTTTGAATTGCGGATTTAACTTTTGATAGTTTGCTACGCAAACGAGCTACCGCTTTGGTATGCAGTTGTGAAATGCGAGATTCAGTGACTTCTAGCACTTCGCCTATCTCCTTTAAGGTGAGATCCTCGTAGTAGTATAATACAATCACTTTCTTTTCTTTTTCTGGAAGGCCTTTGATGGCATCAACGATCACGTTTTTGATCTCTTCCTTTTCGATGATATTGTCAGGATTCATATTCATCGGAGATTCTAAAGTTTCCATAAAGGAGACTTCGTCATTTTCATCACCGAGGAACCAGATGTCATTGAGTGAAACAAGGGAAGTACCAGACAACTTGGAGAGCAAGGAATTGTATTCTTCCATGGAAACTCCGAGTTCTTTTGCGATCTCTTCGTCCTCCACTTTTTTGCCTTCTTTGTTTTCCAACATGGCAATGATGCCTTCGAGTTGTTTTGCTTTTTGACGGATCGATCTCGGTATCCAGTCGACTGACCGAAGTTCATCGAACACGGAACCACGGATCCTTGTCATAGCATAAGTTTTGAATTTGATTTCGCGAGAGGGGTCAAACTTTTCAATGGCGTCTAGTAAACCAAACACGCCGTAGCTGACCAAGTCCTCAAACTCCACGTTTTGTGGCATACCAATAGCAATTCTACCGGCTACGTGTTTAACTAGTGGAGAATACTTCTCCACGAGATAACTCCGTATTTCGGGGTTTTTATTGACTCGATACTGTTTCCAGAGATCGGTCTCATCGAATTGGTTGTACTTGTCTAGTAGTCTGGACATAATGAACCGGGGATCCGGAAACTGTTTACTTTATAGTAAAAATCGTATTAAAACGAAAATTACAAGAGTATTTTTTTTCTTATGTCAGGTAAATGCGATAAAAAATGATCACTCTGCGGGATCATCCTTAGCCAGCATGGTTCGAATCGCTTCTGCCATGAGTTTTGGCTCGTTTTTGATCGCAATCTTGTCCACCATGATGTGATCTCCAAATTTGCCAGATTTGATTTTCGCCTGCATCGCCGCAAACTCGGATTCCTCACCTACAGGCTGAACTCCCAATTCGTCGCTCGTCATGCCACCTTCGGAGTGCATATCAGACTCAAAATCACCATCGTCATGATGGGAACGAGAAAAACTCATTCCACCAAATGAAATTTCTCCCAAAAACTCTAAAAATTCGGGAACCTTTTTTTCTAGAACAGAATAAACACCAAAGCCTAGCCCTCCGAACGCAAGGGTCGAAACGCCAGACACCATGAGAATATAAGTAAAGCGATTTCCAACGAGGATACCACAAACAGTGCTGATCAGTGCTCCAAGGATCGCAAAGACGAGAAGAAATCCGATCTGCAAAGGATTTAGCCCTGGTCTTCCATTTCTTTTTCCATCTCTTTTTCTTTGAAATCTACAAAGCTAAAGAATTTTTTGAAAAATCCTGTAAGTCCTTCTTCATCATCATATCCGCCCTCTGTCTGGAGGAGATTATGTGTAATGCGCGTTAGACACGCCGCCGCCTTGGATCTAGGCGAGTTCAAGATAAATGGCTTTTGTTCGCGGATGGATTTTTCCACTTCTTCGTCTTGGAAGATAAAACCTAAGTTTTCCACTTGGACTTCCAAAAATTGACCTGAAATATCGATCACACGATCAGCAACCTTTTTGCCTTCAATCGCACTACGAACTCGATTCACTATAATTTTTAAATTTTTGTCCTTAGATTGAGAGACGATGGATTTGATGAGTCCATAGGAATCCGTAATGGAAGTTGGCTCCGGAGTAGTAACAACTACCACCTCGTCGGCAGGCATCACAAGACCAATCACATTGGCAGAGATTCCAGCTCCCGTATCGATAATCATAATATCATAACGATCAAGGTCTACGAATCCTTTGATGAGATTGTTTCTTTGGGTTTCATTGAGATTGGCAAGCTGGGAATAACCAGAAGCGCCAGCAATGATGTCCACTCCCTCAGGAGTAGAGATAACGATATCTTTTAGTGATTTGTGGCCCTTCACTACATGATATAAATTATATTTCGGAATGATGCCGAGAAGGACGTTTACGTTAGCTAGTCCCAAGTCACCGTCAAATATAAGAACCTTTAGACCAGTCTTTGCAATGGCAATGGCTAAGTTGACGGATACCGTACTTTTACCGACCCCACCTTTACCAGAAGCAACCGCAATGATTTTCGTCTTTTTTGACGCACCTGGTGACTGAACCAGTTTGAGAGCTGGATTTGGATCTGTAAGTTTTCTTAAATTTGCTGCTTGGTCCATCGCTTTGAATTTCCCCTACTCAAAAAAGGAGATAGTCAAAAGCGACAATTAAGTCTTATCGAAGACCTCGCCCGCTATCCCTTTCAATTTCTCTGGGTACACTACGCACTCCGCAAGGAGTTTTTTTGAAGCGTTCAAGATGTCAAAAGGGACATCTTGTCCTACACTAAAGAATGCGTATTCCCTATGAATAGTATCGGCTAATTCAACCATGGAACCTAAAAAATCTGCTTCATCTAGCTTAGTTAATAAAATTCTTTTATATCCCAGTAGGTCGTAGGCGCTGGCAACAGACTTGGCATTGGACGGAGAAACTGTCGCCGACATCACGAGGATATTCTCAATGTAGTCTTTTTCCCCAAATGCTTGGTAGAATTCTTTTAATTTTGTGATATTGTCTGGGTTTTTGTGAGAGTAACCAGCAGTATCCACGAGGATGAGCTCGGATCCATCACGAATGACCGCTTCCCTCAGTTTTCGAACGTCTTTGGCTGGATAAAAGGGAAGCCCCATAGCATCTGCATAAAATTTCAACTGATCAATCGCCGCAATACGGTAGTTATCTGTTGTATAAAGAGATACCTTTTTTCCCATATGAAGCGAATACTTTGCCGCAAGTTTGGCGATCGTTGTGGTCTTGCCTGCACCTGTTGGTCCCACAAAAAATATTACCTTTCGTTTTCCACGTGGTGTCCCGCTGAATAAATCTGAATCCACATGGATACGTTCTTCTAAGATTGAAACGGCTTTTTCACATACCGTGGCTAATCTTGAAACATCAACGGACGAAAGATGTCCTTCCAAATTTTGGATCAACTCTTCCACATAGGCATCACTCATCCCTTCTCGTCTGAATGATTCTGCTAATTTTTCTAAATTTTGTGCTCGTTTTGGTTTTTCGTAAAGTTCCGGGGCTTGAGCAATTGACATACCAAGACTTGGTAGGTTTTCTTCGATAGGATCATCCTCATCAATAAGGATGGGCTCATAACGATCAGGAAGAGATACACGTTTCCGACGTTCGGAGTAAGGACGAACCGCTTCAATGGTGCGGGAATATTTTTTTTCAGAAGCAGAAGCAACGAGTTCTGGCTTTTGCTTTTGTTTGATCAATTCCTTGAGATCTTTGAGTTTTTTCTCAATTCGATCCTTGGAGTTTTGTTTCTCTGGGATGCCAACATCGATTTCATACATTTTTGAAGCAAGGAGACCCGTGCCAAATAACCCCCCTTCGGTGATCACTCGGTGTTCGTAGATGTGCGCTTCCGGCCCATGTTTCATCTTCATCTGCATGATGCAGTCTTGTAAATCTTTGCCTCGGATTTTAACAAAATCCATTTCAGAACCCTCTTCCCAGGGAAAATTTCTATGTTCCCCTTCATTTGGAAAGCATTTTTTATGAGACATAATAATGTTATATTGAAGATAACTTTGATTTCTATTTTCCTGTCTAAAGCCTATGACTGAACGCAAATTAATCTATAAATCGCCTGGAATTTCGGCTACAGACGGAGCTGGTGTCAAACTGCGAAGGATGATCGGTACAGATGAAATTCCGAATCTGGATCCATTTCTTATGTTAGATGAATTTAAATCCGATTCCCCTGAGGATTACGTGGCAGGATTTCCAGACCATCCACATAGAGGCTTTGAAACTGTGACTTATCTGCTCGAAGGTGTGATGGAGCATAATGATTCTAAAGGCAATCGGGGAATATTGGAAACTGGTGGTGTCCAATGGATGACAGCTGGAAGAGGTATCGTCCATAGTGAGATGCCAAAACAAAAAGATGGTATGCTTCGCGGTTACCAGCTTTGGGTCAATCTTCCCGCCAAACAAAAGATGATCGAACCAGGTTACTTTGATGTTTTTAGAAAGGATTGGGCTAGATCAGAGTTTGGAAAAAGCTATATAGATGTACTAACAGGAAAGATCAATGGATCCATCGGACCTGCAGTCTCAAAAACTCCAATGTTGTATGCTCACTTTTACATTCAACCAAATGATACTATCTCAATCCCTGTCGCAGAAAACTGGAATGGGTTTACTCATGTGGCGGAGGGAGAAGTCGAGATTGGAAAAGAAATACTCAAATCTGGATTCATCGGTATTTTTGGACAAGGGACAATCATCACAATCAGCAATCCATCCGCAACAAAGTTAGCAGAAGGGATTCTGATTCTCGGTGAGCCAATCGGAGAGCAAGTAGTTCAATATGGTCCTTTTGTAATGAACACAAAAGAAGAAATTATGCAGGCATTTTCGGATTACCAATCAGGAAACTTCGGTCGTTGAAAGAACCAATTTCCGAAGGGCATACCATTGTCTCAAAAGAATTTGATGACATCTACTTTTCGAAAGAAGATGGAGTGGCTGAGACAAAGTATGTTTTTTTAAATGGTAACCAAATTTATGATAGGTGGAGAACGGCAACCAAAAGTCCAATTAGAATTGGAGAGCTGGGTTTTGGAACAGGATTGAATTTTTTTGTGACCAAATCTGAGTGGGAACAAGA
Source organism: Leptospira sp. (assembly GCA_027531445.1). Taxonomy (GTDB): domain Bacteria; phylum Spirochaetota; class Leptospiria; order Leptospirales; family Leptospiraceae; genus Leptospira_A. Next base: position 72,713 of record JAPZRK010000051.1, read on the forward strand.
AAACAATCCGCAGGATGTCATTTTTTATTCCTTAGAAAAGTTTCCCCTATCCATCGAAACCATGAAAATGATGGGTGCAGAGTTTCCAAATTTAGAAACATGGGACAAATCCATTCTGAAAGCATATGAATCTTTTCTTTTCTCACTCTCTGTAAATCGGCTTGGCACAAATAGCTTCGAGTGGGTATATCATCATCCCAAAGCGGACGTAAAATTCAGATTAAAACTTTTTATTGGGGATGTATTGAATACAATCCTCCAATTTGACTCTCCCATAGATTGTTTTTATTTGGATGGATTTGCTCCTAAAAAAAATCCTGAAATGTGGACTGAGGCCGTGATGGAATCTATCCGCAGCCTTTCAGCAAAGGGAACTAGTTTTGCTACATTTACTTCCGCAGGTTATGTGAAGAGAAATTTGGAAGCGGCAGGTTTTCTCGTAAAAAAACAATCAGGTTTCGGCAGAAAGCGTGAGATGTTAGCTGGTCACTTTGCCTAATAAAAATAAATACGATGCGATCATCATTGGTGGTGGGATTGCCGGAGCAAGTGTTGCCTATGCCTTAGCTAAACGAAATAAAAAAACATTATTATTGGAACGTCGAGAAGATGTTGCACTCGAGGCGAGTGGCAATCCCACAGGACTGGTTTATCCTTTACTTACAAAAAACAAGAGTGTGGAGGGACTATTTTCGATTGAAGCTTTCAATTATGCAATTGATCTGATCCAGACGTTTCAGGATGTTCCAAAATTGGAAAGTGGGTTTCTAATCCCGAAAAATGCTTCGGAAACCGAAAGATATCTATCCGCCATCAAATCTTATTCCCTCAGCACCGACACCTTGGAATTTAAATACGATACATTTTCCAAGAAAGAGGGATTTCATTTTAAAACCGCACTTGCTGTATCCCCTGTTCACCTAACGAAGAAGCTATTGAGTTCAGATGACCAATCAATTGTTGTTCAACCCTTCGAAGATTTCAAATGGTTTCAGGCAACAAACGGTGTCGAAGTGAAGGTAGAAAGACTTGGCGGAGGAAAAAATGAAGAGTCAACGAGAGAAGAGACTTATTTGGGAAATTCACTTTTTCTTTGTCACTCAAACTCATTTCTAAATTTTGTCGAAACCAATTGGCTTCCAATTCAAAAAGTCAGAGGACAGCTTGCTTTATTACCTATGAAGGCAGAGCTAACAGCCATTCCTCACTCCTATTTATTTGGGGATTATTTGACAAGGGATCTGGGCGTTGGTTGCGTTCTTGGTGCAAGTTTTGATGAATTCCACTTGAGTGAAGAAGAGAGAAACTCAGAAACATTAGAATTTCTGGAAACAGCAAGTCAAAACGTCGAGAGTATAGCTTCTCATTTGATCGAATTTAAATCACAGCTAAATAGGATCCAAACACGAGTGAGCTTGAGATCTCAGTCACAAGATAGAAGACCCATTTTTGGAAAATTACCTTCCATCGAATTGTTTCAACAAGACAATGATCTCATTAACAAAAATAGACAAAATCGAAAGCCCATCATTTCCTTCATAGACAATGTTTATGTCTTAGGTGCCTTGGGATCAAGGGGATTGACACATTCTCTTTATGCTGCCGAACAGATTGTACGGAATTCCTTAGGAGAGCCTACTACAATCGATCCTATCGTGTGGGAAGGTTTTAAACCGGAGAGATTCCTTTTGCGTAATTGGAAACGTGGTCAATAAAAAGAGACTCCCATTTTTCGAACTGTTCGACAACCAATTCGATTTTTAGAAGAGAGATTTGAATGTTTCTTTCCTTTACTTTTGATAAAAAAGAAGGTAGAAACTTCCATTTGACCCAATCTTTCTCCGTTGTCAGCAATGCCTCATTGATTGCTAACTGATTCACTATTTTCTCTAAATCCAATTCGGTATAATGATGGTGATCAGGGAACTGAATCATTCGAATAGGCTGTTTTTGAATTAATTCATTAGATGTTTTTAAGACTGATGTAGGATTTCCGACACCTGTTACTAGACAATATGAATCAACGCTACTAGAAATAGATGAAACTACGACCTCTAATTTTGGTTCAAATTTTGAGACGAAGTTAGGCAAGTGTGGATACTTTGATTGGATTTTCTTTTGGACAGGAATCACATTCTCTCTGTTCTGTGAGTTTACTTTAGTAAATAAAACAGCAGTGGCTCTTTGTAATGCATGTGGCTTTTCACGAAGGGTTCCCAACGGAATTGTAAAACCATTCCCAAACGGAGCATTGGCATCCAATAGGACGATGTCCATATTTCGTTTGATTCTATGGTGTTGGAATCCATCATCTAACAGTACAATATGTGGTCCGTTTTTCATCTGATTGAAAGTTAAATAACTTTTAACTCGATTGCCGCCGATGATCACTTGAACATTGGGTAAGGATTGTTTATGTAGCAAGGGTTCGTCCCCTACTTCAATTGGTAGTGAGGAAGCAGAAACGAGTGCTCCTTGTCCCGACAATCCCGCCTTATATCCCCGACTCAATATGGTGTACTGATAGTCAGGAAACCTTTTTAATAAAAGTTTGATGATGGCTTGAACTACTGGCGTTTTACCTGTACCTCCAAAACTTAGATTGCCTACACTGATTACAAATGCACCGTCTAACTGAACAGATGTTTGACGAGATTTATCAAGAAAGAAAAAGAATTGATAGAGATAGGAAAGAGGGCTTAGGAGCCAAAGCAAAAGTCGCACTAGCTATGGCGCTTTTGAAGCTCTCTTGCGATGGTCTCCAAACTCATCCCTTTTTCGATTAGCAATACTTCCAAGTGGAATAAAAGATCGGCAATCTCATGGATCAGTTCCTTTTCATCATTATTTTTTGCTGCAATAATGACTTCGCCTGCCTCCTCCCCGATTTTTTTAAGGATTCTATCGATACCATCCCGAAACAATTCGGCGGTGTAGGATTTGTCAGGGAGGTCTGATTTACGTTTGCGGAGTACTTCTTCTAAAGTTTTAAAAAATTCCATAATTTAATTGCTCACCTACCAGGGAATCAATCGAGTAAAAATCCAAAAAGCGAAAATTACAGATTGAGAAGTTTTCAAAACAGTTTAGAGTCATCCTATGGATCGATTTTTTCGCTCTCTATTCGTTTTTTTATTCCTCATTGGTCTCCCGCTGTCCAGTGAAACCGTCTGGGAGTCTTCCATCCAGCGAGGAATGCAAAGAGCCAAAGAAGAAAACAAACCCATCCTCATCGATGTTTACGCAGATTGGTGCACCTATTGCAAGGTTTTAGAAAAAGAGATTTTTCCGGATAAAGAAGTTTCCAAACTTTTGGAAGGATTTATTACCGTTAGGTTAGATGGAGAAGAATTCCCAAACCTGCGACAGAAGTATGCGATAGAAGGATATCCGACCATTTTGTTTATCGATGGAAATTCAAATTATTTAAACAAAATCACTGGTCTTGCCACAAAGGCGATGGTACTTGATATTTCAAAAAAAGTATTAGCTGAGCCAAACATAGAAGTCTCTATGCAAAACTTATTGAAGAAGAAGCCGAATTCTCCTACGGCTCACTTTCGACTTGGCACTTTTTACTTTCATGAAAAAAAATACTCCATTGCCAAACACCATTTAGAAAATGCAATTTTATATGCACCTACTCGTGAAATTACTTTAAAAGAGGACGCACTTTTCAATTTGGGCATTGTTTATGTTCAGCTAGAGGATTGGAAAAAATCAACGGAACATTGGAAACAATTTGTTACTGATTATCCAAAATCTAGAAATGCAAATGCAGCTGAAATGTACTATGGCATTTCACTTAGAGAAGTGGGTGAAAAAAAATTGGCAACACATGTTCTAGAAAAGTTAAGAAGTCGTCTCACCGACAAAGATGACATTGAAGCTGTCGATGAGACATTAGAAGAGATTAGAAAAGGATTCTAAAGTTCCCTATTATACGATCATTCATCATCGATTTCCGATGGAATAATAGGTATAACCAATTTCTTTCATGTAGGTTGGTTTGTATTGGTTTCTTCCATCAAAAATCAAAGGTTCTTTTAACATGTTTTTGATTCGATTAAAGTCTGGTTCTCGAAACTCTCGCCATTCCGTCACGAGAAGAAGCGCATCTGCACCTTCCAATGTAGAATAAGGATCTTTTTTATATTCAACTTTGCCTTCTAAATAGTATTTTGAAGATTCCATAGCGGCTGGGTCAAAAGCCTGAATCTTGGCTCCATTCTTATGCAATTCGTAAATCAGAGGTATTGAAGGTGCCTCTCGCATATCGTCTGTGCCTGGTTTAAAAGAAAGCCCCCAGACCGCGAATGTTTTACCTTTCATATCATTTGTCTTGTAATGCGAAAAGATCTTATCTGTAAGTCGCATCTTTTGGCGTTCATTCACATCTTCTACAGATTGAATGATACTCATGGATGCATCGTACTGTTCGGCGGTGCGTAAAAGCGCCCGTACGTCTTTAGGAAAACAAGAGCCACCGTATCCTATACCTGCATAGAGAAACTGACGTCCGATACGTGAGTCAGTACCCATTCCTTTTCTGACGTCTTCAAAGTTAGCACCCGCCGCATCACAAAGATTAGCAATTTCGTTTACGAAAGAAATCTTAGTGGCAAGAAAGGCATTACATGCATACTTGGTTAGCTCTGCACTGCGGATTCCCATCGTCAAAATGGGATTGCCGTTCAATACAAATGGAGAGTAAAGCTCACTCATTTTTTTTGCGGCAATTTCTGTTTCCGCACCGATCACAACTCGTTCAGGTCTCATAAAGTCTTCGATCGCCGCGCCTTCTTTCAAAAACTCGGGATTTGATACAACATCAAATGGATGTTTAGTGTGTTTTGCGACGATCTCTTTTACTTGGTCTGCAGTACCTACGGGAACAGTCGACTTATCTACGATGATCTTATAACCGTTCATCGCTTTCCCAACTTCCTCGGCTACTGCATAGACAAAACGAAGATCCGCAGAACCATTGTCAGATGTAGGTGTACCGACTGCAATAAAGATGAATTCTGAAGCTTCTACACCTTCTTTTAATGATGTAGAAAATGACAATCTGCCTTCTTTGTAATTTCGAAGGACAAGCTCTGAAAGCCCTGGCTCATATATTGGGATGATGCCTTGTTTGAGGTCGGAGATCTTTTTTTCATCTTTATCGACGCAAATGACTTCATTTCCATATTCTGCAAAACATGTCCCAGCGACGAGACCGACATACCCAGTTCCAACTACGCATACTTTCATATGGCTCCAAGATTTTCTGAAAACACGTGAGGGAAACCGTTTTTTCTAGTCCAGAATCTGGACAATCGCGTTTACAGGTAGAAAAAGGAGGCCCACCGAATGGGGTAAATTGACACGCTCAACTTCAAAATTATACAAAGACTCTCGCCAAAGATAACTACCTTGGGTATGAGATTGACCGCGATGGAATGCAACACCAATGGAATACTTGCCTTCTCGAAACCAAACGGGAAATTTAAAGGAAACTTTTCCCTGCTTTCCTTCAATCACTTCCATAGGTGGAACTTGTAGAAGGTGTGTATTTGTGCCAAATATCCGAATGCCTTTTTCATCATCAATATGAAAGCCTACGGTGAGTTGTGACATTGATTGTTTGGCAGTAAATTGAATTTCTAATGTGATCTCATCGCCTACAAAAGTAAGATGAGGAAGTGTAACATTTCCCTTTGAAAGGGAAATATCAAGTGAAGATATAAAATCTCCGAAGGAGGATGTTTGTGCAGAATTTGTAGTGAGCGACGAGTTTACCTCACCTTCTGTTTTCGCTAAGATTTGCATATAGGACTCAATCCCTTCTTTCGGCGTTCCATCGAACAAAAGTTTCCCACGTTCAAAGAGTAAAATGCGTTTGCAAAAATGACTCACCAAACCTAGGTCATGGCTGACAAACAGAACGATTGAGCCTTCTTTCAAAAATTGTTCAAAGCGGTGTAAACATTTTTGTTGGAAACTTGCATCTCCCACGGCAAGAGCTTCGTCTACTATTAAAATTTCCGGGCGCTCAGCGGTTGCCAAACTAAAGCCCAATCGCATAGCCATTCCAGAGCTATAATTTTTGAGTGGCACCTTTCTAAAATCTGCCAACCCTGCAAAATCAAAAACTTCATCCATCAATTTTGAAATTTGTGCAGGTTTGTATCCCCAAACGAGTCCATTAAAGTAAACGTTTTCTTCTCCAGAAAGTTCAGAGTTAAAACCGACACTTAACTCTAATAAGGCGCGCACAGATCCTTTGATTACTTTTGTCCCTGATTCTTCTTTGGTCACTCCAGCTAAAATTTTAAGGAGTGTCGACTTCCCCGCACCATTTCTTCCGATGATCCCGATTGCTTCACCAGGTACAGCTTCAAATGAAATATCTTTTAAGGCTGTAAAACGAGTATCGATTCCAAGATAACCGAAGGTCAATCCAGCAAGGATTCTTTTTGACGGCTTCGAAAATCCGTAATATTCTTTTGTAAGGTGAGAGACCTTGATTGAACCCATTGATTTAGAGATGATCTAAGATCACGGTTTGAAATTTCTTCTTTGCAAGAATAAAGACAAGCAGGAACGAAAACAGAAAAGGAAATATGCCAATCCAATCGAATTGTGGAACGAAACCTTCGATCACCAAACTTCGAAATATGTCTAAGGGAATCGTCAATGGATTGAGCAAATTGATCTCGCGGAGAAATCCTTTTGGATAATAGAGCACCGGTATTCCCCAAAATAAAACCTGACTCACCAATCGGATCAAAGGGGAGATGTCTTTTAATAAAACATTTAGCCTAGAAAGATAATGTAAAAACAGGAGAAGGTAAAGACCAACAAATACAAGACAAATCAAACCTGTCAAGAGACCCAAGTAATTTAGTTTTCCATAATATGCAAGTAGAATGAACACCGGAATCGATGTGATAAAAACATGGATCAAGTATTGGACAAAAGGAATCCAAATAAATAGATCCAGTCCCAGCGATGACTTTTTTAGAAGCGAACGATTGTCCGTGAGAATGCTTGTGCCTCTAACCAAAAACTCCTGGAGTGGAATCCAAAAAAGGAGACCTGTGAGCAAATACGCAGTAAAATCGTCTTGGGTGCTTGGGGTTCGAAGGTTGAGAACAAGGAAAACGACAGCATAGAGAGAGATCAGAACCAAGTTCTGCAAAAACATCCAAGAGATGCCTAAAAAGGATCCAGCATACTGCAAAGCATAATCACGCCTTACGAGTGCCCACAGAATTTGTAATGTCTCCATGCTTATAGTTTCGGAGAACCAATACCCGTTCTGCAACAGAAGGCAAGAAAAAGCCGAATCGGTGCCGATCGTTTTTGGAGATCGACTTGTATTTCCCTACCTAGCTCCCAATGGCGGGAGCTAGGTAGGGAATGGAAACGCCCTAGCTACTTGCTAGGAAAGGGACTTAGAGTCTACGAAGGTTCTTTTGACCGAGGTCAGAAAGTTTGGGAGATACCCAATTTCCATTCTGTACCACTTCGCCTTGGAAGGCTTCTGTCAAATACTCTTCAAAGGTCTTCCCATTGGAACCTTGGGAAAATCCTTTCTTCGGACCTTGTCCTGCGAGGCCACTTTCTTTGTGGCGATTATAAGCGGGTTGATGGATGGATCGAACGATCATAATTTTTTCCTCCCCGTCGTATCTTAGACGACATA